>CANPYZ010000005.1 GCA_947589035.1 uncultured Clostridia bacterium | reverse complement strand
GTTCAAAGCTTCTCTTAATCCTGAAGTTTTGCTTTCTGTTCTTTTATCTCTGAAAAAGTAAATGCTGTTGCCCTGAAGTTTTCATATAATGCTATTGACTTTATCAGCAGAATATGCTATAATATAAAGGAATAACATCTGTATGGCACAAAAAGGAGAAGTCACATGAAAAATGAAAAAAAGAATAATGCGCAGATGAATCCAAATCTGATTCCGGATTTGCCCGAAGTGCCTTCTATTTCTAATATTGATACTTTGGAATTGGATGATTTAGCCAACTCGTTTCCATTCACGGAAATGCTCGACACTGAACCAGAAGACGTTCTGGACGTACCCTCTTTTTCAGGGTTAGATACCCTTGACATTGAATCAGCGGCGCAATCTATTGCAGACCTTGAAGAAGAGTCTTCCCGTAAAGCCCCACCGCCGGAAATTCCTGTCTTTTCTCCTGAAAATGATGAGAAATCTGACGAAGAAAATTCAAAATCTGTTCTTCCTTTCGATATTTCCGATTTTGAAGAAACTGCCGCTCAGGAAACGATTCCGGATATTCCTTCTTTCCTGGAAGAAACCAGTGCTGAAGCTCCTGATTCTGATTTGGAAAATCTCCCCGAAATTTCTTCTTTTTTCACGTTCGATAAAGAAGAAGCCAAAGTTTCCCCTGCAATTGAAGTCCCTGAACGTCCGGAAGAAGAATTTCAAGGCGATTTATCAGAAGCCGCTCAGGATATTCTGCCACAGATTCCTTCTGTGCTTGACCTGAACGAAATCGACATGCTTTCCATGCCCCGAAATCAGGAAAATTATGATTTCCCCCTGCTGGACGAAAACGCCGACTACCTGACGGAAATTCCTTCTGTCACCGATTGGGAGGAAAAAGAAGAAAATGAAGAAATTCCTGAATTTGATGAAGAAACAGAAGAACTCCTCGAACCAGTCACGGAAGAAATGCTCGCTGAAGAAGAAGTTGTTTACGTTGACGAAATGCCCCTTTCCGTTAAGGCGAAAAATGGCTTGCTGCGCATTCGGATTCGTAATTCTCATCAGCTTGTTCTGACCAGTGAGGACACGCTCAGAAATATTCCGCATATGGACGAGAAAACTTTACAGGAAATTCACAGATACCAGCATTCCAAAGAAAATCCCGTTTTCCCTTCTGTGAAATCTGCCCCGAAAGAAGTTCTCGCTTATCTGGAAGAATTTTTAGAAGAACTCAAAGAACTTAATATTTCCCAGCCTAAACAACGTACGCTGAAACTTTACCTCTGCGCCGCTATGCCTGAAAAAAACCGCACCAAAGAAAATTGTTTCCTTGCATGGTTCAGGGAAAATCACGTGCAGCAGCTTCTTGACCGGTATATTACCAGCTTAATTCGAAACAGGCAAATGTCAGGACTTTCCGAAACTATGCTCCAGGAAGATATGCCTAAGTCCATGGATAATAAAATTCTTTCTGAAATTCTTCAGGACATGATGCAGTCTGACAGAATCGACAAAACCAGAGGAGAATATTATATTCTGAAATATCCTACGGTAATCGAATTTTTAATCGAAAACACGGAAGAAAAAGAACAGCATATTGAAGTCATTCGTATGCGTATGCAGGGCTGCCCTCTGAACGAAATTTCTAAAAAATTAGGCTATTCTAAAGACCACGTTTCCCGAATCCAGAATAAATTGCTCCGTATGGTGCAGAAACTTTGCCTGATTAACAGTACTTCCGTTTATGAAGAACGTTTCCGCCCACTGTTTGAACGGTATAACCTTAACCGTGAAATATTCACCGCTTTAACCAAAGAACCTGCTGAAGTTTATCAGTATCTTTCTTTAGTTTCTGTTGCCGGCAGTGCCAAACCGGAAGAAATGAAATATGATTTCGGTGTGCCTGATTGGATTCGTGCCGCCTGGAAATCTTATCAGGAACAGAACGCTTGACAGTTCATGCAAAATATGCTATAATAATAACGCTCTAAACTATGTACTCAGAAATGGAGGAATCATTTGTGAAAAAAAAATTAGAAGAACTGCTTCACGAGGGAAAAGAAAAAATTCTTTCTGCTGATACAGAATCTACTTTGCAGGAAGTCAAAGCTTCTTTACTCGGAAAACAGGGTTCTTTGACCGAAATCATGAAGGAAATGCCTAAATTAGACAAATCCGAACGCCCCGAAATCGGTCGCATTGTGAACGAAATCAAAACAAAACTCATTGCACAGATTGAACAGCAACGGGAAAAGTTAATTCTGAAAGCCTCAGAAGTTTCCCCTGATTTCGATGTGACTGTCCCGGGAATTATGCCTTCCGGCGGTGGTCTTCACCCAATCACGCAAATGTGCTATGATTTGAATGACGCATTCCGTTCCCTTGGGTTTGAAATTTACGAAGAAGAAGATATTACCAGTGAATTATATGCTTTCGACAAGCTGAATTTCCCGCAGAATCACCCCGCCCGTGAAAGTATGGATACTTACTGGCTTGAAGGTCACGACACTGGCGCAACAAATGAAAAACTTTGCTTACGTCCTCATCTTACCGGCGGAAGTGTCCGCTATATGCAGACACATAAACCCCCTTACCGTTTTGTTTACCCTGGCAGAGTTTACCGGAATGAAACAACAGATGCACGCCATGAAAGAGCTTTTTTCCAATATGAAGCCTTAATTGTTGATAAAAATATTGATTTCGCTTCCGGAAAAATTATGCTCCAGAGTGTTCTTTCTAAAGTGTTCGGCAGAGAAGTCCCCGTCAGAATGCGAATAGGCTTTTTCCCGTTCGTGGAACCTGGATTTGAAATTGACATGGGCTGTCTCGTTTGCGGCGGAAAAGGTTGCAGTGTCTGCAAAAATGTTGGTTGGATTGAAATTATGCCTGGCGGCACTCCTCACCCGAATGTTCTCCGTTCTGCCGGATTGAATCCTGATGAATTTACAGGATTTTATGTGAATATTGGGCTTGACCGCCTTGTCATGATGCGTTACGGCGTTGATGATGTCCGTTTGTTCCATAGTGCTGATTTAAGATTTTTACAGCAGTTCAAATAACAGGAGGAAAAAACATGAAATTATCACTCAACTGGATTAACGATTATGTCGCACTTCCGGAAAATATGGATTTGAAAAAACTCGCCTATGATTTAACAATGTCTACAGTGGAAGTGGAAGATGTTCATCTTTTAGCGGAAAATTTTCAGAATATGATTGTCGGCGTTGTTCAGGAAGTTCTCCCTCACCAGAATGCCGATAAATTACGCATTTGTAAAACAGACATTGGCGGCGAATGCAAGGAAATTGTCTGTGGTGGTTCTAATTTGACTGCCGGAATGAAAGTCGTTGTCGCTTGCCCTGGTGCGGTTGTTCGCTGGCATGGTGAAGGTGAACCTGTAGTCATTAAAAATGCTAAACTCCGTGGCGTGGAAAGTTTCGGCATGATTTGCGCCTCTTCTGAAATTGGTCTTTCCGATTTGTTCCCCGCTGAATCAGAAGCAGAAATTACGGATTTATCTGCTTTCGATGTGCCTGCTGGTACACCTTTGGCAGAAGCATTAGATTTTAATGATGTCATTTTAGAAATTGATAATAAATCTATGACAAATCGCCCTGATTTATGGGGGCATTACGGAATTGCCCGTGAAATTGCGGCTTTATATGATTTGCCTTTAAAGCCTTTCACGCCGTTTGACCATTCCGGCATTCCGGAAATGCACGTTTCCGTTGAAGATACAGAAAGATGTCCCAGATATATTGGCGCAGAAATTGAAAATCTTTCTGTAAAGCCTTCCCCTTACCAAATGCAAAACCGTATCTGGAAAGTGGGTATGCGCCCAATTAACGCCCTTGTGGATATTACTAATTATGTTATGCTTGCTACCGGACAGCCAACACATGCTTTTGATGCTGACCATATCAAAGACCATATCGTTGTGCGCCGTGCAGGAGAACAGGAAGAATTACTCCTTCTGAATGACAAAAAATTAACCCTCTCTTCTGATGACCTTGTTATTGCTGATACAGAAAGTGCTGTTGGTTTAGCTGGTGTCATGGGCGGGGCAAAAGATTCCGTTCTTCCGGAAACAAATAAAGTCATTTTAGAAGTCGCAAATTTCCAGTCTGCCGGCATTCGCCGAACGGCTTTACGCTACGAAAACCGAACGGAAGCTTCTTCCCGCTACGAAAAAGCAATTGACCCTGAACGCTGCGAACAAGCCCTTTCTATGGCAATGCAATTATTCCGTGAAATTTACCCTGAATTGAATATTACGGCTTTTTGTGACCAGTACCCCGTGAAACTTGTTCAGCAGGAAATTGATGTGCCTTTGCAATGGCTTGAACACCGTCTCGGCAAGTCGTTTTCACAGGAATCTTTAACCACACTTCTCGGCAAACTCGGCTTTTCTGTTTCTTTCCAGGAAAATATCATGCATGTTGTTGTTCCAACATGGCGTTCTACTGGGGATATTTCCATTAAAGATGATATTATGGAAGAAGTCGCCCGTATGTACGGTTACGAAAATTTCTCCGGCGAAAAAATTACTACTTCTTTTACAGGCGCAATCAATCAATTAGAAATTGACCTTGAACGCAAAATTAAAGAATATCTCGCTTTCCGGTGCGGTATGCAGGAAGTGTTCACTTACCCGTGGATGCAGGATTCCTATGTGGAAGCCATTCTCGGCAATACGGAAAAGATGCTTGCCATTTCCACGCCCCCTTCACCTGATGAACGGTTCATTCGTTCTTCTCTTCTGCCTAACCTCGTGAAAGCCGTTGTCGAAAACCTCCGCTATTTCAACGAATTTTCCATTTTCGAATGCGCAAGAGTTTTCTTTAACCAAAATTACACTTCTGTTTATGACCCCTCCGAAAAACTCCCCGAACAGAAAAAACATATCGGCGGCGCATTTACCAGCGATAACAAGAATTTACCTTCTTTGTTCCGTCAGGCGAAAGGCATTCTCGAACAAATGTCCAGATATACCCACATGGAAACTTTAATGCTGAAACAAGTGGAAAAACCTTCATGGGCAGATGAAACAATCTGGATGAACATTTTCCGGAATGACCAGAAAATCGGCGATTTCGCACTTCTTTCCAGAAAAATCGCTTTATCCCTCGGCATTAAAACAAATGCTGTTCTTCTGTTCGAACTGGATCAGGAACAATTAAAGCCGTTCACTTCCCGTACAAATACGTTTACCCATTTACCGAAATATCCCCTTATGGATTATGATTTGTCTATGTTAGTGGACACTTCCGTCAAATGGGAAGACATTCAAGCCTTAATTCTTTCTAAAAAAACTAAAGGCGGTCTTTTACAAGATGTTTCTTTCGTGGAAGAATACAAGGGAAAACAAGTTCCTAACGGCAAAAAATCCGTTACTGTTCGTCTTGTCATTGGTTCACTCGAAAAAACCCTCACTTCACAAGAAATTGAATCCTGTGCGGCAGGCGTAATTAAACTTCTGCATAAAAAATTAAATGCCGAACTCCGTTCTTAATATTTAATATGAAAAAATGCACTCTCTTTACAGGGAGTGCATTTTTCTGCAAAAATTTATTGACAGCAAGTCCTTTTTGTGTTATAATAAGATTACAGACTGCTGAAATTATCCAAACGGAGGATGACATAATGGAAAAATCTGAAACTCAGGAAAAAATCCGCTCCCTTTCCGAAAAAGGTCTTAAACTTGCGGATTCCCTTACAGAAGAAATGAATGCCCAATTTCAGGAAACACAGAAATATCAGGAAAAATATGACAATGTCCTGAAAAGAGTCAAGGCTTTACTTGATTCGGAATCTTAATTCAAGAAAGTGAGGTTCACTTCATGCCTAACCCAAAACAACAGTACACCGAAACAATCAGCGAACTGAAAGCCATTATTCAGCAACTCAGCGACACGGCAAGCCAGCTCTGTATCGAAAATGAACAGAAAGAAAAAGAACTTCAAAAATTGAAACAGCAATATGACTCCCGTATTTTCAAACTGGAATCCCAGCTGAAAACAGAACAGGAAAATTTCGCTATTGAAAAATCTAATTTCAAGGCGGAAACCCTTTCTTATAAGCAGGAAGTCGCCGCTTTCCGTCACCTTGCTGAAACGCTGAAAGAAGAAAAAGACCGTTACAAGAAAAAAAAAGAAGACTTGCAGAAAAGCGAAGAAGAAAACAAGCAAAAGCAAGAGCAAAATCTCAGAAAAGCCGCTGAACTCCTCTCGCAAGAAGAACAACTCACCGCCGAAAGAGATTCCTTGAATACTCGTATTGCGGAACTGGAAAATAGCCTTAAACAGGCTAAAGATTACCAGCGCAAATTAAAACAAGACCTCAGTCAGGAAAAAATTAACCAGAATAATCAGGCTTCCCAATTTAGAGCTACCATTAAAGAATTAAACGCCCAAATCGAAACATTAACCAGTCAGAATGCACAGCTTGTTTCTTCTCAACAGCAGTCTGTTAGTGCTGGTGCTTCTGAACAGGAACTCGCCGATTTGAAAAAACAGCTTAAAGAAGTCATGAAAGAACGGGACAGCATGAAAGATAAATTAGATTATCTTTACACGGCTTCTCTGCATTCAACAGAAGAACCCGAACCCCCAGAAAATACAGAATCTGTTCCGGTGGAAGAATCTGCCCCCGTTCCTGCCTGAATTGCTACTGCCATATTTCGCATATGGCAGTATTATTTTTGATATAGGTCATAAACTTCTTTGATTTTTTCCGCAAAGGCTTCACGGATTTTCTGCGGAGAAATAATTTCCATGTCCTGCCCGTATTTCATCACCCAACGGTAAAACCCATGCCCAACGCCGACTTTCGCTTGAATTAACACACTTTCGGAATTGTCATCTTTCATGACAGTCACATATTTCCCGAATTGTTCTAACATGTCATCTAAAAGAAAACGCTTTACTCTTAATGTCACGTAAACAAATTCTTCCGGTTCGAAAATATCTAATACTATTCCGTCCGGTTTAGGGATAACGGCTTTTATTTTCGTTCTTTCTCCTGAAGAAATGCATTTCATTCTGTCAATGCGATATGTGCGGATTGTTTCTGTTTCCTCGTCCATGCATTTTAAATAAAACCGTTCGTTGAAATAAATCACTTTGCAAGGAATCATATTTCTGCGCTTGCTGTAATAATTGATTTGTTTATGCGTGTCATATTTTCCATATTCAAAATTGATTTTCTTAGTTTGTGAAATAATCCGGTGAACTTTTTCCAGATTGTCCAGTAAATTCGCTGAAGGTTCTGCCTGACTGTTCAGTGCTATTCTGCTGATTAACTGATGAACTTCCGCTTCTGAACAAAGTCCTTCGAATTTTTTAATTAAGCGTTGTTTCTGCCCGTCAGATAAAAATTTATTGATACTGACAGAATCAACAATAAACCGGATTTCATTGAACGTGAAGCCTTTTCGGACAAGAAAATATTCCGCTGTGTTATGCGCTCCGTGAATAATGCGAATATCCTGTCCGGAAGTTTGCAGCCTGTTAATGTCTCGGCGAATGGTAATCGCTGAAACATCATTCAAATTCGTTTTTGAAGAAAGATAATTCTGAATGTCTCGCACAGTAACATGTTTTCTTTCGTCTGTGTAATGATTGAGATAATCCAGTATGTAAATAATTCTCTCGTGATCCATAGATACCTCCAAAAAAATTTTAGAAAATTTTTAAAAAATTTGCCAGTTGTGAAACTTTTGAACGTCTGTTGTGTTATACTATAATCATGATATAGGAAAATCCACTTTCGGGACTGCCGTTTGTGGGGACAGACGGCAGATTTCACCGAAAGGAAGAATTTACTCATGCAGAAATTGATTTTCCATCCCGAACAAGATAATTTTTACGGGGCGTTTTATCCTTGCCCTGAACCGACAGATAAAGTTTTTCTGTTGATGTCTGAAAAGCATATTCAGCATTTTTCCGTGAAAGCCGCTGTGAAATGGTTTCATTCATTGAATTGTCATGTTATGGCGTTATCACCGGAAAGAACTGCTCACAATTACCGCAATTACCCAATAGAACAAATTGCCGCTGCTGTGCAGTACTTAAGTAATAAAGGCTTTCGGAAAATTGGTATTTTCGGTTTTTGTTTCACCGGAACAATTGCCCTTGCGGCTGCCTCTTTCATTCCGGAAATCCGGCTGACAATTGCATTTTCCCCTTGTGATTTCATTATGGAAAGTTTTTCCCGTTCAACGAAACCGGAAAAACAACCTATGACGACAGAATCTATTCTTTCCAATCAGGGGAAACCATTGCCGTTTATGCGTTATGCCTACCATTTTCCGGAACTCCAGCAGAAAATGCAGGAAGAGGCAAAACGCCGCCATGATTGCATGGCTTTCCGTGATGTATTCGATTTTTCAGAAGCATTACACCCTTTGCAGGAAAATCAGAAAATTCCTGTGGAAAAGATTCAGGGCAGGTTAGTGCTGATTGGCACGGAAGATAATTCTTTCTGGAATGCTTGCCGTTACATTCACCGGATAGAAGAACGATTACTTAACACGCCGCATGACTGCCGATATAAAATTTTTCTTTATGAACACGGTTCAGCATTTTGCTTTCCGCAGTCCATGTTGGAAAATATTTTCCCTGTTGGTTCAGCTTTGGCACTCGCTTTCGCTTTCGAATCTCTTCGGGATTTCCCCATTGAATCACATCACACCAGAACAGATATTGACAAGAAACTTTCTTATCTTATCGGAAACTGGTAACACTTCCCTTTTATGATAACATATTTTCTTTGCGTTTGCAATAGATTTTGTGTGCTTTTCCGCTTGCAAAATATTATCAAAAGTAACTCTATACAAATTTTCCGCAGTATGTTATAATATTTATACAGAATCACAGTACTTCCGTACTGTAAATAAATTAATTTTCAAAAAGGAGCGTATGTCATGATTTTAGACAACACCAGAAGTGCAAAGGATTATATTTCTGAATCCTACGCACAGGAACTCGCTGCCATTCAGGCAAAAGCCCGTTTACTGGAAACACCTGCCAGCATTACCGAACGGGAAAACATGGAGAAAACTTTCGCCCTTGCGGAAGCCGTCCTCAAACGGGATATTCTCAGTGAAGATTTCACGAAAGAATATTCTGAACTGCTTGACATGATTAGTGCCAAAAAAGCCGAACTCAAAAAGCTTTACGGCATTGACGTGGAAGAATCCGGTTTACAGGCTGTCAAAAACGCTATGCAATCCGTTTCTGAACAGTTTTCTCAGGAACTGAAACAGAAAGACGAAACTTTCCAGAATGACCTCAAGCAGAAAGAAGAAGAAGCACAGGCTGAATTAGATGCCAAAACTGCTGAAATTGATGCACAGGTACAGGAAATTTCCCTGAAAACTTCCGAAACAATGAAAACTTATCATCAGGAAGCAAAACGAGAAAAAGAAGAATATACTTACCAGTTGACCCGTGCAAGAAAACAGGAAAAAGAAGAATGGGCTAAAGCTGTTTTCGAACGGGAAAACGCACTTCGGACAAGAGAAAAGGAAATTGCTGATGAAAAACAGGCTTGCCTTGACAAACTCGCCGAAATCGAAAGTAAACAGCAATTAGTGGATGACATTCCTGCACAGCTTGAAAAAGCTAAGGCAGAAGGTGCCGCCCTCAAAGAAAAAGAACTCAATAAAGAATATGGCTACCATAAATGGATGGCTGACAAGGAAAACCAGAACAGAATTAACGAACTTCAGGACGAACTCAACGCCTTACAGCAGAAATATGACGCTCTTTGCAAAGAAAAAGAAACTCTTTCTGCAAAACTCGACAAATGCAACGCTGAAAGCCGTCAGCTTACCAGTGATACAGTCCGTTCTATTGGTGGTATCAATATTCTGAATGCAGATAATCACCCCTATCCCAGTCAGGGAAAAAAGTAATTCCCTGATTCCCTGAAAGGAAGGTCTACATGATCAGCGAAAAAAATACCAAACAAGAACTTTTAGAAGAATACAAACGGCTCGTTTCAAAAGCCAAAGAACAGAAAGTTTCCATTCCGGCACAGGCGAAAGGCATTAGCTCTAAAAGCACTAAAGCCGATATTCTGAACGCTATTCAGCTGTTACAGGAAAAATTTTCTCCCTCTTCCCCTGCTGCAATTGAAATTTCTCCCGTACCTGCTGTTCCCGCTCCGAAACCTGCCGCTCCGGCAAAACCTGCAAAACCTGCCATGAAATCAACCAAAGAGGAGGATACCGATTTGAATTATTTAAAACCTGAAATCAAGGACGAAATTGAAGCCTTGAATGCCGCTAAAAAACTCAAAAAGCAAGAATATGCTTTACTTCTTGCCATTGAACAGGAACTCGTGAATTTCGTTGCCATGATTAACACGAACAAAAACAACAACTTTTCACAGGAAGAATCCCACATCGAACAGAGAATGGCTTTAGAGCAACTTCTTGCCGAAGATGCCGAAACAGTTTCCGAAAACAATCAAAAGAAACTTGATGAGGCAAATCAGCGTTTACTGGAAACAGAAGAAACAATTGCCAAAGAGAAAGAAGCCCTCATGCTGCAAAGAACTACAGAAGAAGAACAGTATCGCTACGAACTGACAAAAACCCATAAAGAAGATGATGACCTCTGGTCAGATGAACTCGCTAAACGGGAAGAGGCAATTGCCGGCATTAAATCCGAAATTGCCGCATTACAGGCGGATATTGACAGCAAACAGGAACTCGTTGCCGAACTTCAGGCTAAAATTGACGAAATTCCTCAACTTCTCGAAAAAGCCCAGCAAGAAGGCGCAGAAGCCAAAGAAAAAGAACTCGGCAAAGAACACGGTTACAAAACCAATATGGCGAAAAAAGATGCTGAAGTCGCTGCACAGTCCCTTCAGAAACAAATTGACCGCCTGAAAGCCGATTATGAAGCCGTTCTCCTCGAAAAGAACGCTATTCAGGAAAAATTAGATAAGGCTTACGAAGAAAGCAATAAACTGTACATGCAGACAGTTCAGTCTACTGGCGGAGTGAAAATTCTCAGCAACCTTGACAAAAACTAATGTTCATTTCTAATTCATAAGGGAAAACGCCCTCCTCAGCGGAGAGCGTTTTTTTCTTACTCCTGATTATTAACTTTTTCTTTTAACGTCTTACCTGCCTTGAATGCCGGTGCCTTGCAAGCAGGTACTTCCTGCATTTCGTGCGTTTTCGGATTTCTGCACATTTTCGCTGCACGTTCACGCACTTCAAACACACCAAATCCTGTTAAAGTAACTTTGTCGCCGTTTACCAGCGCATCTGTTACACTGTCCAGAATGGCATCCACATAAATTGCGGCTTCTTTTTTCGGCTTGCCTGTTTTTTCTGCTACAGCCTGAATTAATTCTGCTTTTTTCATAATATGAACTCCTCCATAAAACATAAAGTGAATATATTAGTATTATATACGATTTCAAGCAATTTGTCAAGATTTTTCCTGAAAATCGGCATTTCTGTGCAAGTTCATGCCATTTACGTCTTAATTTTGGGTAATATAACCGATTTTTTCCCCAATTTGCGTTTCATTGCTGATTGAGTCCGGCTTTTAATTCCTGACAGAGGTCTGCAATTTTCGGTAAAGCGTCTTGCTGGTATTTTCCAATTTTATCGACTACTGCACTTCCAACAATCACACCGTCGCAATAAGTACCCATTTTTTTAGCGGTTTCCCCGTTGCGAATGCCGAAGCCTACACAATAGGGAATTTTCGTGTATTCAGCAATTTCTTTGAAAAAAGAATCAAAATCTGTGCTGAATTTGTCTCTCATTCCGGTTACGCCTACGGAAGACACGCAATATAAAAAGCCTTCCGCTGCAGCGGCAATTTTTTCAATTCTGCCCGTTGATGCCGGTGTCACTAAGCTAATGAACCGAATATCATGTTGTTTTGCCGTTTCCAGAAATTCATCATGTTCTTCAAAAGGAACGTCCGGAACAATTACGCCGTCTATTCCTGTTTCCTGACATTTTGCGAAAAATGTTTCTTTCCCTGAACGGAAAATTGTATTCGCATACAACATCAATAATAATGGCATTTCCGTTTGTTTCCGTAAATTTTCCACTAAACGGAATACGTCTTTCAATGTCGTGTGATTGTCCCGTAATGACCGCAGGCTGCCTTCCTGAATGACTTGCCCTTCTGCTATCGGGTCAGAAAATGGCACGCCAATTTCTACAATGTCTGCACCATTTTTTCCCATTTCCAAAACGGCTTTTTCCGTCAAATCAATTCCACCGTCTCCGGCGACAATATACGTAATTAAAGCTTTCTGGTTGTTTGCCTTTAGTTGTGCGAATGTTTTTTCAATTCGATTAGACATGTAAATCCACCCCTCTGTATTTAGCAATCTGCTGTACGTCTTTATCCCCTCTGCCGGAAAGGTTAATAATGGCAATCTGGTCTTTCTGCATTGTCGGAATAATTTTCAATGCCGCCGCTACTGCATGTGCGGATTCTACTGCCGGAATAATGCCTTCCGTTTTAGATAAATATTCAAACGCCTGCACTGCTTCTTCATCGGTAATGCTGAGATAATCCGCTCTTCCTGTGTCGTGCAGCCATGCATGTTCAGGTCCTATTCCGGGATAGTCAAGCCCTGCTGAAATGGAAAATACCGGTGCAATCTGCCCTTCTTCATTCTGAAGAAAAATGGATTTCATACCGTGGAAAATGCCTGTGTCGCCCTTTGTCAGCGTTGCCGCATGAAATTCCGTGTCTGCACCTTTTCCGCCGGCTTCCGCACCAACTAAACGCACGGATTTATCCGGAATGAAATCATAGAAAATGCCCATTGCATTCGAACCGCCGCCCACGCAGGCAATAATACAATCCGGAAGTCTGCCTTCCATTTCAAGAATCTGCTTTTTCGCTTCAATGCCGATAATTTTTTGAAAATCTCGTACCATTGTCGGATAAGGGTGCGGACCCATAACAGAACCTATGCAATAGAATGTTGTGGCAATATTCGTTGCCCAGTCACGCATTGCTTCATTGATTGCGTCTTTTAATGTGGCTGTTCCGGAATCAACGCCAGTGACTTTCGCTCCGAGAAGTTCCATTCGGTAAACATTCAACGCCTGCCGTTCCATGTCTTCCCGTCCCATATAAATTTCACATTCCATGTCAAAATAAGCGCATACTGTCGCTGTGGCTACTCCGTGCTGCCCTGCTCCCGTTTCTGCAATGACACGCTTTTTTCCCATTTTTTTAGCTAATAATACCTGCCCTAATGCGTTATTGATTTTATGCGAACCTGTGTGATTCAAGTCTTCACGCTTGATATACACTTTCGCCCCGCCTAAATCTTTTGTCATTTTTTCCGCATAATACAACAAAGACGGACGGAATGCATATTGATGATATAATTCCTGCAATTCATTCAGGAAATCCGGATCTTTGCTGTATTTTTCATAAGCTTTCTGTAATTCCGAAACGGCATTCATTACCGTTTCCGGAACGTACTGACCGCCATAATTTCCGAATCTTCCGATTTTACTCATGACTAAATTCCTCACTCTCTTGATTTCTGATTTTCTGGATTAACGCCTTAATTTTCCCGCCGTCTTTCTTCCGGTCAGTTTCTACACCGCTGGAAACGTCCACGCCGAACGGGTGAACGGCTTCTGTTGCTTCAATGACGTTGTCAACAGAAATCCCTCCGGCAAGGAAAAACGGCTTTTTCGGTCTGTGCTGCTGAATCAGTTCCCATGGCGCAAGCGTTCCCGTTCCTCCGTGCGCTATTCCTGAATAACTGTCCAGTACTAATTTATCTACAGGTAAAGTTTCTGCTTTCTGAATGTCTTTTGGTGTGCGTACTCTCGCCGCTTTCCAAATTTCCAAATTTGTTTCTTTCCGGAGAAAAGCAATTAATTCTTCTGTTTCTTCACCATGCAGCTGAATGACATCTAAATAATTCACATAAGGGAAAATTTCTTCCGGAATTGGATTCACAAACACGCCTACCCGTTTAATTTTCCGGTCAAGATGTTCATGCAGAATAGCAACCTGTTCCGGCGGAATATATCTCCAGAATTGTTCTGATAAAATAAACCCTGCATATTCCGGTGGATATTGATTCAAATATTCCGTATCTTCTATCCGCCGGATTCCACAAATTTTCACGTTCATTGTGTGCCTGTCCTTAATGCGTGAAGTGTTTCGGAAATGTTTTCGCTCCTCATCAGCGTTTCCCCGATTAACACAGCATCTGCACCATTTTCCTGAACGGTTTTCATGTCTGATGAAGTCCGGATTCCGCTTTCCGCAACTAATAATTGCCCTTTTTGTTTATATTTCCCTAATTCTGCTGTTGTTTGCAGATTGACTTCAAAAGTTTTCAGATTCCGGTTGTTTACGCCAATCAATTTCGGATTTAACCGCTGAATTGTTTCCATTTCTTCCGGCGTGTGCGCTTCCATTAAACAGGATAAACCTAATTCATGCGCTAAACAGAAATATTCTTCCATTTGAGAATATGCTAATACTGCCGCTATCAGTAATATTGCTGATGCGCCTAAATATTTCGCTTCATAAATCTGATAGTCATCAATAATGAAATCTTTCCTTAAAACCGGAATATTCACCGTTTCTGTGACTTGTTTCAGGTATGCGCCGCTTCCCTGAAAATAATGCTCTTCCGTTAAACAGGAAATACATTCCGCTCCAGCTGAAACATATGCTTTTGCTAATTCTTTCGGCTGAAAATCTGCACGAATTAACCCTTTTGAAGGGGAGGCTTTCTTAATTTCACAAATACAGGATAATCCTGCACCACTTAACGCCTGAATAAAATTTTCCTTTTGTGGTGCATTTTCTCCTAAATGCCGCATTTTTGCCGGAATAATCCGCTTTTTTTCCGTTTCAAGCTGAATCTGCCGCTGTTTACAGATTTCTTCCAGAATCATTTCAGCCCTCCATTGTATTCGTAAACTGAATAAATTCTTCCAGTTTCGCTAAAGCTGAACCGTTGTCAATCGTTTCCGCTGCTTTCTGAATGCCTTCTTTTAACGTTTCCGTTACGCCGTAAGTGTACAACGCCGCTCCGGCATTCATTAACACAATATCCCGTTTTGCTCCGATTAATTTTCCGGATAAAATTTCACGGGTAATAGTGGCATTTTCCGCAGGTGTTCCGCCAACAATTTCTGATTTGTCATAACGCCGTAAACCAAATTCTTCCGGCGTGATTTCATAAGTTTTCAGTTCTTTTCCGTTGACTTCCGTCACCGTTGTTGAATCAGAAATGGAAATTTCGTCCATGACATCATTTCCGAATACAATCATGGCTCTTTTAATGCCGACTTGCTGAAGAACTTTCGCCATAATTTCCGTTAAGGGCTTTTCATATACGCCTAAAACAATATAATCTGCCCTTGCTGGATTCGTTAAGGGTCCCAGAATGTTGAACACTGTCCGCACACCGAGCTGACCTCTTACGGGTCCGACGAATTTCATGCTTGCGTGATAACTCTGCGCAAATAAAAAGGATAATCCTGTTGACTCAAGACATTTTTTCGCCTGTTCCGGTTTTGAGGCAATTTTTACGCCTAATGCTTCTAATACGTCGGCTGCACCGCTTTTACTGGAAACACTTCTGTTTCCGTGTTTTGCTACTTTCGCTCCGGCTGCCGCTGCCACAAATGCTGAAGTTGTCGAAATGTTGAAAGATGCACACTGGTCTCCCCCTGTGCCGACAATGTCAATGCTGTTTTCCGCATTCGGAACAAGGCTTGCTTTCGCTCTCATGCCTTTTGCAAAACCTGCAATTTCATCAATTGTTTCCCCTTTAGTGGCTAACGCTGTCAACACTGCTGCAATTTGCACTTGTGAGGCTTTCCCGCTCATCAGCATATCCATGCATTCTTCCGCTTCTGCCATAGTTAAATTCTGTTTCTGAATTAGTTTGCTGTAATATGGCTTTAAATCCACTTTCTTTTCTTCCGGTTCGGCGGGAAGAATCCCTGCAAGAATTAAGAAATTTTTCAGAATTTTCTTTCCGCTTTCTGTTAAAATAGACTCCGGATGAAACTGTAAACCATAGGTTTTGTCTGTGTTGTGCGCTACTGCCATTACTTGACCGTTTTCATCAAGCGCAATCACTCGCAAACATTCCGGTAAAGCGTTTTCATCAGCAATTAACGAATGATACCGCCCTGCTGTAAACGGAATCGGCACGCCCTGAAACAGCGGATTTTTTTCTTCAAAACGAATTTGACTCGCTTTCCCGTGCATTAACTGATGCGCCGGAATAATTTTCCCTCCGAACGCCTGCACAATGGACTGATGCCCTAAACATACCCCTAAAATTGGTATTTTCCCTGAAAACGTCTTGACAACGTCTACAGAAATTCCTGCTGAATCCGGATACCCCGGTCCGGGGGAAATAATAATCGCTTCCGGCTTTTTCTCAGCAATTTCTTCTATTGTGATTTCATCATTTCTTTTTACCAGAATATCCGAATGCATTTCCCCGATATACTGACAAAGATTATACGTAAATGAATCATAATTATCAATTACTAAAATCATGATTTCCGTGCCTCCTTAATTGCGTTCAGCATGGCTTTTGCTTTATGGGTCGTTTCTGCAAATTCTTTTTCCGGTTCGGAATCTGCGACAATTCCTGCTCCCGCCTGAATGTAAGCTTTTCCATTCCGGAATAAAATTGTCCTGATGGCTATGCAAGTATTAATTTCTCCGTTATACCCGAAATAACCAACCGTTCCCCCGTAAAGACCACGCTTTTTATTTTCCAGTTCGTCAATAATTTCCATTGCTCTGACTTTCGGCGCACCTGAAAGCGTTCCTGCTGGTAATACTGACTGTAAAGCATCTAAAGGTTTGCATTCCAGTTTGAGTTTCCCTCTGACATCAGAAACTAAATGCATCACTTTAGAATATCTTTCCACATACATGAAGTCTGTCGCTTCTACTGAACCATATTCACTGACTCGCCCTAAATCATTCCGCCCTAAATCTACAAGCATGGTATGTTCTGCACGCTCTTTTTCATCTGCGAAAAGCGATTTCTCTAAGGCTAAATCTTCCTGACGGGTTTTCCCTCTCGGACGTGTTCCGGCAATTGGTCTCGTTGAAGCAATGCCATCATTCACTTTAACTAATAATTCCGGTGATGCGCCTGCAATTTCATATTCTTTCGTTTTGAAATAATATAAATATGGCGACGGATTCGTTGCCCGTAAACGGCGGTATACTTCAAAACTTGACGGCGGATTTTCAATTTCAAACCGCTGTGATAACACAACCTGAAAAATATCTCCGGCGTAAATTTTTTCTTTCGCCTGATTCACCATAGAAATATATTCTTCTTTCGTCACGTTGGAATTTACCTGTATTGCGGGTTCATCGTCACGATACTGTCCCCGGCAGTCGCTCTGGTCAATTTTAGCAGCAAGTTCTATTGCTCTTTGTTCCGCATGTTGATATTGTTCTTCCAGATTTTTTTCCGTGTGCAGATTAATTATCACTAAAGCATTACTATTCAAGTGGTCATAGGCAACAAGTTCATCATACCCGAACAAATGAATATCCGGCATTTGAATGTCATCTTCCGGAACGCCTGTTAATTTCTTTTCTGTGTATCTTACTGCATCATAGGCGAAATACCCGATTAACCCCCCTGTAAAATACGGCAAATCATCAAATTTCGGTGATGTTCTTTGTTCAAGCATTGCCTGTAATTTCCGGAAAGGGTTCTCTTCCGTGATTGTTTCATGATGCTGTTCAGTAAGGATATGCATTTGCGTTCCCTGTGAACGGATTTCCTGAACGGGGTGAAATCCAATAAATGAATATCTGTCCCATTGCGTTCCATTGCTGACACTCTCAAGCAAAAAAGCATTTTCTTCTTTTTCCGCTAATGCCGTGTAAATGCTTACCGGCGTTCTGTGATCCGCCGGAAAAGTGAAAAATACCGGAATTGTGGTATACTGTCCGGCAAGCGTTTTGACTTCCTCCAATGATGGAAACAGCATAAAAATTCCCTCCTTGTCTGATTTCTGTGCATTCTGCAAAGGCATAAAAAATGCCAATCTCCCCATAATACTATGGGACGATTGACCGTGGTGCCACCCAAATTCAGACAGTTCCCTGAACTGTCCCTTTTCCGGATACTGACATATCCTGCTCAGATAACGTTGAGCATAACGGCGCAGGATACTTTTCATTCTCCTTTGCTCCTCACAGACCCATTCTCTTTAGTGCATATGTACCGCATTTTCATCAGCCAGCGGCTCTCTGAACATTGTTTACTAAAGTTACTTACTTCTGTTCAACGGATTTATCACATTGAAACTATTTTCAGTATAACACATCTGTTCTCATTTGTCAAGTATTTTTTTTAAAAAATTTGAAAAGAATTTTCAGAAACTACTTGCCATTTCTGAATAAAAATGGTATAATATTTTAAGACGCATCTGTTTATTTACAAATTACGAAAGAAAGGATAATTCGAATCATGAGTAAAGCTTCCGCAATACGGCATCAACATATTGCCCATGCAGAAACCACAGAGAAAAAAGCAACGCCGAATTATATTATCTGGGTCAAGCGAATTTTGTCTTTGCTTAGTGTACTGTATTGTGCAATTGTGGTGTTTTTCGCCTATCATTCTATTTTTTATCAACTTGTTTTAATGGATATTCCTAAAGCCTGTATGATTGTTACCGGAATTTCCGTTGTTGCACTGGCAGTCATGTTGTACACCAGAAAACAACTCCTCACTAAACTATGCAGTTTAATTATGCTTCCGGTTATGGTTTTTCCGGTAATGATTTATTTCGGTCAATGGTGGATTCTTACACCAATTCTCGCAGTTTCGCTGATTATATTTTTCCTTTCAGGACTCGGAGAAACTGCTAAAACTGTCTGGGGAACAATCTTTTTACTGATTTACTTACTCGGTTCACTGATTTATTTCGTAGTAAATTCTTTGTTCGCTCCGGCAACAGTGACCAGTACCGTGCAAGAAGGCGTTTCCCCTTCCGGATTATACCGGTATGAAGTATATAACACAACAGACAGCTCCAACGGCAGCACAAGAGTTTCCGTGGAAAGTAACACCATGGACAAAGTCTATTACCAGTTATTCTGGTTCAAAATCAGAGGTCTTTCTCATGATGTTGTTGTGGAACGTCCCCTTCTCGAACCGGAAAATATCGAAATTAAATGGGAGACGGAAAGCCGTCAGCAAATCACGGACAAGCTGAATAAAATTTCTGATAATATTGAAGTCAGTCTCAGTGACCATCAAATGGAGTTACTCGGAAAAGCCGCTTATCAGGTAACATTCAATAATGGTCAGGTGCTTTCCATGATGCCGGAAGAATATCATCAGACAGTCATTGCCCTCGGCGCAAGAGAACAGCAAGTTATTGAAACAGATGAAACACAGCTTATGTTGGATCAAATGACTGACGACGAAAAAGAACGGCTCGGCATTATTGTAGAAGACCTTCGGACAGTGAAACTTTCCGATTTAACCGACGACGACCTCGCTCAATTAGGCATTCCTGAAGAAGGCGATATTATGTATTACAACGGGAAAATCGTTTTCCGGTATTATATCGCCATTCTTGAAGAATATTTTGACATTTCGAAACAAGAACTTTCGATTCTTTAAAAACTTTTCTCCGGCAAATTCCCTGCCGGAGATTTTTTGAATAAAAAATCAGGTATTTCCAACAATGCAGAAATACCCGTTTTTCAGCGGACAGAGAGGGATTCGAACCCTCGAAGCACTACTAATGCTTACACGATTTCCAGTCGTGCGCCTTAGACCAGCTCAGCCATCTGTCCAAAGTGTTTTCTTATTCAAAAAGAAATTGGTGCGAGTGACGGGACTTGAACCCACACGTCGTTTCCAACACTAGCACCTCAAGCTAGCCTGTCTGCCAATTCCAGCACACTCGCAACCGTGCAGCCTTAATCGACTGCTTTATTATTATAGCACATCTGAACAAGTTTGTCAAGCCTTTTTCTGTAAAAGAACGTAAAATTTCCCTTCTGAATTTTGTGCATTCTGATGAATTTCAACATCAGTCGTCAATGTCTAAATTTTTAATTTCTGTCAGAATGTCAAATTGTCTCTGATGGAATAATAATGCTTTATCATGAACGAAATATTCTTCTACCCGATATTCGCTGATGAATCTTCCGCTGTAAGGGTTTACTGTCAATTCTGTTACGAGAATTGTTAATTCCTGACCGTTCGGAAATACTTCATCACCGAAATGAAATACATTCGTTGTATAGTCAGACACTTTCTGCACAAGTTCGTGAAATTTGTCCACTCTCTTCTGGAAATCACGCCGAATAACGGCAAAATAATCCTGATCGGTTGTTTTCTGAATTAAAGCGGCATCTTTCCGGAGAATGTCCATAATGCGAATCAGCTGTGTTTGCTTTTCATTGGAAAGGCTTTTCGAATTTACGCCTTTCTGGTATTCATCTTTTGCAGCATGATGTAATTTTTCCAGCGAACGCAAAGAAGATTCTTCTGTTAGCATGTTATTCTTTTCAGTTTTAAGCCGCTGGAGCAGTTCTGCGAGCATGTCTTCCAGTTCCATAGCCGTCCGCATGTCGTTCATTAAGGCATCAAGCAGTAAGCCTAATAAGGCATAGCGTTCATCAAATTTCGCACGTCTTGCCCGTTCCTTAATGGCTGAAGAGGCTTTCCCTTCCAGAATTTCCTGTATCTGATAATCGCTTTTGTACTTCAAATACAAATCATAGTAAATGGAAAAATCCTGCGCAATTTGTTTATTCTGCAAATACTGACCAATTAATTTTTCATCTACTGGAATCTGGTGCTTTTCATAAAGCCGAATCATTTGGCTTAAATCGTCCCACCCACGGGCAGTAACAAAACTTTTCCCGTCAACGGTTGTTTCTACTTTGTAGAAATTTCCTTTTTTAATTTCCAGATAGGTCATAATAGCGTTATGCATTCCGCTAAGATATGCAAATTCTTTCCACGCCTCAAAATCCGGTTCTACGTCAATTCTTTTCAGCCTGTCCCATGTCGCAATGTCAAATTCTCTCACAGCGTGGTTATATTCCGGAGGGTTCCCCGCTGTGACAACAATCCAGCCTGCCGGCACTTCATGCTTGCCGAATACTTTATACTGCAAAAATTGCAGCATTACCGGAGTTAGCGTTTCCGAAACGCAGTTGATTTCATCTAAGAATAATATCCCGTTTTCCACGCCGGAAACTTCCATCATTTCATAAACGGAAGCAATGATTTCACTCATGGTATATTCAGAAACATCATATTCTTTTCCTTGATAGGTCGCCTGTTTAATTAAGGGCAAGCCTAACGCTGACTGCCTTGTGTGGTGTGTCATGGAATACGACAACAAACCAATGCCTAATTCAGCGGAAATCTGTTCCATAATGGCAGTTTTCCCGATTCCGGGAGGTCCCATTAAAAACACCGGTCTTTGTTTATGTGGCGGAATCATGTATCTGCCTAATTCATCTTTCGTTAAATACGCTGTCACCGCATATTTAATTTGTTCTTTCGCTTCTTTGATTGTCAAATCAATTCAACCCCTTATCTTCAATAATATCATCTGTCGTTAAAATTACTTTAATTGCCCATACAGGCACTTCATAAGAATTATATTCGTCATCTAAAAAGACAAATGCTGTTTGATAATCCGGCTGATGTTCCGGAAATGTCCCGTAACCGTCCGTGAAATATAACAAGCCTTTCAAATTAGTAAATTCTTTCTGTTCAATTAGTTCATTCACATAAGAGAATACCGGTCGGAAATCCGTTCCGCCAAAGCCTTTCAGCGTCATTGTGTTTAAATATTCGTCAAATTCTTCTTGATTAGTAATTTTCACGTCTTCCTGTATCTCCGTGTCACATTGAATGATGTGAATATTTACTTTTGAAAAGAAACTTTCCTGTTGTTTCAAAATATTATATGTTTTCTGCATGAATTTCTGCACGGTCTCTCCGGCAACAGAACCGGACGTGTCAATCGCAATGACAAATTCTTTTATTCGCTTGACATCTTTATATTCCAAAGGTTCAATCAATACTGCCTCTTCATAAAGCATTCGCCCGTAACAGTAAAATTGATAGTCAAATGAATCTGTATCTAATTTCATGACTTCCCCATGAACGGAAAATTTTTTCAGGAAATTTTCATAATTACAGCGTTCCCGATTGACTGCACGCAAATTTTGCATTAAACTGCCGGATTCTGTTCCAATGTTTTTGGAGAAAGTTTCTAAATCTACTTCTAATTGTTTTGCTAATTTTTTCCACATTTTCTGGAGTTCTTCACGTTCTTCTTTTTCTTTCTTGTCTAAATATGCCTGACAACTTGTTAATTCGCCTAATACCTGCGCTTCTCCATACCAAACATCATGCTGGTCTTCCGAAAATAATTCCTGCAACTGTTGGCAATTTTCTTCGGAAATATTATTCTGCATGAAAAAATGATAAATTTTTTCTGCGGTCATGTAATTTAATTGCTTCCCCAATTCTGTTAAAATGCTTTCCTGCTGAGGTTCTAAAGAATGGTCAATATTTTCAATATGTAAATCCTGAATCATTTTTTCCACGGCAATGTCACAGGCAAGGTTCCAAACATCCCGCCGAATGGTTGGACTGACAAATTGATGCTGAAATACACAATGCAAAATCATGTGTAAATAAATTCTTGTCGCTCGTTTCTGGTCTTCTTCAAACTGTTTCAATAAATAAAACGGATAATAATAAATATATACACCGTCTGTTCCTACTGTCCCATTATACGGAACAAATTCACACCTGCCTAAAATATTTTTCATGAATTGCAGCTGAATAAATAACGTATTCCGTGCAAATTCTAATACTTGGCGGGCAAGTGCATCAGCTTTTTCAAGTTTCTGCTTTTCTTCCGGAGTGAGTTTTTCTTTCATAGCAATTCTTTCCTTTCTTTCTGAAAATCCTGTTTCTATTATAACATGATTTTTCTTTTTCGTCAAGAGTAAAGAAAAATTTTTCTTAAATTTACCGCTGTCCGGTTTTCAACCCGAACAGCGGCAAAACATTCTTTTTCAATTAGTCCTGAATGGAAATATATTTCTTTTCCGGAACTACTGGTTCTTTTTTCGGAACATTCAGTTTCAGTACACCGTCAGTGAACTTCGCCTGAATTTCTTCTTCTGTTACGTCCTTGCCCACAAAGAAACTTCTGCTGTAATTGCCCGTATACCGTTCACGGCGAATATATTTTCCGTCTTCCTGTTCTTGTTCCTGATTTTTCTGTGCAGTCACACAAATGGTCAGATACCCTTCATGCAGTTCTGCTTTTACGTCCTCTTTCCGAACGCCTGGAAGGTCAACGGTTAATTCATAACCGTGAGCTGTTTCTTTCACGTCGGTTTTCATTGCCCTGTTCAAATTCGTTCGGTCAAAAAAATTGTCCAGTTCGTCAAATACGTCAAAATGATTTCTGCCGAATACTTCCGGAAATAACATAAACTCGCCTCCTCATCAATTAGCCCCTTGCTGTTTCTTTTTTCTTTTTTTCTTTTTCTTTTTACGTTTGAGAGGTTCTCCCCTCATGATTACTTTTCCCTGTTGTCATCATATTATTTCAGGAAATTTTTTAGAACAAAAAAGCCCTCAAATTGAGAGCTTTTCCAAAATTTCATTCAAGATTCTTTCGGTTTAACCATAATGCCGAGTACATCTAAATTTTCTTTTTCCACGGGTGACGGGCATTGGCTCATTAATTCGGAAGCGTCTTTCACTTTCGGGAATGCCACAACATCACGCAAACTTTCCGCTTTGCATAATAACATGGCTAACCGGTCTAACCCGATTCCTAAACCGCCGTGAGGGGGTGCGCCGTAATGATACGCTTCTACTAAAAATCCAAATTTCGCTTCAATTTCTTCATCTGTTAAACCTAATGCACGGAACATTTTTTCCTGCAATTCGTAATCCGTAATTCTCATTGAACCGGAACTTAATTCAATGCCGTTCAACACTAAATCATAGGCTTTTGCAGTAACTTTCGCCGGGTCAGTTTCCAGATAGGGCAAGCATTCCTCTTCCGGCATGGTGAACGGATGGTGCATTGCTAACCATGTCTGCGTGTCTTCGTCCCATTCAAAAAACGGAAATTGCGTAATCCATAAGAAATTCAGCTTGTCTTCCGGAATTAAATTCAGTTTCTTTGCCACTTCTAACCGCAATGCTCCTAATGTCGGCAGAACAATTTTTGTTTTGTCCGCAACGAATAACGCCACGTCACCACGTTCACAGCCGATTGTCTGCAAAATCTTTGCAAATTCTTCTTCTGTGAAAAATTTAGAAAATGCACAGGTCGGCTTTTCTTCCGCCCAGCGAATGAAGGCTAATCCTTTTGCGCCAATGCCTTTAACCATTTCTGTTAATTTGTCAATTTCTTTTCGGGAAAGCGTTTTCACGGCATTTTTCGCCACAATGCAACGAACTGTTCCGCCGGATTCCACTGCTCCGGAAAATACACCGAAACGGCAATTTTTCACTAATTCGGAAATATCCTGCAATTCTATGCCGAAACGGGTATCCGGTTTATCTGAACCGTAACGGTTCATGGCTTCCGCATAAGACAATCTCGGCAACGGTAAAGTAATTTCCTGATTGAGTACGTCTTTAATTAGTTTCTGCACAAAGCCTTCTGTTAAATTTAAAATATCTTCCACGTCCATGAAAGACATTTCTAAGTCAATCTGTGTAAATTCCGGCTGTCTGTCCGCACGTAAATCTTCATCACGGAAACATCTTGCAATTTGAATATATCTTTCCATTCCGGCAACCATCAGTAATTGCTTGTAAATTTGCGGTGACTGCGGTAATGCATAAAATTCTCCCGGATGCACTCTTGACGGAATTAAATAATCCCTTGCCCCTTCCGGCGTGGACTTCATCATCATGGGCGTTTCAATTTCAATAAAATCATGCGCATAAAAATATTCCCTTGCGCATTTAGCAATTTTATGCCGCATAATTAAATTCTTCTGCAATGTTGGTCGGCGTAAATCTAAATAACGATATTTCAGCCGCTGTTCTTCTCCAGCGTTCGTTTCGTCCATAATCACAAACGGAACGGGTTCTGCTTTAGCTAATATCCGGATTTCCTCGGCAATAATTTCAATATTGCCTGTTTTCATGTCCGGATTGATGTCCTGCCGTGTCACCGATACACCCTTGACTAACAAAACATATTCATTTTTACAAGATGCCGCTTTTTCAAAAATTTTCCTGTCCGTTTCATCATTGAACACAAGCTGAACTTCTCCGCTTCTGTCCCGTAATACAATAAAAATAACTTTATTTTTATTTCGAATATACTGCACAAATCCGCCGACAACGACTTCCATTCCTGGTTCGGTCACTTCTCCGCAGCCGTGCGTCCGGCGTAAATTTCCCATTGATTCAGCCATAAAATTCCCACTCCTGATTACTGTATTTCTGATGCTAACCTGTCAGCAATTTCAATTCCGGAAAATACTTCCACAAATTTTTCATCTAATGCAATAGAAATTTTTTCTCCGGTTTTCATGTTTTTCAGCATAGTTTCTTTCTGATTCAGTTCATTTTCACCAATAACCGCCGTAAACCGTGCATGTAGCTTGTCTGCATACTTCATTTGCGCCCGCAGACTTCTTCCCATAACGTCCGTCTGGGCAAAAATTCCCTCTTTGCGCAATTCTGCCGTTAATTGCATAGCTTTTGTTTCTGCTTCTTTGCCCATTGGCACAAAATAAATATCACAATATTTTTCCTGTGAAAGTTCTGTTCCCTGATTTTTCAGCACAAGAAGAAGCCTTTCTAACCCCATGCCAAACCCTAACGCCGGTGTCGGCTGTCCGCCTAACTGTTCAATTAACCCGTCATACCTTCCGCCGCCGCATACCGTGCCTTGTGCGCCGATTTCCGTTGTCACAAATTCAAATACTGTCTTTGTGTAATAATCAAGCCCTCTGACAATTTTCGGGTCAACAACGTAAGTAATGCCTAATGCAGTTAAATTTTCTTTCAATTGTTCAAAATGCGTCCGGCATTCTTCACACAAATACTCTAAAATTACTGGCGCATCTTTCGCTATTTCCTGACAAGATTCTACTTTACAGTCTAATAAACGCATTGGATTCTTTTCTAAACGTTCCTGACATGTTCCGCAAAGGCATTCTTTCGACGTGGAAAAATATTTTCTCAGGGCTTCATGATAATTTTTCCGGCAGTTCGGACAACCAATTGAATTAATTTTCAATTCGATATTTTTCAAACCAATCTGTTCTAATATTTGTTTCGCTAAACTAATCACTTCCGCATCTGCTGACGGCAATGCAGAACCTGCCATTTCTACGCCGAATTGGTGAAATTCTCTTAATCTTCCGGCTTGCGGGCGTTCATGCCGGAAACAGGACAAAATATAATACACTTTCTGCGGTAAAGCTTCATTCAATAATCCATTCTGAAGCATTGCCCGAATTGTTCCGGCTGTTCCTTCCGGTCTTAATGTGAAAACAGATTCTTTCGCTGTGACAGTGTACATTTCTTTCTGCACAACGTCCGTTGTTTCCCCTACGCCCCGACTGAATAATTCCGTTTGTTCAAATGTCGGCACCCGGATTTCCTGAAATCCAAATATACCCGCAGTCGTTCTTAAAAATTCTTCCAGTTTCTGCCAGTCACGGCTTTCCGCCGGAAGAATATCTTCCGTTCCATTAGGTCGCTTAATGATTTTCATTACATCGCTTCTTTCTTTCTGTTATCTCAGGCGAAAAAGTCTGAAGTCTGCTGATGGTCATTCCGGCACGTTCAGCAGACTAAAATTTTCTACGCTTTCTAAAGAGACGGATTGCCGATTTCCCGCCAATCCAAATCTCCTCTCTCTAACGCCATAATCAACGCTTCTGCTGTCGCAATATTCGTTGCCAACGGCACATTATGCACATCACAAAGCCTGAGTAAAGTCATATCATTCGGGTCAGGGGTTTTCATATTCGGGTCACGGAAAAATAATAATACATCTACTTCACTGCAGGCAATTTTTGCACCAATCTGTTCGCCGCCTCCCTGCGGACCGCTGAAATACCGCTGAATGGGTAATCCTGTTGCTTCTGCAACAATTTTTCCGGTTGTTCCCGTTGCACAAAGATGATAGCGGGAAAGTATTCCGCAATACGCAATGCAAAACTGCACCATTAATTCTTTTTTGGCATCATGCGCAATTAAAGCAATTGTCATTGACATTCAGTCCTTTCTAAAAATTTATTTAATCACAAGTGGAACTTGCTGACCTGTTAAACGTTTGGAAATGGCATCAAATGCTTCCAAACTCGGCGCATCTACAGGTAATTTCACGCCTTTTCCTGTGGATTCTTTTAACATCACATCATCCGGAATGACCCCTAATAATTGAATTCCCACAGTATCAATAATTTCATCAAGATTATTAATAATCTTACTTTTCATCAGCTCCGGACTGACTTTGTTAATAATCAGCCGCTGACGTTTATTTCCTCTTTGATAAAATTCATCTGACATCATCGTTGCGTCCCGAATGCAAATCGGGTCAGGCGTGGTCACAACTAAAATTAAATTCGCCTGCTCCACAATGTCAAATACATGTGAACTAATTCCTGCGCCAGTGTCAATAATGATAAAATCATAGTATTTCCGCACAGCCCGACAAATATTCACAACTTGTTCTGCTGTTACAGTCATGAACGGGTCTTTCGGCGCACAGAGAATTTCTAAATTGCTTACGCCCGGCACACGGGTAACGGCATCAAGCACCTGCATATGATTTTTCAGCACGTTGCCTAAATCATGCTTCACTTCGCCTTCCATGCCGAACATAATATCTAAGCACCGCAAACCAAAGTCAAGTTCAATAATCAATGTATTATTCCCCTGCTTGGCTAACGTGTAGCCTATTCCATAGCTGATAGAAGATTTTCCTGTTCCGCCTTTCCCTGAAGTAATGGCAATCAGTTTCGGATCTCCTGACATGCATATAGCTCCTTTCTAAAAATGCTTTTCGCATTTCGATACCTATTCTAATTATACCACAAATCTTAATTTTGTCAAATTGATTTAGCTTTTTTCTCAAAATTTTGTAAAAACTGTTAAATTTCAACGTATAAAAATTAGGAATCTTCACGAATTTTTTTCGGTTTTGTTTCCGTTTCCTGTTCGTCAGTTTCTTTTTCGGTCATGCCGTAAATTTCATCATAAAGTTCTAAAATTGAACGAATCATATATTTTGAAAATTCTCCGCCTTCCACAATACCTGAAAAAGCAATTTTCGGATTATCTGCCGGCGCATATCCAATGAATACTGAATCCTGATAGTGATTATTCGACTGCGGTGTACCTGTTTTAATGGCAACATCATAGCCGAGATTCGTTAAAGAATATTTTGACGGAAAACTATTCCCTGATGCCATAATCATACCTTTTTCAATGTCCTGATAAACTTCATCAGAATTTATTGCAATGCGTGAAGCAACTGTTGGTTTTGTCGTTTTCAGGCATTTTTTCTGACTGTAATCCCAGACGCTTTCTACTAAATAGGGTTCATAGCGTACCCCCTCATTAGCAATCGTATTCGCCACGCAAGCAAGCTGTAACGGCGTGACCATTGTTTCACCGTTACCAATTCCGGCTTGTAAAACTTGCCCGACTGTCCAGTCTATTCCTAAAGATTCATATTTTTCCGGCGTTGCCATGTATCCGGCGGAATCGCCTGTTTCAATTCCAGTGTTCTGCCCTATGCCGTAATATTCCGCATATTCTGCAATTTTATCAATATTCAGCAAACGGGATAATTCATAAAAATAAGAATTGCAGGAAACCATTAACGCCCTCGCTACTGAAATATTACTATGATACCCTGTACAGCTGAATGTCACATCGTAATATTGATATTTTCTTCCGCAGAAAAAAGTTGTACTCCCGTCCACAATGCCTTCATTTAATCCTGCTGTCGCTGTAATTGTTTTAAATGTCGAACCTGGACGGTATAGCCCTAATGTTGCCCGATTATATAACGGGTTTCCCGTTTCATTCAGTAATTCATCATAATGTTCAGAATAATTTTTTAAATTATATGTCGGGGCTGTCGCTTCCCCAAGCACTGCACCTGTTTCCGCATCTAATACAACTAATGCGCCGCTGTTCATTTCTTCGCCGTTTTCGTCTTTGTAGCCTTCATGCGTATCAATGAAATTTTCCAGAATTTTCTGCAAGCCTTTCTGAAATTTGCTGTTGACGGTTAATTTTACCGTATTTCCAGAAACAACTGGTGTAGTAATTTCATCTGAAATCACTTCCCCCGCCTCAAAAGTAATTGTTCTTACTCCGGCTTCCCCTTTCAGTTCCGGTTCCATTGCCTTTTCAATTCCGCTGATTCCTACAATTGCATCTAAAGAATAACCCTGTTCGAGATATTCTTCCGCATTTTCTGCATAAATTGGTCCAGTCATGCCGATTTCATGCGGAATAACATTTCCGGATTCAATTCTTCTTTCCGGTATCTGGTTAATAACAATGCCTTTCAGCTGCATGGAAAGCTGTGATAATTCCGTTACTGTGGACATGCTTAATTCTTCCGCTACTTCAAATTGTCGGGAAACGGAAAAATCTGCCTGCGCCATAGCATAACGCAAGCCGGCAATCATTCGCTTTTGCCGTGGCGTATATCGTTCATCAATGTGATACGTTTCACAAAGAATTTCCATGCAATTATCCGCTGTTGCATAATGATTCACGCCAATAATATTTTTCATGTAATCTAATTCTTCTTCTGTTGTGTCCATTCGAAAACGATACGGCGCATTCATGGAAATAGGCAAAGTATCTGCCCATTGCACTTTCTCTTCTGAAAGAATCTGAATTAACTCCAATAATACTGCATTCGCTTCTTCATCTTCTGCCGGAAATAATGCTTTATCAATCATCACTGCATAAGTTACCCGATTACCAACAAGAACTTTCCCTTCAGAATCAACAATTTCCCCTCTTGTGGGGGCTATACTTTGCGTGTAGCTTGTCTGTGCGGAAGTTTCCTTTTCATAATTCTGTGACTCAACAACCTGTATTTTCATTAGTTTCAATGCCCCGAAACAAGTACACGCCAACACTAATATGACTGTGAAAATCATTTTCACATATTCTGAAACTGTTTTCCTCATAAATTAACCCCTTAATCCTGCCATAAATCCAACATTGTTTTTTCTAACTGATTCACTCGGTGACTTCCGCATGTTTCCGCAATTTTTTTCACCAGGAAATAAAATATTACTGTCGAAATGATTGTCATGAGACAACTCGGAAATAAAATTTTCTCCCAGATGAGTTCTACTTCTTCATAATCCCATAACGCATAATATAACAAATAATTCAAATACCCCTCCAAAAATGTACAGCCTGCCGTTAAAATCAGCATATTCATTAATTTCTGCCGTAAAAAATACCGATACAGCAATGAAACTAACACACAGGAAATGACTAAAATCATTGCATTAAATCCGGGCAATTTCCCGCACGCCGAATCTAACAGCAAACCGCAGAACATTCCCGTCAACATAGCGGAAATTTCTTCTGTATGCGAGGCGATGCATAATGCAACAGGAATTAAAAGCAAGGGTTTTCTTTCACTTCCGGACGTTTCTATAAAATAACAGATTGCGATTAACACGAAAAATAACACCCACTGCACAACTTGTAATGCAACAGACGGCGGTTTTTGAATTTTACGGTTCTGTTTCATTTTGTTCCGCCTTTCCGCTGAAATCTGTAATCACAACAACCATGCCTAATTTTTTCATATCTGATGCCGGTTCAATTGCTGCATATGCTGTTAATCCGGTATCATCCATTCCCACTTCTTTCACATAGCCAATGACATACCCCGCCGGAAACATTCCGTTTTCCCCTGTAGTCAAAATGACTTTGTCTTTTTTTAAGCTGGTGTTTTTGTCTAAATATTGCAATTTGCACATACCGTCCATTGCAAGGGAAACACTCCCCGTCAGTACGCCTCTTTCTTTCGAAGAACGTGTTCCTGCGGAAACAGATAATTCCGGCGAAAGAATTGTTGTTACGGTTGCCGTGTGCGTGCCTAATTCCGTAATTACGCCAACTAATCCTTTATCACTCACAACCGGGTCATATAAACTAATATTGTCTTCTGAACCGCCGTCAATCGTAAACCCGTAAAACGGGTCATTCGTGATATATCCCGTTACATCAAACGGAGCCGTCATGGAATAGTCTTCATGCTTTTCTTTTATGCCAATAAACGCCTGCAAACGTTCTAATTCTTCTTTAGCGGCTTCATAATCTGCCAGTTCCCTATGTAAAGCATTGATTTCTTCACGTAATGCACGGTTTTCTTCATCGTAATTTTCCGCATTACGGTAAATGTCTAACGCATATTCTACATGTTGTGAAATCGCATTGGAAGCCCTCTGAAACGGCGCAGAAATTGTTTTCATTATTCCTATGACGCTGATTGTGTACCCCTCCATAAAAACTGCATACAACATTAATCCTGTCAATAAGGCAAGTACCCACAAAACCGCTTTACATTTCCTGCTTCTCAGAAAATTTAGCATAATTTCACTCTTTTCTGTTTTCTGTTATTTCTCGTAATATTTCAGATATTCTACAAGTGTATCCCGATACTTGTCCATATTTTCCATAACTTTCCCTGCACCTTCTGCAACGCAGTCTAAAGGATATTCCGCAATATATACAGGTATGCCCGTTTCACGGTTAATTAGTTTGTCTAATCCTCTCAATAATGCCCCCCCGCCTGCAAGCGTAATTCCTTGGTCAATAATATCCGCTGAAAGTTCCGGCGGCGTTTCTTCTAATGTTGTCTTAATGGCATCAATCACACGGGAAAGCGGTTCAACCATTGCATCACGTATTTCCGCTGAAGAAACAGTGACATTTTCCGGAAGTCCATTCAGTAAATTTCTGCCTTTAATTTCCATTGTATCTTCATTTTCACCGGGAAAAGCCGAACCAATCGTTAATTTAACATTTTCCGCCGTCCGTTCACCAATCAGTAAATTATATTTCTTTTTCACGTAATTCATAATTGCGGCATCGAAAGCATCTCCGGCACATTTCACTGAACGGGAAGAAACAATTCCTCCCATGGAAATTACTGCTACTTCGCTCGTTCCTCCGCCAATGTCTACAATCATGCTTCCTGTTGGTTCTGTTGTCGGTAACCCTGCCCCGATAGCCGCCGCCATTGGTTCTTCAATAATAAATACCTGATGTACTCCGGCACTTTCCGTTACTTCCCGAACGGCATTCCGTTCTACTGGGGTCACGCCTGACGGAATGCAAATTGTTACCCTTGCTTTAGTGAAAATATACCCTTTCAACGCTTTACGGATAAATTCCTGCAACATTGTGACAGTCAAATCAAAATCCGCAATTACGCCCTCTTTTAACGGACGAACGGCAACAATTGAACCTGGTGTTCTGCCAATTACCTGTTTAGCATCTTTCCCCACACATCTGGCTCTTTCTGTGCGGGTGTTCACCGCCACAACAGACGGTTCACGCAAAACAATTCCTTTTCCCCGCATGTAAACCAATGTGTTGGCTGTTCCTAAATCAATTCCAATATCTTTCGTAAACATGTTTTCTTCTCCTTTTGTTCTGAAACTCTATCTCTCTATTTATTATAACACGTCTTTTATCAGAAAACAAGCCTTTTTACAGAATTTAACCAAATAGTAATTTTGCCATTTTGGGATAGCAAATCAGCCCGATGATAATCATTAAAATTTCTGATACACACACATGAATGTGAAATCCTAACGTAATCACGAAAATTTTCAAATTTAAATCAAATGTCGAAAAGCCTATATCAAATGTTTTCCCTAACCAGGCAATACTGGAAACACCTGAAGCAAAATCTCCTAATAAGTTGCCAACAACTACAGCTGCCAATAATATTGCAAACATTAAAAGCCCTTGTTTCATTTCTGTTCACCTCCTTAATGATTTAAATTCCAGTTGAACCGAATCCGGAAGTTCCTCTTTCTGTTTCGTCAAGAATTTCCGTCTCTAAAATTTCCGGAAAAATAACAGGCATGACTACCGCCTGTGCGAGGCGCATTCCGTGTTCAATTGTGAACGTTTTCTGACTTTGGTTATGTACGGGAATTTTCCATTCTCCCCGATAGTCACTATCTACCACGCCAACGGCATTCGCTAAAGTAATTCCACATGTTGAAGCCAACCCCGAACGGGGAAATATTAAAATTACTGTTTCCAATTCTGAAGGCTGGCAGGCTATTCCTAAGGGAATCATGACCGTTTCCCCTGGAGAAACTGTCACTGCATTTTCCAGACATGCATATAAATCCACGCCTGCGCTGTATGCTGTCGCCCTTGTCGGCAAAATTGCATGTTCATTTAATTTTTTAAATAATAACTGCATTAGTTTAACCCACCTTTGTCATATAAGCCTTTTGTTCTTTTTTCCGGAACATGCGCTGAATTTGTTGCATAAGCAAATAAAATTTTTTTCATTTGTTCCGGCGTTTCCTCCGTGAAATAAAAATCCCTGTAGGAAAGTTCCGAAAAATCAGCTAATTTATCCGAAATCCAAAGAATTTCTGCATTCAGCATTTCCCAGTAATCTTCTTCTTGATGACAAGATAACGGAAATTTTCTTCCTGTTCGGTCTGTTAAGAAACAATTCTTTTTCCGGCAGCCGTCCTGTGCTTTAATTGGACAAATCCGGAAAAGCATCATTGGCAATTTCCCATATACGAACGCCCCGCAAGGAATGATTTCTGACATTCTTTTTATGATTCCGGAAGATAATTCATAGGATAATGTCACATCTTGTAAACCTTCTTTCAGCCAAGTTTCCGCTGAAATAAAATTCGTACAATTCAGCCCAAATCCCCCATGAAGAATATACCCGATTCTTTTTCCAATGCGCACATCTGCCGGATTGTGACAAAGTAAATGTTTCCAGCCTTTTGTGAATAATTTTTCTAATTTCTGAATATATTCTTCTTCATGATGAATCATTCTCGGTGCTTCGACATAAAACGACTTTTCCGGCGGGCAGTTTTCCGCTAAATTTACTGAAAGACAAATTATTTCTTCAGAAATGCCCTTTAATTGAGCAATATTCTGAATATGCAGCCTGTTCTGGTAAACAGAATGTAAATTTTTCTTAACCGGAATTTCCGGAAATATTTCTTTAATGACATATTCCGGTGTATATTTCCGAATGCGTTCAGCGTTTAATTTTTCCACGGCTTCCCGTCTTAATGCGTTGCACTGTGCAGAAGTTAAAATTAACTCGTCTGTATTTTCAAGTTCCACGTTCTGACAAAAATAAATACTTCCGCCTAATTTCTGCATACTTCTTTTCAGCATAGAGACTTCTAACGGCGTTTTCTCCGCCTTTTCCGGAATTGCCCCATAAACAACAGCTGTATTTTCTTCCGTGTCGGAAATCGTCATTTCAGCCGGTTTTCCTGCGTTAAGTTTCAGAGAAAAATTCACTCCTGCGATAGCTTTTTCTTTCTGATAGCTTTTCTGAATTTCCGGAAATAATTTTTGTCCGGCGAGAACGTCTTCTTTTCGGCGATAACCGAACATATTTTTCTTCTTTCCGGTGAAATATCCGTCAGTAAAGCCATTTCGGGAAAATACTGCCTGTAACATTTCCATATCCGGCTTTTCCCCCTGCAATGCCAGTTTTAAAGCCGTTACCGCCGCTGCAACATATTCCGGACGTTTCATTCTTCCTTCAATTTTGAACGAATCTACGCCCATTTCTTTCAGTTCCTGCACATGTTCCACAAGGCTTACATCTTTTAAGGATAAAGCCGCTGAATTTTTTCCGGCTGGCGTTTTCCAAGGTAAACGGCACGCCTGCGCACATTGTCCCCGGTTCGCACTTCTTCTCCCGACAACAGAAGAAAAACTACACTGCCCCGAAACAGACATACACAACGCCCCATGCACGAACACTTCCGTTTCTATCGGCAAATTGCATAATTTTCTGAGTTCTTCACGATTTAATTCACGGGCTGCAACAATTCTGCTGCAACCTAATTCTTTCGCTTGCATTGCGCCTTCAACAGTATGTATACTCATTTGCGTTGAGGCGTGTAAAGGCATTTCCGGAATTGTTTCATGAATTAACCATAATACGCCTATGTCCTGCACAATGCAAGCATCTACACCCATTTTCGCAACGTCTTCTATAAATTTCCGGAAATCATTCATTTCTTTGTCCATTAACAGCGTATTCACGGCAAGATGTAATTTCACTCGTGATAAATGACATAAAGCTACTGCTTCCCTAAGCCCTTCTGAATCAAAATTTTCCGCACTGCTCCGTGCAGAATAAGCTTTCGCTCCAACATAAACCGCATTCGCTCCGCAACGTATCGCCGCAAGTAGGGCTTCTTGATTTCCGGCTGGTGCTAAAATTTCAGGAGTTCCCATTTTGATTTTGATTATTCAGGCGTTTCTGCTTGAGAACCGCTTCAAGACGGTTAATTTTCGATTGCAGGGCATCAATTTCTTTTAATGCCGTGTCACGTTCTAAACGGATTCTCCCTATTTCATCAGCGGAATTTTTCATTTGGCTTAACAGTTCTTCCACTTGTTCTTGCGTTTTATTCAAATCGTCCATTGTTGAAAGTGCAGTCATGACAGCGGCTTCATACTGTGAAACTTTTAACTGGTTCACTAAATCCATAATTTTACTTTCGAGTTTTTTTGAAAGCCTGTAAACATAATTTGTTTCTTCGGCTGTCTGTATGTTATATTCCCTTCCGCAAATGTTTAATTTTACTTTTGACATGAGGCATCCCCCTTTGTTTAAAATTTTCTAATCATGGCAATAACTGTTCCTGCCGTCCGGCAATTTTCTGGAAGATGTTCAGAAGTAATTTCCGGATAGCCTTCCGGATTCAGGTAAATCATTATTTCTCCGGAAATAGTATCAGATTCTGCAATCAGAATATCTCCTTGCTGAAAACCTTTTTCCGGATATGCTTTTTTCAAAGCAATTGCAAATAATGCATTGGTATATTGCCATTCTTCTTCGAACGAATAATATTCCTGAATATTCTGCGAATCGAATAATTTCGTTTCCGGTTGTACCTGTTCAATTAAAGGTATACCGGAATGAACAGACTCAACAATCGAAATAGAACGGTTTTTCTTGCTGTCCATGCGAATTTTCTCTTTTTCCTCCAAAGCGTGCAAATACCGATACACGGTAGAAGTTGACCGGATTTTCAAACCGTCACAAATTTCTCTGATAGACGGCGAAATCTGATTTTCCTGAATATATTTCCGGACAAAATTCAAAATGTTTTCTGCTTTCTGTTCATTCATGTGTGATTTCCTTTCTGTAACGTGTCAAGAATCATTTTGGCTACTTTGTTAATGTCTCCGCACCCCATAGTCAACACTAAATCCCCTGGCTGAACATGTTCCGTCACATACTGGCAAACATCTTGAAAATTTTTATATTTCCGTTCGTCTGTATATTCCGCTGATTCATCTTGCGGAAAATATACCGCATTATTCATGATTTCCGCAAGGTTTCTCGTGTAAATATTCCAGTCATTCTTTTCCCGTGAACCCATAATGTCTGTTAATACGGCAACGTCTGCAATGCTTAACGATTCGGCAAATTCTTCCAAATGCTGAACCGTTCTTGAAAACGTAAACGGCTGAAATACAGCAATGATTCTCCGGTAGGACATTTCTTTCGCTGCTTTTAACGTTGCGGTCAATTCCGTTGGGTGGTGTGCATAATCGTCTGCTACAGTCACGCCGTTCACTTCCCCTTTAATTTCAAATCTTCTGCCCGCTCCACGAAATACAGCAAGCCCTTTCTGAATTTTTTCAAATTCCATTCCTAAACGGTCACAGCAAACTACTGCCGCTAAAGCGTTCAACACATTATGCTCTCCAGGCACCTGAAGCGTAATTTCACCTAATGTTTTCCCATCTTTCAAAACAGTAAAACCCGTTTTTCCGCTGGAATGCTTTACTTCCGCTGCACGGTAAAAATTATTTTCTTTATACCCGAAAGAAATCATTTCCTTTCCGGTAATTCCTTTCACTGCCTGACAAGTGTTTTCATCATCTCCGTTGTAAATAATTGCATGAGAAGTCAATTCGCAGAAACGATGAAACGAACGAATAATATTTTCCACTGTTTTGAAATAATCTAAATGGTCAGCGTCAATATTTAAAATGACTGCCGTGTCCGGATAGAGTTTCAAAAACGTATCCACAAATTCACAGGATTCACAGACGAAAATATCACTCGTTCCGGCACAGCCACTGCCACCAATGCAAGGAAGTTTCCCGCCAATGAATGCAGACAAATCTATTCCGGCATCATGCAGAATTTGCGCAAGCATTGCCGTTGTTGTTGTTTTCCCGTGCGTTCCTGAAACGCATATCGCATTATCATACCAACTGCTGACAATGCCTAATAATTCACTTCTTTCCAGAACAGGAACGCCGGAAGCCTTTGCGGCAATGAGTTCCGGATTGTCTGCCATGATTGCCGCTGTATGCACAATCAAATCTGCTCCGTCAATATTTTCCGCACGCTGTCCTAATGTCACCGGAATGCCCATATTCCGCACTGCTTGCAGCGTGTCTGTTTCATTATTATCCGAACCAGTCAGGTAAAATCCTTTCGCATGAAGGATTTGCGCCAGTGGATACATACCACTTCCGCCGATTCCGATAAAATGAATATGTTTTTTTTCGTCTAAAATTGATTTGTTCATAAAATACACCTAATTTCTTCTTAATTCTGAAACAAATTCCGTTTATACTATTCTTAGTACTGCTTTCAATTCATTCTGTCCATTCCTCTCCTGATAGTATCATCCGGTGCGGAAAATTTTATACAAATTGATGTTAATTATTTTTTGAGAGCAGCATTCCATGATTTAAGGAGGTTAATAAAATTATGGAAATCACTGACATTAAAATCCGGAAACTCATCACGGAAGGACGCTTGCGAGCTATTGTTTCTATTACAATTGATCATATGCTCGCCGTCCATGACATCAAAATCGTTCAGGGCGACTCCCGTTTGTTCATCGCTATGCCAAGCCGCCGTGACGAAAACGGCATTTTCCGGGATATTGTACATCCAATTCAGGCGGATGCCCGCAAACTTTTTGAGGAAAAAATTCTTGAAGCTTATCAGAATTACCTCGCACTGACAGAAGCAACAGACCAGACAGAAACAGCATAAACAGACAGATTAACAACACTTTTCATTCTATGTGGGAACGCTGAATGCGTTCCCTTTTTTTATGTGTTGGCATAGCCGGCTTTCATTGCTGCATATTTTAATATGGCAATCTGCGTTTTCGAATCCGGCACTTTATCCGAAAGTACTTGCTTTACCGCTTCCGGAAATGGAATTTTTTCCACGTCTAAAAATTCATCTTCATCTAAACTTTGCCTTCCGTAATGCAAACCCTCCGCTAAATACATGCGAATGACTTCACTGCAATATGCCGGTGTCGGGTAAATTTTCCCTAAGTAAGTAAATTGATCCGCCGTACAGCCGCATTCTTCCAAAAGTTCACGCTTTCCGCATTCTTCCGGATTTTCGCCGACTTCTAATTTTCCGGCAGGAATTTCTAACGTCACTTCATGATGTGGGTAGCGAAATTGCCGGACAAATAAAATTTCTTCCTTGTCCGTTACAGCAAGAACGCACACGCCGCCCGAATGCCGGACAACTTCCCTGATTGCCTGTGTGCCGTCCTCAAGCTGCACTTCATCTCGTTCTAAATGTAATATTTTCCCCTCGTAAACCGTTTCGCCGTTCAGTTTCGTTTCATTCAGATGTGCTGTGTTCATGTTCTTTCGCCCTTTCTGCATAGTGTTTTAAATAATCAAAATAAGCATTTTCCGCCTGTACTCCGGAACGATAGGTATATTCTCCGGAATGCGGTGTGCCGGAAACTAATTTCTTCCCGAAAATCAAATACATTCCTAAAAGTAAAAGCCCTGTAACAGAAATAATGATTCCTATTTTCAAGCCTGGCAACTGATAATGAAAAATAATTTTATTTTCGCCGGCTTCACAAAGAATTGCCATAAATCCGCCGCTGACATTTTCAATTTCCACGGAATGACCGTTAATTTCTGCCGTCCAGCCGTCGTCATAGGGAACACTGAAAAATAACATTTCCGGTTTTTCTAATGTGATTTCCGCTGAAAAACCTTTCGCATCATAATGAAAATCATGACAAGCTTTTTCCTGATGAGCGGCACAAGCATTCAAATAACTTCGCTTTGTTAAAGAAATATCAGAAATATTTTCAATTTCTTCTAACTGTTCCTGATATTTCTGTTTCTGTTCCTGATTGAAAATTAATGCATGAATCAGCATTTTTTCCCTCACGAAATCTTTTTCTTCTTTCATGGTTTCTTCCGTGACAAATTTATCATAAGTGAACCCCATTGGCAAATAATATTCATTCCGGTAAATTTTAAATCCGTTTTCTTCCCTGTCGTAGACAAAGCCGGGTAAATTTAATTCTTCTTTTTCCGTTTCTTCTTCATCTTCTTCTGAAAATTTCGTTTTTTCCGGAATTTTGTCAAAATAATATTTTACTGAAAATAACCCTCGTAAAGTATAATGTTCCGTGTCTGCACGAGATGCCACATCACGAGTAATGCCAATACTTTCATAGAAATCCATGATTGACGGGCTAACAACACTCTGAAAACATTTCATGCTTGACAATCCCCAAAACATTGGGTAATTATCATAATTTTCCGAAATATCCGTCCGGAAATAATCTGCTTCATCATTTTCATAGGAAATACTTAATTGTTCTTTTCCGTGAATTGCCTCTTGAATATAAGTTTTCCCCTGCATATTAACTACGCCGACAACTTTTCCGAAATACACAATTGTCCCTGTACACGCCATGCAAGAAATGACTGTCAAAATCACTGCTTTCTTCCAGAAAAGTTTTTTCTTCTGCCGTAAATTTAAAAGATATTTCGCTCCAACCCAACATAATACACTAATGATTAACGCTATACAGAAATATATTGGAATCAAGGCAAATTCGAAAAATTTAACTTCTTCGTCTTCTTTCGTCGGCAAAACAGAAATTAAACCAAATATTCCTAACATCAGCAAACAAATTTTCATTCCCTTGTTCCATTGAATTTCTTCATCATCTAATGCATAAGCTGTCATCATTGCCATAATCAATATGGGCATGTAATACCATCTCGCATAATATGCCGCATTCAACATGTAAAATATACTGTTTAATATTGGCACTAACGCACAGACAAAACAAAATGTAATCATTCGGCTTGCCCAGTGTTTTTTATTTTTCTGCATGAAAGCAATTACTCCCGCCATTGAAAATAATGGCAAATATCCCCCTATAGATGCCCATTTCGCATGTTCACTCTGAAATAAATTCGTTCTCGCTGGTGGGTCCGGTATCATGAAAAAACTTTGAATAATGCGAATAATTCTTGTCTTATCCGAATATAAAATCATATCCTGACCGAATAAATATTCTGACACTCGATTGTTAAAAATTACTGCTATTGCTGCCGGTAATAATATGACACAAGCGATACATACTCCTGTAATTGCTTCTATCCCTAAAGCAATGAATTTCTTCCCATTCGCATGAAAATCCTGACTTCCACAGCGTAGAATAAAATAAATAATTAAAAAAACCACTTGCCCTGCAAAGAAAAAATAATTAATCATTGCCATTAACGCAACACTCGCCGCAAACCAGCCTCTTCTCTGATGATTAATTAATTCTTCCATTGCAATTAACATCAGCGGGAAAAATGCTGTTACGTCCTGAAAATGATTGAAAAATATATTAAATACCTGAAAGCCGGAAAACGCATATAATAACCCGCCAATCACCGCCGCTTCCGGTTTCTTCACGAATCTTCTAATATAGGCATATCCTGTAAGACTCGCTAAACCATGTTTTAAACATAACAACCACGGTATCGCATATAATACCCAATTTTCCGGCAAAATGACCGTTAGCCAGAAAAACGGACTCCCCACAAGGTAAAACGCATACGACCCTAAAAAACTACTCCCTAAATCTGTGTACCAGTTCCAGCCGAATAAACCGCCGTTCCTTACTGTTTCATTCGCAAGCTGATAAAACGGCAGCTGCTGTGAAACAAAATCCCCGTAATATATCATATATCCCTTATCCATAATCATTAACGGTATCAGAATCATCAACAAACTCATAAACCCTGACCCAAATGCTAACCAATACCGTTCAGTTCCGGTTTTTTTCAAAAATAATTACCTCCGCAACAGCAATTTTTTCACATATGCTGCATATACTATATAGGCGACTGATTCAGACAAATACTAAATTTGGCAGTATTCCCTTTTCGGAAATATCCATCAGCGCATAACTTGGTTTTTTCCCGTCTCTCGGAATACTCAGACTTCCTGGATTGATAATATATATTCCGTCTTCATATCGGCAGTCACTGACATGTGTATGCCCGTACAGAACAATATCTGCATGATGTTGTTTCGCTTCGTAAACAATTCTTGCTGTTCCGTATTTTACACTAAGTAAATCCCCATGCGCAGCAAAAATTTTATGCCCGTACGGTAAATCAAGCGTCAATGTTTGGTATGTAGCAATTTCTTTCCGGTAGTCACAATTTCCGGTTAAACACTGGTATTTCTGTTTCGCCCATGGTTCATTCTGGAAAAGCTGGTATAAATCTTTTTCCCCGTCCCCTAAATGAATGAACATGTCTGCATGTTTATGCAGGAGCGTTACTTCATGTAAAGCCTTATATCCGCCATGTGTATCGGAAATAATAATAATTTTCATCGCAATCAGCCCCTTTTATTTTTATTCTCAGGAATCTATTTCCATTATAACACAAACTGCAACAAATTACAATAGCGTTTGCAGAAAGATTTTCTGAAAGAAAGGTGTTTTTTCTATGAATCCATCCGAAATACAAAATTTAAATGCCCTTTTGCAAGTTGTTAGCAAAAAACTCGGCGTTTCTTCTGAACAACTCCGGCAGGAACTCGAAGCTGGAAAATTCGACAACGCCATGAAAAATATGTCCCCTTCAGAAGCAAGCAAGTTTCAACAAGCAGTGAAAAATCCTCAGATGCTGAATAAAATGATGAGTACCCCACAAGCAAAAGCCCTTTACCAGAAATTAACGGGCGGTCAGTAATGGAGGACCTCGTCAACAAGATGCAGGAGTTACTTTCTGACCCCGAAAGTATGAAACAAATTTCCGAACTCGCACAAATGTTTCAATCCGGAAATACGGAGAATCTTTCTTCAGATTCTCCTCCGGTTTCTTCTGCTCCTGATTTTGACCCGTCTGTTATGCTGAAAGCTGTGGAATTATTCCGTAATCAACCAGAAGATAAAAATATTTCTTTACTGCTTGCCCTCCGTCCGCATTTAAGACAGCCCCGACAGGAAAAATTAGATAAAGCCGTTAAAATGCTGAAACTCTGGCATGTATGGAAACAATTACAATCTTCCGGAATGCTGCAGAATTTATTCTGAATGAAACATATTTTTATGAGGTGAATGGTTATGGCTCAGTCTTTGCAACAAAATTTTGATGCTATGCGTCAGGATGCTATCCGGCGTTCTCGTGAAATGCAGAGAAGAGCCGTTCCCATAACCCCCCCACAACCGCCTGAATTACCCGGCGAAACGCAAAATTCCCTTTCCAAACTCGACACAGAAAAATTTACTTTACTTGCTATGCTGTATCTTCTCTACAAAGAAGGCGCAGAAGTGGAACTCTTATTGGCAATTGCCTATATTTTATTATAATTATAAAAGGAAATGACATTATGGAATTTTTCAGAACGTATCTCTATTGGCTGCTATGGGGGACGGGCATTTTCATTCTTTTCCTGTTTTATCACAAACGCCAAAAACCTATTCGAACATTTCTTCTCGGTGCGGTAACTGGTTTAACGGCTTTATTCCTTCTGCATTTTTACGGCGGAATAATTGGTTTCGCTCCGGAACTTTGTTTAACTAATCTGCTGACAAGCTCCCTCTTCGGAATCCCCGGAACGGCTTTAATTCTTCTGACACATGCCTTCACCGGATAAACAAAAAGCGGAAGCCTTTGCCTCCGCTTTTCTTAGGTAAGATTTTCGCTTACTTGATTTCGATTGTTGCGCCGGCTTCTTCCAGTTTAGCCTTGATTTCTTCAGCTTCTGCCTTGGAAACGCCTTCTTTGAGTGCTTTCGGTGCGCTTTCAACAACTTCTTTTGCTTCTTTCAGACCAAGACCGAGAATGTCTTTCACAGCCTTGATTACGCCCATTTTCTTGTCGCCGAAGGATGCTAATACAACATCAAATTCTGTCTTTTCTTCTGCCGGTGCTGCTGCTCCGCCTGCTGGTGCTGCTGCTACTGCTGCGGTTACACCAAATTCTTCCTGAATTGCTTCTACCAGTTCTGCTAATTCCAAAACACTCAGTGCCTTGATTTCTTCAATAAATTTCTGTGTCTTTTCAGATGCCATGATAAAAATCTCCTTTTCATAAATTAATTTTCTACGCTGCAAGGCTTATGCAGCTTCGCCATTCTTGTCCACAACTGCCTGCAATATTGCCGCCAGTTTCTGAATAGGACCTTGTAAAGAACCCACCAACTGCGCAAGAAGAACATCTTTGGACGGAATTTTCGACAATGCCATAATTTTCGCTTCATCGTAAAATTCCCCTTCTACTGAACCTGCTTTCAGCTTGAATGTGTCGGATTTTTCCGCAAATTCACCTAAAATTCTTGCCGGTGCTGTCTGATCATCTGCTGAAACAGCAATTGCTGTTGTGCCGTTCAGCACATCGTCAAATTCTGTTACGCCGTTTTCGTTGAATGCTCTTTTCAGCAGTGTGTTCTTTTCTACAAAATAAGTGACATTCGCTTCACGCAAATTTCTTCTCAGTGCTGTATCCTGTTCTACAGTAATTCCTCTGTAATCAACCAGAACAACAGAAACACTATTTTTCAGCAGTTCAGCTAATTCCTTTACTCTTGCCTGTTTGGTTTCAAGAACCTTTGCACTTGGCATATCCATTCACCTCCGCAAAATATTTTTGCCATGACCGCCGGAAAACAAAACTGCTCCCCTGAACGTATCAGGAGAGCAGAAAATTTCTTAATGATTCTTTCTTTGCACTCCTCGGCTGGATTTACAGAAATTTCTACCAGCTGTCTTTAGAATACGTTACTGTTCACGACTTTTCTATTATAGCATATTTTTCACAGCTTGTCAAGTGTTTTTTCAAAAATTTTTAAAATTTCGCTGAATTATTTTTTCGTTAAGTCAATGACTGTCGGAGAATTTCTTCTGTTCTGTAAATTTTGCTCTTTTCGCAATCTTCCGTCACGAATTAACGCATAAACTGCGTCTCGGTCATTTTCTGTTAAGGCTTTCTGATATTCCTGCAAATGCTGAATCAAAATATTCAGTTCATACAGCAAGCCTTCCCGATTTTCCATGAATAATTCCGTCCACATGTCTTCATTCATTGTGGCAATTCTCGTCATGTCCTGAAAACTTCCTCCGGAAAAACCGCTTTCAAACTGAATTTCCGGACTTTGTACATAGGAACTTGACACAACATGCGCTAATTGTGATGTGTAGGCAATCATTTTATCGTGCATTTCCGGCGTAGTGATCACGAATTTCCGGAATCCAATCTGATGAGCGAAATTTTGCACTTGCGCAATAATGGCTTTCGGCGTTTCTTCCAGTGGAGTCATAATAAAATTCGCTCCCTGAAATAAATTTTCATCTGAAACGTCAAACCCTGCACGTTCTTTTCCTGCCATCGGGTGCGTACTTAAATAATGTACACCGTATTCCCTGCATAATGCGGTCATTTCTTCCGGCAAATTTCCCTTTACTCCGGTTACGTCTAAAACAATTGCATTTTTCTGCATGGTGTCAATATATTTTCTGACCCATTTCTTAGTTAAATCAGGATAAAGTGAAACAATCATCATGTCATAGGCAGAACAATCTTCTCCGGCTATGCCGTCAATGACATGCTCGGCAAAAGCCTTTTCCGCAACAGTTTTCGTTCTGTTCCAACCGTAAACAGCATGGTCTGTGTAAGTGTGTATTGCTTTACAAATTGAACCGCCAATTAACCCTAATCCGGCAACCAGAATTTTCATTACTTATTCTCCTTCCGTTTTGATGCAGATTTTTTCTTAGGCGCAGGAGATTTCTTTTTGGAAACAGGTTTTTTCGCCGGTTTGGAAACGGATTCTACTGTCGCTGTCGGCACAAAATCTAAAGCAGGAGCTTTTTCTTCAGCAATTTTTGTTTCTAAATGCACTTCTGTGACTTCTTCCGGAACAGAAGAAACTTCTTCTTCCTGTTCTTCTTCCTCTTCTTCCTCGTCATCTTCATCTTCTTCTACATAGAGAATTTTTTCAAAAAAATTTGCCACTTTCTTGAAAAATCCTGTTTTTTCTTTAGGTTCTTCTGTAGTTTCCGTTTCTTGTTCGGGTTCTTCTTCCGGAATGGTTTCTTCCGGTTCAACGGGCTTTTTCTTTTTCTTTTTGGGTGAAGTTTCTTCTGTCGCTGGTTTTTCCGGTTCAGCAGGTTTTTTCTTCTTTTTAGGTGGAACTTCTTCTGTTGCTGGTTTTTCTGGTTCAACGGGTTTTTTCTTCTTTTTAGGTGGAACTTCTTCTGTCGCTGGTTTTTCCGGTTCAGCAGGTTTTTTCTTTTTCTTTTTAGGTGGAACTTCCTCTGTTGCTGGCTTTTCTGGTTCAACAGGCTTTTTCTTTTTCTTTTTAGGTGGAACTTCCTCTGTTGCTGGTTTTTCCGGTTCAATGGGCTTTTTCTTCTTTTTAGGGGGAATTTCCTCTGTTGCCGGTTTTTCCGGTTCAGCAGGTTTTTTCTTCTTCTTTTTGGGTGGAACTTCTTCTGTTGCTAATTTTTCCGGTTCAACGGGTTTTTCTGGTTCAACAGGCTTTTCCGGTTCTTTCACTTCTTCCGGAATTGCTTTTTCTGTGGAAACAGCTGCCACTTTCTTCTGCACTCTCTTCCGCTTTTTCTTTTTCGGTTTCGGTGCTTCATCTAATACAACATCACTTAATTGTTCCGAAATTTTCCGTAATCCGGTATCTTCTGCCGAAATTTCCGGTATTTCTGGTATTTCCGATAATGCCGGCGGTTCTGTTTCTTCCTGCTCCTGCAAAAATTTCAGCTGTTCAGAATGTTCCGTTTCCGTTTCTTCAGATAATTCTGTTAATGCATCTTCCCATTCTGGAATAAATTCTTCCGGTTCCTGCAAGGCTTCTTTCTCCTGCTCCGCTTTTAATTGCTCTTCCTGAATGACAATTTGCTTTTTAATTTCTTTCGCACGCCGGCGAATTTCTTCACGCCGAATTTGTTCAGCCGTTTTCGGTGGTGTGGCAGCAAGTACTTTTTCTAATTGCTCTTTCTTTATTCTGTCGGCTATTGTCGTGTCACGAGGTATGTCCGGCGGTAATTCTTCCGCTATTTCTACCCGAAATTCCCTTTTCGGCTGATTCGCTGAGGCTTTAATTTTCCGGGCTTTTCTCTTAGGTTTAACCACTTCCGGTTTCGGTGTGGGTTTCCGGTCAATGTCCGGCTCTGGCAGTGCATCTTCAAGTAACCGGTCATGCATTCGAACTACCGGATTTTGTGACGGCTCTTCCGAAAAATGGCTTACTGGTTCTGGTTTCTGCACTGGCGGGCGTTTTCGGGACGGCGGTTTACTGTAAACTGGCTTTGGCATTTTGGAATTTACCCCCTCTTCCTGATTCATTTTTTCTACTATGGCATCTACTTTTTTCCGTGAGGCTTCACTGACATTCACCTGAGGTTCTGAAAGGCGTTCTGAATCGTCTACAAGATGATTCAGTAAATCATGAATTTCCCGTTCCATTTTTTTCAACCTCTGATTTGTCCGTTGCCTGTAATTCTGTATTGTGTCGTTGTTAAGGCTAATAACCCCATTGGTCCTCTTGCATGAAGTTTTTGCGTGGAAATGCCGATTTCCGCACCGAATCCAAATTCTTCCCCGTCTGTAAATCTCGTTGAAGCGTTTACATATACTGCTGCTGAATTAACATGATTCAGAAAATATTCCGCATTCTGCATATTCTGCGTAACAATTGATTCTGAATGATTTGTGCTGTATTTCTGAATATGTTCAACCGCTTCTTCCACGGAATTTACTACACGAATAGCAATTTCATAATTGCCATATTCTTTGTAATAATCTTCTTCCGTTGCCGGAATTACACAATCGCCTAAAATTTCAGCCGTTTCTGCACAGCCATGAATAATTACTTTATGCTGGTCAAAGGCTTTTTTGATTTCCGGAAGAAAAACATTCGCAATTTCCCGATGAACTAAAAGCGTTTCAATTGCATTGCAAACAGACGGTCTTTGCGTTTTAGCGTTGTCTGCTATGCTGACTGCCATTTCTAATTCTGCCGTTGCATCAATGTATACATGACAATTTCCTGCACCTGTTTCAATTACGGGGACGGTTGCCTGTTTCACAACTGCCTGAATCAATCCTGCTCCCCCTCTGGGAATTAATACATCTAAATAGCCATTCAGGCGCATCATTTCCGCTGCTGTTTCTCTGTCTGTTTTTTCCACAAGCTGAACTAAATCTGCCGGAAGTCCTACGCTTTTCAATGCTTCCTGCATGACATGCACTAAACACTGATTTGAATGGAAAGCCTCTTTTCCTCCTCTTAAAATTACCGCATTCCCTGCCTTTAAACAAAGTACTGCCGCATCTACTGTAACATTCGGACGGGATTCGAAAATAATGCCAATTACCCCTAATGGCACACGAACCTGACGGATTCTTAACCCGTTCGGACGGAGCCAGCCTTTTATTTCTTCCCCTATCGGGTCATCTAAAGCAACTACTTTCAATACAGCATTAGCAATGGCGTTAATCCGTTCAGAAGTTAATTTCAATCTGTCCTGCATAGCAGAAGTCATTTGATTTTCCACTGCATTCTGCATATCTTTCTGATTCGCTTGTAAAATTTGTTCCGTATGCTGAATTAAAGCTTCTGAAATTGCCTGTAAAGCTTTATTTTTCTGAACTGTTCCTGCACCTGCAATGAGATAACTTGCTTGTTTAGCTTTCTGTCCGAGTTCTTCCATATAATTCATGTCAAAAATTCTCCTTTCATGCGTTCACTGCGGGGAAATATGTTCCGATTTCCTCACCGTCAAATAACTTGTATAAATCTTCCGGATTCCTGCCGTTCATAATCAGCATGTCTACTCCGGCAGTAGTGGCAATTTTCGCCGCATTGATTTTCGTTGCCATGCCACCTGAACCTAATTTACTTCCTGCCCCTCCGGCAATGGATTCAATATGTTCATCAATTTCTTTAACAACGGAAATTTTTTCTACATCGGGGTTTTCGTGGGGGTCTTGTGAATATAATCCGTCAATATCTGATAAAATAATTAACGCTTCTGCTCCGGCAATTGATGCTACTATAGCGGAAAGTGAATCATTTTCACCGATTTCTAATTCCAATTCATCAATAGCAACTGTGTCATTTTCGTTTACTATTGGAATAACACCCATTTCCGCTAATGCGTCAATGGCATTGCGTACATTGTCAATTCTTTCCGGCGAGCTAATAATTGTTTTCGTCAACAGAATCTGCGCAACTGTAATGCTATATTTTGAAAACATTTCATCATAAATATGCATTAATTCACATTGTCCAACTGCTGCTGCTGCCTGTTTGGAAGGCGTGTCTTTCGGTTTAGATTTCAAATTTAATTTTCCTACACCTAAACCCACTGCACCGGAAGAAACTAATATTAATTCATGTCCGGCGTTTTGCAAATCTGCCAGTACTCTGGTTAAATTCGTCATTCGGCGAATGTTTAATTTTCCTGTTTTGTGCGCTAATGTAGATGTCCCTAATTTAATGACTATACGCTTTTTATTTCTTAAATCAATCATAAAATTATTTACCTTTCTTTTAGATTGCGTTCACCTGATTGCAAGGCTTTCCGGCTAAATATGAAGATAAATTCTTTTCCGCAATTTGCAATAACCTTTCCCGGGTTTCCACAGCTGACCATGCAATATGCGGCGTAATTAAACAATTCTCCGCCGTTTTCAATGGTGTGTCCGGTGACATTGGTTCATGAACAAGAACATCAAGCCCTGCACCGGCAAGGCGTTTTTCATTCAGGGCTTCCGCTAAATCTTTTTCGTTCACAATTCCACCTCGTGCTGTATTGATTAAATACGCTGTAGGTTTCATTAACGCAAGCGTTTCCCTGCAAATCAATTCCGCTGTTTGTTCCGTCAATGGGCAGTGAATGCTTAATATGTCCGATTTCCGGAAAATTTCTTCCCGTGTCACAACCGGAAACGGGCAATTTTTCGGTTCAGTCCGTGTATGCACAAGCACTCGCATTCCGAATGCATCTGCTGCTTTCGCTACATTCTTTCCGATACTCCCGTAACCAATCACGCCGAAAATTTTCTGATACAATTCATGCACCGGATACGGAAAATAAGAAAATACCGGGCTTTTTTCCCATTCGCCTGCTTTTACTGCGGTATGATATTTTGCTATATTTCCGGCAAGACAAAACAATAATGCAAATGTATGCTGTACAACTGCATGTGTTGAATAGTCTCCGGCATTACAAACAACAATTCCCCTTTCTGAAGCCGCCGGAAGATCAATATTATTATACCCTGTCGCAAATAATCCAATATATTGAAGTTTCGGGCATTGCTGAATCACTTCACGGGTAATCGGCGTTTTGTTGCAGAGGACTACTTCCGCATTACCAATTTTTTTCGCCACTTCTTCCGGTTTCGTTGTGCCGTTACAGTAAACTTCCCCGTAAGAAGAGAAAATTTCCTGAATATGCTTTTGCATTTCAGGCAAGGCAAGCGTATCCCCGTCCGGAATGACAATCTTCATGAAACATTCTCCTCAGTTTTTTCAAGATTTTCAGCGTTTTCCGTTTCCGGTTCGGGGTCTTTCGTTTTGTCTATTGTGCAGGACAGCACGAAAGATAAAATTAACGCTGCAAATTCTCCTACCCCTAACCCGTAGAAAAATGACATACTGTCTACTAAATACGGCAAAAGCGTACAGGGAAACGCTATCGCTAAAACTAAATAATGCCATTTCCGGTATCGAATAAACTGTAACCCAAATACCAATAACGCCAATAATCCTAAAAAAACATGCATTCCCATTTTAATCGGAAATAGTGAATTGCTTATTGCTTCCATAATTTCTAAAAATCTCCTTTGTGAAATAATTTTCATATCATTCCTATTATACCATATTTGCACGATTTCGTCAACCAGTTTTTTCAGAATGAAATTTCTTGTTTATTCGGCACGGCTGAAAACGCTTTTATTACGGCAAATACCAATATGATGCGGTTTTATACATATATGTTCTTGCTCCCTTCGGCATTTGCTTTATTATATTAATTACATTGTAATAATCCCCTAAGCCCATGCCAATTGTAAAAACACTCATTGAGCCTAAAAGGGTAAAATGATGATTGATTAAATACAATGTAAACGGCAGAAAACCAAAAATAATATTAGGAAGTAAATTCATGATGATTGCACGAGCTTTGCTCATTGTTTCCGGTCCGGTAACAAATAATAAGCCGCTTTTAAGGTCTGCATATAAATATACTTCCTTTTTAAAACAGCAAGCATGAAAAAGCTCGTGAGGGAGTAAGGACAGCATAGCCAGAATACTTCCGTTAATGTCAAAAGATTTTATTCCTGAAATCATTGTCATCATCAAAAACATGAAAGCTGCGACAATAATAGCTAACCCATTCATAATTATGCCAAATTTTCTGACATCTGAAATTTCATCAAAACGCTTAGCATTAGGCATAGGGTCATGATGTGGGATAGTTTCCGAATCGCCGTTGTACTTACCTTTATATATTATTTTCATTATGCTGCCTCCTGTCATTCTGTTAAAATTATACCATAATACACCATAATTGTCAAGTTTCTTCACTGTGAAAATCTCGCTATCCGGCAAATTGACTTTGATATAATTCCGCATAAAAGCCGTTTTCTTTCATTAAAGAATTATGCGTTCCCTGTTCAATGACATTCCCGTCTTTCATCACAAGAATTAAATCTGCATTTTGAATTGTCGATAATCTGTGCGCTATAACAAAACTGGTTTTCCCCTGCATTAACTTTTCAAATGCTCTTTGTATTCTGTGTTCTGTTCTTAAGTCAATACTGCTGGTTGCCTCGTCTAAAATTAACATCGGGGGATTCGTCAACATGATTCGGGCAATGCATAATAATTGTTTCTGCCCCTGTGATAATCCGGATTGTTCCGAAATTACTGTATCATAGCCATTTGGCAGTCTCCGAATAAAGCCGTCCGCATAGGCAGCTTTTGCCGCTTGAATAATTTCTTCCCGTGTAGCGTCTGGCTTGCCGTAAGCAATATTTTCCGCTGCCGTTCCGGTGAAAATCCACGTTTCCTGCAAAACCATTCCGAATTGTTTTCTCAGGCTGTCACGGGTAAATTCTTTCGTGCTTCTTCCGTCAATGGAAATTTTCCCGCTGTGAATTTCGTAAAATCTTAAAATTAAATTGATAATCGTTGACTTTCCGCAGCCCGTTGTTCCGACAATGGCAATTTTTTGCCCCTTGTGGGCTTCCATGCTGAATTGCTGAATTAAAGGCTTTTCCGGTAAATAGGAAAATTCCACTTGTTCAAATGCTAAATTTCCATTACAGGAAAGTAATGTTTCTTTCTGGCTGTCGTCCGGTTCAGATTCCGCATCAAGCACTTCAAACACTCTTTGCGCACAGGAAACCGCATTTTGCAATTCTGCAATTACGCCGGAAATTTCATTAAACGGTTTTGTGTACTGATTCGAAAAAGCTAAGAAACTCGCTAAACTGCCGACTGTCATTTTTCCTACCCACGGAAGAACGCCAATTGCCCCTAATGCACCAACGGTTCCCACTGCTGCATAAATTAACCCGTTAATAAATCTTGTTAAGGGATTACTGATTGACGAAAAAAATGTTGCTTTCAGTCCGGCTTCCCCTAATTGTTCATTCAACACAGAAAAACGTTTTTCCGCCCGTTCTTCATAGGCAAATGCTTTTACTAATTTCTGACTGCCAACTAATTCTTCTGTTAATGCGCCAATATTTCCCCTTAATTCAGACTGTTTCTGAAATGCATTATGGGATAAAGCAGTAATTTTCGCTGCGGCAATCAATGACAGCGGTGTCATTAGCACAACAATTAACGTAATTTTTACATTTATTGTCAACATAAATACTAAAGTTCCGATAATCGTCACAATTCCCGTGAATAATTGCGCAAATCCTTGCAATAAGCCGTCTGATAAAATTTCAATATCAGAAATAACCCTCGCCATAATATCCCCCCTTGCATGACCGTCAATGTAGGAAACAGGCATATTTTCAAGTTTTGCGGTTAATTCTGAACGTAAATCTTTTACTGTTCCAAATGCTAAACGATTGATTAACAACCCCGATAAAAATTGAAATCCTGTACTAATGAAAATCATTATCCCTAAAACGAAAACAATTTTCCCTAATCCTGCAAAATCTACTTGATTGACTCCTACAGCGTAATCTACCGCTTCCCCAATCATTACCGGAACAATTAAAGACAATGACACCCCAATTAACGTGCAAATAATTGCTAAAATTAAATCATGCCAATATGCCCGGCAATAATGCAAAATCCGCATAATTGTATTTCCCATTGTTCACGCCCCTGTCTGCATTTGTGAATTCCAGATTTCCTGATAAATTTCACAGTTTTCTAATAATTCTTCATGCGTTCCTATTCCTGCACATTTTCCTTCATCTAATACAAGAATTACATCTGCATTCATTAAAGAAGTCGCCCTCTGCGAAATAATTACTTTCGTTATTTCCCGACATTGTTCATTCAGTTCTTTTCTTAATTTCGCATCTGTTGCATAGTCTAACGCACTCATGCTGTCATCTAAAATTAAAATTTCCGGTTTTCCGGCTAACGCTCTTGCAATCGTCAATCTTTGTTTCTGCCCTCCGGAAAGGTTTTTCCCTCCCTGCACTAAATGCGTATTCAATTGGTATTGCAAATTTTTCACAAATTCCGCTTGCGCAATATTTAACGCTTTCCACATGTCCGGTTCTGTAATCGCTTCATCAGCAAGCTGTAAATTTTCCCGTATCGTTCCGGTGAATAATACTGCCTTCTGAGGAACAACACCGATTTTTTTTCTTAATTCTTTTAAGGCATAACGCTGAATATTTTTTCCGAAAATTCGAATTTCTCCTTCTGTTGCATCATAACTCCGAATAATTAAACTTCCAAGCGTGGATTTCCCTGAACCCGTTCCGCCAATAATGCCTAAGGTCTGACCTTTTTTCAAGTTAAAGCTAATGTTTTCCAGTGCCTTGTCACCTGCGCCCGCATAGGAAAAACTTACTCCTTCAAATGCAATAATTTCTTCTGAAAAATTTTCTTCTACGGGTTCTTTTCCTTCCTGCATGGAACTTTCCGTTTCTAAAATTTCTGCAACTCGTAAAGAAGATGCCTGTGCTTTAGTTAAAATCACAATTAAATTCGCTAAAGCGACCATCGCTAATAAAATTTGTGTCATATAATTTGTGAATGCTGTCAAATCTCCCTGACTAAGCATTCCAGTGTTGACATGCACACCGCCGAACCATAACACCGCCACAATTCCTAAATTCATTACCATGAATGTCAACGGATTCAAAACAGCTGAAATTTTCCCTGCAATTAACATGCTTTTTTCTAAATCTTCACATTCTTTCCGGAAAATATCTGTTTCTTGTTTTTGCCTTGAAAATGCCCGTATTACTCTGACACCGTCTAAATTTTCTCCTGTGTGCCTTGCGATAATGTCTAATTTTTTCTGATTTTCTGCATATAACGGTATTGTCCGACTCATGACAAAATACAGCAAAAGCCCCACTATTGGCGCAATAATCAGAAAAATTAAGGCTAATTTCACATCAAGTATCAGCACCATAATAATTGCCCCAATCACTAAAAATGGAGCTCTCGACGCTAATCGGATAAACATATTTACCCCCGATTGTGAAGCCGTAACATCATTCGTTATTCGATTAATTAATGTTGATGTTCCTAAACGGTCAATTTCCGTTTCGGATAACTGGTTAATATGTTCATATAGGGCTTTTCTTAAATCCGTTCCATAGCCGAATGCGCATTTTGCCGCTAAATACTGACAAGTCAACGCAAAACTTAACCCACATATCCCCATGAAAACAATTAACCCACACATTTTGAAAATATATGCCTTATCTTGATTTGCTATGCCAATATCAATAATTCTTGCCATAATTACCGGAACAATCAATTCTAATATGGCTTCTGATAATTTACATATCGGCGCAATAATGCATATTCGTTTATAGGGCTTTAAAAATTTCAGTAATTTCTGCATAAATACCTCCCTGTTTCTACATCTCTGTGAATATTTTGCCGTCTTCCGGTCAAAGATATTCTCAGAGGTGATTTATTGATGAAAGAAACTGCTGTAAAACACAAGCTGAAAAAACATTTAGGATTTTATCTTGTGTTAATGCTGTGCATGGCAATGATTACTTTTGCCTGTTGGTTTGCTTACGAACAAACCAAAAATCAAATTACGCTTGATTTGGATTCCGCTGTCAATGATATTCACGTTATGGAAGTGCAGACGGATATTCCCAAACCAACTGAACCGGAAATTCAGCCCGAAACTGAACCTGAAACCAAACCAGAAACAAAACCTTTCAACAATGAACCAATCAGCGTTCAACCTTTACAGACTGCCCCCGTACAAACAGAACCCATTACTCAGCAAGCTGCTGTTTTAGATGCGCCGGAAACAGCACCTTCAATTCCTGAAACAGAACCGGAATCGGAAATTCCCGTTTCCATTGAACCGCTTTGTTATCCACTTGAGGGGGAAATTTTAGAAGAGTTCAGCAACGGCGAATTAGTCAAATCTAATACTACTGGCATTTGGCAAACGCACAACGGAATTGACATTGCCGGAACGCTCGGTGATTCTGTTTGCGCTGTCGGTTCCGGAATTGTTCGCAATATTGAAAATGATGCCCTTTGGGGCGTGACAGTTTCCATTGACCACCAGAATGGACTGACAAGCCGTTACTGCAATTTAAATAATGGGCTTACTGTTAGCACTGGCGACAAAGTCGAAGCCGGAACAATCATTGGTGCTATTGGCGACACTGCCGACATTGAAAGCGCAATGGCTGCCCATCTGCATTTTGAACTCATGCAGGGCGAAATTTACCTTAATCCTGCCGAGTATCTCAGCAATCAGGAAAAACTTTCCGAAGAACCAACAGAATAATATCAAAAATCAGCCTGAAAATTTTTATTCAGGCTGATTTGATTCAATTCAGCATAGTTACTAAAATATCCCATAACATATGCAAAATGACCGAACTCCAAATATTTCGGAATTTCAGCATACTCCAGCTGAAAAAGATACTTAACAAAATAATCGTCACAAACCCAAAATGACTGAAATTCTGAACAAAATTCCCTTGCAAAATCCATATCGGAAAATGAATGCTTAAAAATAATATGGCATTCAGCCCTATGGCAAAATTTTGATTTTTGTCCGTAATTGTCGCATTCAGCAGAAATCCACGGAAAACAAATTCTTCCGTAATTCCCACGAAAACAAACGCCAAACAGGAAACCCAATTCCCCCAATTCACATAAAAGCCCTTATGCGCAATCACGGAATTAAACACGCAAAACAGAATTTCCCCGAAAACAACAAGAAAAAATTCTCGTTCCACTGAAAAATGAAATAATTCCTGTTTTTTCAGATACAGACGATTTTCAAATTGAATGATTAACTTTAATGCCGGAACTGTCCAGCAAAGATTTTTAATTAACCAGTCAAAAATTATTATGGATTTTACTGAATTTTCCGGTATAACTGCATTAACTGCCGGACGGACAATTAACGTAATTACCGCCCAGACAACATAAAATATTCCGAAATACAGCCAATATATTTTCTTTTGTTTCTGATTCATAAAATGCATTTATCCTCATTTTCCGGAGATTTTACTTTCGTCCGAATAAAACTATTTTCCGGAAATTCTTTTTCACACGGAAAAGAAAATTCCATCATGGCATGATTGACCGTTTCAATTTCTTCACCGTCGGCATTCAGAATTTTTTCCGGTCTGCAACGGAATGGTTTCTGATTCGGGGCAATGATTTCTATTTCATCACCTAAGAAAAAACGGTTCCTTTGTGTGGCATGAATCCAATGATTTTCACACCGATTAACCACGCCGACAACTTCACATTCGCTAATATAGCCGCTGTTTTCATAATATTGACAAGCGTTCGGATGCCCGAAATAAAATCCTGTGCAGTACCTCCGGTGACTGATTTTAAATACTTCATCATGAATCCATTCCGGCAAATGATATTCTTCCGGATGTTGTAAATATGCATTCATTGCCATTCGGTAAGCATTCGTCACCATTGCGACATAATACGCCGATTTCGCCCGCCCTTCAATTTTGAAAGACGTTACGCCCGCTTCCGCTAATTTATCAAGATGATCAATCATGCATAAATCACGGGCATTGAAAATATATGTTCCTTCTGGTTCTTCCTGCATTTCTAACGGCTGATTTAAATGCTTTTCTTCTGTTAAATAATATTTCCACCTGCACGGCTGGGCGCAAGCTCCCCGGTTAGCGTCCCTGTCTGCCAAATAGGCAGACAACAGACACCTTCCGGAAAATGACACACACATTGCACCATGCACAAAGACTTCTATTTCTAAGTCTTCCGGCGTATTCTTCCGGATTTCGGCAATTTCTTCTAAAGAAAGTTCCCTCGCTAATACTATTCGTTTCGCTCCGGCGTGATATAATGCATTCGCTGTCGCATAATTCACAATTCCTGTTTGCGTGGACATGTGAATTGCCATTTCCGGCGCAAATTTTTTAATGAGTTCCATAACGCCTAAATCTGCAACAATCATTGCATCAATTTTCGCATTTACCGCCTCGGAAATAAATTCCGGCAATATTGCTAATTCTGCATTTCTCGGCAAAGTATTCACCGTTAAATATACTTTTTTCTTCCGGCTATGCGCTAATTCAACGGCTTCACATAAACTTTCACTGTCGAAATTCGGTGCGCCTGCACGCATTCCGAACATTTTTCCGCCTAAATACACCGCATCTGCGCCATAGTCTAATGCCGCTATTAGTCGTTCTTTATCTCCTGCCGGAGAAAGGATTTCCCTGTACTGCATTATTCTGCTCCGCCGTTCTGCTGACCTTCTACCATAGCGATATTTGCTTCATGTTCTTCCAGCGTTTCCGCAAAATATGTAACCCCGGTATCTATATTCGCATAGAAATAGAAGTAATTCGTTTCGCTCGGATAAAGAGCGGCATGAATTGCGTCCATTCCGGGATTGCAGATTGCTCCTGCTGGTAAACCTGTGCAAACGTAAGTGTCATAAGCATCATAAATCTGCTGATTTTCTAATTCAATATTTTGCTTAATCACTCTCTGCACATATCTTGTTGTCGGGTCAGACTGCAATTTTCCTCCGCCGAACTGGTCGGGATATTTCAGTCTGTTCCAGAATACTGAAGAAACATCTGCCATGACATCAGGTGAAGCCGCTTCCGCCTGAATCATTGAGGCTAACGTGATAATTTCATCTAATGTTGAGCCTAATTCTTCAATTCTTGCATAGTCTTCTTCTGTAATTTTCAAATTGAAATTCATATAAATTTTCCGGCATACGTCTGCTGGGTCACTTTCTTCATTGAACGTGTACGTGTCAGGGAAACAATACCCCTCCATGCGATAAAATTTTAAACTGCTCGATGACGGAAGATGTGATTCAAATTCATAACCTAAATTTCCTGTATTAAAATAATACAAAAATTTAGACGCATCACAAATATTATTTTCCTGTAATTTCATTGCTGCCTCATACAAATTAATTCCTTCAGGAAACATAATATCTACTGCATTCTGGTCACTGTTATCTGTCACGTTCTTGCAAAGTTCGTCAATTAACGTTTCATATGCCATAGAAGCACTGATTTCATGATTTCCGGCAACATAATTCGCATCTGCTTTACTTAAACGGGAAAAATAAATAAACGCTTTCGGAATGCGAATAATTCCGTCTTCACACAAATTATCTGCAATTTCTTTCGTGGTTGCCCCCTCTGGAATATTAAATAATACTATTTTCTGTGAACCGTTAATGCCTAACATGTCTTTCCCGATTTCAATAATTCCTACCGCAAGCGAAATTGATATGACAAAAACAAAGGTCAACATCATTAACACCCCGTAAACCCTTGCACTGCGCTGTTGTTTTTTCTTCTGGGCAAGTTTTTTCTTATTTTTTTTCGTCTGCATGGCGTGACGGGGTCTTGCTTCCAGTTCTTTGGATTCTTCCGCACGAGGCGGACGGGGCTTCTTCCGTCTAACTTCCTTTTCCGGTTCAGATTCTCCGGCAGGCTGCTGTATATTGAGTGAATCCATTTCGTTTTCAGATTTCATGCTTGTTCCTCCGTTAAATCTGTAATAATTTTCTTCATTCGGCAGTCATGCTCTTCATAAGGCAAGTTTTCTTTTATCATGAAATCATACCCTATGCCGATTGTCTGCAATTCCGGATAATTTTTCAGAAAACGGTCATAATATCCCCCGCCCTGACCTAAGCGAATGCCTTCTTTAGTGAATGCAATTCCTGGAACAATACAAATTGTATTTTTCGTGATGACTGCTTTCCGGTTCGTAATCGGTTCAGGCAAATCATGCGCCCCGGCTTGCAAATCTTCTAATTGATTAATCAGAAAAAATTGCATATGCCAGTTTTGTCCGCATTTAGGAAACGCTATCGGAATTTTCTTTTCCAGTGCCCAGCGGATAAATTCCCATGTGTCCGGCTCATTATGACAAGAAGCATACGCTAAAATTAAATCCGCTGTTAAAATTTCCGGCTCTTGAATCAAATTCAAAAAAAGCTGATGGTCTTTCTGTTTCCGAACTTCCGGTAATAACTGACTTCTTTGTAATCGAAATTTTTGCCGAAGGATTTGTTTTTCTGTGTTCATTGGTCAATGCTCCGGATAGCAGACTGCTTCTGCTAATTTTTTCGCTTTTTCCGCACTGGTTAATACTTCCGCAAGTTTCAGCCCGAATGGTAAAGCTACCCCTGCCCCCTGTGCAGTGATAATATAATCACTTTGTACAACGGAATGTTCTGAAATTTTCGCTCCGGTCAATTGCGTTTCAAATCCCGGGTAAGCAATCGCTTCCCTTCCGGATAATAACCCTTTATGACCTAAAATAGACGGTGCTGCACAAATCGCCCCAATGAAAATTTTCCGCTCCGCACAAAAATCTATTGCTGTTTGTACAGTTTCAGATTTTTCTAAATTCAGCGTTCCAGGCATTCCCCCAGGTAAAACAATCATTTCTAATTCTTTCCCGAGAATAATTTCTTTATCAGAAATATCCGTCTGCACAGTAATGCCATGTGAACCAGTGATACTCTTTCCGCCAATTCCGACAACCTGCACTTCTTTCCCACTTCTGCGAAGTAAGTCAATCGGTGCTAAAGCTTCCACTTCTTCAAAACCGTTTGCTAAAAATACATAAATCATAAACTTATCTTTCCTTTCATCATGAAAAATATTCATATTTGTTCTGGCTAAATTCTGGAAATCAGCTTTTCAATTCTGATTTCAGCATTTCCCATTCTTCACGAACTTGTGCTGCCTTGCCACAGGTCATTTTCCCTTCCGGACACATTCCGGAACAACATGCCGCCCCTGCCTGCGCAAATAATGCCGGTGCAATTGAGTAAACTTCTTTCCGCATTGCTTTTGCTAATTCCCGAATTTCCCATTGCGCCCGATTACAGCACCGCAACCGGAAAAAATGCAATAATTCCCTTGCATTCATCGTAACAACCATTTTCGTTTCACTCGCATTCGGTAAAACAAACCTTGCATCTTCAATGGCTTTTTTTTCAGCTTTCTGCCGTGCCTGCTTTTCCGTGCAGCCTTCCTGAAGAAATGCCTGATAATGTTTCTGTTCTAAAATTTCCGTTAATTTCCGGTAAGATTCCACACAGTTCTGCATTGTTTCTTCATAAAGCTGTAACGCTTCCGGTTCGGCTTTAATTTCCGGCGGTGTCACATAGGAAAAATCAGTTATCCGGACATATCGCTGACTTTGTACGGAAAAACTTGCCAACCGGTGACGGGTAATTTGCGCCAATAACGAACGGGAAACGCCCTCTATGGCGAAACTGAAACTCGCATGTTCAATTGGGCTTTCATGCCCGATTGTATTCAGCATGTGTACAAAATTTTCCGCTTTTTCGTCACTCATCCCCTCTAATAATTCCATTGCCCCCGTATCGGAATAGCAAAGTTTCGCCGCAGCAGCAACAACTTTTTCCGGCATTGCCGTATGGGCAATTAGTTTCACTTTCATGAAATGCCTCCCTTTAATTTCACATATTCTCTTTTATTATAGCATATTCTGAATCATTCGTCAATGCTTTCACAAGATTTTCTGAAATTCTTACCGTTTCGTGATTTTTCTGTAACGTGCCATGAGTTTTTTCGTGCCGAAATTGTCAAAAGCAATCTCTAAAAGATAATCATTCCCCATTTTTTCAGCCCTTAAAATTATTCCGTTTCCGAATTTACTATCTTGTATTTCTTCCCCTGCTGAAAAATGCATTGCCGGACTTCCCTGAACGGGTGTATTTTTCGTTTGCGAAAGTAATTCCATTTGTTTTTGTAAATTCGATTCCGGAATTTTTCTGGAAAACGTGCTTGTTTTCCTTTTCGAGGAAATTGTTTTATCTTCCGTTTCTAAATGTTCCTGTTCAATTTCTTTGACGAATTGAGAAAGTTCATTATTTCGGTAATCCCCGAAAATTAACCTTTGTTCCGTATGCAAAAGAAATAAATGCCTTTTCGCCCTCGTCATTAACACGTAAGCAAGCCGCCGTTCTTCTTCTAAATCTTCTTCATTTTCCATACTTCTGTAACTCGGAAATAAATTATTTTCCATGCCTACCGCAAAAACACTGTCTGATTCTAAACCTTTCGCTGAATGAATCGTCATTAAAGAAACAGTGTCTGCGCTGTTTTCCTTGTCAGCATCTGTGTATAATGCCATTTCCGCTAAAAAACCTTCTAAATCAGGATTTTCCGCATTTTCTACATAATACACAATATTTGAACGAAATTCTTTCACGTTTTCAAGGCGTTCTTTTCCGGTTTCTTTTTCCTGTTCCAACATTTCTGTATAGCCTGTTTTTTCAAGCATGAAATCAAAAAATTCCGCTAAAGGCATTGTTTTCAATGCTTGTTGCAATTCATCCATTAAAGAAACGAATTTCGTTAAAGCTGCTGTTCTTTTTCCTAATATTGGATAACTCACACTATTGCGCATGACTTCAATAGGGCTGATGTGCAAATCTTGCGCAATGTCTGTAATACGGGAAATCATCACTTCTCCAATTCCTCTTTTCGGCGTGTTCACAACTCGCCGGAAACGTATTAAATCTTCCGGATTAGACAAAATGCTTAAATACGCCATAACATCTCGTATTTCTTTTCTATCCTGAAAGCGAATCCCTCCATAAATTCTATACGGAATTTTATTCCGGATCAGCGTTTTTTCTACCATATTTGACAATGCATTCATTCGGTATAATACCATGAAATCTGAATAGTTCTTCCCTGAAGCAACGGCTTTCTGAATAATTTCAGCAATATATTGACTTTCCGCCTGTTCATCACTTAATTTTACAGCATGTACTTTTTCGCCGTCTCCTGCTGATGTCCAGAGAGTTTTCGTTTTACGGGAAATATTATTCCGAATAACACTGTTCGCTGCACTCAAAATATGCTGTGTCGAACGGTAATTTTTTTCTAAACGAATCGTTTTGCAATCAGCAAATTCATCTTCAAAACTTAAAATATTCTGAATATCTGCCCCCCGGAAACGGTAAATACTCTGGTCATCATCGCCAACAACGCATAAATTCCCATATTTTGCGGATAACAGACTAATTAACCGATACTGTGCATGATTCGTGTCCTGATATTCATCTACTAAAATATACATATACTTATTTTGATATTTTTCCAGTATATCCGGACATTGTTCAAATATTCTCACCATTAAGTAAATTAAATCATCAAAATCCACTGCATTCGCTGATTTTAATTTTTCCTGATAGTTCTGGTATAATTTCGCCGTCACTTTCTGCCGGTAATCTGAACCATATTGATTTGTATATTCTTCCGGCGAAATCATTTCATCTTTCGCCCGACTAACGGCGGAAAGAACTTGTTTCACCGGAAAATCCTTTTCCGAAACCTGACAGTCTTTTATACTTTGTTTCATGGTCTGCACACTATCGTCTGTATCATAAATTGTAAAATTATTCTGATACCCGATTCTGTCTATACAAGTCCTTAACATTCGCACGCAAGCGGAATGAAATGTTGATGCATGAATTTTTTGCGCTGCTTCTCCTAATTTTCCGGAAAGCCGTTCTTTCAGTTCTCCGGCTGCCTTGTTCGTGAATGTAATGGCTAATATTTTCCAAGGACTAATCGCCCTCACATTCAGGATTTTCTGCAATTCTTCCGCTGTAAGGATTCGTTTCCCTTGAATGTATTCTTCCAGTTGAGTTAAATTTTCTGGTTCCGGTTCTGCTGTTCGTGTATTCAGCACGTCCCCGAATAAAATCATATTCGCTATTCGGTTCACAATGACTGTTGTTTTTCCGCTCCCTGCTCCGGCTAACACTAATACTGCACCTTTTACGGTTTTAATTGCCTCCAGCTGCTGCGGATTCATTCCGGAAAAATATTTCTCTATCGCTTTTTCTTTTAATTCTGCAAAGTTCATCAAATTTCCCCTTTCTTTCATTGAAAAGCACTTACTCTAATCATACCACATTTTCAGGCATTTGTAAACAGAAAAATATTTTTTGTATATTTTTCCTAAAAACTATTGATTTTTTTTGAAATTTGTGGTATAATAATAAAAATATCCAAAGGGGGTCTCTCTATGAGAATGCAATTTATCGGTGCTGCCCATGAAGTCACCGGAAGCTGTACTTACCTTGAATTGAATAATTTCAGAATTTTGGTTGATTTCGGTATGGAACAAGGGCATGATGTTTATGAAAATGCTCAAATTCCTTGCTCTCCGGCAAGAATTGACTATGTTTTATTAACTCATGCACATATCGACCATTCCGGTTTACTGCCTTTACTGTATGCAGGCGGATTTCATGGCGAAATTCATACCACGGAAACAACTGTTTCTCTTTGCAGCATTATGCTCCGTGACAGTGCGCATATTCAAGAATTTGAAGCACAATGGCGTAATCGCAAGGCTGAACGAAAAGGCGAAGAACCTTATGTTCCTCTTTACACAATGGAAGATGCTATCGGCGCAATTTCCCAACTCCGCCCTCACCGCTATGAAGAAAAATTTTCCCTTTGTGATGGCGTGGAAGTCCGTTTCATTGATGCCGGTCATTTACTCGGTTCAGCAAGTATTGAAATTTGGGCAACGGAACAAGAAGAAACCAGAAAATTAGTTTTCTCCGGTGATATTGGAAATTTAAATCAGCCGTTAATCCGTGACCCGCAATATATTGAAGATGCTGATTATGTTATCATGGAATCTACTTACGGTGACCGCCGTCACCAACGCCCGAAAGATTATGTTTCCGCTTTTGCTCAGGTTATTCAGGAAACATTCGACCGGGGCGGAAGTGTTATTATTCCTTCTTTCGCTGTCGGAAGAACACAGGAATTATTATATTTCCTCCGGCAAATTAAAGAACAGAAACTCATTAAAAATTATCCTGATTTCCCTGTATTCATGGATAGCCCGCTTGCCATTGAAGCAACAAGCATTTTTATTCGTAATCAAGACAGCTGTTATGATGAAGAGGCTCTCAGCTATGTGAAAGCTGGAATCAACCCCTTATCTTTTCCGGATTTAATTCTTGCCACAACGCCGGAAGAATCCCGTGCAATCAATTTCGACAAACGCCGGAAAATTATTATTTCCGCTTCCGGTATGTGTGAAGCCGGAAGAATTAAACACCATTTGAAACATAATCTCTGGCAACCACAGAATACTATTTTATTCGTTGGTTATCAGGCATACGGAACGTTAGGGCGTTCCCTTGTTGAAGGCGCAACTTCTGTAAATCTTTTCGGGGAAAGCGTTCAGGTTGCCGCTGAAATTAAACAACTCCCTGGAATTAGCGGTCATGCAGATGTTGACGGACTAACAACATGGATTTCCCACATTCACAACCCGAAACGGGTATTCGTCATTCATGGGGAAAGTTCCGTTGCAGACCATTTCGTCACGCATTTGCAGAATGATTTGAAATTAATGGCTTATGCGCCTTACAGCGGCACGGAATTTGACCCCATTTCCGACGAATTTATTGTAGAAGCCGTTCCGAAACCAACTTCCAGACCTAAAGGAAGTACAAAAGCTAACACGGTTTATCATCGTCTGCTTGCTGCCCTCGAACGCCTGACCAGCTTAATTAAACGCAGTTCCGGCAGGACAAATAAAGACTTAGCCCGTTTAACTGACCAGATTAACGAAATTTGCAACAAATTTGAAAAATAATCATTGATTTCCAGTTTCAAATAACTAATTTCTAAAATAAAAAGAAGTACATTTCAGTGTACTTCTTTTTTGTAATTTTTATAATTACATTAAAAAATATGATTCTGTAATTTAAACGCTGTCAATGTGTTTTTCATTAACATGGAAATTGTCATTGGTCCTACCCCTCCTGGAACTGGTGTCAAATATGCGGCTTTTTCTTTCGCTTCATCAAAATTGACATCTCCGCAAAGTTTTCCGTTTTCCAGTCGGTTCATACCAACATCAATCACAACTGCCCCTTTTTTAATCATGTCACCTGTAACGAAATTCGCTTTCCCGACGGCTGCAACCAAAATATCCGCTTCTTTGGTGATTTTTGCAAGGTTTTCCGTTTTGCTATGGCAAATTGTCACCGTTCCGCTCCGGTGTAATAATAACATTGCCATCGGTTTTCCAACAATATTGCTCCTGCCAATAACTACACATTTCTTTCCGGAAACGTCTATTCCCGTTGAATCAATCAATTCCATTATTCCCGCCGGCGTACACGGCAAAAAAGAATATTCGCCAATCATAATTCTGCCGACATTTTCCGGATGAAAAGCATCAACATCTTTTTCCGGTGATATTGCATTGATAATTGCTTTATCATTAATTTGTTTAGGTACGGGCAACTGAACAAGAATGCCATTCACTTTTTCATCTGCATTCAGTGTCTGCACCAGTTCAAGCAATTCTTCCTGTGTCGTTTCTTCCGACAAGGCATATTCAAATGACTGGAAACCAACCGTTTCACATGCCTTTTTTTTATTATTCACGTAAATTCTTGATGCCGGGTCATTTCCGACAATTACCACAGCAAGACCTGGTTTTTTCCCGTATTTCGTCACAAGCGTTTCTGTTTCCTGCCGAACTTGTTCTTTCACTTCAGCGGAAACTTTTTTCCCGTCAATTATTGTTGCCATGATTAGTGACCTCACTTTCTTTTTCTGTTGATTTAAGCAGTAACTGCGATTCTTCCGTTTCACAGTATAATTTATAATCATTTCCCATTCGTTTCACTCTGGAAAACATCACAATTAGTAAAATCATACCCGTTACGGCGCATACTGCCGCTAATACCTGTGATACTCTCAATGTGCCAATCATTAAACTATCCGTCCGCAATCCTTCAATAATAAATCTTCCTGTTCCGTACCACACAAGATATAACAGAAGATTTTCACCGTCAAATTTCCGATATTTTTTCAGCACAATTGCTAAAATCACAAACCCTGTCAAGCACCATACTGATTCATAAAGAAAACACGGATGAACCGGATAATTCGGATTTAATACGTCTTCCGGATAATTTGCCGAAATCCATTGCTGGATTCTTCCGCCCGTCATGCCAAAAATTTGATTCGTATTTGCTCCGAATGCTTCCTGATTAGTAAAATTCCCCCATCTGCCAATTCCTTGACCTAATAAAAAACCTGTTGCACAAATATCCGTCATAGGTAATAATTTTACTTTCCGGATTTTGCAGACAATTCCCCCTACTAAAAATGCACCGATTACGCCGCCGTAAATCGCTAAACCGCCTTCACGGGTATTGAAAATTGATTTCCAATTTCCGGCGTATTCGCTCCAGTTGAATATGACATAATACGCCCTTGCGCCGATAATTCCGCCAATAATTCCGCCAATAATTCCGTCTGTCGCCCTGTCGGGGTCAATGCCAACTCGTTTCATGTTCCGTAATCCGAACAATAATGCTAAAATTAACCCTGTTGTAATAATTAGCCCGTACCATTGAATATCTAACCCAAACAGCGTGAATGCTGTCGGATTCACATGAAAATCAATTCCTAAATGCGGAAAAACAATTTCATTATAATCCAATTGGTCATAACCAAGTTCTGAAACACTGGTCATAAAATTTCCCCCTGTGCATGAATGACGGATAATACTGCATTTTCCGTATCAATTTCTTCACGCAGAAATTGCCATGCCTGTTCATACGTCATTTCTGCTAATGCTGAAATTTTAGAAAATGGCTTTACTCCGGACATATACGCATCTAACATCATGGAAGCGTTCGCTTCCACACTGTTCATTGAACGAATTAACGCACCATATTTCGATTTTCTTAAGCGTTCAAAACTTTCCTGACTGAATCCTTCTTGTTTCGCCCGTTCAATTTCTGAAAAAATTCTTTTTCTCACTTCACGGGGATTTCGAGATTCTCCGCCGACACCAATCGAAAAATAACCATTTCCCGAAAATGGCGCATCTGCCCCAAATTCAAAATTGATTAAATTTTCTTTCAGCATTCGTTGGTAAATTTCCGTATTCGCACTGAATAACGTATCCATAACCAATTCAGCAAGTAAATTCGCTTTTAATTGCTCTTCTCCGCTTTTCGGTTTAAGTTTGAAATCTATGCTGAACATCGGCACGCCTACCGGCGCAACGTCAAAAATTTCATGCTGTAATACTTCATACGGTTCAGAAGGATAAATTTCTTCAAGATGATGATTTTCATCAGGAACAAGCAATTTATCACAGATTGCTAAAATTTCTTCTGCATGAACATTTCCAGCTATGCAAAGTGTCATGTTATGCAGATTATAAAACGTATGATAACACCTGTATAATAATTCTGCATCAATTTTCCGAATACTTTCTATTGTTCCGGCTATGCCGATTCTTACCGGATGCGCATGATACATGCATTTCAGTGAATTGAAAAATAATTTCCAGCTCGGTTCATCTTCATTCATTTGTATTTCCTGCGCAATAATGCCCTGCTCTTTATCCACGGTTTCCTGCGTGAAATACGGGTGACGGACAAAATTCAGCAGAATTTCCAATGACGGATTAAAATTTTCCGAACACATGAATAAATATGCTGTTCTGTCAAAAGAAGTATATGCATTCGCAATTGCTCCTGTTTTCGCATATTGTTCAAATGCTCCGGTATCTTCATTTTCAAATAATTTATGCTCCAGAAAATGCGCAATCCCTTCCGGCACTTTAGCAAAATCTTTTTCACCATCTAACCGGAACATTGTGTTCACTGAACCGTATTTCGTCCCGAATAAGGCGTACGCTGTGTGAAAATCTGGCATTTCCATAATATAAATATTCAAGCCCGTTTCATGCTTGACATGCAGACAGCTTTGTCCGCCTCTGGAAGAAGTAATCAATTCCTGTTCTCTTTGCTTCATGTCAGGATTCTCCTTTCTGATTCAGAATATATACACTGTCTAATTGAAATGCTTTCGCCGTCTGAATGATTTCTTCTTTCGTCAAACGGGAAAATAACTGAATTTGTTCCTGTACATCTGCATGGTCCGGACGGATTCGCCGTTCGAATGCTTCCACTATGCAGGAAGAAGGCGTATCCCCTGTTAATTTCAGCGCATTGATAAAATAACGCTGTGCATCTGCTAACAGTTTTTCTTCAAACTCTCCGTTCTGTAGCACTCGTAATTGTTCTTCAATTGCCTGACGGGCTTTTTCCACGTTTTCCTGTGAAACTCCGCAAGTCACTAACATAGTATGCTTTTCATAAACAATACTACTCGAACAATAATAACATAAACTCATTTTTTCCCGCACATTCATAAATAATAATGAAAACGGTGCGCCCCCGAACATCATACTGCACATACGCATTGCTTCAGTACTTTGCATTCCGTCCGCTTTAAACGCCATAACAAGCTGACACTGATTGACTTCCATTGTTTCTGTAACAATTTCCGGTTCCGGTTTGCATTTACTCGGCGAATTTGTGCAAATTTCTACAGTTTTTCTCGGCAGAAAGGCTTTCCGGAAAATTTCCGGCAGTTCTTCCGCTTGTTCTGCCCCGACGTAATAAATTAAAATTTGCGCTTTCTGCAAAATTTCCTCATACACCGCATAAACTGTTTCAGGAGTTAAGGCAAGCACTTCTTCTTTCGTGCCGTATAACGGGTTTGCGTTCGGTTCTCCTCTGAATATTGTTCTTTTCGCCCGTTTGACCGCATAGGAACGCTTGTCATTGATTTCACTTTCAATTACGTCTAATAATTCTTTTTGTTCCATTCGGAACGCTTCCGCTGAAAATGCCCGTTCTCCGTCAAGATTCGGGTGCAGTATGCATTCCAGTAATAATTCCGCTGCGGCTTCTTTCAGCTTCTCCCCTGCTAAAGCATACGCATCGCCAATCATATTGATTCGAATTTGCATTTGCCACATATCCCCTATTAAGGAAACGCTGCTGTCTAAATACGCCCCGTATAATTCCTGCATTCGTTCCGTCATTTTCGCCATACTCGGATATTTCCTGCATGAATTTAATAATAGATTCGGCAATAGCCCCCACGCTGCAAATTTTTCCGGCTCACAGGGCATTAACATCATTACCGAAATATTCGTTGTTTTGAATTTCGGTTCGGTCATACTAACCAGTTCAACGCCTTCTGCTAAAACATGTGTATTCTCTTCCATGTCAGTCCACCCTTCAAAAATAAACTTCATCTCTTATTGTAGCACACTTTTGCATAAATTGCAAGAAATTTTTCTGTTCGGAAAAAATTTTTTCAAAAATGCTTGCAATTTTTTTCAGATTGTGTTATCATAAAATAGCAAGGTATCATTCACCGGAAAGGAGTTTTTTTCATGAAATTTTCAAAAATGCATGGTATCGGCAATGATTATATTTACGTCAACTGTTTTCAGGAACATGTTGACAATCCGGAAAAACTTTCCGTTCAGCTTAGTGACCGCCGTAAGGGTATTGGTGCAGACGGGTTAATTTTAATTTTGCCGTCAGATTGTGCAGACTGCCGAATGAGAATTTTTAATGCGGACGGTTCAGAAGCGATGATGTGCGGAAATGGTATTCGCTGCGTGGCAAAATACGTTTATGACCATGCCATTGTCCGGAAACCGGAAATTTCCGTGGAAACAAATTCCGGAGTGAAAACAATTCAATTGCAAATTCAAAACGGTATCGCTTCCGGCGCAACAGTCAATATGGGAAAGGCAATTCTTAACCCGAAAGATATTCCTATGCTTGCCGACGGTGAAACGTTCATCGGGCAGTCTATTATTGTCAATCATCAGTCTTATGCTGTGACGGCTGTTTCTATGGGAAATCCCCATTGCGTGACGTTCATGCAGGAAGATGTTGACTTTCTGGAACTGGATAAAATCGGTTCTTTCTTTGAAAATCATCCATTATTTCCTTCCCGTGTAAATACAGAATTTATTAACGTGTTAAATTCAAAAACGCTGAAAATGCGTGTCTGGGAACGGGGCAGCGGTGAAACAATGGCTTGTGGAACTGGTGCTTGTGCAGCAGCTGTGGCTTCCGTGCTGAATGGCTATTGTGCCTATGATGAACCAATTACCGTGAAACTTTCCGGCGGTGACTTGCAAATTATCTATCAGAAAAATGGTACTGTCTTCATGACTGGTTCAGCTACTCATGTTTTTGATGGAGAAATTATGCTTTAAAATCATTTTATGAGGTGATTATTTTGAAAATTAACGAAAATTATTTGAAACTTGAAAAAAATTACTTATTTATCCGGATTGCCGAAAAAATTAAAGATTTTCAGGCAAAACACCCCGACCGGAAAATTATTCGCATGGGCATTGGCGACGTAACACAACCCCTCGCCCCCGTTGTTGTGGAAGCCATGAAAAAAGCCGCTGATGAACTTGCCGTGAAAGAAACGTTCAGAGGCTATGAAGACAGCGGCGCAGGATATGACTTTCTCCGTGAAGCCGTTTCTGAATATTATCACAGTTTCGGTGCGGAAATTCCTGCTTCCGACATTCGCATCAATGACGGCGCAAAATCTGACTGCGGAAATCTTGTAGATATTTTCGATGACAGCAATATTGTTCTTGTGACTGACCCCGCTTATCCGGTTTACGTGGATTCTAATTTAATGAACGGAAGACAACTTATTTACGCCGATTCCGACGAATCCAACGGTTTCGCCGCTATGCCTTCCAATGACGGTTACGACCTCAACGGAGAAAAAATTTTCCCTGATATTATCTATCTTTGTTCCCCGAATAATCCCACTGGCGCAGTTTACACGAAAGAACAACTCGCTGAATGGATTGCCTACGCTAAAACACATCAGGCAGTCATTTTATTCGATGCCGCCTATGAAGCATTCATTCAGGAAGAAAACCTCCCCAGAAGTATTTACCAGATTGACGGCGCAAAAGAAGTCGCTATTGAAATGTGTTCCCTTTCTAAAACTGCCGGCTTTACTGGTGTAAGATGCGGTTATACTGTCGTTCCCTCTGAATTGAAAACTACCGCAAGCGACGGAACAGAAGTCAGCCTCGCCCAACTCTGGAACAGAAGAGAAGGCTCTAAATTCAACGGCGTTTCTTACCCCGTTCAGCGTGCCGCAGAAGCCGTTTTCACTCCGGAAGGACAACAGCAAATTAAAGAAAATATTCGCTACTATCAGGAAAATGCCCGTGTCATTTCCGAAACAATGCAGGAATTACACATTCCGTTTACTGGCGGTATCAATTCCCCGTATATTTGGTTTAAGTGTCCGAATAATATGGACAGCTGGAGTTTCTTTGACAAAATGCTGGAAGAAATTGCCGTTGTCGGTACTCCCGGTGCAGGTTTCGGAAAAAATGGTGTCAACTGGTTCCGATTAACAGCATTCGGTGATAAAGATGCTACTATAGAAGCCATGCAGCGTTTCCGTTCCATGCTGGAAAAATAATTAAGTTAAGAGTTCAGCCCGAAAGCTGAACTCTTTATTTTAAATTCAAAAAATAAAAGCCTGTAGCATTTACAGGCTTTTAAACATATTCTGGAGGTGCCACCCGGATTTGAACCGGGGATCATGGTGTTGCAGACCAACGCCTTACCACTTGGCTATAGCACCGATAACGGAAATGGAGCGGATTACGAGGCTCGAACTCGCTACCTCCACCTTGGCAAGGTGGCGCTCTACCAGATGAGCTAAATCCGCATAACGACCTGAATGAGACTCGAACTCACGACCTCCGCCGTGACAGGGCGGCGTTCTAACCAACTGAACTATCAGGCCATATGGAAGCTACAGGGCTCGAACCTGTGACCCTCTGCTTGTAAGGCAGATGCTCTCCCAGCTGAGCTAAGCTTCCGTTTCCGTCTGTCAGGCACTTTCCTGACGACTTTATTATTATAGCACATTCTGAAAGATTTGTCAAGGGTTTTTTGAAAATTTTTTTAAAAATTTTTCAAAAAAATATCGGCATGTAAAAATGCCGATATTGCGTTATTTTTTTAGTCAACGGATTTTAAAGACTCCGCCATGTTAATTTTTTCCAGTTTCACTTCCATGAATAAATTCACCATAAAGTTAAACAAGAACGTCAGCGCAATGCTGTACAGAAAACTCATTGGTAATATGCGCACTTTGAAAGATACCATATCCACAATAATTTGACTCATCACAAATCTGTGCAGGAAAATGCCTAATATCAATCCGGCAATAATGCCTATTGCCGTTAATGTCACGTTCTCCCGTAAAACATACGCTGATGTTTCCTTCCGGAAAAATCCTAATACTTTAATTGTGGCAATTTCTCTAATGCGTTCAGTAATATTAATATTCGTCAAATTATATAATACAATAAATGCTAACCCTGCCGCACAGACAATAACTAACAAAACAATATAATTCAGGCTTTCCATCATTTTATCAAGGCGTTTCGCTGAATCTTGAAATAAAGTAACTAAAGTAATTTTTTCATTTTTGGCAATTTCTGCTGAATTTTGATAAATATCCGCATTTTCCGGAAAATTCATGTAAATTGTATTATATTCCGGCGTTTCGTTCAGTTGCGCTTTCACCGTTTCCGGCTGAATGAAAATATAATAATAAACATGATTTTCAAATATTCCTGTAACGTTCACATGCATTTCCTGCATGTCCTCATTCCGTAAAGTGATTTCGTCCCCGATATTCACCCCGAAACGCTCTGAAATACTATTGCTGATTATCGCTTCATTCACTTCCGGAAAAGCAAGCTCTTCCCCGTCAGGCGTGCGGAAATTCATGTAGTGATTCATTTCCCCGAATGGCATCATTACTGTCATACTTTTGACTTTTTCTTTAGTCACTAAATCCCATGATGATTGATGTAAGGGAATATATTCTTCTGTTTGTTCAGAAAGAAGTGTTTTTAAATTTTCAGGAAGTTCTGTTCCCATTCCAGATTTCAAAGAAGCCTCCGCATCAGCGACTTGAATTTCTCCATACTGCACATCGGCAAAACCTGCCACAGAATCTTTCAAGCCGAATCCTGTTAATAATAATGCTGTGCAACCTCCTATGCCAATGACCATCATGAAAAATCTGCCTTTATACCTGAAAATATTCCGGATAGACACTTTATGCAGAAATTTCAGCCTGTTCCAGAAAAACGGAAAATATTCAAAAATAACTCGTTTTCCGGCTTTCGGTGCTTTCGGTCGCATTAAAGAAGCGGAAGTTTCCGCTAATTCATACCGGCAAGAAATCCATGTTGTTCCGACAGAACACAGCAAAGCCGCTCCTAAAGATAATAATGCTAATTTTCCGTCAAAAAGATATTCTACATTCATTGGCATATACATTAGCTGATAGGACATCCAAATCACTTGCGGAAATAATGCCGTTCCTACAGCATACCCCAGAATACAGCCAATTACTGCCGCACTTCCGGAATAAAATGTAAATTTCCCCATAATGGAAATTTCAGAATAGCCTAAAGCCTTTAATGTGCCTATTTGCGTTCGCTGTTCTTCTACCATTCTACTCATCGTTGTCATGCATACTAACGCCGCTACTAAAATGAAAAATATCGGGAAAACTTTCGCTACTTGTTCGACAATTTCTGAATCACTTTCAAAACATGCGTACCCAATATTCGTTTCACGGTCTAATACATAAGTATCCGGCTTTTCAATTTCGGAAATTTCTTTTTCTGCGTCTGAAATTTCTTGTTCCGCATCTGAAATTTTTTCTTCAAATTCCTGTAAGCCGTCCTGATATTCTTTTTTCCCGTCTTGATATTTTTTTTCGCCGTCTTCATATTCAGCAAGTCCGTCCTGATAATCTTTTAAACCGTCTTCATATTCCTGTTTTCCTTCCTGATATTCTTGTAAGCCTTCTTCATAGGATTTTTTTCCGTCCTCAAATTCCTGTAAGCCATCCTGATATGCCTTTTTTCCGGCGTTGTATTCAATTAACGCTGATTCATAGGCTTCTTTTCCTTCTTCATACTGCTGTAAACCTGCTTCATATTCCGCTTGTCCGGCTTCTAATTTGGCTTTTCCCTCTGCTAAAGCGGTAAGCCCTGCTTCAAGTTCCTGCTTTTTCTGGTCAAGTTCTGCCTGCTGGGCTTGAATTTCCTGCATTCCGTCGGAAACTTGCGCTTTTGCTGTTTCAAGCTGTGTTTGTGCGCTTTCTAATTCAGCTTTTCCTGCCTGATAGGCTTGTTTTTGTTCTTCCGGTAAATATTCCCACATTGCGAGTAATTGTTCACTTTGCTGTGCAAATTCCGCTTGTTTCTGATTCAGTAAAATTTCTTGTGCGTTCAGTTCTGTTTTCGTTTGGGTAAGCTGTTGTTTTGCCGTGTCAAGCTGATTTTGTCCGACTTGTAATTGCTGCTGTCCGGCTTGCAACTGCTGTTGTGAAGTATTCCATTCTTCCCAGCCGCTATCTAATTGTGCTTTCGCTTCTGTCAGTTGCTGTTCCGAATCTTCTAATTGCTGACGGGCGTTTTCTAATTCTATATTTCCGTTGTCAAGTTCTGTTTTCGCATCGTTCAGTTCTTGTTCTGCATCATCGAGTTCTTGTTTCGCATCGGAAAGTTCTTTTTCGCCGTCGTCTAATTCCGTTTTCGCATCGGTTAATTGTTTCTGTGCATCATCAAGTTCTGTTTGACCGTCGGCTAATTCTTTTTCAGCATCATCAAGTTCCTGTTTCGCATCAGCAAGTTCTTTTTCTCCGTCTTTGCGTTTGTCAGATAATTCTTCTTTTCCGTCCTGTAATTCCGTTTCCGCATCATTCACTAAACGAGTATAACGTTTTTCCGCTTGTTCCTGTGTGAGATTTTCCCAGAAATTAAGCTTTTGATTCATATATTCTTTATAGGCTTCAGAGTAAATTTCTTCGTCCTGATTAAACCGAATGAAAATTTCGCTGTAATATTCCAAATCGAAACTTTCTTCCAGTACATATAAATAACCGTCAATATTTCCCGTTCCGATAGATGTTGTTCCCCGTTCGTAATTTAAATAATATGACGTGTACGCCGTTCCAACAATGGTAAAATTTTTTTCTTTAAAAGATTCTGTAGTATCTTCTTCATTCATTTCAGAAATGGAAATTTTATCCCCAATAGATAATTCTGTATATGCCGCATCAATTAAGCATTCCTGTGCATTTTCCGGCATTCTGCCTTCTTCCAATTGAATTTGGTTAATATTTTCCGGTAATGAATGCACTTTCAGAACAATTTCATTTTCTTCCTCATCTAAAAATAAAACGTCTGCTGTATTTGCGCCTTCTGCGTATCGCACATCTTCCTGTTGCTGGAACGCTTCCACGTCTTCTTCTTCCCAGCCTAAAGTGGAAACAAGCCGGTAATCATAAAATTGTTTCCCCTGTAAAAACGTATTCACAGCGTGTACCATTGCCGGAGTGGTAATTCTTACCCCTGTAAAAAATCCTACTCCTAAAGCAATAATTGCTAATATAGCGAAAAACCTTCCGAACGTTCCACGAATTTCCCGAAATGTTGTTTTCTGTAGCATTTTCATCTTAATCACCATTCAATGTCTGCCACATCAACAATGTGTTCATTCAGGCGCATATCTTCAACCATGCCATTTCGAACAGTAATAATTCTGTCCGCCATTGCCGCTAATGCCTGATTGTGCGTAATGACAACTACTGTCATTCCCGTGTTCCGGCACGTGTCCTGCAATAATTTCAATACGGCTTTCCCCGTGTTGTAATCTAATGCCCCTGTTGGTTCATCACATAACAAAAGTTTCGGATTTTTCGCTAACGCTCTCGCAATAGCTACCCTTTGCTGTTCCCCTCCGGAAAGCTGCGCCGGAAAATTTTTCATTCGGTCTTTTAATCCAACCTGTTCTAAAACTTCCGCTGCATTCAGCGGATTCCGGCAAATTTGTGCTGCAAGTTCAACATTTTCTAAAGCCGTCAAATTCTGCACTAAATTATAAAACTGAAACACAAAGCCAACATCATACCTCCGGTAAGCAGTCAACTGCTTTTTATTCAGAAATGAAATTTCTGTACCGTCTAATTTTGCGCTTCCGCTGGTTAATGTGTCCATTCCTCCTAAAATATTCAGAATTGTGGTTTTCCCTGCACCAGATGCCCCCACAATCACACAAAATTCCCCTTTTTCAATTTCAAAATTCACGTCCTGTAAAGCAACAATCTCCACTTCTCCAGTATGATAGATTTTCCGGACATGCTGAAATTCTACATAAGCACTCATACTTTCACTTTCTTTCTTTGAAATTCATTATAAAATAGTATAACATATTTTCAGAAATAATGCAATAGCTTTCTAAATTTTTCAGCTAAAAATCAGAAAGATAAATTTTTGAAAGCATAATTCTGCATAATTCTTCTGAACTCTCCTGTAAAACTTTCGACTTTTGATGAAGAGTAATCTTGTTCGGAAGTTCTTCCTGCGGAAACTGAATGCGAAATTCAACCGCTTTTTCTTCAGGTAAAGAAAATACTTTCCATTCTCCTTTGTGAATCATGCAGAATGTGTCCAGTAATGCACATTCTTCCGTTTCAGAATGAAAATGCATCACATCAATTTGACTTGTTATGGATTTTTCTTTCTGCATGTCCGGTTTCATCATGAAACAAATTTTGACTTGTTCATGCACTACATTCACAGAAAGAGTAATTTTCTGTTTATATCCCCTGTATTGATGGCACTGAATCAGCCCTGCCAGAAGAACAACATCAAAAAATCTCCTGTTCTCATTAAGGAAAATTTTCTGTATCCCCAAATTCAAGTTAATTTCCGCATAATCTCTCATTTGTTTTTCCATAATGCCCCGCAAAAACTGCAAGGCTTCCTGAAGACAGAAAACTTCCGCTTTCGCATGTCCCAGATAAACAGACTGCAATATCCGCCTGAGATAAAATTTATGATAAAGCAGATAACAATTCCGTTCAATCGAATTTAATAATTCCGACTTGTTGTTGATTTCATATTCTTCCAGGTAATCCTGTAAATCTTCCTTGACTTGCCGGAGCGAATGCACGACATATTCAACAGAATTGTTTTCGCCGCTTTTCCATTCATCCTCTACGTTTTTTAACGTAATTACCCTGCATTGCTCTTCCCTGCTACAGTAAAGTTTCGCATGGTAAAACCGTTTTTCCCAGTAAATCATTTTTTCCTGCGTTTCCCAGCAATCAACAGGAACTCGCAACATTTCCGGAATCCATTCCGGTTTGTCCGGATAAATATCTTCTCCAGCTTCAATTTTCCAGTGTTCATCAGTTATCCATACCCAATTTTGATGATTTTTAAACAAATTCATCAACAAATCCGCTTTTTCTTTTTTCAATCAAATCATCTCCTTTTTCATAAATTAAAAATTTCCCCCGAATTTATTATACATATTTTGCATAGAAAAGTAAAGCCTTATTCTGAATATTGTGAAAATCACACAAAAACTCTTTTCTTTTTTTGTGATAAAAGCAGATTTTTGCATTATCTGCCTTAAAATGCAATTTTTTTTCTTCAAAGTACTTGCATTTTTCTTCAAAAAGGTGTAAAATAAGAATATAAAAACTTAGGAGGTAATTTCCAATGTCAGTAAAAGTTGCTATTAATGGTTTCGGAAGAATCGGTCGTCTGGCTTTCCGTCAGATGTTCGGTGCAGAAGGTTATGAAGTTGTTGCCATCAACGACTTAACAAAGCCTTCCATGCTTGCCCACCTGCTTAAGTATGATACCGCTCAGGGCGGTTATGCAGGTAAAATCGGCGAAAATTTACATACCGTAACCGCTGATGACGAAGCCGGAACAATCACTGTTGACGGCAAAACACTTAAAATTTACGCAGAAGCAAAGGCTGCTGATTTGCCTTGGGGTGAACTCGGTGTAGACGTTGTTCTCGAATGCACTGGTTTCTATTGCTCCAAAGAAAAAAGTCAGGCTCATATCGATGCAGGCGCAAAGAAAGTTGTTATTTCTGCTCCCGCAGGTAACGACCTTAAGACAATTGTATTCTCTGTAAATGAAAATACATTAACTGCTGATGATACAATCATTTCCGCTGCTTCCTGCACAACAAACTGCCTCGCTCCTATGGCTAAGGCTCTGAATGATTATGCACCGATTCAGTCCGGTATCATGAGTACAATTCACGCTTACACCGGCGACCAGATGATTCTTGACGGTCCTCACAGAAAAGGTGACCTCAGAAGAGCAAGAGCAGGTGCTGCCAATATCGTTCCTAACTCCACTGGTGCTGCTAAAGCTATCGGTTTAGTTATTCCGGAACTCAACGGCAAATTAATTGGTTCCGCTCAGCGTGTTCCCGTTCCGACAGGTTCTACAACCATTCTGACCGCTGTTGTAAAAGGCGAAAATATCACTAAAGAAGGCATCAACGCTGCAATGAAGGCTGCTGCTTCTGAATCCTATGGCTACAATGAAGATCCTATCGTTTCTTCTGATGTTATCGGCATGAAGTACGGCTCTCTGTTCGATGCTACTCAGACAATGGTTGCTGCTATCGGTGATGGTCTGTATGAAGTTCAGGTTGTTTCATGGTATGACAACGAAAATTCCTACACAAGCCAGATGGTAAGAACAATTAAATATTTCGCTGAATTAGGCTGATTTTTTCAACTTCCGGCAGTCCGCAAGGGCTGCCGTTTTTTTCAATGAAAATAACTCCGGAAAATCCGGAGTTATTTTTTACGCCAGATTGACACTGTTTCCGGCATTGTCTGAACCTTTCGCTGTGAATCGGTCTACTGTATATTCCGCACTCGTGACATCATGATTTTCTAAATTATCATATAATTTAATTAAAATTTTTCCGTTTGCTTGTATTTGTGCAGAAGAATCTTCTGGTCTGTAGCCGTTTTGCGTTTCATAATAATTCAATGCCATTTCGCATAATTCCAAATTACTATAAAAATAGAATGTATCAAAATTTCCTAACCCCTGATATTTCAACGTTTCTGTAGTCCCGTTATCCCACGTCAGAACCGCTGTGTTTTCATCAGTAAAGTTCACTGTAACCGGCGTATTATCTGTATTGTCTCCCATATGGAAAATAATTCTATTCTCCGTTTCTGTCGTCTCATACTCGAAAGATAACCCCATTCCGCTTTCCTGGTCACGAATACTGCCAGCATCGCTCCCGTTATAAAAACAGAAATACCTTTCTTCTCCGTCACCACCAGTTGACCACCATATTCCCGCTTCAAATTTTCCCGAAACAGTTTCCGTTTCCGTCGGGGAAGTCTCCGGTGCGGTTACTTCTGCAACCGTTGTTGTCGTGGTTGTTTCCGTCGTCGTTTCCTCCGTTGTGGAAGTTGTCACAGCAGTTGTTTCTGTTGTCGTTTCTGATGTTGTATCCACTGTATCAGAAGTTTCCGTTGTTGTTTCGCTGGTTGTCGTCTCCGAAAAAGTCGTTGTCTCCGGAATAACAGAAGTCGTTTCCGATGTTGTGATTTCTGTTTCTTCCATTGGTTCTTCCGGATTTCCTTCACTTGTCTTTTTGCTACATGCTGATGCTGTAATGACCATGCTGCTGAATAATAACAGCACAATGCATTTTTTCAACATTTTCATACACATTCCTCCTCTTTTTACTATTATATCAGAAATTTCCACTAAAGTCAAGCCATTCTCACAAAAATATTATGCCTTCTGCTGACTTACAGAAGGCATTTACTTTTTATTCTGTTGTATTCCGGTTGACACGTTCATCAATAAATGTTCTTATGTCTTCTAAAGGAATTTCTAATACAATGCTAAATTCTTGTAACATTCGCCCTTCTGCGCTTTTCATCACAGATTCGTCCATAGAAGAAAATTTTTTCTTCCGTGCTTCTGTTGCTTGTTTCCGGAAATATAACCCCGAAATTAACTGCACAATCGCTTTTAAATCGTCCCCTTTGAGAATTTGTGTGTACATTTCCCGACGTTCTCGGCGATTATTCGACCAGATTTTTGCTTCATCTTCCGATTTTGGCATTGTGTCAATCAATTCTAACACTTCTTCTTTTGACAATAAATACCGTAATTTTTCTTCTCCGGAAGCGACCGGAACATAATATGTAGAATTTGCATCGGCTACCGGTTTCAACTTATAATATAAAACTTCGTTTTCGCCGTCCATGCTCTGTTCCTCTACACTGACAACTTGACACACCCCTACATTTTTATATACTACACGTTCACCTGCTTTATATTTCATAACGACCTCCAAAATAAAATCATTCTCTTTCTATTATACCATATTTTTCAAAAAAATGTTATACACTTAATTCACAAAATTTTCCAGCAAATTATTGTTTATTTTATACAAAAAAACTGTCTCATCGCTGAGACAGTTTTTCATGCCGGCACCTATCTAAATTTCCAGGTCGTCGCCAACCAAGTATTTTCGACGTAAAAGAGCTTAACTTCCGTGTTC
>CANPYZ010000004.1 GCA_947589035.1 uncultured Clostridia bacterium | reverse complement strand
GCATATTCTGGCTGCGTTTTCAATTTCGTAAATACTTTTCTTAATTCACTGTCAAAAATAAATTGATTTCCTGCTGCGTAATTTTTCTGTTCATAGTCCAATGCCCAGTTATACGCAAATCTTGTCAATCCTGCACATGCAAACAATTTTGTTTTCTGCTTGTTGTTCGGTAGAAGCATGACTTTGATTGTCTTAATCATTTTTAGTAAGCTCCTTTATCATTTTTTGACTTTTTCCTTTAAAATTATAAGAGTCAATACTTTATGACAACATTTTATCAAAATGTTTTAACTGTTAAATTCCTCCTTTTATTCGTTTGTTTGAAATTAAACGAATTGCTAATTATATTATACATCATGCAAGGGAAAAAATCAAGTCTTTTTCGGAAATTTTTCTGCTTTTCATAAAAATTTCTGTGTTTTCAAGAGAAAAGTAGGTAAAATTTTTCAAGAATTGGTTTTTGCGTGAAGAATGCCGAACAGAATCAGGAAAATTATGCCAAAAATTAGCGTGATTAACGTTACTGTGCAGAGTTGCCCTGTGATATATTGCAGATAGCCAACGACAGCAGCGAAAATTTGCGGGTCTTTCACCACGAAACTGGAAAAATAATTCGTTCTTAACACATATACACACGGGGAAGCCGTCAGCAATCCCGAAATGACCCCCGTAAGCCCTAACCAATAGGGAATTTCTTTCGGCGTTGTCCGGCAGAGAAATAATAAAATTCCCATAATGAAAATTGTCATGACACAAATTATGATTACTCCCGTACGGAAAATACTTAAATAAGAACGGAGCTTTTCCAGCCAGCCGTGTTCATTCAGCGTGGAAAATTTAAAGGTATCCGCTGTGTAAAGAATTTTTTCTTCTGCTTCGTCAAGATTTTCCTGAATTTTCTGGTAAAAGGCTTCATCTTTCTGGTAATTGTTTTCTTCTGCGTACTGGTTGAAAAACGCATTCACGGAATTTTCTAACTTCGTGAAATCCATCGAAAACGAATACGTTTCCGTTTCGCCGTTCAGGAAAGCGAACGCCTGTTCGACACTGGAAAGAATTGCCGTTTTTAATTCTTCCTGCTGAATTGCCTCTAAATAAACTTTTTTCGGAATGCCTGTGCTGTTACTTCTCGACTGAAAATAAATGTCTAATGCGGAATATGCCTTTTCATCAAGGGCTTGCTGTTCAATCACAAGGGAGAAAGTCTTTTCCGATAAGGCTTTATTCTGCACAACAAGGGCAATTTCCGAGAAAATTAACAGAAACACCAGCAGAAACGAAAGAAAAATTTTCGGGAGGTAAAATTTTAACTGGTTCATGTCGTCCCCTCCTCTGACGGCTGATAAAACTGCTTACTCACTAAGGAACACACCACGCCGATTCGATTATCAGAAGTACCGAGAACTTGCGCTTCACAAGTATATAACGTTAATTTATCTTCTTCTGACGGCAGAACATATTGTTTATTCGTATTCAGGAATTGAATTTGTTCACTGACCTGATACGTGAATATTCCGTAATTCGTGGATAATGTAATGACATCGCCGGCTTTTAATTTAGGCAAATCCGCAAAAAATGTGTTCACATGTGCATCAATGACAACATTTCCCGTTTCGCCGAGAACAACGGAACTGCTTGCCTGACATGCGCCCCGGTCAAGAAGTTCAGCGGAAGAACCCCAGTACACCGGAACGGAAAGCGAAATTTCTTCACAGTCTAAAACCGCATACTGTTCCCCGAATGCCGGACGAATGATTTTCCCTGAATCGTAAAATTTCTGGTCAGGGGCAGCAGTTTCAATGGTATTTTCTTTAATGACAAGCCCGTCAAGACCGGAAGAAGGGGTAATTTTCATTTCCTGATCCATGAAAACAATATTCAAATATGTTTTCGCTTTTTCGTAGGGAATCACTAACACGCCCACTGAAACGGCTATACACAGAATCAACAGGAAAACACCCGTCAGAACGTAAAACAAAGCAGAATTTTTCTTCGATTGTTCAGTCAAAGTCAACTTCCTTTCAGTTTAATTATTGATTTTCTGTCCGGCGGATATATTCATATAATCCAATGAACCCGACACTGGAAACGAAAATGCCAATTCCAGCGAAAAGAAACGGTTTCGTGTGGGAAATTCCCGTTTCATCAATCACAACGCCAACTTCTGCTTTATCAATGACAACACCGTCATTATTGCGAACCGTAACGGAAATGTCTTTGTCGGTAATTTCATCAACAGTGACATTCATTCCCATAGAATCAGCCGTATCAATATATTTCTGCATGATTGTAATTTTATCCTGTGTGGGGAGTTGTTTAATAATACTGTTACGGGCTTCCGGAGAAAGAGACGCAACAAATTCCTGCTTTTTGTCTTCTTCTAAAGAAGAAACATATTCTTGTTTTTCTTCCATTGTCATGTTAATGAAATCGCTTTCCGGAATGAAATCAGCATTAGCATCAGAACTTGAATCAGGATTTACATTTTCATTAGGCGTTGCATTTTCGTTCGGGGTTGTTTCTGGCGGAGTCGTTTCTTCCGGTTGCGGGGTTTCGTTGTGTTCCGGCGGTGTCATGCCGAGGGAATTATACACAAATTCTTCTGTTTGTTCGTTGTAATCCATCACGCTGGCGTAAGCCTCATCAAGCTGTTCCTGTGTGTACTGTCCGGAAGCCCACTGATTATAGCCAATCTGAATGACGTTTTCAGGCCATCCAGCCGCACGGGCTTTCGCAGCGACATCATCAGCAGTATAGGCAGAGGCGGAAAGATTTGCGCATATTGTGCAGGCGGCAAGCATTCCGGCACAGACGGCGAAAAATTTCTTCATGTGAAAAACTCCTTTCATGTCATGTATGAACTTATTATAACAGATTTTCCGAAAAAAATCAAGTGCAAAATTTTTCCTGTTTTAAGTATAGCACAAGTGAATGTATTTGTCAAATATTTTTTTCCAGAAATGAGAAATTTTCTTGACTTTTTCAAAAAACCGTGCTATAATAGAATTATTATTCGAATTTGAAATTTAAAATTTGAACTTTAAAAAAGGAGTGGTTTGCGAATGGCAAGAGATTATTCACCGGAAATTCAGGAAGTCGTGGAAGAATTTTTTGACGAGGACGGTTGGAGTTATCAGCCAATAGACGAACGGGGCGTAATTATGACCGGAATTTCCCTTCACGGCAAAATGAAAAATATTCAACTGCTTGTCAGCATTCAGTCAGACGGTATCATTTGTTTCAGCAGTGCGCCAATTGGTGCAGACGAAAGCAATAAGGCAGAAGTGGCAGAATTTATTACACGGGCGAATTACGGCTTGAGTTACGGAAATTTCGAAATGGATTACCGTGACGGAGAAGTCCGCTATAAAACTACATTATATTGCGGAGACGGAGAAGTTCCCACACTGGAACAAGTACGGCATACAATCATTGTGAACGCCTTGATGATGAAACGTTACGGCGACGGGCTTATGGAAGTATTATTCGATATTAGTTCGCCGGAAGAAGCCGTGAGAAAATGTGAACAACAAGAAGATGATGATTAATGTTTCAGGCGGTCAGTGTCAGCACTGACTGCTTTTTTCTTGTTTAATGATAACTTATGCATGTGTTGCAGGAATGTTGTTCAGATGTTTTTTTTGTGTTTTTTGAAAAAATTTCGCAAAAGGGAAAATTTCCACTTGACTTTTTTGAAAAAGTGTGTTATACTGGAAAAGACGTGAAATTTGTCAAGTGATTTTGCTTTACAGTGAGGTGCAAAGTTTGAAAACGTTGGAAGATGTGCTGTTATTGGACTGCTACGGCGAATTATTGACAGAACGTCAAAAAGAAATTGCCGGATTATATTATAATGAAGATTTTGAAATTTCTGAAATTGCAGCAATGCAGGGAATCAGCCGTCAGGCAGTCAGCGACAGCCTGAAACATTCCGGAAAATTTCTTCGCCGAATGGAACAGAAACTCGGCATGGCAGAACGATTACAGCAAGTGAAAAAAAATTTAGAACAAATTTTAGATTCTTGCCAGAACGAACACTGGGAAAATATTTCGACACTTGCGGAAAACGGACTGCAATTTTTAATGAGATGAGGAGTGGAAAGCATGGCATTTGAGGGATTATCTGAAAAATTGTCCAATGTATTCAAAAAATTAAAATCCCACGGCAGACTGACGGAAAATGATGTCAAAGAAGCCATGCGGGAAGTAAAGTTAGCCCTTTTAGAAGCAGATGTGAGTTATAAAGTCGTGAAAGATTTTGTCGCAAAAGTTTCCGAAAAGGCAATTGGTGAAGATGTATTATCCAGTTTAACACCGGCGCAACAAGTCATTAAAATTGTAAACGATGAATTGATTGACTTAATGGGCAATAATAACGAACGGATTCACATGGCATCAAAGCCCCCGACAGTCATTATGATGTGCGGTTTGCAAGGTTCAGGGAAAACGACACATTCAGCCAAATTAGCGAAATATTTAAAAGAAGAAGGTCACCGCCCAATGTTAGCGGCTTGTGACGTTTACCGTCCGGCAGCAATTCAGCAATTGCAAGTTGTCGGAGAAAAAGCCGGCGTGAAAGTGTTCGAAATGGGGCAGGAAAATCCGGTTACCATTGCGGAAGAAGCCGTTCGCTATGCGAAAGATTATGGTCATGACATTGTGATTTTAGATACGGCAGGACGGTTGCACATTGACACGGAACTCATGGAAGAATTGCAGAAGATTAAGGCAATCACTGAACCTGATGAAATTATGTTAGTTGTTGATGCAATGACCGGTCAGGACGCTGTGAACGTGGCGAAAGCCTTTGATGATGCGTTAGGCATTCACAGCGTGTTAATGTCGAAATTAGATTCTGACACGAGAGGCGGTGCGGCGTTGTCCGTGCTTGCCGTAACAGGGAAACCAATTAAATTTATTGGTATGGGCGAAAAATTAGATGATTTCGAACGTTTCCACCCGAAACGAATGGCGTCAAGAATTTTAGGCATGGGCGACGTTTTAACGTTAATTGAACGTGCGGAAATGGTCATTGACCATAACAGCGCAGAAAAAATGACCCGTAAATTACAAAATCAAAGTTTTGATATGAATGATTTACTGGAGCAGTTAAAACAAATCCGGAAAATGGGTTCTTTAAAAAGCATTGTTTCCATGTTGCCTGGTGGTGATAAAGTTGATGAAGCCGCATTAGACGACAGGCAATTCGACCGCTTAGAGGCAATTATTTTATCTATGACACCGGCAGAACGAGCTAAGCCGGCAATCATTAACCCGTCACGGAAAAGAAGAATTGCTTCCGGCAGCGGAATGAAAGTAGAAGATGTCAACCGTTTGCTGAAACAATTCGAACAAATGCAGAAAATGATGAAACAATTCACGAACAAAGGCAAAAAACAAAAAGCCATACTCCGACAGGCGAAACGTTCTTTTGCAGGCATGAATTTCGATGCAATGCCAGGCGTGAAAAAGCCGAAAAAATAAGTTTTCAATGCAGGGCAACCTGTTTGAAATAGATAATTTTAATTTAATTTAAGTTAAGTTAAATTTAAAAGTGAGGTGAAGAACATGGCAGTAAAAATCAGACTGAGAAGAATGGGCGCAAAGAAAGCTCCCTTTTACAGAGTGGTTGTTGCGGATTCACGTTTTCCGAGAGACGGCAGATGTATTGACGAAATCGGTTACTATGACCCGACCAAAGAACCAACTGTTGTGAAAATTGATGCAGACAAGGCGAAAGATTGGATCAGCAAAGGCGCACAGCCTACAGACGTTGTGAAGAATATCCTGAAAAAAGAAAATATTCTGTAATTTTTGCACATGCTGAATAAATCCCCGTTTGGAGATTCAGACGGGGAAAAACCGGCATAGAAAGGAATTTTTGAGATGAAAGAATTATTACATGCTATTGCAGCAGGTTTAGTAGAAAATCCGGAAGCCATTCAAGTGACAGAGGACGAACCGAACGAAGAAGGCGTTATTGTTTTCCATTTACATGTAGCAGAACAGGACATGGGCAGAGTCATCGGAAAACAAGGCAGAATTGCTAAAGCCATTCGGGTGATTATGCGTTCAGCCGCAACACGGAAAGGCATGAGTTCCATAGCCGTGGAAATTGACTGAAAATGCAGCGAAAGCAATTTTTAGAAGTAGGAAAAATCACAAACGTCCATGGTCTGCACGGGGAAGTTAAAATTTATCCTTGGTGTGATGATGCGGCGTTTTTGTGTTCTGTTGAGGAATTATTTTTCGACGGGAACGGAGAAAAAAAAGTGAAAATTCTTCATGCACGAATACAGCAAAATCAGGTGATTATGAAATTTTCCGGAACGGATACACGAGAACAGGCAGAATTGCTCAGAGGGCAAGTGCTTTATCTTAACCGTGAAGCGTTTGAACTGGAAGAAGGCAGTTACTTCATTCAGGATTTAATCGGTTTGGAAGTGATTGACGCAGACACGGGGAAAATTTGGGGAAGTTTAAAAGACGTTCTCCAGACGGGCGCAAATGACGTGTATTCCATCTGGAACGAGGAAAAACAAAAAGAATATCTTGCTCCGGCAATTCCGGAAGTGATTTTAGAAACGAATCTTGACAAAGGATTCATGAAAATTCGTCCGTTGAAAGGTCTATTTGAAGATGCGGATTGACATAGCGACATTATTTCCGGAAATGTGCGAATCAGTACTATCAGAAAGCATTTTAGGCAGGGCGAGAAAATCCGGTGCAATAGAAATTCATTGTCATCAAATACGGGAATACACATTAGATAAACACAGGCGGGTAGACGATACGCCTTACGGCGGCGGAATGGGCATGTTAATGCAGGCAGAACCCATTTTCCGCTGCTGGAATGCCGTTTGCGAACAAATCGGAAAATTGCCTTACAGTGTGTATTTATCCCCGAAAGGGGAAGTATTGACCCAGAAAAAAACAATTCTTTTGTCTGAACAGGAAAATTTATTTCTGTTATGCGGACATTATGAAGGAATTGACCAGAGAATTATAAATGAAATTATTGATGAAGAAATTTCCATTGGGGATTATGTGCTGACGGGCGGAGAATTGCCGGCATTAGTGCTGACGGATGCAATTGCCCGAATGTGCAGCGGAGTTTTGCCTTCAGCGATTTGTTTCGAAGAAGAAAGCCATTGGAACGGCTTGTTAGAATATCCGCAATACACCCGACCGGAAGTATGGCATGGTGAATCTGTTCCGGAAGTGTTACTTTCCGGACATCACCGGAAAATTGCCGAATGGCAAAAACAGAAAAGTCTTGAAATTACCCGAAACAACCGCCCTGATTTATATTTGAATTGGCTGAACAGCCAGAATAAGGATTTAGGTGAAGAATATGGTACAGAGAGAAATTGTTGTCAACCAGCCGAAAAGCCTGAAAGAAATTCCGACATTCCTAATCAAGAAAGCGAATGAATTTAAGTCATTCATCTGGATTGAAAAAGATGATAATCGGGCAGATGCGAAAAGCCTTTTAGGGTTGTTATCTTTAGGCATTGACAAGGGCAGCCGTTTACGCATTATTGCCGACGGTGTCGACGAACAGCAAGCGGTAACAGAACTGACAGCGATTGCGGAAAATTTCAACAGAATGTAGAATTTTTCCGGAATTTTTTGAAAATTTTTAAAAAAAAGCCATTCGACAAGCACAGACAGAAAAGTGAAAAATTTCCTACACCCTGCACAGAAAAGTTTGTTGAATTTTGTGATTTAATCACAGGAATTTCCGAAAAAGTTTCTGGAAAAGTTTTGTGAATATATACAAATATACTGCCTTGAATCCCGCCTGAATTTTCACAATGCGTAGAATTTTTCCGAAAAAGTGATTTAGATGAAAAAAAGTAGTTGACGAAATCTGTTTTTGCATGTATAATAAGGATATGCAGAACAAAATGCAAAGCTATTATATATTATCATGCGAAGATGGGAGAGTTTGATTATGTTTGTAAAAGATGTAACCGTTCAGAATCAGGTAGGTCTTCATGCGAGACCGGCAACGTTCTTTATCCAGAAAGCCAATGAATTCAAGTGTTCAATCTGGATTGAAAAGAAAGAACGCCGTGTTAATGCTAAGAGCTTACTGGGAATTTTGTCATTAGGCATTGTCGGCGGTACAGACATCCGGATTATTGCGGACGGTTCTGACGAACAGCCCGCAGTGGAAGCACTGAAAGAACTTGTTGAGAGCGGTTTCAGTGACGAAAACAGATAAAAAAGCACATACCTATAATTTGCAAGGCTGCCTGAAAACGGCAGCCTTTTTTTCATTTTCATTTTAATTTTCATCTTCGTGATAATACATACTTTCAGCGAAAATCGCATACCCCATAGCAGGGTCACTCACGAAAACATGTGTCACAGCACCGATTAATTTTCCGTTCTGAAGAATTGGGCTTCCGCTCATGCCCTGAACAATTCCGCCGGTAGAATTTAATAAAACAGGGTCTGTAATTTGAATCATCATATTCTGGGAAGAGTCCGTGTAATCAATTGCTGTAATTTTCGCTGAATAAGGCTGCGGTGCATTGCCTTGCACTGTGGTTAAAATCACCGCATCGCCGAGTGTAATTTCCTGTTTAAATGCCATTGGCACGGCAGGGAAAGCATTTACAGGTTCGTCTAAATGTCCGAAAATGCCTTCTTCTTCATTGCTGTCTAACGTGCCTACGGGTTCTTCAGCGGAAAAATAGCCTTGTAATTGACCGGGGGAGCCGGATTTCCCTTTAATGGTTCCGCTAATGGTGACATTATCCGCCGTACCACTGCCGAGGGGAATAATTTTTCCCGTGTCGGGGTCGCAAATGGGATGCCCTAACCCGCCGAAAGACCCGTCAGAAGGGTTGTAATACGTCATTGTGCCAATTCCGGCAGTGCTATCCCGAACCCATAACCCACTTTGCCAGCAGTTTTCTGAAAGGGAAAATTCCGGCTTTAACGTCACATCAAAAAAATTTTCATTCCGGCAAATCGTCATTTGCAAAGGCGTTCCGCCGGATTCAGTGACGAAATTCTGTAATTCTTCCGTGGAATGCAGGGCTTGTTCATTTACTGCCGTAATCATATCGCCTTCTTGTATTCCCGCCGGAACAGCGGGACAGCATTTTCCGGAGGAAGTTTCAATTTCGCCGAATCCAATCACCATTACGCCATTCATTAACATTCGCACGCCGAACGGCTGACCGCACGGCACGAGCAGCACTTCTTCCGAAGGCTGAACAGCGACTTGTTTCACGGGGAAAATGCCGAATAATTTTAATTGTGTGCCGGAATCCGGAATATCAGAAGAATCAGCGATACAATGGGAAACTTCCAGAATTTCACCGGATTTGACATAATAAGAATCTGCAAGATGTCCGGCGTAGTAAAACGCCCGGCAAACAGGCTGTAAACCACATACAGCAAGAAAAGCTGTTATTCCGGACAACAAAATTTTACGAAAATGCATACTTCACCAGCTTTCTGTGCCATGCACGGGAATAGTATCACCAATCAGAAGAAAATTATCAGAGAGAATAAAATACAAAAAAGCAAATTTATGCAGAATTAACGCATAACTCAAAAATTTTAAAATAATATTTATAATTGCTTGACAATTCGTGAAAAATATGCTATACTGAAAAGAAGAAGTTCAGAATCATTTTCTGGTCAAAATGAAAATTTTTAAGAAAGGCAGGTTTTTGCAATGAACAGAAAAAAAGTGACAGCAGGTGTGCTTGCTTTAGCAATCGTTTTCACTGGAAGTGCGCCAATGCTCCAGAATGCAGGATTCAGCGAAATGCTGACAGCGGAAGCTATGGACGCAGCTGTAGAATCTAAGTGGGACTGCAAAGAATATTATGAAGTCGGAGATTTCACGATTCAGTTCGTTCAGGCAGGATATTTGCAGATTATTAAATGCAACAAGCCGGACGCTGAAGAAATTGTGATTCCGGAAACCATGAGCGACGGAGAAAATGAATTTCCGGTTCAGGTCATTTATGCAGAAGCATTCCAGGACTGCAAAATGAAAAAAATTACCATTCCGGACACCGTGAAGAAAATCGGTTCTTATGCATTCTGTAATTGTTCCAATCTGGAAGAAATTGTTGGCATGAACGGTGTGGAAAACATCGGAGAAAGTGCATTCAACAGCTGCATTTCCCTGAAAGAATTAAACCTTCCGGACACGCTGACAACGATTGCTACAGAAGCATTTGCCTTCTGCAATTCGCTGAAAGAAGTCACTTTACCAGGCAGTATTACCACAATGAGTACGCTGTTATTTTCCACATGTACAGGACTGGAAACATTAACATTCAGTGAAGGCATTACTTACATTCCGGACAAAATCGCTTACCAGTGCAGTGCGTTGAAAACAGTGAATATTCCGGCGAGTGTAACAAGAATCCGTGACGGGGCATTCGAACTTTCCGCATTGGAGAAAATCACCATTCCAGACACGGTCACTTCCGTTGGAGAAGGCGCATTCAGAAATTGCTTATACTTGAAAGATGTGACGCTGTCGGCAGGCTTAGAAGATGTTGCTGTAGAATTATTCCGTGATTGCCATAATTTACAGAATGTTGTCATTCCGAACAGTGTCACACGAATCAAAAGAAGTGCTTTCAATGGCTGTAACACTTTGGAAAAACTCACTCTTCCCGAATCTATCACCAGAATAGAAGGTTATGCGTTCTATAACTGTGAAGCCCTGAAAGAAGTGAATATTCCAGCAGGGGTAACTTCTATTGACGAATACACGTTCTGTAAATGCCGTTCACTGAATCCGATTACCCTTCCGGAAAATGTCACGAAAATTGGCGTATATGCTTTCTATGATTGTTCCGCACTGGAAAATGTGACAATTCCGGCGAATGTGAAATCCATTGGCAGCTATGCTTTCTATGATTGTTCCGCACTGAAAACGGCTTCTTTCGCAGGGAAAAACACGCAATTAGGCATATGGGCATTCGCAGGCTGTACTTCATTACAGCAGGTAGAATTGCCGAAAGAAATGTCTTCTTTGCCGAATCATTCATTCTATAGATGTGAATCATTAGAAGAATTAACTATTCCGGAAACCGTGACGGAAGTCGGCGGTTATGCTTTGGCAGGCTGTACAGGCTTAAAAGATGTCAATTTGCCGTCAAGCGTGGAAAAAGTCGGAGAATATGCCGTCGGCTATGGTGAAGGCGTATTGCCAAGCGTTGACGATAATGTGAACATTGTCAGCGAATCGCCAGTAGTACAGGAATTTTGCAAGGATAATTCCGTCACATTGAACGGTGAAAAGCCTTCCACAGGCAGTGAAGTAACCGGAGATGTCAACAGTGACGGCACAGTAAATCATACAGACATGGTTGCCCTGAATGATTACTTATTAGGAAAATCAGCAATCACTGCCGAACAAGAAAAGAATGCTGATATTAACGGTGACGGAAAAGTAAATGTCTTCGACTTGTTAGCATTGAAACGGGAACAAATTTCCTCTGAACAAAAGTCTGAACCTACTGGAAACGGCGATACCCCGACAGAAGAACCCACAACCACAAAACCTGCCGAGACAAAACCAAAAGAAACTACTACAACTGCCGGACAGGGAACGAAAAACAAGCCGAAAACAACAACACCACAAGTCAGTGACAAGGATTTACCATTTGTACCGGCATCTTAAACATTATGATTTTCACAAGAAGCTGCCCTTGCGGCGGCTTCTTTCATTCATGTAAGGGAGGAAAAGTTTGGACTTTACACAAGAACCCATTGGAAACGAAATTTACGTGTGTACTTCAAAAGAACACCGATTCGGAACAGATGCATTTTTACTGACGAATTTTTCTCATTATAAACAAAAAGACAAAGTTTGCGAATTTGGCACGGGGTGCGGAATTATTCCCCTACTAATGCAAAAGCAGAAACCGCCGGCATTGATTTACGCTATAGATATTCAGGAACAGGCAATAGAACAATTAAAAGCCGGAATTGCGTTAAGCCATGCGGAGAATATTATTCCCGTTTGCTGCGATTTGAAACATTTCCGTCCGGCAGGAACAGAATTTGATTTAGTGCTGTGTAATCCGCCTTATCAGCCTTGCGGTTCGGGCATTGAATCGGAAATGGAAGCCCAGCGAATTGCCCGACAGGAAATTTTCTGCACGCCGGAAGAAATTTGTACGCAAGCGAAAAAATTATTAAAATCCGGCGGAAGGCTTTGCGTTTGCGGAAAACCGGAATGGCTGCCGGAATATATCTGCGCTATGCGAAACGCCGGAACAGAACCGAAACGCTTACAATTCGTGTCTAAAACAGCGGAAGACAAGCCGTGGTTATTTTTATTAGAGGGCAGGAAGGACGGAAAAAAATTTCTGCAAATGGAAAAACCGTTTATTATGTATAAAAATCATCAATTAACAGAACAAGCTGAAGCCTTATATCAGAAAGGAAAACATGCATGAGCGGAACTTTATACGTTACGGGAACGCCAATAGGCAATTTAGAAGATATTACTTTGCGGCAGTTACGAATTTTAAAAGAAGTGGATTTCATTGCGGCAGAAGACACAAGAGTTACCCGAAAATTATTAACGCATTTCGACATTAAAAATGAATTAGTTAGCTATCATGAACACAGTTCAGAAACTGTTTTGCAGAAAATTGCCGAAAGAATCGAAAACGGGGAAAATTGTGCCATTGTGACAGATGCCGGAATGCCTTGCATTTCCGACCCGGGAGAAGAATTAGTCAGAATCTGCCGGAAGAGAAATATTTCCGTTCAGGCTGTTCCCGGGGCAAGTGCAGTAATTACGGCGTTAGCCATTAGCGGAAGTTCAGCGAAACAATTTGCCTTTTACGGATTTCTGCCCGTGGAAAAAAAATTCCGTTCGGAAATGCTGAATAATTTACGCAGCGAAACGAAAATGGCAGTACTTTATGAAGCACCGCACAAACTTTGTAAAACCATTTCTGCATTAGCGGAAATTTCCGAACCGGAAAGGGAAATTTTCTTCTGTCGGGAATTAACGAAAATTCATGAAGAAGTGCTGAATATGACGATTTCCGAAGCGGTGAAGTATTACACTGAACATGAACCGAAAGGCGAATTTGTCATATTATTAGAGGGCGTAAAGCCGGAACGGAAAACGAAAACTTTAACAGAAGCAGTTGCTTTAGCGGAAGAATATTTACAGGAAAATATTCACCCGTCAACGGCGGCGAAACTTGCTGCGAAAGAAACCGGCATTCCGAAAAATCAAATTTATCAGGCAATGCATGGAAAATTTTGAAAATTTCCGAAACGGAGTTGACAAGTGAAAAATTTTGTTGTATAATGAATATATATTTATTTTAGCAAATAAGGAAGTGTATTATGGCAAAAAAAGAAACATGGGCAGATTTACGCCGCAGGGCGAGATGGGACAGAATCGCCGGAGCAGGGGCAGTATTATTATTGTTAATGATACTAATGATTAATGGAATGACTTCTTGTGTGAAAAAACACAGAAAAAATTCAGAAACAGATACGCTTGAAACATTGCCGGCAGCCGTACAGCCAACAACAGAAAAAATTGTTGATAATTCTATGGCAGTATATTTAAGCCCGTCCACACAGGAAGATAATTTATATGCATGTGACGGAACAACAACGGAAGAAAAAGCCATGTGGGATATTGCTTTACAAGTGAAAGACATGCTGGAAGCAGACCATTATGTCGTGTACATGTGCGGAGAAGACGACAAAGTGCCGGACAAAATCAAAGAAGGCAATAGTTTACGGTGTGGGGCATATGTTTCCATTCATAGCAATTCAAGCGGCGAAAGCGGTAAAGGACAAGGAACAGAATGCTATTACAATTCAGAAATCGCAGGTAGTTTAGCCTTAGCGGAAAATATTTACAACCGAGTGGCAGCATTAACGCCAACAGAAGACCGAGGATTAAAAGACCAGACTCAAAGAGATTTATATGAAATTTTCAAGAACGTTGTGCCTTGTTGTCTTTTAGAAGTAGAATTTCATGACGATGTGCAGACTTCACAGTGGATTTTAGACCATACACAGGAATTAGCGCAAAGCATTACCGACGGCATAGAATCCTATTTAGACGGCACAAAATATAATCCTCCGGCGACAGGAGATTTCACTGAACCTTACATTGATGAAAATTACGCAGGAGACCATTAACATGCAAAAACGAAATTATGAATTAGAAATGCAGGAAATCTTATCCGGAAAAAAACCGGAACTTCTGCTTCACGTTTGCTGTGCGCCGTGTTCAAGTGCTTGCTTAGAACGATTAGCCGGAAAAGCGGAAATCAAATTATATTTCTACAATCCGAATATTTTACCAGAAGAAGAATATTTTCACCGCCTGAACGAATTAAAGCGATTTGTTCAGGAATTTCCGGAATCTTCCGGAATAGAAATCATTGAAGGCGAATACGAACCGGAAAAATTTCTATCCTTTGCGAAAGAACTTGCCGACGAACCGGAACGGGGGAAACGCTGTCAGAAATGCATTGCATTACGTTTAGAGAAAACCGCCGAACAGGCGGAAAAATTACAGGCGGAATATTTCGCTACAACATTGACCGTAAGCCCGCATAAAGATTGCGCCTACATTAACGAAACGGGTTTCCAAATTGCGGAAAATCATCAAATTCATTGGCTGCCGAGTGATTTCAAGAAAAAAAACGGCTATCAGCGTTCAATTATTCTTTCTAAAGAATATCATTTATACCGGCAGAATTTCTGTGGCTGTCCATTTTCGAAAAAAACTCCCTGAAAATCAGGGAGTTTCGTTTAATTCGCTTATTCTGTGAAAGCGGAAAGAAGTTTCAATGTGAGTGTATATCTTTCTGCATTGGACGGACAGCCAACCACAATAGAAAGATATGTTTTTTCATTGCGTGTAAAGGCAGCAATCAAGCAATTTCCGGCATTTTTCGTTGTACCTGTTTTCATTCCGACGGCATCGGGGCAATAATATGCACCATCAGGATTTAACAAGGCGTTAGAACTTGTCCATGTGATATTTTCACCGGAGGCGAAAACAACATATTTCTGATATGTGCTTGTAATTGTGCGAATTTCCGGAACGGAAAAAGCATAATCTGCGAGATTCAGCAAATCAGAAACAGTTGTATATTGTTCGGCATCGTCCCAGCCGTCAGGATTAACGAAATGACTGTTTTCCATTCCGAGAGAACTTGCGTAATCGTTCATTAGTTCAGCAAAATAGGCAACAGCTTGAGCATCATTCATTTCCGTATCTGTTTTGACGGCTCTGGCAACAGACACAGCGACAGTATAAGCGGCATCATTGCCGGAAGCCATAAGCATCCCCGTTAATAAATCATATAATTTTAATTTGTGTCCGGCTCTAATCAGGCATAAACTTGAACCAGCTTTAACGAGTTTTTGTTCTGAACCTACGGTAATTATTGTTTCAGGGCTTAAATAATGCAATGCAACTGAAGCCGTCAATAATTTTGTCAGGCTTGCGGGCGAAATATGTTCGTGAATGTGATTACTGTAAATAATTTCTTTGTCGTCTAAACAAGCGAAAGCGGCAGCTTTGCAGGCGGGAGATTCTATTGTTTCTGAATTTTTTGGTGAGAGTAATTCTTTTTTCGCCAGTGCAAAATCGAAAATATTCAATTCGCCGTCTTTGCAGAAATCAGCGGCTTGCCAGTTTTCAAGGCGGGTATCCGGTTCAGACAGCAGAAATTTTTGCAATAACACAATATCAGAAACATTAAATTGTTCATCATTGTTTATGTCGCCTGTGATATGATAGGATTCAGCATTTACTGGTAAAGCAGAACTGTGAATACTATTCACAAGCGAAAAACATAATAATGATATAGCAAATAATAATTTTTTCATGTGTAATCTCCAAAAACTCCCTGAAAATCAGGGAGTTTTTCAATTCAAGAATGGCGATTCTTCCGGCAAATGACAACTGCGTAATTAAACGGAGTAAGTTTAATTGTCTGGTCTTCCAGTGTGCCGTGTTCGACTTTGTCGAAAGTGAAATCCTGAAACGGCTGGAAATGCACATGCTGGTCATGCTGTGAACGGTTAATGTAAATCTGCACCGCTTCCCCTGCGCTTTCAAGATAACGGGTGAATGCGACAACATCGTCCTGACTGGGAAGGAATTGTAATAAACCATTCCGGAAAACTTTGTACGCTTTACGGATTCTGCCGAGTTCTTTCGTGAAGGCAATTAAATCTTGATCTTCATTGCCCCACGGATAACAACGCCGGTTGAACGGGTCTTTATAGCCCTGCATTCCGGCTTCATCGCCGTAGTAAATGCTTGGCACTCCAGGTAGGAAGAACATTAACGCCATAGCGGCTTCAAGCATGGATTTCCCCCTGTGATATTCCCAATCGTTCAGATAGCGTTCCGCCATCCATTCTTTCGGTTTATCCTGACAGCTTTCCCCGCCGAAACGGTTAATTGCCCGTTCAACGTCATGTGTGGAAACGAAATTCATTAACACATCAACTGTATCTTTCGGATAATTTTCAAGAATGGTCATAATTGCCGTCTGAAAATCACGTAAACTCATGCCTTTAATATAATTGATGATTGCCTCTTTGAACGGGTAATTCATGACGGAATCAAGCTGTCTGCCAAGAAGGTAACTTCTTTTAATGCCGTAAGCCTCTTTATTAGAGGCATCTTCCCAGACTTCCCCGATAATGATTTTTTCGGGGGAATATTTCTTGACGCATTGATTTAAATGATATAAAAATTCATCAGGAAGTTCATCTGCCACATCAAGCCGGAATCCAGCCGCACCCATAGAAAGCCAATATTCCAAAACGCCGTCTGTTCCGCAAATATATTTTGTATATTCGGGGTTATTTTCCTGAACGTTCGGCAAAGTGTCAATGCCCCACCAGGCTTCATATTCATGATGGTCTCCCCAGAACGTATACCACGAATAATAAGGACTGTCTTTAGATTGGTAAGCCCCAAGCGTTTCATATCTTCCAAACTTGTTGAAATAAACGCTGTCTGCGCCTGTATGGGAAAATACCCCGTCTAAAATAATGCTGATGCCGAATTTTTTCGCTTCCGTGCAGAGGGTTTTAAAATCTTCATTCGTGCCGAGTAAGGGGTCAACTTTCCGGTAATTGGCAGTATTATAGCGGTGATTTTCATGCGCTTCAAAAATCGGATTCAAATAAATGCATGTCACGCCTAAATCCGCTAAATAAGGCAATTTTTCCTGAATGCCTGCAAGGTCTCCGCCGAAATAGTCATTATTCCAGACATGCCCGTTCTGGTCAGGCTGGTAAAACGGCGTGCCGTTCCAGTCATCACGCAAAACACGGTCAGTAGGAACATTTTCATGTGGTTTACCGCTTTTATAAAAACGGTCAGGGAAAATCTGATACATGATACCGCCTTTGAGGAAATTCGGCGTTTTGTAATCTTCCGCATATACAGTTAATTGGAATAAATCACCGTCGTTTAAATTTCCGATATGACCGGCAGTTTTCTTAATGTAAAACCGCTGACCGCATACGGCGTAAGCAAAATAATAATAGTGTACGCCGGTATATTTCGGAATATAGCCCGCACTCCAGACGAAACAGTCATCTTCTTCCCCGACAATATGCAAATGCATGAACCGTTCTTTGAATCCCGGGCGGTAAATGACCATACACGGGGCGAAATCCGGTTTGACTTCTTTCGGCAGACGAATCGAAAAATCGCATATTCTGCCTTTACGGACAGCACCGAAAGGGGATTTATACTTCAAGTCCCAGCTGTCATATAAATGGCTCATAAAATCACACTCCAAATTTAAATTTTAGCAATTTTAGCAAAAAAGCGTGTCCGGCTCTCGTCAGACACGCTAAAAATCAGGAATTACAGTCCCCAAATATCACGGGCATAATCAGAAACGCTTCTGTCAGCGGAGAAAATGCCAGCACCGGCAATATTCATTAAGGACATTTTCGCCCAGCGCATCTTGTCATTATAACATTCTGTGCTGAAATTCTGTGCTTCATGGTAAGAATCAAAATCAGCGAGAACCATATACGGGTCACTTTTCTTGAGAGAATCGGCAACTTCATTGAACGTACAGCCGTTAATGCCGTGATACATGCGGTTAATGCAGTCACGGATGGTATAATTTTCATTATACAGTTTTTCGGGGTTGTAGTCTAATTTTGCTGCATTCACTTCAGGCGTTTTCATACCGAAAATAATAATGTTGTCGTCACCGACAGCGTCTTTAATTTCGACGTTTGCGCCGTCCAGCGTACCGAGAGTAATTGCACCGTTCAGCATCAGTTTCATGTTACCTGTGCCGGAAGCTTCCGTGCCGGCGAGGGAAATTTGTTCTGAAATTTCGCTTGCGGGCATTAACAATTCCGAAAGGGTCACACGGTAATCTTCAATGAAATGCACGGCTAATTTTTCGGAAATGCGTGGATTTTTGCGGATTTCTTCTGAAATTGCCCAAATCATTTTAATGATTTGTTTAGCGAGGTAATACCCCGGGGCAGCCTTTGCGGCGAAAATGTAAGTTTTCGGCGTGAAATCGGCGTTAGGATTTTCCAGAAGGTAATTATACTGAGCGAGAATGTTCAGTACGTTCAAATGCTGACGTTTGTATTCATGAAGGCGTTTCACCTGAACGTCAAAAATACTGTCTGTATTCAGAATGACTTTGGAAGAATGTTTCACATATTTAGCGAAACGTTCTTTATTTTCCTTTTTGACCTGAATCAGGCGTTCGAGAACAGTATCATCATCAGCGAACACGGCGAATTTAGAAAGCTGTGCAGCATCTTTCAAAAAGCCATTGCCGATAGTATCTTTCAGCAGTTGTGTTAAACCAGGGTTGGACTGGTAAAGCCAACGGCGGTAAGCAATGCCGTTAGTGACATTTTTAAATTTGTGCGGTGTGTCGGCAGCTTCATCTTTGAAGACATCAGTTTTAATAATTTCGGAATGCAATTTCGAAACGCCATTGACACTGTGGGAAGCAACCACACAAAGCGTTGCCATATGAATAGTATTGTCTTTAATAATGGACATACGGGTAGTTTTTGCGCTGTCGTAGCCGTTGCGTTCCATTAAGGACTGACAATAGCGGTTATTGATTTCCACGATGATTGAGAAAATTCTCGGAATGATTCTGTTCATCATGTTGACATCCCATTTTTCAAGGGCTTCTGCCATGACAGTGTGATTCGTGTAAGCGAATGTGTTTGTCACAATGTGCCAAGCCTGTTCCCAGCCATAACCGCAGTCATCTAAAAGAATGCGCATCAATTCCGGAATAGCTAACGTCGGGTGTGTGTCGTTAATATGAATTGCCACTTTTTCATGCAAATTATCTAAAGTGCCGTAAACATTCATATGCGTATTAACAATATCACCGATTGCCGCAGCGCAAAGGAAATATTGCTGACGCAGACGTAAAGATTTCCCTTCTAAATGATTATCATTCGGATAGAGAATTTTAGAAATGGAGTTAGCCATTGAGTTCTGCCCTAAAGCCTTAGCATAATCGCCCTGGTTGAATAATTCCATGTTGAAATTAGGGGCTTTTGCTGACCAAAGGCGCAGAACACTCACACCGGGGCTATCATAGCCGGAAACATACATGTCGTAAGGCGTAGCCAATACTGTACTGTAATTAGCGTGTGAAATGTGATGATATTGGTTATCCGCTACGATAAATATATACAAATTTGTAAAAGTTGAATATATCTATACTGTGATATTCCTCACGAAATATCTTCCTGTTTCACAATGTCCAATTTTGCCGGAGCTACTTTTGTTGGATATGACACTCCACAGGCTTAAATTCCCCAGTAGCGATAGGTACATATCTGTATTTCCTTGAAAGTGGAATTATACAGATTGATAATTTGCTAAATTTAAACTTGCATTAAAATCTCTGTCTATTACAAGTCCGCATGTTTCGCATTTGTAAACTCGTTCGGAAAGTTTCAAATCATGTTTGATTTTTCCACAGCATGAACAAGTTTTCGAACTCGGATAGAACCTTGGAACTTCAACGAAAGAAATTCCATATTTCAGGCATTTATAAGCAATCTGACGCTTGAACTCATAAAATTTCTGCTCTTGAACCGCTTTTGCAAGGTGCTTGTTTTTCATCATACCCTTTACATTCAATGTTTCCATCACAATTCGAGATGGCTTGGTTTTCACTATCTCTGTTGTGGTTTGGTGAAGGTAATTATTTCTGATGTTTGTCAGCCTTCTATACAATAATTTTATGATGCTCTTCTGTTTCTGAAAGTTCTGGCAATCTTGTAACGGTCTAATGAAAATGGGAATCCTTTTTCCGTTCACTGTTTTGTAGCCTGAAATATTAGCTTCCATCATTCGAGATAATTTCCGTTGCTGCCGTTTTAAGACTTTTTTCAGCCGTTTAACTTCATGAGAATAGTTAATATTTTCATAAGTTTTCCCGTTTGAACAAACGGCTAAATGCTTAATACCTAAGTCAATGCCGAGACTTTCATTTGTCAGTTTTTCTTGTTGTTCAGGGATTTCATATTGTACGGATAAGTACCAATATTTTCCATCGAAAGAAATATGCGGGTCAGCATATTTTGTTCCTTTGGGTAATTTTGGCAACGGTTCAGAAGTTCTCACAAAACCTATCTTTTCACCGTGAAAACCGCCATTTTTTCTGGAGAGAGTTTCATAATTCACATAAAAAGATAATTTTGTCTTGTGTTTTGCCTTATAGCGAGGTCTGCCGGAAACACCCTTGAAAAATTTGCTTAATGCTTCCAGTGCATCTTTTACCGCTTGTTTTGTCACATTGCAACCAACTTCTGCAAGCCATTTGCATTCTGTTTTTTTCAAAACAGTAATTTGCTTTCGAACCTCACTCGCAAAAATGAACTTTTTTCCCGTTTCGCCGTTTTCCAGATATTCCTGATAAACACGGTCATTTTCCGCAAGAAAATAATTATACGCCCAGCGGGATATTCCCGCACTTTTCCGGAATAAAATCTCCTGTTCAGGTGTCGGCTTTAAGCGGACTTTCTTTGCTATCCACATTCGCCGGTCACCTCTTTAGCAAATTCACCTATCAAATTCATCATTACACCTCTTTAAAATTTTAAGCTATTCTAATTATCGCATAATGATGAACTTTTGTCAATAGATATTTTCAAATTTTTAAAAATAATATATATATTTATCTCATTCACTTTGATTCGCAACGTCAAAGCAGTCTTGCCGTCACCGGCAGACCTCTCATGCTTTCACATGAGCGTAGACTATATCTTCACCTATAATTCTGTAATTATAGGGCAACATTTTTCTTCCGCCATTCGCTTGCGGCTTTACTTTCCCTCAAGGAAATAGTCGTTGGAGGTCTCCCATGCAGAAAAATTAATTTTCTGTTTAGGGCTTTCCCTGCTAAACACCCATTGTCAAAACCCTTAGCACCAACGTTTCTGATGTGTCACGCATAGCCTATCATCAGCACTGATTGGCTTTTTTTCAGCTTAGGTCATCTTACTGTTTTTTCTGATTTCTCACCGTAGTTATTTTTACTCAGCTTGCCGTTTCCAGCTACTGTTTCGGTCGTAAGCTCTTAGGGATTAAAAGCATTTAACGTTGAGTTTGCACCGTTTGCACGATACAAAGGGTATACGTTTCAATAAATTTTTATTTATTTATTGTAACTGTTTAGTTACCCAGTATTCTTTCAGTTCGCCTTCGAAATGCACTTCAATTGCCCGTTCAGGTTTGGGGTCAAGCCAGACACTTCCCCCAGGAAGCCAGTTATCCGGCAATTCAGTTTGCCAGCCGTCTTCAAGTTTCTGTTTGAAAATGCCGTATTCGTAACATATGGAATGCCCCATTGCCGGCATTGCCATTGTCGCCATACCATCAAGATAACAAGCGGCTAAACGTCCTAAACCGCCATTACCTAAACCGGCATCAGGTTCACATTCATAAACTTTATCTAAATTGATGTGAAATTCTGAAAGCATTTCCTTGATGTCGTCTGCAATTTCTAAATTATACAGACTGGTTTTCAAGGAACGACCCATGAGAAATTCCATAGACAGGTAATACACCTGTTTTTTGCCAGCGGAGTGAACCTGATTGATGAATTTACGGCGTTTCACTTTGAGGAACTCCATGACAATACTGGAAAGAATCTCATAAACCTGTTGGTCGGAAGCCTCTTCAGGGGAGATGTTGAACTTAGCCATTAGCCTGTCACTGAATAATTTTTTGAAGTTTCTCGCTTCAAGAGTATCATATGCAGCCATAGTTTACAATTGTCCTGTGTTGCACAGAACGTCTCCTTTCGTCGGATAATTTTTCATAGCGTGAACGCCGTCCGGCGTACGACACTATACATTATTTATTATACCTTATTTTGGGAGTGACTGCAATTAGCGTTTTCAACAAATATTGTGTGCGTAAATGTTACACTTTGTACGAGTTAAAAAATTTTTAAAGTAAATTTTCAGGAATACTAAAAAATATTTGTGAATTACGCAAAAAATTATATTATTTTTCATCAGGAGCGGAATTTTTTTTGTTGAAAATGATGAACTTACTGAGGAAATAATTGGCAAGCGTAACCAAAACTTGCTGAACAAAGAAGAAAATTAAGTAAATCCAGAGAATTTTTTCTTCTCCATTGCCGTTCGGGTCTTTCATGTAAAGTGGAACGCCAAGCTGCATAATGCCAATTTGCATTGCGCCGGAAAGTAAACGGGCGGAAATGAATGTCCATAATTCCCACATGAGTTGCTTTGTGGAATTGGTTTTGCTTTTGAATACGTATTTTTTATTCACGTAAAAGGCAAACATGACCGCTGCAATCCACGCAACCGCCGTGGAAAGGAAATTTTCCACACGGGGTGACCAGTTCACATGTGCTAACAGAACAAATTCCATGCCGAATTGGACAATTGTATTCACTACCGTTGTCAGAACGCCGTAATAAATATATACAATCTGTTCTTCATAACGGTCATAAATGGCTTTCAAGGGTTTTGGCAGAAGTCGAACGAAAAATTGTAGGAGGGCTTCAAACATAATTTAAATCCTTTCAGTAAACGCCAATAAGCCTGCACGGCAGGCTTATCAGGGGCGGAAATTACATTAATTCACAAATCAGGGAAGAAAATTCTGCCGGATTTTCAATCGGCATATTTTCCATGAGTAAAGCCTGATTGTAAAGTAATTTAGCATATTTTTCAATTGTTTCGCTGTTGTCTAAAGCGGAAAGTTTAGCGAAAACAGGGTGTTCTGGGTTTAATTCTAACACAAGTCTTGCCTGCACTTTGCTGTCTGTGGGCATAGCATTAAGGGTTTTTTCCATTTCAAGCGTTAAATCGCCTTCACTGGTTAAGCATACAGGATAAGTTTTCAGACGGCTGGACAAGGCAACACGCTGAACTTTTCCTTCAAGGGCTTTCTGCATGGTTTCGAAAAGCGTTTTATTTTCCTGATTTTTTTCTTCAAGGGCTTTTTTCTCTTCTTCTGAATTTAAATCTAAATCAGAAGCGGTAACCGATTTAAATTCTTTATCTTTGAAAGAAATCATATTCTTCACGGCAAATTCATCTACCGGAACAGTGAAATATAAAATTTCATAGCCTTTAGCGAGAACGGCTTCTGTTTGCGGAAGTGCTTTAATCTGTGCGAGAGAAGAACCGGAGGCGTAATAAATTTCTTTCTGGTCTTCCGGCATACGTTCAACGTATTCATTCAGCGTAACTAATTTATCTTCATGGGAAGAATAGAATAATAATAAGTCGCTGAGGTCGTCTTTGTGCATACCGTAGTCACTGCAAACGCCGTATTTAATTTGCATACCGAACGCATCGAAAAATTTTTCGTATTTGTCACGGTCATTTTTCAGCATTCGGGTTAATTCGCTGTGAATGGTTTTTTCAATGCTTTTAGCAATTAGTTTCAGCTGGCGGTCATGCTGGAGCATTTCACGGGAAATATTCAACGATAAGTCTTCCGAATCCACAAGACCTTTCACGAAACTGTAATAATCCGGCAGTAAATCGCCGCATTTTTCCATGATTAACACGCCGTTGGAATATAACTGCAAGCCTTTTTCATATTCTCTTGTGTAATAATTAAACGGAGCTTTAGCAGGAATATATAACAGCGCATCATATGTGACCGTTCCTTCATTGTGAACATGTTTCCATGACATCGGGGAAAGATAATCATTGAATTTTTCCTGATAGAAATTCTGATATTCTTCATCGGAAATTTCATTTTTATTTTTCCGCCAGAGGGGAACCTGACTGTTCAGCGTTTCCAAAGTGACTTCTAAGTCATATTCATCTTCAGAACCTTCTTTTAATTTCCTATGGGAAACTTCCATCTGAATGGGGAAACGAATGTAATCCGAATATCTCTTGACTAAATATTGAATGCGGTAATCTTCCAGAAATTCGGAATAATTTTCTTCGTCGGCATCGTCCATCAATTCAAGAACAATTTTCGTTCCGTGCTTAGTCAGGTCGCTGAAATCGCCGGTTTCCGTAATGGTGTACCCTTCCACGCCTTCAGACTGCCACAAATGCGCCTGTTCCGTGCCGAAAGCTCTGGAATATACCGTTACACGCTTAGCCACCATAAACGCCGAATAGAACCCCACGCCGAATTGCCCGATAATCTGTTGTTCATCGCCGAGTTTATTTTCAGTTTTGAACTGGAGAGAACCGCTGTTGGCAATTGTGCCGAGATTTTTTTCGAGTTCTTCTTCTGTCATGCCAATGCCATTGTCCGTAATGGTAATTGTCCGCTGTGTTTTATTCAATTCCAGCCGAATGAAGAAATCCTCCTTATTCAGCCCGACGGAATCGTCCGTCAAAGAACGGAAATACAGTTTGTCAATGGCATCACTGGCGTTGGAAATCAATTCACGCAGGAAAATTTCTTTATGCGTGTAAATTGAATGAATCATCATGTCCAGTAATTTTTTGGATTCTGCCTGAAAGGCTTTTGTTTCCATAAAGTACACTTCTTTCATTAAAATTAGCACTCTCATGAATTGAGTGCTAATTTTAGTATAACACATTTTCAGAAAAAATCAATAGACTTCACGAAAAATTCACATATTATTCACAAATTGAACACAAAAACAATATTATAAAAGTTTACCCCGTAATGCTGCCCACATAAATTCTTCACTTGCTTCTAATGCAAAGTTTGTGTCATTTTTCGGAGTATCTTCTGTTTGTGTTGTAATTAGATGTTGAGAAATATCGCTGATTGTATTTAATGAATCTACGAAAGAGTTTACTTTTTCGGCAGATGTAGCCAAAAATAGAATTATTTTTCCAATTTTCGTGGCAGAAACAGTAATTCGAATGAAAATAACGCCTGTTCCAATAGCAACATTTCTGACGATTTCATCGCAGGTGTTGTCATATTTTTCAAGTGCTTTGACTATTGTCTGTCCGTTTTCGTCCACAGTGAAAACATATTTTTCACCGTGAAACTGTTGTTCCACTTCTGAAAGTGTGTAACCGAAATACATATTTTCCTGTGAATTAGCGGCGAGATTATCGAGATATTCTTTTGAACGATACACAGAACTAACATCGTTAATCACAAAATTATCTTCTGAAAAATTACATTCAAGATTGCTGTAAACAGTATCATTGACATATTGAAGAAGATTTGGGTCATCTAACCCGAAAAAATTTAAATTTTCTGCTTTTACAGTGTCTTGCTGAACAGGTTCAGAAATTTCTGTATAAGGGGAAATTGTTTCCTCCGGAAGTGGAGCTTCTTCAGAAGGTAAAACAGTTGTTGCTTCAGGAATGGTTGCTGAATCGGACGAAACAAGAACAGTTTCAGCAATACTTGAATTTTCAGGAATTTTTCCGCAAGCTGTCATCAACAACAGAGAAATGGAAAGTATTAACGAAATAAATTTTTTTCCATTCATAGGAAATCACCCGGGTTTCTATGTTTACGTTTTCTTTTTTTGCGTTTGGGTTGCTTTTTCTTAACACATAAAACAAGCATAATGACAATAATTGCAACCGGCACGATAACAATTAAAACATTAAATTTACCAGTATTTTCTTCTGTAGTTGTTTCAGTTGTTTCATTTTGGGGTGTTGCTGAGGCAGTAGCTGTTGTAGTAGTCATTGTTGTAGTTGTAGTAGTTATTGTTGTTGTCGTGGTAGTGGTCGTTGTTTCAGGCATTTTGATTGAACCGTCTGACTGAATTGTTGCGCCTTCCTGAACAAGATTTGTAATTTCCTGAACGGAATATGTTGGATTAGTCACATAGGCTTGAAGAACGGCATTTGTTCCAACATATAATTGTTTTTCTGTCGTGCTGTTAGTATAGCGGTTTGTTACTTTAATGCAGTAAATTCCTTCTTCTGTAAATTCTTCTCCGTCTCGTGCAGGGCGGTTGAAACGGGTATCTTCAACTAAATCATCTTTTCCGGCACTGAGTACCTTTTTAGAAATATCAATATCCAAATATCTTGATTTGGCAAGGTCAAGACGAAATCCATTTGGCGTAAATGCCTGATTAGTCAATTCACTGCCTGTTTTAGCGTCCATAGGGTAAACCATGCAGTCCCCGTTCCGTACAGAAAAACTGAAATAAAAACAATAGTCATTTTCAGATTCGCCGATTTTACTGGTAGGAATAGCTCCCAAATCGTTAAATGTCCGCTGGAGAATTGAATAATCAAGTGCAACTTCATAGTCGCCTTCTTCACAAAGCTGCACGACCTTGTCACCCCCTCGTTCAATTCCCAAAAGATAATCCGTGTGCAAAGTAGGTTTAGAATGGTGATTTTGATAATCTGTTTCTGCGATAATCAATGCGCCTTTTCCGAAATGTGTTTCTTCAATACCGAAATATTCATCATAGCCGGTATCGTCGTTAATTGTTAGCTTTTCATTTCCGTTTAAGGCGTTAATGTCTTGTTCCAACTGGAAAGAGAGAGTGACTTCATCGCCGGCATTTTTCAAAAAAACAGGCAAACCGGTTTCCTCATCTGTCGTTTCTCTTGTAAATCCGGTAATGACAAAACGTCCTAAACTCCACCCGTAATGAATATCATCACTGGAAACAGGAGATAATTCAACAAATCCGGTATCATCTTTAGCTTTTTGTACATTTTCTTCAAAGTAAAAAGTTTCTTGGCTTGCAGGGTCTGTTTCCGTTTGGGTTTCTTCTGCGTAAGTAAGCATTCCTGTTGAACATGTGAAAAAACTAACGGTCATCAATAAAATTGTCATCAACAATTTTAGTTTGAATTTGTGCATAACATCACGTCCTTTGTCTTTAATGATATTAGTATAGCATATTTTGCATAAAAAGTCAATATCTTTGAAAAACAACTCGAAAATTTTCAGATTATGCAAAAAGCTACCTGATTCCGAAATCAGATAGCTTTATTTTAATCTGATTCTGTGAAATGAACAGCTTCTGTTTAGCTTGCGGAATTAGTTTTCATTTCGCCAATAAGCGTTTTAGAAGCGTATGCATTCAGGCTTTCGTCCGCCGTTCTTCCGGCAAGAAATTCATATGACCCTTGGCAAGCAATCATTGCGGCATTATCTCCGCAAAGCGACAAAGGCGGCATATACAACTGAAAATTTTCTTTCCGGCACATTTCCGCCATGCTTTCCCGAAGTCCTGAATTAGCAGACACTCCCCCCGCTAAAGCAATTGTTCGATAGCCGGTCTGCTGTGCGGCAAGCCTTGTTCTTTCGGTTAAAATTTCCGAAACGGCTCTTTGTAAACTCGCTGCCATGCTTTCACGGTCAATGACTTCTCCGGTTTGCTGTGCATGATGAACAATGTTAATGACAGCGGTTTTCAAGCCTGAAAAGCTGAAATCTAATGCACTGCCATTCACTTTCGGTTCAGGAAGTGAATATTTCCGGTTATTTCCCTTTTTCGCTGCCTTGTCAATTTCCACTCCGCCGGGGTAGGGATAACCTAAAACTCTTGCGCATTTGTCAAAGCATTCCCCTGCTGCATCATCTCTCGTTGTGCCTAAAATCTGAAATTCCGTGTAAGTTTTCACTTCCGTTAGCATGGTATGCCCTCCGCTGACCACTAAACATAAATACGGCGGTTTCAATTCAGGGTGAGCTAAATAATTTGCTGCGATATGTCCGGTAATGTGATGTACCGGAATTAACGGCTTTCCGGCGGCGAACGCAAGCCCTTTCGCAAAGTTTACTCCAACCAGCAACGCACCAATTAAACCCGGGGTATATGTCACGGCTATGCCGTCTAATTCTGAAAAAGTCACATTCGCTTCTGTCATGGCTTTTTCCACGGTGAAGTAAATATTTTCGCAATGCCTTCTTGATGCAAGTTCCGGAACTACTCCGCCATACTGGCGATGTTCTAACGCTTGTGAAGCAATAACGGAAGATTTTAATTCCGTGCAGTCTTTCACTACGCTTGCTGCCGTTTCATCACAAGAACTTTCTATTCCTAAAATCAGCATACTTCCTCCTTAAATGATAATTTCATTAAAATTGCATCTTCTTCCGGATTCCGGTAGAAATTTTTTCTTTTTCCAATTTCTGTAAATCCGTTTTTCCGGTAAAATTCCCTTGCTGAACTGGATTCCCTGACTTCTAAAAATAAACTAATTTTTCCGGTCATTTTTAGTAATGCTTGCAGTAATTGCCTTCCTGCACCCTTATTCCGGTATTGTTCCGCAACAACAATTGTTGTTAATTCGCCCTCGTCTAAAATTTTACTCGCTGTCAGACAACCAATAATATTTTTAGTTTTAGTTTTATCTTCATCGAAAACGGCTAATACATAGCCATTTTCTTTCGCCGATTCTGAACGGAAACTTTCCACACTCCACGCCTCTTCCGGAAGAAAACGCCTTTCCAGTTCAGCACATTCTTCCAGTAAGGGTAAATCTTCCGGAAATAAGCGTTTAACCTTTAGCGTCATACCAGGTTTTCCCTTTGTTCACGTCCGCAATTAATGGAACACTTAATTCAACAACGTGAATCATTTCTTCATGCAGAATTTCCGCTGCCTGAACGGCATAATTTTCCGGCACTTCAATAATTAGTTCATCATGCACTTGTAATAATAATTTCGCCTGCGGAACTTCTTTTTCTAAACGGTTAAATACTCGAATCATTGCCGCTTTAATAATGTCTGCTGCCGTTCCCTGAACGGGGGTATTCATGGCAATTCGTTTTCCGGCGGACTGCATTTGTTGATTTTTCGACTGCAATTCCGGAACATAACGTCTTCTATGATATAATGTGCAGACATAGCCGGAAGTTTTCGCATCGTCAACAGTTTTCGTTAAAAATTCCGAAACTTTCGGAAATGAACCTAAATATTCATCAATATATTGCTGGGCTTCCTGCTTGCTGACGTGAATGTCTTTCGATAAGGAAAACGCCCCCATGCCGTACAAAATCCCGAAATTAATCGCTTTCACTGCGCTGCGCATTTCAGAAGTAACTTCCGTTTCCGGAACGTGCATAATTTTTGCTGCTGTTGCCGTGTGAATGTCCGCACCGGAAAGAAACGCTTCCTGCATGGCTTTATCTCCGCTTAAATGCGCCATAATCCGCAATTCAATCTGGCTGTAATCCGCATCAAGTAATATATTACCCTCTTCCGCCATGAAAAATTTCCGCATTTGTTTTCCGAGTTCCGTTCTGACCGGAATATTCTGCAAATTCGGTTCAGTGGAAGAAATTCTCCCTGTGCGGGTTTCCGTTTGTTTATAATTCGTGTGGATTCTGCCGTCTGAAGAAATTGTTTTCAATAGTCCGTCAACGTAAGTGGACTGTAATTTTGTATACTGCCGGTAAGCTAAAATTAACGGAATAATTTCATGCGAATCTTTTAATTCTTCTAATACTTCCGCATTCGTGGAATAGCCTGTTTTCGTTTTCTTCTTCACGGGAAGATGTAATTTTTCGAATAAAATTACCCCTAATTGTTTCGGTGAGGCAATGTTAAACACTTCCCCTGCGAGGGCGTAAATTTCTTTCTGTACGTCGGAAATTTTTTTCATTAACATTCTGCCGAATGCCTGAATGCCTTCTGTGTCGACTTTAATTCCGGCAAATTCCATTGAAGCAAGTACTTTCGTTAGGGGAAGTTCAATTTCCTGAAATAATGCTTTCATATTTTGGTTTTCTAATTGCTGCAACGCTTTCCGGCTTAATTCCGGCAATGCCTGCAATTCAGCATATTTTCCCCATTCTTCAACATAAAGCGGAATATGCATTTCCCTGCATAACGCCGAAATGCTGTAATCTTTCGCTGAGGGATTCAACACATAGCCTGCAATTATTCCGTCAAAAATAAGATGATTTAATTTTCTGCCGTGCCGTAATGCATAATGATAATGCGGTTTCGCATCGTCTGTAAATTTCGGTAAATCCGATTCTAAAAAATCCAGAATTTTTTCTTCTTCCTCTACTGTGCAAATTTGATTTTCCACACAAAGAAGTAATTTCTTTTCCGTTCCGAACGTTTCGCTTTCTTGTAATAAATAAGCAACTGGTTTCCCTGTTTCGAAAATTTTTTCATAGCTCATTTCAAGCAGTTCAGGGGCTTCTGGGAAATTTTCCGTTTCAGTGAACGGCTTTAAGTTCAGGCGTTCCATTAACTGGTGCATTTCCAATTCTGTTAAAATTTTCCGCAATTCTTCCGTATTCTGTTCTTTCGGCAAATAAGAAGAAACAGTTTCTTCAATAGGTGCATTCCGAACAATCGTGGCTAAAAATTTACTCTTTTCCGCATCGGCTTTCCCTTCGGAAAGTAATTTTTTCACTCTCGGCGTTGCCTGAATTTCTTCTATGTGGGAATAAAGATTTTCTATTGTTCCCCACGCCTGAATGAAAGTTTTCGCTGTCTTTTCGCCAATGCCTTTCACGCCGGAAATGCAGTCGGAACTATCCCCCATTAACGCTTTCAAATCAATTAAATTTTCCGGCTGAAATTGATATTCTTCCTGAAATACTTCCGGTGTGTATTGTGTATATTTTTGGTTTGTCACTAATTCAACTGTCACATTTTTGGTAATTAATTGCAAACTGTCCCTGTCTCCGGTCAGAATTACGCATTTTTCCCCGTTCCGGTCACAAATTCCCGCTAAAGTGCCTAATATGTCATCTGCTTCAAATCCTTCCGCACTAACGCAGGAAATGCCCATATATTGAAGAATTTGCTTTAAATAGGGCAATTGCATAGCTAATTCTTCCGGCATTCCTTTCCGGTTGGATTTATATTCCGCATCGGCTTTATGCCGGAACGTTGGCGCAGGTAAATCAAATGCTACGGCTATTCCGTCCGGTTTCACTTCTTCTAAAACTTTTAAATAAATATTCATAAAGCCGAATATCGCATTTGTATATACGCCTTTCCGGTTAGATAATAATTTTACCCCATAATACGCCCTGTGGAAAATACTATTCCCGTCAATCGCTAATAATTTCATGTTTTTCTCCTTAAAAAGCAAAGCCTTCCTTGCGGAAGGTCTTTGCGGATTTGTTTAGTTTGTTTAGTTCGTACCATTCAAGAAACGGTAAAATTCCGATTTACTCTGGCATTTTTCCAAAGCGGCATTTTCATTAACAATGCCACGCTTTACAAAACGGGCTAATTCCTGGTCAAGGCACATCATTCCATGCTGTTTACCAGACTGAATTGCCGATAACAGCAAATGTACTTTGTCGTCACGAATCATCGCCGCACAGGCATCTGTCACATTCAGAATTTCCATGCAGGCAACACGCCCTTTTCCGTCTGCTGTCGGCAAAAGCGTTTGTGAAATAACGCCGACCATGTTTCCGGCAAGCTGTGTTCTGATTTGCCCTTGCTGATGTTCCGGATATGTGTCAATAATACGGTTGATTGTGTCCGCTGCTGAAGTCGTATGCAATGTAGATAATACTAAATGCCCTGTTTCAGCGGCGGTAATTGCTGCACTAATCGTTTCAAAGTCACGCATTTCCCCTACGAGAATTACATCAGGGTCTTCACGAAGTGCTGCACGCAATGCCATTGCAAAGTCCGGTACATCGTCGCCAACTTCTCTCTGGTTAATCATGCAAAGCTTATTCTGGTGAACGTATTCAATCGGGTCTTCTACGGTGATAACATGTGCGCTTCTGTGTACGTTAATGTAGTCAATCATTCCGGCTAATGTTGTGGATTTTCCTGAACCTGTCGGTCCTGTTACCAGAATTAACCCACGGGGTCTCATGGCAAAATCGGCTAAAACCGGCGGTAAATCCAAATCATCCAAAGTCGGAATGTCATTTCTTAACAGACGAATCGCAATCGCTGTATGACCTCTTTGGAAATACACGTTGACACGGTGACGGTAACCTGCGGTTGTCTGAAATGAAAAGTCTGTGTCTTTGTGCTGGCGAACGCTTGCCATTTGCGTGTCATTCGTCATCTGGTTCACAATAGACATTGTTTCTTCATCGTCCAGTTCCGGATATTTCGAAATCCGGCGTAATGCACCATGCAAACGGACTACCGGCGGCATTCCGTAAGTAAAATGCAAGTCTGAACAGCCTATTGCACGGACTTCATTCAGAATCGTGTTAATGTTGATGGACATGCTTGAAATTCCTCCAAACTATAATTTATTTTTAAAATATAATTATACAGCGTAAGTAACACGCACCAGTTCATCCATAGAAGTGACACCCTTCTGCACTAATTCTGATACGTTGTCACGAAGCAGTTTTGTACCGTTTTCTTTCGCTTTTTCTTCAATTTCTTCTTTACTTCCGTTGCGGGCAATAATTGTGGAAATTCCTGCCGTACAGTGAATAATTTCATGAATTGCCGTACGTCCTCTATATCCTGTATTATTGCATTCCGGACAGCCTTGTGCTTCAAATACCGGAATCGGCGTGTAAATATCATCTAATTTCATCAGCTTGTTTTCATCTTCATCAGAAAAACGCTGTGTTTTACATTTCGGGCAAAGCACTTTTACTAAACGCTGGGCAATAACGCCAATTAAAGAAGTCGCTACCATGTAGGAGGCTACGCCCATGTCAATCAGACGGACAATTGTTGATGCTGCGTCATTCGTGTGCAGTGTGGACAATACTAAGTGTCCTGTAATTGCGGCACGAATGCCAATGTCGGCTGTTTCCGAGTCACGCATCTCACCAATCATAACAATGTCAGGGTCTTGACGTAAAATAGAACGCAATGCCGCTGCGAAAGTCATACCTGTTTTTGCATTTACCTGTACCTGATTAATTCCGTCAATCGCTTTTTCTACCGGGTCTTCTACGGTAATTACGTTTACATTCGGTTTAGCTAATTCACCGAGTGCGGCGTAAAGGGTTGTTGTTTTACCGGAACCTGTAGGACCTGTTACCAGAATAACGCCGTGCGGGCATTTAATCATGGATTCAAATAACTGATAGTTGTAATCAGACATACCTAAGTCTGTAATTTTTCTTAATGCAATATTACCAGTCGAAAGAATACGAATAACGATTTTTTCTCCGTGTACCATCGGAAGAGAAGATACACGCACGTCAAGCGTTGTGCCATCAACAACCTGTGTGAAACGTCCGTCCTGCGGTACACGCTTTTCCGCAATGTTCATTCCGGAAATCAATTTCAAACGTGTAGTCAAGGCATTATGCACCACATTAGAAACGTTCATTAATTCGACTAAGTCGCCGTTTACACGGATTCTGATTCTTGTGTACGTCTTGAACGGTTCAATGTGAATATCCGTTGCATCTGCACGGAATGAGTTTTCCACAATGGTCGTTGCCAATTTAACAATCGGCGCACTTTCAATTCTGTCTTTGGAATCATCGTCTTCTTCTTCGTCTCGGAATTGGTTCACGCTTGCTAATACGTCGTCCACGTTTTCCATGGAATACATATTACCAATTGCCTTGTTAATTGCCGATTTCGTCGCTAATACCGGTATCGTATCCATACCAGTCTGCATTTTAATATCTTCCAGAATATTAAAGTTAATCGGGTCGTCCGTCGCTACAGTCAGTCTGCGCCCCTGAATGCTAATGGCAATTACCGTGTATTTTCTCGCCAAAGACTCCGGAATGCGCCGTACTGCATCTTCATCAATTTCAATATTCGCTAAATCTACATACGGTACTCTCAATTTCGCTGCTAATGCTTTTGAAAGACTGATTTCTGAAATAAATCCCAGTTCAACAACCATTTCGCCGAAACGTTTTCCAATATTTTCCGGTTCTTTCTGCTTAGCAAGCACTTCCATCAGCTGTTCTTGTGTGATGAGTTTCTGTTCTACCAGATAGTCACCAATTCGAATGTTTCTCATGAAAAAATTCCCTCCGTTTGATTAAATAAAATAATAATATTTGCTGACAATTTTAAAAAAACTCTTGTCAAATTGGTCATTTTATGTTATAATATATATATTATCGATTGAAGGAGGAAGTACACAATGCTTCATAATCAGTTTATGGAACTGCCATTCTACATTATGTTTTACCTCATCGTAGCTTTCTATGGTTTGTGTATCGGCAGTTTCCTGAATGTCGTCATTTTCCGCCTGCCGAAAGATGAGTCTTTAGTCAAAAGGGCTTCTCACTGCATGACTTGCGGAACCAAAATTCTCTGGCGGGATAACATCCCCGTTCTGGGCTGGCTTTTACTGAAAGGAAAATGCCGTGCCTGCGGTGAGCCAATTTCTAAACGCTACCCTATTGTGGAATCATTAAACTGTATCGTGTATCTTGTCACGTTTGCCGTGTTGGATTTCAGTTTGCAGACCATTTTGTATTGTTTTTTCTTCTCTGCGCTGATCTGCATTGCCTTCATTGACTGGGACACGCAGGAAATGGATTTACGGGTGCTGTTGTGCATTGCCGTGTTAGCACTGCCGGATGTGGTGCTTTCGGTGATTCGGCTCGTTTCGGAAAATACGTTTTCAGCGTTTCCGGAATTTATCACTGCCGGAAGCCTTTCTTTACAAGACCATCTCATCGGGCTTGTTTGCATTGGACTGCCATTTTTCTTAATTGGGGAAATCAGCAAGCCAATTATTGAACGGAAATTCGGCGAAAGCTTTCGGGCAATCGAACTGGGCGACACCATTTTAATGGCTGCCGGCGGGTTTCTGATTGGGTGGAAAGCTACGGTAGTTTCCGCATTTTTCGGGATATGCCTTGCGGCGGTATGCGGATTAGTGTTGAAAAAAATCAACGGCGAATCGAAATTCGCATTTGGTCCTTACTTAGCTTTGGGGTTATTTTTAGGGACGCTGTTCGGGGAACAAATTTTAGATTGGTATATTGCGTGGGTGACGTACGACCCAACGCAGGGAATTTGAAAAGAGGCAGTCGGAAAGCAATCTTTCCGACTGCTGTTTTTTATGGGTTATCCTTTTGTATTGATTTCTGCGCCGTAGCTATAGATGAAGCACATACTGTTGAATACTTCTTCTGGACCAGTATTTTTTAGTCTACGATGATCTAAAAGTGCTCCATATGTGCGAGAAAGCGGTGTGCTGTCTGACCAGCTGCCGGCTGAAGAAATTGGTCCAATTGTTTGTGTATTATCACTCAAATCTCCTTCATCATCTCCAGGGGCATCTGAAATCACATAATACCGCAAATTTTGTGTAGGAACAGCAAAATTAGCAAATGTCATGGACGTATTGGTGAAGAAAGAATATAACTGTCCATTAGCTCTTTTTTTTGTGGTTGCCTTGATAGTAAACTGAAGCCCTTCACTGACATCATCACCAAATTCTGTTTGTGTCACAATATTTCCCCAGTCAAGTTCATCATGATCACCAACTTTAATCTGAAAATCATAGTTATCATAATATGCTTTATTGATAACATTTTCTTCAGCACTTTCCTGCCATACATTTACTGCTCCATTAGTGAAATCTGCACCATAAACATATTCTTTAATTTGGGTGGATACTTCACCTGTTTCTGAATCTATTCCTGTGTTATCGATTACAAGCGCATGAATTTTGCCATCTGCATAATTAACCGTATGCATGTCAGCAGTAGTATTATCTTTCAGCACACCTTCATAATAGAACGTTGCATAATCCAGAACAGCTGCATCTAAATCAGGAATATAATTATATGAATCCATAAATTCTGCTGAAGCCATGGATTTTTCCAGATAGTTTGTAATGGACTGCACAGCAGCATTTCCGCCTTCATAGGTTTCCGACTGCACCATAACTTTTGAAACAGGCTGCATCAAACTCATTGCTCCTGCAAGAATCACACCGAAAATTGCCATAACCACAATTAATTCAATCAAGGTGAACCCTTTTACTTTCGTTGTTTTCACAATTATGCCTCCTGTTTTCATGTTCCGGAACCGATAATATAGAATTGCAGACTTTCATCATTACCCAGACCTGTATCACAATTCTTTCCAGAAACTGCATCCGCAGCGAGGGTATCATAACGTTTTGCAGTAATTGGGGCATAACTGCCAACTGTAAATGTTACATCTTGTTCGCCTGTACTGCCATATGTGTTAAGTGTATCCTTATCTTTTTTTCCACCAATAGCGGCTTCTGCCTGTGTTTTATTATTCAGATGATTGCTGTTCATGAGCTGAGACTTGGAAGCCGCACCGACTTTCACCATCATCAACCCCGCCACGGCAAAAACTGCCATGGCGATGAGGATTTCGATGAGGGTCATACCTTTTACTCGTTTCACGGATTTCCGTTGTTCAAGTTTTTGTTTCATCATAAGCCCTCCTTATTAATATACATTAGAATACAATACACCAAGTGTTGCATGAGTTGAACCTGGAGTCGGTGTTGTGGGTGGTGTCGTTGGCGTTGTTGGTGGCGTTGTTGGCGGCGTAGAAGAAGCTGGTTCAGTAATATAAAGCATACCCCAGTTACCACTATCACCAAAATCAATTTCTCCCGCAATTAATTGACCAATTACACCAATACAATTATTACAGCTTGAAATTTCGCAATTATATCCATAATCAACAGTTTCTCCTGTAGGTAACACATAATGTATAGTTCTACTTGCTGAACTTCCTTGACGTGGTGAGAATTTCAATTTAGGCGCACGAACCATTGCAGTAACTACTCCACCATCATTTACTGCTAAATTAGCCCCATCATCAGAATAAATTACTACATTTGGATATGTCGGACTTCCTGGTGTCTGTTCTTGCGCAATAGTAATATCTTGCTGCATTTCACCAAAAACATATCTTCTACGAGCTGACAAATCTACTGGACTTGCATTCCATATTAACTCTAAATAGTCCTTTGTTATTATACCTGCACCATTATTGAATGTATTATTACCAACAACAAAAATTGTAACATTACTTGTGTCGTCAATAATAAGTCCTGAAGTTCCATTGTCCCCATATTCAAACCATGTTTTATCTATAATTACTGTTACTGAACCGGAAGAACTATCAACATAAACATTTTTATCAATACTTCCTGTCAATACGCAACTACTTGTGATTTTGTAATAATCACTTGTTTCTAAATCACTAAGAGGAAGTGCATCACCACCATTAATTACTGTAGGATATGTTGCATTACCATTTGCTCCATAAATTGGTACCTGATATGCACCACCGTCAAATAATGAAGAATCCAAAGCAGTTATACTTACAGGATACATACTTTCATAATTAGCGGGCTGTGGTTGCTCGATCTTGCCGACAGCAGGATCAGAATCATTCAGTTTCTCTCTTGTGTAATTTTGTGGATATACGTCCCTGTCAAAGTATATTGAATTAGAAAAATCATATCCAGCTGCCCTATCTTCTACAGAAGCATTAGCTTCACCAACATTTTCAAGCAATGCTTTTGCTTTTGCATTGGTTGCTCCGGCATATTCATCAATATTAGCAGCTCCGGCAGTATTAACCCCGCTTTGATAGGGGATAATATCCTCAAATTCCCACTCATTTGGAACTGTTTTTACTGGTTGTTCTACACCATCAATAACCTGATGCAGTTCATAACGAGCTTTAAACCAAACATTACCCCAGCCAAACTGTTCATCAGAAGATTTGTCGTATACAACATTCTCATACCATGTTTTATAGTTATGTGTAGGCTGGGCTGGTAAAGTAGATGCATCAATTGTTGTAGTTCCTCCGGTCACAGCTGACACAGAAGTAGCATTATGAATTTTATCACCACCAACAATAGTGCCAGCAATAACTTTTTCACCAACTTCTAAAGAATTTGTTACTGTCAATGTTCCATTAACAATAACATCACCTGTTACTTTCAACTTAGAAACTGTTAAATCTTTATTTATTTGTACATTCCCATCTACAAACATAGTGTTGTTAGTTCCTGTAACACTTACAGAACCCATAGCATAGATATTACCATAACGTGTGGAGTAACCTTCTGCTCTATTCAATGTAGCTCCAACCCATTCATGTAAATAATATCCTGGGGATTCATCTACATTCAAATTAGAAGTAGCATCTTCATCCATAAGATATAAATCTCCATGCAAATCTAATCCTTTTTTACCTACATATTGCATATTTCCAACATACATATTAACCGGGTGAGTGTCATCACCAACAACCATTTCTTGTTGAATACGTAATGCACCACCTATATAAATATAAGGGGTATTTTCATAAGTTGCTCCAGTATCTATATAACCGGTGAAGTCCGTATGAAATTTTGGATTTGTTACATAGAGGTCACCTGTTACAACCATAAAATCATCTGGCTTAGTAAAATGAATATAAAAATCATTGGTAACTGATGCATTGTTATTAATATACAACGGAGCATCAATTGTCTGCTTATCAGCTGCTGCTAAAAGAACAGCATTTGTTTTATCGTTAGGATCAGTTATTGGTCCAAGTGGACCAGGACCACCAATACCTATATAGCTACCACCAGTAGTATAACCATGTGTACCAACTGGTCTCGCAGATACTCCACCTAAGCTGACGAATGCGCCGCCGCCGCCGCCGCTTGGTGTGGGTGGAGTAGTGGGAGGAGTTGGCGTGTCTGATGTTACTTCCAGTGCAAGATAGGTTTCATAAGTTGCGCTTGCATTAGTAGTAGCACTATCCACTGTAACAGAAAGCTGATACACCGGATAATCCCGGAATGCTCCCAGTGTCGCATCGTACATGGATTGTGTGCTGTTTGTGTTTGTGACAATGACTTCATGTGTTTCAGAAGTTGTTCCGTCATCAATCGTTACTGGAATTGATGTTGAAGTATTCGGCAGAACATCACAGATTTGTGTGCAGATTCCTGAACCGTCAGCGGCGGCATCTGTCTGTACTTGCTGTGTGACTGCCTCAAGAACAGCTCTTGCGGTGTATTCCGATTGCTCTTGCTGATAGTTCGTGTACGCCCGGCGGTTGGCGGTCGTCGCCAACGCCAGCGTCGCTGCCAGAAATACAGTCAGCACCATCATCACCGCTACGACGGTAAACAGGACTGTACCTTTGACCCGCTTCGGATTTGTTGTTTTCTCTCTCATCATTCTCCTACCGCCTTTCATGATGAAACATCACTTTTCTTCCGGTGCAGCCATCGGCTGTGTGTTCTCTACATCCGGTTCGTCAATCGGTGTCGCATTATAGAATGTTAAGCCAATTGTCATCTCGGAAATTTCCTCCCCGTCTACTTCTCTCTGGACTGTAGTGACATTACCTTCGGCATCTGTCTGCTGTTCGGTGACAACTTCTTTATTGCCTTTGCCGAATGTGTAGTCGTTGATTTCCAGTGCGGTAATGTTCACTGCGTTTTTCTCTTCTTCTTTCATTTTGGTTAAGAATGTCATTAAGTTTTCTTTTTTGCCGGTTACCGTGAATGTAATGGTATCTTCCAGAACTTCTGCGACTTCTCTTTCTTCCAGATAATTCTGTTCTTGCAGGACACTGGAAACTTCTTTAGCGTAATTGCCGTTTACGTCGGCTTTTTCCAGTAAAGAATAGGTCAATACGTCCGGTTCATAGTAGTAATATGCCAGTTCTTCAGCTGTAACGCCGGAAATTTCTGCTTCAGTCACTGCCAGTTCACTGTCATCAATAAATGGCTGCATGTGCTGGCTGATTTCTAAATTGGTCTTGTAGTTGTCGTAAGTTTCGTTTCCGGTGGCGAAAGCCTCATTGACGAAAATTTCTGCGGTTTTCTTCGCCTCGTCCGCTTCAGAAGTAATTCCGCTTTGCAGCGTGGGAATTTGCTGGAGTTTGGTGTCAATGCCTTCCCATTCTTCTTTCGTGGTTTCATAAGTCGCTTTGTCTGCAACTAATGTATTATATTTCGGGCGGACTAACGCAAAGAAACCGACTGCCAGAATGATAATGACAGACATAATCAGAACAATCATTTTATCTCTGTAACTCATTTCATTCATCATGATTCATCACTCTCCTTTTTATGATTTTGATTTATTCAGCAGCGGCATCCTCTGCGGCAGCTTCTGTTGCGGGTTCTGTGGTTTCTTCCACGACTTCAATTTCCTGACCTGGTTTCAGGTGAAGCACGAGGTCAAATTCCACTGTTTTGACTTCTTCATTATTTTCACCAGTTGTTGTATTCACTTCATAACCAGCATAGTCTACATCTGAGAAATACTGGTGTTCCTTGTCGGAACCTTCCACACCGTAAGTATCATATAAATACTGCACTAATGCATCCGGGTATTTCTGTGTCTGTTCGTCTTTCGTGGTGATAGAAATTTCCACTGTGGCAATACCGTCTTCGTAAGTAATTGTGCCAACTTGTGCTTCTTCACTGGTGCCTTCGTTTTCGTTCATGACGGTTTCCAGGGCTTCATCAAGGGCAGTAAATACACCGTCGTCAATGACTGGCAGGGACAGATAAGCATCTTTTGCCATGTTGACATTATCGGCATACGCCCGTACATTATCCCGAATAATCTGGAGATTGTCATATAACTGTAATTTAGAAGCCGTATCCGGTGAATCAATCTGCGCCTGTAAATCAGCGGTTTTTGATTTCACATTGGCATCACTAATGGCTAATACACCATACGCTACGCCAATCACAACAACGGAAAGCACTACGCCAACAACGGCAACTAAATTGAATGAATGGTCATCTTTCGGCACTTTTCCGGCAATCCCTGCACCGGACGCTTCTGTTTCTAAGAAGTTAATATGTTCAGTCAGTTTATCACGTTTGAACATTGTGCCGATTGCGTTAGCATACAGAGAGAAATTCAGATTCTGATAGCCGTGAATCTGCGGAGGAACGTTCAAACGGCTCACTTCAATGTCGTTTGCTTTCTGTTCGTCCTGAAGTCGGTCATATAAATCCTTCTGCACGTCTATGTCACCATAGAACACAACGTTCCGGATTTCTTCTGAACCTCTGATTCTCGCAAATTGCAGCATACGGTAAATATTTTCATTCACTGCCTCGAAAATATAATCATCTGGGTGATCATAGTCTTCTGGGTCAATCGAGGCAAAACGTGAGAATGACAACATTCCGTCTTCATACAAGTTCAAGCTGATAAAATTCGCATCAACCTGTACTGCCAGTAATGGCATTTTCGCTTTTGTTTTCGTATCGGCAAGCAGAACTTTTGTAATGGCATTACAGCCAATCATGACAGACTTCAGCTGAATATTCAGCATATTGAAGATTGCACGGTAACTTTCAATAACATCCTGCGGACATGCTGTGACAAGAATTTTCTGCATTTGTGCGCCGGTTTCGTCTGTTTCCGGGTCACCTACAATAGTATACGCTACAGCGTAAGATTCATCAATGTTAATTTGGTTTTTGAGTTCCAAGCGGACACTTTTCATAAATTCCGCTTCTTTAGGATTCGGAGGAATCATTAATTCCTTGAATACTGTTTCGTTGGAGGAAATGGAAATCATCGCTTCTTTGTCAGCGATTCCGGCACTTTTCAACGCCTGGTTGATTTTACCAACAACACGGTTTCTGTCGTTGACGTGTCCGTTGACAATTAAGGATTCGTCCAGTTCCAGTTCAGCAGCGGAACTGATTTTAATTTTTCCGCCGCTTTCTGCACCTTTAATAATTCGGATATTTCTATCAGTAATATCAAATGAAAGCATTTAGTCAGCCTCCTTTTTGTTTTTCAGAATAATTATGCTGCGATAGCATCGAATGAACCATACAATGCCGGGAAGATTGCGGCAAGCAGTAAACCTACAGCAACACCCATGATGATAATCATTAACGGTTCAAGCATTCCGACTAAACGACCAACAGCGGCATCGGCTTCTTCGTCGTAATAGTCTGCGGTTTTCGTCAAAATACTATCCAATGCGCCGGCTTCTTCACCGACGAAAATAATGGAACAGAACATGGAGTCAAAAATTTCTGTACGCTGAATGGAAGAGGAAAGCGTTTCGCCCTGTTTTACTTCGTCAATGACCTGTTCAAACAATAAGCTAATATAACTGTTTCCGAGAATTGCGGAAGACCGTTTCAGACAGTCTACCATAGGAATACCGGAAGAATACAGGGAAGCCATTGTGCTGGCAAAACGTGCAGTGTACACTTTTACAACTAAAGGACCAAAGCCTGGACCTTTAATAATTAACTTATCCCATTTCAGACGTGTGGACGGAATTTTCAGCATGTACATCACGCCGAAAACAATACCAACAATTACCACAAGGTAAATATACCAGAACTGGACAAGAGAGTCACTGAAGCCCATCATGACTTTTGTCAACGCCGGCATATCATCCGGATTTTCATACATGCCTGCGAATGTCGGCATGATGAACACGAACATGAATACAATAATGACAATCATTAAAACGCCTAAAATAATCGGATAAGTTAATGCGCCTTTAATTGTATTATTCATCTTATTTTGTTTCTGATAATAGTCAGACAAGTCCTGCATGATAGTATCCAATGAACCAGATGATTCACCGGCAGAAACCATTGCTACCATGAAGTCGGGGAATACCCCTCTGTACTGAAGTAACGCATCGGAGAACGATTCGCCCTTCTGTACATTTTCGTAAACGTCCTGCCAAACAGCCTTGGCATCTTCCGTTGGCTGTTCCTTGCTCAGAATATCAAGAGCTTTAACCAGTGTTAAACCAGAAGTCAGCATTGCAGCAAGCTGACGACAGTTGAACGCAAGGTCTTTCGTTTTAAAGTTCTTGATAGTCTTTTTCTTTTCGATTTCTTTTTCCTCGTATTTGGTAACGGTCAAGCCCTTATCCTTAGCTTGTTTGGTAAATTCACGGACATCTTCCGCATTGATTGTACCTCTTACCTGTTTACCAGCGGCAGTGGTTGCCACGTAGGAAAAACTTTTCATTCGACCACCTCCAATAAAATTTTGGGCTTACATAGATTCCGGACATGATATGCCTGTGCATAATATCCCAGTATCTTAATTATATCATTTACCAGAAAAAATTGCAACTGTATTTTTACATAAATCCAAATTTTTTTTTTAGAAATTTTCACTAAACGAACATATTAATTATACACAAAGTAGAAATCAAGAAAAAAATACAAGATAATTGAAAATTTTTTATTACATAAGTCAATGATTTTAACTTACTGTTTTCCGGTAATTGCTTTTTTCTTTGTTTATCTTCTACAAAATTTTTCCGACTTTGTAAATAGAAGCTGTGATTTTTCCGTAAACTTCCGACATTTTGTGAACAACTATTTACTTTCCGGGTTCGGTTCGGAAGTTTTCCCATTCAAGGGAATTTGTCCGGTGTACCGCCGGAGAACGGAACCTGCCATTGTATTAATCATGTGGAGAACTTCTTTGGCGTTCTTGCTGTGGTATTGCATGTACGCATAATACGCCCCCTGAATTAAGTAAGTTAAAATCACATTGATTTCTAATGTGTTCCAGTCCTCGTGCCGTGAAAAAATATATTCTTTCAACTGCACGTCCATTCTTGCTGCAAGCATTCCGGCACGGCTTCCTGAAAATAATATGCTTAACATACTTTCATTCGCCATGAGTAAGCAGTATAATTCTTCATTGAATCTGTCCGTATCGGTCAAAAGCATTGCCGGGTCAGATAATCCGTACAGAATATCATCAATGACTTCCTGCTCTAAACTTTCCGACAACGCATAAATATCTTTGTAGTGCAGGTAAAACGTTGCCTTATGAATGGAAGCCCGTTCCGCTAATTCCCGTATGGTGATTTTTTCCAGCGGTTTTTCACTCCGCAAACTTAAAAATGCGTTCGCTATGTTTCGTTTCGTGCGCTGTTGCCGTAAATCCATAGTTTTCCCACCTTTCTGTTGAATTTGTTTGAATTAATCCTCAAAATTCCCTGTTTTGTGGTTTACACGACGGTTGTTCAAAAATACAGATTGCATATTCCGGCAAAATGGAATATAATGTTCTTAACGGGTAAAAACGTTCTGTTTCTTCTGCTACTTCTATTATAGCAGACTTGACAGAATTTTTCAAGTACTTTGGCATAATTTTTACTATTTTTTTATTAAGGAGGAAAAAATTTTGGACATTTACGGATTCTACAAAGGAAAAATTTTCGATGCACACCAATATTTAGGCGTGCATCCGGCACAGGAAGGGTATAGTTTCAGGGTATATGCCCCCCATGCGGCAAGAATTACGCTTGTTGGGGAATTTAACGACTGGCAGGACTGGGAATTATATCAAAGTGAAAATCATCACTTCTGGGAAGTTACCGTTCCGCAAGCGAAAGAGGGACAGCGGTATTTATACCGCATCTGGCACAATGACGGCAGTTACACGGAACATTGTGACCCTTACGGTTTCGGCATGGATTTACGTCCGGCGTTCTGTTCCATTATCCGGAATCTTTCCGATTATGAATTTCATGACCAGTCATGGATGCACCAGCGCACTGACGGAAAAAACCGCCCTATGCATATTTACGAAATGCACCTCGGTTCCTGGAAACAGAAAAAAGCAAATCCCGATGACGAAACAGGAGCATTTTATTCTTATGAAGAAATTGCCGATTTGCTTATTCCCTATCTGAAAGAAATGGGGTATAATTACGTTGAATTTATGCCGCTCGCTGAACATCCCTGCGACACGTCCTGGGGCTATCAGAACACGGGATTTTTCGCACCAACTTCCCGTTACGGCACGGCGGAACAACTGAAAATTTTAATTGACAAACTTCATCAGAATCATATTGGCGTGTTATTAGATTTCGTGCTTGTGCATTTCGCTGTGGATAGTTACGGATTAGGCAATTTTGATGGGTTTCCGCTTTACGAATACCCTAACGCCGGAGCAGGCTTGAGCGAATGGGGAAGCTATAATTTTATGCATTCTAAAGGCGATGTGCAGAGTTTTCTTCAATCTAATGCTTGCTACTGGCTGGAAGAATTTCATTTCGACGGGCTTCGCATGGACGCAATCAGCCGGCTAATTTACTGGCACGGCAAGAAAGAAAGCGGCGTGAATAACAACGCCTTAAATTTCCTGAAAAATATGAACTCCGGCTTAAAAGCCCGTTTCCCGAATTGCATTCTCTGTGCAGAAGATTCTACTGACTATCCGAAAGTCACTGCCCCTGTCTGGAGTGATGGCTTAGGTTTTGACTATAAATGGGACATGGGTTTCATGAACGATACGTTAGAGTATTTCCGAACTGACCCATTATTTCGTTATAATCAATATGATAAATTAACATTCTCTATGATGTATTATCATTCTGAATATTACATTCTTCCCTTTTCCCATGACGAAAATGTCCACGGAAAAGCTACCATTCTCCAGAAAATGCACGGGCTTTATGAAGGGAAATTCGCACAGGCAAGAGCTTTTTATTTATATAATGCCATTCACCCAGGGAAATTATTAGATTTCATGGGCAGTGAATTTGGACAGCTCCGTGAATGGGACGAAACAAGAGAACAAGACTGGTTTTTATTAAAATATCCCATTCATGATGCGTTTCATCAATATATCAAACAAGTCAACCAGTTATATTTGAAACATTCCGCTTTATTCGAACGTGACTACACAAACGGCGGTTTTGATTGGCGTGACTGCGAACAGAATTACCCTTGCTGTTACGCTATGCAGAGATATTCTTCTTCAGAATCGATTGTCGGCGTGTTTAATTTCGCCGGTGCGCCGCAAGACCATTATATTTTGCATTGTGATGCGAAACGCTTAACCGTGCTTTTAGATTCCAGTGCCGACATTTACAATGGCTCCCGCCCGAATACCGCCGGAACGGTCATTGAAGGCAATCAGGGAGAATTTATTCTTTCTCTTCCGCCGTTCTCCGGTATCTGCTTTCAAGTCGAATAATTTAGAACATTTGCACAAAATCAATTTTTTTTCAAAAAACGCTTGCAAAATCCGAAATTTTAGTATATAATATATGTATGCGAAATTTTTTAGCTTAATTTAGGAGTGAATTGTTCATGACGATCCATGAGACATTGCAGGCGATTGATTCAGGGGCGTTCGACGCTTCCCTAATTGCGCTATATGCCTGTGAAGATTGTACGCCTTGCCGGACACGCCTAAGAAATGCAGTACTTCATTTTCAGACTGCTTTTCATTCCGGTGATGATACGGAAATTCGTTTATTTTCCGTTCCGGCAAGAACCGAACTCGGCGGAAATCATACCGACCATCAAGGCGGTCATGCTCTCGCTGCTGCCATTACTTTAGATTTGCTCGCCGTCGCTGCTGAACAGGATTTTCCTGAAATCCAAATTTTTTCAGAAGAATTTGAACAGGAAAATTGTTCCGTTTCCCTTTCAGCACTGCACCCTTTCGAACAGGAACGCTTTTCCTGTGCTGCATTATTTCGGGGTGTTGCCACGAAATGCATTCAGGACGGTTGTGCCGTCGGCGGTCTGCAAATTTACATCACTTCTGACATTCCGCCTGAATCCGGTCTATCTTCTTCCGCTGCAATGGAAATTCTTGCCGGATTAGTGTATTCTTCATTTTACGCTGAAACGCCCTTTTCCCCTCTGCAACTCGCTGAAATCGGAAAATTTGCGGAAAATGTTTTTTTCGGAAAACCGTGCGGTTTGCTTGACCAGTTAATTTGTTCCATTGGCGGAATGCTTGCGTTGAATTTTCAACCGAATATTCCCGAATGGAAACAAATTCCTTTCGATGCGGAAAAATTCGGTTATGCCTTATGTTTCCTTGATGCGAGTGCGGCTCATTCCGACACTTCACAGGCTTACGCCGCCATTCCTCAGGAAATGAACACGATTGCGAAAATGTTCAGCAGAGAAAAACTTTCCGAAATCAGCGAAACGGAATTTTTCTCCCATTTCGCCGGACTCCGCCGGACTTGCGGTGACAGGGCTGTACTTAGGGCTATGCATTATTTTGAAGAAGAAAAACGTGTCATTCGTCAGGTGCAATTTCTGGAAAATGAACAATTTCCGGAATTTTTGCAGGAAGTCAACGCTTCAGGGCTTTCTTCTTCTGCTTGCCTGCAAAATCTTTCTTTTCCGTCAGAACCTGAACACCAGGGCGCAGCAACGGCAATTGCATTATGTCAGCGGCTTCTTGACGGTCGGGGGGCGGTTCGTGTACATGGCGGCGGTTTTTCCGGAACGGTGCAAGCCTATGTGCCTGTAGATTTTCTTTCAGCGTTTAAAATGCAAATGGAAAATTGGATTGGCATTGACCGTTGCCGGGTTCTGCATTTACGGAAAATCGGCGCAACTCAACTTATTATTAAAAAATAATAGAACAGGAGAATTTTAATTATGAGTAAAATTTTAGTTACTGGCGGTGCCGGATTCATTGGAAGTCATACCTGCGTTGAATTTCTTAATTCCGGTTATGAAGTTGTTGTGATTGATAATCTCAGCAATTCCAAAGAAGAAAGTATTCGCCGGATTGAAGCCATTACCGGAAAATCTGTTGCGTTTTATCATGCGGACGTGCGTGATGAACAGGCTTTGCGGAAAATTTTTCAGGAACAGGAAATTTCTTCCGTTGTGCATTTCGCCGGTTTGAAAGCCGTTGGCGAATCTGTCGAAAAACCTCTTGAATATTATGAAAATAATCTGAACGGTACGTTCGTTTTATTAAAAGTCATGCGGGAATTTCAATGCAAAACAATTGTATTTTCTTCTTCCGCAACGGTTTACGGAATGCATAACCCCGTGCCTTACGTTGAGGGAATGCCCACTTCCGCAACGAATCCTTACGGCTACACAAAAGTCATGATTGAACAAATTTTAAATGATATTTGTCAGGCGGATTCGGAATTCCGTGCCGTGGCGTTACGCTATTTTAACCCAATCGGGGCGCATAAATCCGGTTTACTCGGTGAAGACCCTAACGGCATTCCGAATAATTTACTTCCTTATATTGGTCAGGTCGCTATCGGAAAATTACAGCAGTTATCTGTTTTCGGGGACGATTACGACACACCAGACGGAACAGGCGTTCGGGATTATATTCACGTTGTGGATTTAGCAAAAGGGCATGTTTGCGCTATTGCTTACGCTGAACAGCATAAAGGTTTCATTCCCATTAACCTCGGTACGGGTCACGGCGTAAGCGTTCTTGAAATGGTTCACGCTTATGAAAAAGCCTGCGGTCATGCAATTCCTTATAAAATTACTGCCCGCCGTGCCGGAGATATTGCTTCTTCTTATGCTAACGCTGAACGGGCTAAACAACTCCTGAATTGGCAAGCAGAAGAAACCCTTGACACAATGTGTGAAGACAGCTGGCGTTTCATGCAGAAAAATCCGGAAGGGCTTTAATTTTAATTTGAAAATTTCCTGAAATTTTCACTTGTTCCCCTTGCAATTTTTTCAAAAATGTGGTATATTTAATTCAGTAGTGTAAAACTCTAAAACACTATTAAAATTATTTTCAGAAAGAAGTGCTTTTTGCCATGACAAAAATTACAATTTTTTCCGGTTTTCTCGGTGCCGGAAAAACAACCTTAATTAAAAAATTGATTTCCGAAGCCTACAAAAACGAAAAACTCGTTTTAATTGAAAATGAGTTCGGGCAAATCGGCATTGACGGCGGTTTTCTTCAGGACGCTGGAATTGAAATTACAGAAATGAACTCCGGCTGTATTTGCTGTTCCTTAGTGGGCGATTTCGGGGAAGCCCTCCGGAAAGTGCTTGACCAGTATCACCCCGACAGAATTTTAATTGAACCGTCCGGCGTGGGGAAACTTTCCGATGTGATTCGTGCCGTGCAGAATTTAGAAATTCAGGGCGTTGAACTCGACGGGTTCACCACTGTTGTTGATGCGAAAAAATGCAAAATGTATCAGAAAAATTTCGGTGAATTTTTCGATAATCAGATTACTTACGCAAGTTGTCTGATTCTCAGCCATACGAAAGGACTTTCTGAAGAAAAATTAGACGACTGCGTGCAGAGACTCCGTGCGAAAAATACTTCCGCCCCGATTGTCACCACAGAATGGAATGATTTAACCGGAGAACAGTTAATTTCTGCAATGACCCAGAAAAACACTCTTGACGATGAATTAAAGGCTTTATTAGAAGAAGAAAAACATCATGACCATGAACATCATCATCATGACCATGAACATGAACACGAACATGAAGAACATGAACATCATCATGACCATGAACACGAACATCATCATCACCACGCCGACGAAATTTTCACCAGTTGGGGCAAAGAAACTGCCCGCTTATATACTGTGGAAGAAATTCAATCCGCCCTTAATGCCCTCGGTAATGAAGACGTTTACGGCGTAATTCTCCGTGCAAAAGGCATTGTTCCCTCCACTGACGGAAAATGGATTCATTACGATTATGTGCCGGGTACGCCTGACATTCGTTTCGGTTCTCCGGCAACTACCGGAAGACTTTGTGTCATTGGTTCAGCCATTCATGAAGAAAAAATCGCTGAACTGTTCCACGCTGAATAATTCCCTTGTGCCGTTCCCTTACGGCACTATTTTCTGAATTTTGAAAAGGAAGTGCATTCTATGCCTATGACCCCTCCGGAAGACATTCCGGTGTATTTATTCGTCGGTTTCCTTGAAGGCGGAAAAACCAAATTCATTCAGGAAACCCTCGAAGATAAACGCTTTAACAATGGCGAAAAAACTCTTCTCCTGCTTTGTGAAGAAGGAGAAGAAGAATATGATTCTTCCCGTTTCGCTTCAAAAAATGTTTTCCAGCATGTCATTGACGAACAGGAAGACTTCAATGAAGATAACCTCCGGAAAATTTTAAACAATTGCGGTGCTACCCGTGTTGTTCTCGAATATAACGGTATGTGGACAATTAACGACTTATTCGAAAATTTACCCGTGGAATGGGCTGTCTATCAGGCAATGTGTTTCGTGGATTCCAACACATTCCTGAATTATAACGCTAATATGCGCAGTCTCGTTGTGGATAAATTAAATGTTAGTGAACTCGTTGTGTTTAACCGTTTCGACCAGTCGAAAATGAACCAACTCGATTTTCACCAGATTGTCAGAGGAGTAAGCCGCCGCATTCAGATTGCGTATGAATCCATTACCGGCGATGTCGCTTATGATGATATTCAAGACCCGCTGCCTTTTGATATTAACGCTGATGAAATTGTCATTAACGATGAAGATTTCGCTTTATTTTATCGGGATATTATGGAAGAACCGGAAAAATATGACAAGAAACGCATTACCTTCCGTGCCTCCGCTGTGAGAGATAAAAAATTCCCTCATGCGACTTTCGCCGCCGGTCGTCACATTATGACTTGCTGTGTGGAAGATATTCAATTCTGCTGGCTTGTCTGCGAATGGGAAAAGGCTTCCCTCTTCGACACTCGCCAATGGATTCGCCTGACGGCGGAAATTTCCATTCAGCGTCATAAACTTTATAAAGGTAAAGGTCCTGTTCTGCGCATTCAGTCCGTTGTGCTGACGAATGCACCCGAACAAGAAGTTGCTACGTTTTATTAAGCTATTAAGAAATTTTTCAGGAGTTAAAAAATGGTTTTTCAATTCGGAAATACCCTTGCCGAAATTCACGCCGAGGCAACCAGAACTTATTACACGCAAACCCACTACCGCCACCATTGTTCTTGTCTGGGCTGTCAGAATTTCCGGCAATGGACAAAATATTGCCCCACGGAAATTCAACAGCAATTTCACGATTTCGGCATTGATGACATGAATCAAATTATTGATGTGATTCCGTTCGGAACGAAAATGGAAGATTACCGCAAGCATGACGGCATGTTATACGGGGGGTTCTATCAGGTCAGCGGGGAAGTAATTCATTCCGGAAATAATGCTGACTGGAAATTAGCGGATAATTTCGCTATTTTCATTCCGGAATATCTTAGTCCCACTTTACCGGACTTTCCAAAGCCCGTTCTGCAAATTGAAATTTGTGCCTATCTGCCGTGGATGCTTGCCGCCTCTATGGAAAAATATATTCACTGACTGACTGCTGTGCCGGAGGGTACAGCAGTTTTTGTTGAAAATGAATAATTTTTAAGTTCTGAAAAATAATTTTTTGTGCAATACAGAGAAAGTGAAATTTTTCAGAAATTTTTTGAAAAAAAATCCAATTTTTTCGGCGTTCAGTTGTTATATAAGTGAAGAGGGAAGAAAAAGAGAGGGTTTGTTTAATATTTCTGACGTGAAAATTTAAGCTTATTGCTTATGGAAAAGTACTAAAAAATAGCTTGTCTACTTATGCATATATACGAAAATGAAAAATTTTCCGGTTTTCTCTTGACAAAGGCGAATATTCGTGTTATAATGAAGTTAATCCGAACACAAATGCAAATATCCACAACAATTTTTAAAAAGGAGTGCATGTGCAATGAAAATGATTAAATCCGTTGTTTCCGTTTTAACTGCCTCTGTAATGTGTGTTGCATTTAGCGGCTGGTCTTTATTGGGAACAGCAACCGAAGAAGAAGAAACTAATTTTTCTGCTAAAATCACCGATAGCTTGTTAGATGCTTATGGTGTCAGCAGAGAATCCCTGGAAAACACAGGGAATCAAACCCAGGCTCTTACGCCCGCAAATTCAGAAAAAACGTCTGTGCTTGTCTGGTGTTCGGAAGATATTGACTACGATGTAGCCAAAGAACAAGCATTGCCAGTTCTGACAGAAAATCTGGATACGGCAACTTTAAATTCTGTCTTACCTGCTACAGACGAAATTTCTGCGAATGACATTCTTGACAATGATGTGGAATTATCCGGTGAAGTGATTCAACAGTACATTGAATCTGAACGGGCTGCCGCAAGTCAGATGTACCAGGAACTGAACGGGCAATTTGTTGAGCAGTATATGCCTAATGCGGAAATTCAGTATATCGGACAATATTCTCCAATTGTGATTGCAAAATTGACTTTGGATGAAGTTGTTGATTTGGCTGAAACAGATGCAACAAAAATTCTTGACTGCAACATTCAAGAATGTGAACCTGCAATGGATGTGAGTATTCCCGTAGTGGAAGCAGATACACAACTTGCTTCTTATGGTTATACAGGAAAAGGTGTAAAAATTGGAGAAGTTGAAAATTATGTGGTAGATAGAAGTCTTCCAAGATTTAATCGCAATAATATTCACAATAACCCTGATTCATCACCAGTGCTTTCCAGTTCCAGTACACATGAAAATCATCATGCTAATAATGTTGCTTCTATCATGGTTGGTCAAAAAGTCTCTGGTTCTTCTATTCCACAAGGCATTGCACCAAATGCAGAATTGTATTCCGTTTCAAATTCTGGTACATCTGGAATATATGAATCTATAGAATGGACGATTTCACAAGGAGCAAATGTAGTCAATTGGAGTCAAGAGGTGTCTAATGTTGGAGTTAATTCTTATGGTACGTACGCACAATGGCTTGACCATATTTCGACAAATCATTATGTAACTATGGTAATAGCAGCTGGGAATAATGGTGCGGAAGGTGTTTCGTCCAGTAATATGTCCTATAATGCTATTGTCGTAGGAAATATTGATGACAACAACACACAAAGCTTGTCAGATGATACTTTACAAAAATTATCTTCATACAGTTCAAATGCAAGTTTGGTATATAAACCTGACTTATGCGCACCAGGAACAAACATCAACACAGGAATTATTACAGATAGTGGAACAAGCTTTTCCGCTCCGCATGTTACAGGTGCAGTTGCTTTATTGTTTGAAGCAAAGCCTTTCGTAAAATCACACCCTGAATTAGCAAAAGCAATTTTAACCGCTTCTGTGAATCTCGATGGTAAACATTACTGTCCAAGTTCATGGTCATCAAAACCTGACTGTAAAAAATACGGAGCAGGTATGTTAGATGTCAACAGAGCAATAAAAACAGCAGTCAATGAAAATTATTTCATTGGAAGTGTATTGCAAACTGTATCGAGAATTACTCGAGAAATAAACATCACTGAAACAGGTAAACCAATGAGAATTTCTTTGGCATATTTAAAAGAAGTTAATTTAAATTCTGATAATCATTTTAGTGCAAGCGGGCTGGCTGTTTCACCTGTTGCTAATTTGGATCTTCACCTTTATGCTCCTGACGGGTCTGAAGTTGGTTGTTCTACAACAAGTGTAAACAATGTAGAAATCATTGATTTCACCCCCTCTAAAACTGGAAAATATAAGATTGAAATTAAAAACGCAGATCAATCAATTGCTACAACAGCTAAATATGCTGTGGCATGGTCATCATGAAAGGAATGGTAGTTATGTGTAAAAAATTACTTGCTTTTGTCAGTGCGTTAGTGCTGACAGGTTGTGCAACAGCGGTTACTGTTCAGGCTGAAGAAGAAATGGATAATACTGAATTATACAATACTTATGTTTCTTATTATTGTGTAGCAGACAAAAACGGGATTGTTTATCATCACCCTGAACATATGGACGGAAATAATTGTGTTATACCTCAGCCCAGAAACAATTATATAGACTGGAATGCAAGAGTTGCGGCAGGTGCTTTTCCGGAGTATCGTTTCGCTGTCAATATTTCAGCATATCCTGGTGATAGTGTATATGATGAAATTGACAAAGAAGTAGAAGTTGAACAAATTTCAGCTGCGCTCACAGATAAAGAAACATCTGACCTTCATCAAAAACTGTGTGAAGAAAAAACCAATGAAGAATATGATTTCTTAGAAGAACAAGGCATTACGCTTTTTAAAGATAAATATGGACAACATGTTGCTATACTGACAGCTGAACAAGTGCTGAACTTCCCTTCTAATGATACAGCTGGTTTCTATGTTTCACTTGCTACACCTGATGTCGTTCCACAAGAAGCAATTGCTATGATTAACTCTTCTTCTCCGGCAAGTGCAGAAACGACTTCTGTTCTCGGCGACGTGGACGGCGACGGCGAAACGTCCGTGTTAGATGTGATTTCCGTGAATCGTTACATTCTCGGAAAAGCAGACTTTTCCGCATCGCAAATCAAGTCCGCCGACGTGGACAAAAGCGGCATTGTGGATTCTGCTGATGCTTTGTTAATGATGAAAAAAGTTGTCGGCATTGTCGAAGAATTTTAAGCTTTAAACTTAAATTTAAACTTAAACTAAAAATTCCCCCGTTGTGAAAACGGGGGTTTTTTGTTCAGATTCAGAAATTACTTCCGTTCCAGCCCCAGTCTTTCGTGCTGGTGTAGCTGACGTAAATCCGGTTCTTTGGAATGTTCAGTTCCGCATTCAGCAAATCACTGATTTTTCCGGTTAAGCTGGCGTATGCTGCGCCGTTTGCGCTGCCGTAAATCTGCACTTCTACCATTGCTGCCGGCGCATTCGTTCCCTGATGATACAGCGTGTATTCCGGTTCAATTCCGACCATGAGCCACTGTTCTGACTTCCCGGGAATTGTGGGAATGGCTGCCCCTAATCCGCTCTTAATGGCTTCTTTCTGTGCTTCTGTTACTTTCTGGTTGGTTTTCACGTTAATAAATGGCATGAAAATAACTCCCTTTCAAAATTAAATTAAATTAAAAATTTTACATTAAGATGATGTTTCATCTGTCTGCACGGGTTTCTTCTTTTCCGCTGTCCGGCTTTTGCGCACATGCTCTAAACTTCTGCTTGTTACCGCATTCAGCTGTTTCACGGTTTCCCTTGAAAACGTCGACAAAAACAAAAAAGCATTGTCTTTCGCTTTCTCCGGCGATAATTTCAAGATTCTCCGGAAAAATGCATAGGTAATATCATAATCCTGATTGAAATGCTCGGCGATGTTCCGCCCCGTTTCCGTTAATCTTACCTGTTCACTGTAATCTGGTTCTATTAGTTCCATGCGTACCATGCATTTCATCATCTTGCTGACACTCGGACGTGTTACCCCTAAATCTTTCGCTATGTCTACGCAGCGTATGCGTTCATTTCCCCGCCCTAATCGGTAAATACACAGTAAATATCTATACTGACCTGAACATAAATTCAAATTTCTGTCACTCCTTTGCAATTCTTGCCTTACTAATACAATAACATAATTTCAAAGAAATGTCAAGTTTTTTTTGAAAAACATTGATTTTTCTGAAATTATCTGCTATAATAGAATGTGACAGCTTTTTTCACTCAACAGGAGGAGTTATTTTTATGAGTAAAATTCAACAATTTTTCAACGATATGCAGCAAAAACATATTGCCTTCATCGGAACAGGTGTCAGCCATACGGAACTGATTCGCCTTTTCCGGAAAAAACATATTCCCGTAACCGTCTGCGACAAGCGTTCCGCTGAACAGTTTCAGGAAGTCTATGACGAACTTTCCGAACTCGGCGTGAATTTCATTTTAGGAGAAAAGTATTTAGATTCTTTAACAGAATTTGACGTTGTTTTCCGTACTCCTGGAATGTATTACCATAATCCGGCTTTACTTCAGGCGAAAAATGCCGGAGTTGTCGTGACTTCCGAAATGGAAGTGTTTTTCGATTTATGCCCGTGTAAAATTTACGCTGTTACCGGTTCTGACGGGAAGTCCACTTCTACAACGTTAATTTCTGAAATTCTTTCCGCTGCCGGAAAAACAGTATATTTAGGCGGAAACATCGGAAAGGCTTTACTTCCTGTAATTGAAAACATTCGGGAAACTGATGCCGCTGTTGTGGAATTGTCCAGCTTTCAGTTAATTTCCATGCGGAAATCTCCCGACACGGCGTTAATCACGAATATTACGCCAAATCATTTAGACGTTCACGGCACTATGGAAGAATATATTTCCGCTAAAACGAATTTAATTGCCCACCAGAACGCTTTTTCAAGAACTGTGCTGAATGCTGATAACGACGGCACGAAAGCTCTTGCTCCTATCGTTCGTGGGAAATTAAACTGGTTCAGCCGGAAGGAAATTCCTGAACGTGGCGCATTCCTCCGGAATGATGGCATGTTATGCTATATCGAAAATCATTGCATTACGCCCGTTATGCATAAAGACCAGATTCGCATTCCAGGAATGCATAACGTGGAAAATTTCCTCGGCGTAATTGCTGCCCTCTGGGGGGAAGTTCCTGTTGAGGCATTCGTTACCGTTGCAGAAAATTTCGGCGGTGTGGAACATCGTATAGAATTTGTTCGGGAATTGAACGGCGTGAAATATTACAATGACAGCATTGCCACAAGCCCGACAAGAGTTCTCGCAGGGTTAAACAGTTTCCAACAGAAATTAATTGTTTTAGCAGGCGGTTATGACAAGAAAATTCCCTTTGAACCTATGGCGGAAACCGTTTGCGAAAAAGTAAAATTATTAATTTTAATGGGCGTGACTGCCGATAAAATCGAAAAAGCAGTTACTTCCGCTGAAAATTACAACCCCGAAACGTTAAAAATTATTCACGTGCAGTCTATGGAAGAAGCCGTGCAGACTGCTTTCCAGAATGCACAAAACGGCGATATTGTTACACTTTCCCCAGCGTGCGCAAGTTTCGACGCATACCCTAATTTTGAAGTACGGGGGCAACATTTTAAACGCTTAGTAAAGGATTTAGGAAATTAATCATGAGAAAAGATTCTTTGAAAAAAATGCTTTCTGCACTTTGCCAGACAACCGGAATTTCCGGCGATGAGTTTAACATTGCAGAAGTTTCCGCTGAATTTCTCCGGAAATTCTGTCCGGAAGTGCAGATTTCCGAAAATAATGTCATTGGGCATATTCCTTGCGAAAAGCCGAATGCATTACATGTATTATTAGATGCACATCTTGACCAGGTCGGGCTGATTGTTACCGGAATTACTCCTGACGGATTCGTGACTGTCGGCAACGTTGGCGGACTTGACCGCCGCTGGTTTCCGGCACAGAAAGTTTTCCTCCACGGGAAGAAATGCATTTCCGGCATTATTTCCACTTTACCGCCGCATTTGTCCGGCGGTAAGGAATCCGTTCAGAAAATTGAACAAGTCCGCATTGATACAGGTTATTCCGCTGACGAACTGAAAGAAATTCTTTCCCTCGGTGATAGCGTGACATTTTCCGGTGTCACAACTTGCCTTGCCGGAGAAAAATTCACTTCTCCTGCTTTAGATGACCGTTCCGGAATTGCGGCTATTCTTTACGCTTTATCTTTAGTGAAGAAAAATACTCTTCCTTGTGAAGTGAGTGTTTTATTCTCGCATAGGGAAGAAGTTAATGGCTGTGGTGCTAAAACCGGCTGTTTTCGCATTCAACCAGATATTGCACTTGCTGTAGATGTTTCTTTCGCTGGTGACGGAACGAAAAATACCGGAAAAGCTGGTGACGGTGCAATGATTGGCTTTTCGCCTTCCCTGTCAAAGGAAATTTCCCGAAATTTAGCCTTGATTGCCGCTGAAAAAAATATTCCCTATCAATATGAAGTCATGTCCGGCAGAACCGGAACGAATGCAGATGAGTTTTCCGTTTCTTGTGAGGGCGTGAAGTCCTGCACGGTGTCCATTCCATTATTTTACATGCATACGCCTGTTGAAGTCGTGGACTTAAACGACATTTGCGCTACAGGAAAATTATTAGCTGAATTTTTAAGGGGGTGCGAATCATGCTGAATTACTTGAAAGAACTTTGCGCTTTATACGGCATTTCCGGCGATGAATCCGCCGTCCGGAATTATCTTGAGGAGAAAATTAACACTTTCCCTGATATTGCTGAATGCCGCACAGATGCACTCGGTAATTTACTTGTTCATAAAAAAGGAAAATCCCCTGCAAAACATACTGTGTTAATTGGCGCACACATGGACGAAGTCGGTTTCATCATTACGGAAATTCGTTCTGACGGTCTTTGCGTTTTAGAACCTGTCGGCGGAATTGATGCAGATGTTGCGATTGGCAGAAGTGTTTTCTTACCGGAACAGAATATTTTCGGCGTAATTGGGTGTAAACCTGTTCACCAGCTTTCCAAAGAAGAACAAGAACAAAAACCCGAAAAAAAAGATTTATTATTAGATGTTGGCGCAACTTCCAGAAGTGAAACAGTAGAATTACATATTCTGCCCGGGGATTCTGTTTGTTTTCTTAGTGATTGGACGGAACTCGGCGGAAACCGTGTCGCTTGTAAAGCGATTGATGACCGTTTCGGCTGTGCCGTTATGCTGAAAATGCTTGAATCAGATATTCCCTATGATACATGGTTTGCGTTTTTCGTTCAGGAAGAAATCGGCTTGCGGGGAAGTAAAACTGCTGCTTTCGCTATTGCGCCTGATTCAGCGTTAATTTTAGAAACAACAACTGCTGCTGACCTTGATGGCGTGAATGATGGTGCGGCGGTTTGCCGTTTAGGTCGGGGCGCAGTGGCGTTATTTATGGACAGGGCAACAATTTATGATAAAAATTTATATCATCTCGCCTTTCAGGAAGCGGAAAAATTTTCCATTCCCTGCCAGACGAAAACCCGCATTGCCGGAGGAAATGACGCTGGTTCTGTGCATTTATCCCGAAACGGTGTGAAAACACTTGCGCTTTCCTTGCCTTGCCGGTATTTGCATTCGCCTTTCTGCACGGCGCAAATCAGCGACATGCTGAACACTTACCAGTTAGCGGAAAAATTATTGGAAAGAATGCATGAATAATGATTAAAAAAATTACTTCTGAATCGCAATTCCCTTGTGCGCTCCTCCGGCAGTCGTGGCGGGGGAGGAAAATGTTTTCTTATTATAAAGCCTACGGTTTACATTATCCGTTCTGCCAGTTTTACACTGTCGGAAATTCCGGTGTAATGCTGAATTTTAACAGTACTGTGCTAATTCTTCAGGCTGAACCGGAAGAAGTCGAAAATTTAGCCGTTTTCTTAAAAATGCATGAGCCTTTTCGCATTGAATGCAATGAACCTGTTCGGAATATGCTGGCTGAACGCCTTCCGGAATATCAGTCTTTGCACCGGACAACGTTTGCACTTCAACCGGACATGAATCACCCTGATTTTCATGAAGAAGATGTGGAATTTAACCCGTCTTTAGATAAAGTGTATGAAATTCTTCATGCAGGTTTTCCGAATTTAGAAGATTATTCCCTCTGGCTGACAGATACTTCCCACAGATGCCGTCATGGAATTAGTCATATTCTGACATATAAGAACAGCACTACTGCATCAATTTTATTTGATATTGACAATTATGTGCTTGTGGGGCAAGTGGCTACTTTACCGGAAGCAAGGGGTTTAGGTCATGCAAGATTATTCCTGCGGTGGCTTGCCGGCTGGCTTGCACAATTTAATAAACAGTCTGTTCTTTACGCACTCGATATTCGGGAAAGTTTCTACAGGGAAATTGGCTTTACGGCTATTGAAACAGAATACGTTCTCGAACGTTCGGAAAATTCTTCCGATATATTTACGAAAGGATTACTCGATAATGGCAATGCATGATTATTTTGAAATTGACCCACGTTTAGAAACACTCGCTGAACAAGCTGAAAAGAATTGTTCTTCTTTCTTCAGCAGAACTGACAGAATCGCCCGCCATAATGCTGCTAAAGTATTACACGCTTTCACGAAAAATAAAGTCAGTGAAACTTGTTTTACTCTTAGTACCGGTTACGGCTACGGGGATTTCGGAAGAGAAACATTAGACCGTGTGTGGGCGGACGTTTTCGGCACGGAAGACGCACTCGTCCGGCATAATTTCGTTTCCGGAACTCATGCTTTGAGTGTGGCATTATTCGGCTTACTCCGTCCGGAAGATGAACTCGTTTTCGTGACAGGTACGCCTTACGACACGTTACATGAAGTCATTGGCTTTTCCGGTAAAGCCGGAAACGGTTCATTAAAAGATTTCGGCATAAAAACAAAAATCATTCCCCTTACTCCGGAAGGAAAACCGGATATTCCCGAAATTCAGAAAAATCTTTCTGGCGCAAAAATGGCTTACATTCAGCGGTCAAGGGGCTATTCCCTCCGGACAGCGTTTACGATTGACGAACTGAAACATTTATGTTCTTCTATTCGTGAAGTAAATCCGAAAATTATTATTTTCGTCGATAATTGCTACGGCGAATTTGTAGAAGAAGTTGAACCTTCTGCTGTTGGTGCAGATATTTTAGTTGGTTCAATGATTAAAAATCCCGGCGGAGGGATTGCCCGCACGGGCGGTTACATCGCCGGAAATGCGAATTTAGTCGAATTATGCGCTTATCGTTTAACTTGTGTCGGATTAGGAAAAGAAGTCGGCTGTACACTCGGCATGAATCGGGAATTATTTCAAGGGCTTTACCTCGCACCGGATATTGTCGCTAACGCCCTGAAAACGACTGCTTTCGCAGCGGAATTATTTACTTTGTTAGGGTTTTCCTGTTCTCCGGAAGCGAATGCGGTAAAAGGCGACATTGTCACGGCAATTGAATTAAATTCTCCCGAAAATGTCATTGCCTTCTGTCAGGGCATTCAGAAAGGTTCTCCTGTTGATGCGTATGTTACGCCGGAACCGTGGGATATGCCTGGTTACGAAAATCAAGTCATTATGGCAGCTGGCGCATTCACTAACGGGGCTTCTATTGAACTTTCCGCCGATGCACCGTTAAGACCGCCTTACGCCGTCTGGCTTCAGGGCGGAATCAGCTGGAACAGCGGAAGAATCAGCATTCTTCTTGCGGCGCAGGAATTACTCCGGAAAAAGTTAATTTCACTTTAATTTTTTCAAAATGTTACATTTCTGATACAAATTAGCAAAGAAATGATTTCCAGTTGCGAAAAAAACTTGACAACTCCGTCAAAAACTGGTACAATAATAATAGACTATTCAGGAAAGGAGAATTTTTCGGTATGATAAATGATGAAACTACTCGTTGTTATTGTTGTATGGAATTAAAACCGGCAAGATTTAGAATTTGCCCGCACTGCGGTTATGCCGAAGATGCTCCTTACGACCCTGAGTATGCACCGCCTGGCACAGAATTAAATGAACGGTACACACTCGGCATTAAACTCGGTCATAACAGCGAAGGCGCAAATTATATCGGTTATAATTCAGCAATTAAATGCAAAGTCTTAATTCGGGAATATATGCCCGTCGGCTTGTGTAAACGGGTGAAAGGCAGGGCGACAATTACCATTCTGAAAAATAATACCGTCAAATATAAAGCCTTAATGGCTGAATTTACCGAATTAAACAGAAATCTTGCGCAAATGCGGTCTTTACCGCATATTATTCCGACGTTAGATATTATTACTGCAAATAATACGACTTATGTCATTTATGAATATATTGAAGGCATTAAATTAACCGAATATTTAAAAGATTACGCCGGTTATTTATCCTGGGAAGAAGTCGCTAAACTTTTCCCAACGTTCTTTACTACGTTAAGTTTAATGCATAATCAGCATGTTATTCATCGGGCAATCAGTCCGGAAACGATTTACATTACTCCCGAAAAAGAATTAGAACTCTGCGGGTTCAGCATTTACGACGTGCGGACAATGCATTTAGAATTGCCTTCTGAACTTTTCGACGGATACGCCGCACCGGAACAATATACTCCAGGAGCAAAACAGGGAACATTCACGGACGTTTACGGCATTTGTGCCGTTCTGTACCGGTTATTGACCGGAACACGCCCCGTTGATGCGCCAAGCCGGATTCAATTAGACAATCTTTCCCCGCCTTGCAAACTCGAACCGAAAATTCCTCAGAATGTTTCTGATGCGATTATGTCAGGAATGGACTTAGATTCCCAGAAACGCACGCAGTCCATTACTGAACTTGTCACTCAGCTTTTCGAACATACCGAAAATGCTAAAAATTCCAAAGAAGAAACGAAAATTGTTTCCCCCGTTCCCCAGAAGAAAAATGCTAATTCTTCTAAGCCTAAAAAAGAAAAATCAAAAAATAAAGCGAAAACCAAACCAAAAGACCCACCCAAAGAAAAAACCAAAGAAAAAGAAAAACAAATGGATTACACTATTCCAGGACAAGAAAGCGTTACGGAAAAATTCCGTTCTTCTTTGTTGATTGCCGTCATGACAGTATGCATTTTATTAGTGCTTACGATTATTATTATCAGCGTGACAGGGTCAAGCGGTACGGTTTCCATGAATCATTCTTCCGAAACAGACATTGCGGAATCTACCGAAAATCATATTATTACGGAATCTTCCCCCGAATCCGTCACCGAAACAGAAGCCCAAGGCGACAGCCAAATGCCCGCTTTAGTGGGTATGAGTTACGAACTCAAAAAAGAACAACTCGAAATTGACGGTTGGTTACATCTTGAACCCATTTACGCCTTCAGTGATACAATAGATGCCGGTATTATTATGGAACAGGAAATTGAAGCCGGTCAGCCCTTCCACAGCGGCGCAGTCGTGAAAGTCGTTGTCAGCAAAGGTCCTTCTTCTATTCCTCTGCCCGATTACGCCGGAAAATCATTAATGCAATATGAAGAAGAACTCGCTGCAATTGGTTTAACCAGTGAGTATTACATTACAGAAGCCGTTGTGAATTACGGTTTCGAAACAGGTTACGTTGTAGAATTAAATAAAGCCGCCGGCGATATGTTCGACTTAAGCGGTGACGAAAAATTAAAAATTTTCTACGCAAGCAACCCTGAAACAACTCCCGCTACTGAACCCCCTACTGTTACCCCCGTACAGACAGAACCGCAGGAAATTCCCGACATGACCGACGATTCCGGCATACCTTTAGAATCCGCTCCGTTCGTTGCGCCAACGAATGCACCGGAAGAAACAGATTTCCCGGAACACACGGAAGAAGCCCCCGCTACTGCGCCTAATTCTTTCGGCGTTCCTGAACCCTACGAAACTGACGAACTTTAAAAATTCCCCGCCTAATTTTAAAAATTGGACGGGGATTTGTTTAATTAAAATAAATTTTCATCAAACACCCAGATTTTATAAGTGCCTGCTGAAATTTCTTCATGCGGATAACTTAATAATGGGTCGTTGATGTTGGTTAATGTTTCTACTTCCGCACCACTTAATAAAAGAAAATAATTTTCCTGTTCGGGCTGGTCTTTGTACCAGTCCCAATTCGACTGGTACGGTCTTTGCCATATGCCGCTTTCGTCAATTTCAATGCTTCTGCATTTAATTTCTGAATCAGAAATAATTGTAATCGCATTCGCATTCCAGAATGTCGCATAGCCGTAAGTTAAATGATTTTCGGCTAATTTCTTTTCTAAAAAATAAAGCCCGTTCTGGCTTGTGTTGTCCGCTGGCATTTCTGCCATGGTGAACGCATTCGACCCGCTGACGAATAACACCGGAATCATGAATAAACAGGAAATTCTTTTCCAGTGGATTTGCTTGAATGACCATTTCAGGAAAATCACAGAAACTAATGTTGACATTCCGACAATCGGCGACAAACGCCAGTTCGCCTCGGAAAGTTTCCCCATGACATAGCCCATCATAATTAGTAACGTCATTAACCAGTAAGTCAAAATAATGATTTTCTCTTTTTCGTCCTGAATATTTTTCCAGTTCAGCAAGGCGAAAACCGGTAAAATTAGTAATAATATGCCTAAAATAATTTTTATTAATTCGCAGACGCTTTCTGCACTCATGAGCGGCGTATTCGCTTGTACTGTCACCCCTAAAAGCGACAGCCAAGCCGTTGGAAATTTCCGCAGATTGTCCATCCAGTAAGCCATATCTGAATATTGCGAATAGGCTTCTTCATAGCCGGCAACAATGCCATTCGCTAACACTTTCGTCAGAAAATATCCTGCCACCGTCCCAATCATCATCACAAAAATTAAAATTAGCGATTGAACATTCCGGAAAGAAAGAATTTCCGTTTCATTGTCAAACCAGCGTACACAGAAAATTGCACCAATCACCGGAATAGCAAAAATTGTAATCGCTGAAATCTGATCCATTCCCGTCAGCATAAACCATATGCCTATGCCAATTGTGCAGAATAATAATTTTTTCCGGAAAATTTTTTCTTTCGTTTCGTCTTCTGTGGCTTGCAATTCCCGTGAATAGTCCATTTGCATGAAAATTAACGCTAATCCAACGAAAATAAACAACACGCCTAAGCTGTAATAAATCGTATGCCCCCAGTAAATTTCCCTTAATTTTCCACTTCCGGAACAAATCATGATTTCAACAAATAAGGCTATGCTAATCCAGTTCTGATTCCAGCCCATTTTCCGGAGTAACAGCACTAACCCCCCCGCAAACAGTAAGAAAAAAATTAACATGCCGACAACATGCGTTGTCATGGATACCCCTGTAAACGGAATTAGTGCCGTCATAATTAAACTTGTTCCGAATGGCAATAAACACGCATACGCAAAATTCGCATTAAATAAGGCTTTCGCTTCATAGGACGCTTCCGCCCACATAATCGTATCTGTTGAATCTGAATGAAAATACCCTCTTGACGGAAATAAAATATAATAACTGGTAACACCCAGCGTGAACGCAATTAATAACATACTGGATAAAGATTTCATTCGTTCAAATAGTAATTTCTTTTCTTCAGGTGTCATTATTTGCCTCGCTGATTTCTGCATATTCCTGTTCAGTGTTCACATTCCAGATATTTGTTTTATCTTTCTCGCCGGTTAAAATATTTTTCACCGTTTCGAATGCCGTTACCATGGAATGATCCATGTTATTATAACGGTGCTGTCCGTTTCTGCCAATGCAATATAAATTTTCAAATTGATTCAGATAAGCAATTAATTCATTCATGTGTGCATAACTGTCAAAATATGCCGGATAGGCTTTTCTTACTCGTTCCCGATGATAGTCAAGAATTTCCGTTTTCGGCGAAAGTATGCCCATTTTCCGGAGTTCCTCAATGGCAAAATTTTTGCTTTCTTCTTCCGTTAGTCTCCAGAACCGGCTGCCTTCCGTGCAGAAATATTCAAGCCCTATCCAGACTTGTTCATTCGGATTCTGCACCATGTAGGGCGACCAGTTATTGAAAATTTGTATTCTTCCTAATCTGACACCCGTATCCTGCACGTAAATCCAACAATCCGGCACAATATTCCCTAATGTGCGGATTGGCGTTTCGTTCTTTAATTGTAATTCCGGCACAAGTAAGCCAATGGTCACAAAATCCCTGTAGGGTAAATGTTCAGCAATTTCTGCTTCCCGTTCCGGTACGTCGTTCATTCCGGAAATTAAATCTTTCACCGGCATAGAAGAAATGACCGCATCTGCGGAAATGAAACTTTCTTTCCCATTCTGAAGAATGATGATTCCCTCCGTGCGGTTGCCTTTCGTGCGAATGCCGTTCACTTTCGCATGGAAAATCATTTCTCCGCCCAGTTTCTGAAATTCTTCCGCCGTTAATTCCCATAATTGACCAGGTCCGAATTTCGGGTAGTAAAATTCTTCAATGAGTGAAGTTTCTTTCTTTCCGATTTCTGCGCCGGTAACTTTCCGGAACATGTCCTGTAATACTGCCCGAACAGATAAGCCTTTCACACGCTGTGCGCCCCAGTCGGCGGAAATTTGTGACGGGTGTCTACCCCATAATTTTTTCGTGTACCCCTCGAAAAACATAGAATATAACGTTTTCCCGAAATGATTCATGTAAAAATCTTCTAAAGACGTTTCTTCCCGTTTGTTTGCACATGCCTGCAAATAACTCATTCCGGCTTGCATGGTTTTGGAAAAGCCCATATTTTTTAACGTTTCCCATTTCAAAGAAACTGGATAGTCGAAAAATTTATGCTGATAGTAAATTCTGGATACCCTATTGCGGATTAACATGACTCTGTCTGTTTCTTCCGGGTCTGCACCGCCTGCAACAAGATGTTTTTCCCTGTCAAGCTGAATGTCATCGAAAGACGGTTCGCCCTGAAATGGTAACATCTTTTCCCACCAATTCATGACTTCCTGACTTTTGGAAAAAAATCTGTGTCCGCCAATATCCATTCGATTCCCGTTATGGCAAATTGTACGGGAAATTCCCCCCACTGTTCCGGATTCTTCATAAATGGTCACATGGTAATTTCCTTCTCCCTGCCGTAACAATTCATATCCGGCAGTTAATCCGGCTGGACCTGCCCCAATAATGGCAATTTCTTGCATTTCGTTCTTCCTTTCCGGTTAGGCGTTAATATGTTCATTTTCAATAGTAATATATTTTCTTCTGAATCGGTCTAAATACCTCGCTGTCAAGCGGTAACTGCACCAGAACACGCCTAAACATAAAGCAATCATGCTAATTGCTTTCAGTAATGATTTCATGAAAATTCCTCCGTTTCTTAAATTTATGCTTAGTTTTATTATAACATATCTGGGAAAAAAATGCTACACTCTTTGAGAAATTCAATATTTTGCACAAATTTTATTTGAATTTTTGTGTATTCCTACAAAAATCAAATTTTTCAGAAATTTTTTCTGATTTTTTCGCTTCTGCGTTGTTATATAAGTGAAGTATATTTCCGGAAATGTTCCAAATTAAATTAAAATTAAAATTTAATTAAAATTTAAATTAAAAAGGAGTAATTGTTATGAATTATGTTTACGAATATGAATATGAATTTGTCATTGTCGCTGTGGATTTCGGTGTTGTCGTTGTTGCCGATAAGAATGGCGGTTCTTATTACCTGCCGAAACAAATTTCTTCAGAAATTTCCGCTCCCCGTATCGGCGCAATTGTACATATTTCCGCCGAAAATCCTTTGGAATTAAATGACCTCGCCGGAACGAATGGCATTCTCTGCCACGGGGAAACGCATTCTTTTATTCAGGGGAATTTTTTCCCAAATGCGGAAATTATGGAATTACTTGTTTGTCATACGGCTTACGGGTCTATTCTGCTGACTAATCCGAAAACTAAGAAAGATTATGTCATTTTCACCAGTTACCTTGCGGAAGGCTACCGCACACAAGGCGTGAACTGGAATGCCGTAACTGAAGGCAATGTTGTGAAATTCCTCTTCTTCGGGAATGCTCCTGTGATGCCCGTGCCGAAACATTTTTCCCGCCGGAAAAACAAGAAAACTCCGGCAGTGCGGAGTTTTCCTAAACGTTACGGAGCAATTAACGGCGCATCCATAATTTCCCCATCAGCCGGAACGGCTTCTGTTTCCGTTTCAGGGTAAGTAGTTTCTGTGATTTCCGGCGTTGTTTCTGTCATTAGTTCTGTAACGGGTTCTGTTACTGGTTCTGTGGTGACAATTTCCGTTACAGGTTCCTCCGCCTCTCCGGTGGAAACGTTCTGCGTTTCTGTCGGGGAGGTTTCCTGACTAATGGAAACAACATCTAAATATTCTTCTAACGTTAAGCCTTGCGTGTAAATTTCCGTTGCAGCTTGTACGCCTAAATACCGAATATGCCAACATTCATAATCATAACCGGTAATATCTTCTTTCCCTGCCGGATAACGAATAATAAAGCCAAATTCATGGCAATGCTGGTCTAACCATTGCCCTTCAGGCGTTTCAATGAATGCCTGGTCTATGGTGTTGCAGTCTACGGTGTAGCCGGTCTGATGTTCGGAATGTCCAGGCTTTGCGGAAATGCGGTTCGCATATTCTTCCCCGTATGCCCTCACTAAGCTATTATAAGAATTAACCTGATAATCATAACTTCTGTAACCTGACCCCTCATAAATATTCAAGCCTTCCGCTTTTGCGGCTTCCTGTAACTGGTGAAAAGCTTCTTCCGTTTCGGGGAGCATTCCCGGGTCATAATCTTCCGGTAAACTAATTTCTTTATTCGCAATTAAAATTCCGTCAACATAAGTACAACCATTCTGCACCGTCATTTCCCGAACGGTCAAGGGAATTTGCAATACTTCTTCCCCGCAAACTAAACAAACAATGCATTCCCCTCTGGAAACGCCCGTCACTGTGCCGAACTCGTCCACTAAGGCTATACTTTCATCACTTGTGGTATAATACGCAGAAGATAAATTCACATCTGGCTTACACCCAATATTTAATAATTTACTATGATTCACCCGCAAATAGACATGTGCGTCTTCACTCCAGAAATTGCTTGCCGTCCGGTAATGCGTTTCTGTTGGCGGTTCACTTTCTGAAGGAATAATTTCTGTTTCTGAATTGTTTTCCGTGGGAATATTTTCTGTTGCCTGAATAGAAGCAGTTTGTTCTGTAGAAACTGGATTTTGCTTTCCGAGTACCAACCCGAACGCAAACACCAATATTACACTCAGCATACATAGAAAAAATGCCGATTTTGCGTGGTCTTTCCGACGGGGAACATTTTTCTTTGCCATGGCAATCTTCCTTTCTTCCGTTGTGCCGAAAATTTTCTTATCTTTATTATATCACAAATTTCTCCCGTTGTCAATCGTTTTCGGGTTGGGAATTTTCGCTTTTTGTTTTTCGTCAGGAAAATTCTTGACAAATAAAAAAAATTGTGTTATACTATTGTTAGCTAAAAGTTTTCCCTGTGTACAGGGTAATTTTATTAATTTTTTAAATTTTTAATTGAAAGGAAGTTTTTCTATGCGCTTGAAAAAACCTCTTGCTGTGGCTGTTTGTCTTGCCCTCATCGGCGGAATGTCGCAAGTCATGCCGTTCCCCGCTTCGGCTGAAACGGCTTCCGTTGAAAGTTCCTATAATTGGGACACGCTAAGAATTGGCGGCGGCGGTTTCGTTTCCGGAATTATTACCGGAAAAGATGCCATGTATCTCCGTACTGACGTTGGCGGTGCGTACAAATATTCTTACGAGAATCAGAAATGGGAACAAATTTTCGGTTTTCTGAACGACGCTGAACGGGGCTTGTTAAGCTGTAAAGGCATTGCCATTGACCCGACAGATGATAATACGGCATATTTCCTGTGTGGGTGCGCTTATTTTTCCGATGCGAAAACGGTTATTTTTAAAACGACTGACGGCGGAAAAACATTCACGGAATCTGACGTGACGGAATTTATTCAGGTTCACGGAAACGGCGACGGCAGAGAATGCATTGAACCAATTGCTGTTGACCCCGACAACCCCGACACAATTTACGCCGGCGGTGATGTGACCGCTGGGAAATCTGCGTTAATTAAATCCACTGACGGCGGGAAAACCTGGAATCCCGTGGAAGGCTATGATGCACTCGGTTTGTTTGGCGTAGATTTAAAATTCCCAATGTGGACAGAACACATGGTTCGTGGCACGGAAGAAAAAGAATACAACCAACAAAACGGAATCGGCTGCATTTTAATTGAAGGTGGGAAAGTTTACGTGGGTACTTCCGTTACAGGGCAGGCAAATATTCACGTTGCTGACGTGACGAAAGATGAATTTAAGCCTTTATCTGAAAGTTTACCTACTGAAAATTATCCGCTTTCGATTACCAGTGACCATAACGGAAATTTATTCTTCACGTACATTGCAGGCTTAGCCTTTTCCGGCGGTGCGGGCGGTGCATTCAAATATGACACCAAAACCGGAGACGTGAAAGACATTTCCCCTGTTGCGAATGCAATTGGCATGATTGAAACAGCCGACGATGACCCGAATAAAATGGTTGCCCGTACTTGCGGTGTCTGGTCTGACCAATGGTTCGAAACAGAATGGACAGATGATAGTATTGCCTGGGGGGACCATTTCTTCCGTTCCACTGACGGCGGCGAAACCTGGACAGATATTACACCAGGACAAGGAGAAACGATTTACGACGACAACGGTTCTCATAAAGAATTTATTTCCGACCCAATGGACACAAACGGTTATGATTGGATTTATGGAAAGGCTTGCCACTGGGGCAGCGGAATTTTATTTGACCCCCGTGACCCGAACAGAATTTTAATGACTTCCGGTAATGGCGTTTACGCTTGCGATAACGTCTGGGACGAAAGCGGCGTACAGTTCTATTTCCAGCCCGACGGCGTGGAAGAAGTCGTTGCCTTAGACGGGGTAAGCGTTCCGGAAGGGGCTTTCTATTCCGCAATTGGCGACTATGACGGTTTCATTCATGAAAATGCAACTGACGTTCCACAGCAATATCAGCCGAATATTGGTTCAACTTCTGCTATTGCCTTCTGTCCGTCTAATCCTGATGTCATGGCAAGAATTTCTGAACATGATGCGACAGGTTTCTACAGCACCGACGGCGGAAAAACCTGGAACGAAATGAAATTCGCCAGCGGCGGCGGGAAACTTTCCATTACGGAAGTTTCTGAAGGGAAATACCGCATTCTGCAATCAAACAGCAGCAGTTCGGCAATTTCCTATTCTGACGATTTCGGCGCAACGTGGAATAATTCTTCCGGAATTAACGGAACGAGAACAACTTACACATTAGTTGACCCTTCCGACCCGTCAATTATTTACGGTGCAGGCATTAACTATAATGAATATTGGGCTTCCACTCCCGGGAAAACTGAACCAACTCTTGACGAATCGCATTATTCGTTCTATATTAGTAAAGATTACGGCGAAACGTTCACGCAAACGCAAATTTTCCCGTTCGACATGTGCGACCACACCGGAGACCTTGCCTATGTCACGAAAGATACTGTCGCTATGGCTGGCGGCTGGAATGGGCTTTACTTATTGACCGATTCCGGAAATACGATGACAAAATTAGATGTTCTCTATGCTAAATGCGTTGGCTACGGCGCACCGGAAAAAGATGGCGACCCGAACACGCTTTACATTTACGGGAAAATCACTGAAGACGATGCAGAAGGCATTTACCGTTCACAAGATGCCGGAAAAACATGGACACTGATTAACACACAACATCTTTACGGCGGAACAGGAAACGGAAATTTCCTTGTTGGTGACATGAACGAATTTGGAAAAGTTTACATGTCCACTGTTGGCTGCGGGATTGTTTACGGTGAAATTTCCGGTGAAGGCGGAGAACCTGACACAAAACCCACTGAACCGAAACCCACTGACCCCAAACCAACAGAAACTGAAACAACAGATTCCACTTCTGATAAAACCTGGGGCGATGCGGATTGCAATGACGTTGTAGACATTTTAGATGTCATTCTTGCCAATCGTAACATTCTCGGGAAATCTGAACTTTCCAATCAAGGCTTTTCTAATGCAGATGTCGATGTCAATTCTAAAATTGAACCTGCCGATTCTCTCGCTATCATGAAACGCATTGTTGGCATTTTCAAAGATGAAGACTTCCCGATTGCCAAATCTGAATAATTATTTTTCCCCTGTCGGATTCCGGCAGGGGTTTTTTAATTTTTGAAAAAAAATGGCAGGGTGTTAAAAGCCCTGCCGGAAAATCAACTCAAATCAGTCTTTTTTGTGTAGAACAAAAGAAAGGAGACAACAAAACGAGTGTTAATCATACGTTTACTTAAATCCGTATTTAACACTAAATCTATTATAGCGCAAAAAATTAGTTAAGTCAATACGAATTTGCAAAAAACACAAAGAAAATTAAGATTTTTGTGCATATTCAACAAAGTTCCCAAAATGATTATAGTTACTTTGCCAATTGACATCGTGGAAAAATTTTCCCCTTTCTGAAAAATTGTGCAACATGTTCAAAAAATAGGAGATATTTTGCACAAAAAGTCTATTTACAAATTCTGTTTTTTGTGTTAAAATAGAAGTGTAAAACTTGTTGGTCGTTAAACAACTTGCAAGAATGAATTTAATTTTAATTTTTAATTTAAGGAGGATATTTTCCCATGGCAAGAAAAATGAAAACGATGGACGGCAACAACGCTGCGGCTTGGGCGTCCTATCCGTTTACTGATGTATCTGCTATCTATCCCATTACCCCTTCTTCCGTTATGGCTGAAGTTACTGACCAGTGGGCTGCTAAAGATAAGAAAAATCTGTTCGGCGACCCCGTCAACGTTGTGGAAATGCAGTCTGAAGCCGGTGCTGCCGGTACTGTTCACGGCTCCCTTTCCGCTGGTGCTTTAACAACAACATATACTGCTTCACAGGGCTTGCTCCTGATGATTCCGAATATGTATAAAATCGCCGGCGAATTATTGCCGAACGTCATTCACGTTTCCGCAAGATGCGTTTCTTCTCACGCATTAAATATTTTCGGTGACCATTCTGACGTTTACGCATGTCGCCAGACTGGTTATGCAATGCTTTGCTCTTCTAATCCCCAGGAAGTTATGGATTTAGCTGCTGTTGCACATTTATCCACAATTGAAGGCAGAGTGCCTTTCCTGCACTTCTTCGACGGGTTCAGAACTTCCCACGAAATTCAGAAAATTGAAGTTTGGGACGATGAAGATTTGAAAGAAATGCTGAATATGGAAGCTGCACAAGCTTTCCGTGACCAGGCATTAAATCCGAATCACCCTGTATTAAGAGGTTCTGCACAGAATCCTGACATTTTCTTCCAGGCTCGTGAAGCTTGCAACAAATATTATGATGCACTTCCGGCTGTTGTGGAAAAATACATGGACAAAGTCAACAAGAAAATCGGCACGAATTACAAACTGTTTAATTACTACGGCGCACCAGATGCTGAACATGTGATTATTGCTATGGGTTCTGTCATGGACACTGTAGAAGAAACAGTGGATTATCTCAACGCTAACGGCGGAAAATATGGTATGGTCAGAGTAAGACTGTACAGACCTTTCGTTGCAGAGAAATTAATTGAAGTTCTTCCGGATACCGTAAAGCAGATTTCTGTTTTAGACAGAACGAAAGAACCTGGTTCACTCGGCGAACCGCTTTATTTAGATGTTGTTGCTGCACTGAATGGCAGCAAATTCCACGATGTGAAAATTTTCGCTGGTCGTTACGGTTTAGGTTCTAAGGATACTACCCCGAATCAGATTATTGCCGTATTCAAGAACACTGAAAAGAAACGTTTCACTTTAGGCATTGTGGACGACGTGACGAATTTGTCATTAGATGACAGCTTTTCACCGGATACCGCACCGGAAGGTACAATTTCCTGTAAATTCTGGGGTCTTGGTTCTGACGGTACTGTTGGCGCAAATAAGAACTCTATTAAGATTATCGGCGACCATACAGACATGTATGCACAGGCATATTTCTCCTATGACTCTAAGAAATCCGGCGGTGTAACCGTTTCTCACTTACGTTTCGGGAAAACGCCGATTAAGTCGACTTACTTAATTAACAAGGCTGATTTCGTGGCATGTCATAACCAGAGTTATATTGATAAATATGATATGACTTCTGACATTAAACCAGGCGGAACATTCCTGCTGAATACTATCTGGGACAAAGACGGTCTCGAAAAGCACCTCCCCGGACAGGTAAAACGCTACATTGCACAGAATAACATTCATTTCTACACCGTAAACGGCGTGAAACTCGGTCAGGAAACCGGAATGGGAACAAGAATTAACACTATTCTTCAGTCTGCATTCTTTAAACTCGCTGATGTGATTCCGTTCGAAGATGCCCTGAAATATATGAAAGATGCCGCAGAAGCTTCTTATTCCAAGAAGGGTCAGGACGTTGTAGAAAAGAACTGGAAAGCCATTGATGCCGGCTATCAGGGCATTGTAGAAGTAGAAGTTCCGGAATCCTGGAAAACTGCTGAAGATTCTCCTATGGGTATGGGCAAAGTGACTTGCGCTAATAAGGAATTAGAAGATTTCGTGAATAATGTTCAGATTCCTTGCAATGCACAGCAAGGCGACAAATTACCTGTTTCCACTTTCGTGAAACTCGCTGACGGTACTTCTCCGTCTGGTTCTTCCGCTTTCGAAAAGCGTGGTATTGCCGTAACTGTTCCGGTTTGGAACGCTGACACTTGCATTCAGTGTAATCAGTGCGCTTATGTATGTCCTCATGCTGTACTCCGTCCGGTTACTTTAACTCCGGAAGAAGCTGCTGAAGCTCCCGCAAGCATGAAACTTGCTGCCATGAAACCCGCTATCGGCGATTTGAAATTCGGCATGACCGTTTCCGTTCTCGACTGCACCGGCTGCGGCGTTTGCGCTAACGTTTGTCCGGCTAACAAGAAAGCTGACACGCTCGTCATGAAACCTTTAGAAACTCAGCTTGACCAGCAGGAAGCATTCAATTTCGGCACAACGAAAGACATTAAACCGGAAGTGACTGCGAAATTCACAGAGGCTACTGTGAAAGGCTCTCAGTTCAGACAACCGTTGTTAGAATTTTCCGGTGCTTGCGCTGGCTGCGGTGAAACACCTTACGCTAAGTTAATTACACAGCTGTTCGGTGACAGAATGTACATTGCCAACGCTACAGGCTGTTCTTCCATTTGGGGTAACTCCGCACCTTCCACGCCTTACACCGTAAATAAGAAAGGCTATGGTCCTGCATGGAGCAACTCTTTATTCGAAGATAACGCTGAATTTGGTTACGGTATGTTCCTCGGTCAGGATACGTTAAGAAAGCGTGTCATTGCTAAAGTTGAGGCACTCGCTGAAAAGGCTCAGAAAGAAGAAGTAAAAGCCGCTGTTGCAAAATTCCTTGAAACGAAAGACGACGGTGCCGCAAATACTCCCGCAACGGAAGAATTAATTGCCGTTCTGGAAAAATGCGATTGTGACACAGCGAAAGAAATTCTCGCTGAAAAAGACTTCCTCCGCAAGAAGTCACAGTGGATTTTCGGCGGTGACGGCTGGGCTTATGACATTGGTTTCGGTGGTTTAGACCATGTAATCGCCTCCGGCAGAGATGTGAATATTATGGTATTCGATACGGAAGTATATTCCAACACCGGCGGACAGGCTTCTAAGGCTACACCGACAGGCGCAATTGCACAATTCGCTGCTGCTGGTAAAGTCATGAAGAAGAAAGACCTTGCCGGAATTGCCATGAGTTACGGTTACGTTTACGTTGCACACATTGCAATGGGTGCAGACCAGGCACAATGCCTGAAGGCTATCCGTGAGGCAGAGGCTTATAATGGTCCTTCCATTATTATTGCTTACGCTCCTTGCATTAACCACGGTATCAAAACCGGTATGGCTACCGCACAGGCTGAAGAAAAGAAAGCCGTTCAGGCTGGTTACTGGCATTTGTACAGATATAACCCCGACCTCAAGAAAGAAGGCAAAAATCCGTTCATTCTGGATTCTAAAGCTCCGAACACGGACGAATATAAAAACTTCCTCATGGGTGAAGTTCGTTATAATGCTCTTGCCCGTCAGAATCCTGCACGTGCAGAAGAACTCTTCAACAACGCTTTAGAGAATGCGAAAGACAGATACGACTACTTAACAAGATTGGCAAATCTCTATAATAATTGATTTTCCCCTGATTCCTCCGTGAACCGCTGTGCTGTGTATACAGTGCAGCGGTTTTGGTTTGGGAAGAGTAATAAAATCGCCGGAAGATTACAATATGCCATGCACGCATTCGCTATGTCTGCAATTGTCCAGATAAATTCAGATTTTGCCATTGTTCCGATTCCGGCAGCAAGGCAAAATAATTTCTGATAGAAATTTAATTTCTTCCCTTGAGTAATTATTTTCCAAGCGGTCATTCCGCAATAACACCACCCAACCAACGTACAGAAAGCGAATAATGCTGTTATCGGCGGAAAAATCCAGTCAGCAATTTTTCCCATTCCCTTCCGGAATGCATGTAAAACAAGAACTGCTCCGGTTTCTTTCGTCGTTAGTGCATTCGTGCAGAGAATGACTAACGCCGTTGCCGTACAGCACAAGAACGTATCGGCAATGACTTCTAACATTCCGCATAAGCCTAAAATTTCCGGCTGTTCGGTTTCCGCTTCCCCGTGTAGTAAACCACTGCTGCCTAATCCGGCTTCATTAGAAAAAATTCCTCTTCTGATTCCGGCAGAAATGGCTTGTTTCAATGCCGTTCCGCTGATTCCTCCGCCAATTGCCTGAATGCCGAACGCCCCACGGAAAATTGAAGTGAACACTTCCGGTAAATTTTCCCTGTACCGGAAAATAATCACTCCCGCACAAAGAAAATAAATTCCCGTAAGAATTGGCACAGCCCACGAAGAAAAAATTTTCATTCGTTCCGCACCGCCTGAACAGATTCCCCATAATAAAATGATTAGTATTATTCCTGTTCCCCATTCCGGAATGCGATACGCTGAATGTAAACTTTCCGCTATTGCGTGACTTTGCGACATGTTCCCCATTCCGAAAGAGGCAACCACACAGCAGAAAGAAAAAATTTTCGCTAATTTCGGACTGTTCAGCCCATAAGATAAATACGCCGCTGCCCCTGAAAGATGATTTTTCCGGTAACGGCAACTTAACACATTTTCTGCATAAATTAACCCCATTCCGCAAAATCCAGAAACCCACATCCAGAAAATCGCTCCCGCTCCCCCAATCGATAACGCCGCCGCTACGCCGACAATATTTCCCGTTCCCATTGCCGCCCCTAAGGAAGTCATACACGTCCGGAATAATGTTCTTTTTCCGGAAAATTTCCCGTTTACTAATAACTGAAAGCTATGTAAACATTTCCCTTTCGGATAAATTAAGCAAAATATGCCCATTCCTAATAAAATACTAATTAACCCATTCCCCCAAAGCATTTGATTCAGTTCGTTGAAAAAATTTATCATGTTTTTTCCCCTTTCTGCATAATTTGACTTGAAAGTGTGTGAATTTCGTGTTATAATAAAATTATCAGATTCCGAAAAGAGGTCGTCGCCGTGAAAGAATTTTTCCCTGATTATTCTGCGTTAAAGCTTTTGCAAATCATCATTTGCAGTTTAGCAGGAATATTAATTTTCCTGAGTGTGTTATTTCTGCACCCGTGGAAAATGATCATGTGGTGTTTCGTGGGCAGTTTTTTACTCATTGCTTTTGTGATTAGCTTTTTCTGCTTACCAATTTATTTTTCTAATTTAAGATATATTTTAACGTCCAGTCAGGTGACTGTCTGTTCAGGCATTTTCTTCCGGCGTGAACAATCTATTCCGCTCCAGTCCGTGCAGTTCGCACAGTTAATTACGGGTCCGTGGGACGGCATTTTCGGTTTGAATTTTATGATATTATATGTGTATGGCGGTAGTCTCATGATGTTTTTCCTGAAAAATTCTGACCGCCGTGAATTAACCGAAATTTTAGAAAGAAAGGGGATTTTCCATGCACCGTGAACACCCTTTACGCATTCTGAAATATAGCATGAAAACTTTATGGCTGTTGATTTTCCCTTTATTGCGTGGTATATGGAATATTTTCAAGGCGTGGAACAGAAAGCAAATTCAAGGCTTCCGCCTTTCGCCTGTTGCCGTTCTGAATTGGCTTAACGGGGCGTGGTTCGATTTGTTAATTTTATTATTTATTTTAGGGTATGGCTTTTGCATTTGGTTCTTCCGGAAATTTACCATTAAAGACGGGCAACTCTATGTGAAAGATAGTTTTATTTTCACCAGAAAGCGCATTGTTCCCGTGAAAAATATTTCCGCTTTGACCATTGAACATAATTTATTTTTAAGACCATTTCATGCGGCTTATGTCTGTGTGGATACGGCTGCCGGATTGCTTAATTCTACGGATGTAAAATTACTAATCCGGAAAAAAGATGAAGTTTTATTCACTTCCGCTCTTCCCCGCTTAAGGCAAGGAAAACGCCACCACTACGAACGGAAAGTAAAACTCTGGAGAATTTTATTATTTTCCGTGATTTTCTCCAGTAGTTTTTCCGGTGCGCTGTATATTGCGTTATTCTGGTTTCAGGGCGGAAGAATGGCAAGAGATTTAATTCGGGAATTTCGCCTAACGCAAAAATTAAATTCCGTTTCGCAGGAACTCGCTGTAAAATTAGAAGGCATTCCCCCTGTTGCGATTACGTTAGGAATTTTAGTGCTGTCATCATGGCTTTTGTCTATGGTAAGTAATTTAATTCGTTACGGCGGTTTCCGCATGGAAAGCGATAAACGGCAATTATTCGTGAAAAGCGGACTCATGACAACGAGATATTTTTATTTACAGAATCATAAAATTAATTTTTTAGACATTCGGCAAAATTTATTAACGAAATTATTTCGGGTGTATTCTTTAAACGTGAATTGCCCCGGTTACGGAAATCAACGGGGAACAATGCCAATTTGCCTGCCCATTCTCACCCAGAAAGAACTAATTAACACAATGCCGTTAATTTTTCCGCAAAGTCATTTCCTGAAAAATCAGCTGTTCCCCTCGAAACGGTCATGGTGGGGATATACTTGTTGGTGTATTATTGGTTTTGCGTCAATTTATCCAACGGGGGAACTTCTTGAAAGGCTATTTCCGGCATTTCAGGAAATTATTAACTTAATTCAGATTACAATCGTAATTCCAATTCTCTGGAAGTTAATTATTCAGATTGTTTCCCTCTGCACGAGTGGGCTAAGCATTAGCAAAAACAGAATCTGTATGCGCTATTGTAAAGGCTTTACGTTTCATACGATTGTTGCCGAAACAGACAGCGTGGTAAAAGTCCGCATTCATCAGCATATCTGGCAAAGAAAATTCGGTACTTGCCATTTAACAATTTATTTTCGGGCAGAAACGCCTTACCAATGCCATTTATATTGTTTAGATTATGCAAAAGCCTGTCAATTATTATCGCAATTTATGGAAACGGCAAAATAAAATTCCCTCAGCACCTGCCGAGGGAATTTTTAATTTAAATTTTAAATTAACTTAAATTCAAATTAGCCGAGTGTAACAATGACTTCATGTGAACCTTCTGCCTGTACGGGAATAACATTCCCTTCTACGGCGTTTCCGTCTACGGTCATTGACACAACGCCTTTCGAAACGTGGTTCGGGTTGTTCACTGTGATGTTATACGTTGCGCCACGGAATTGACGAGTTGCCTTGAATCCGTCCCATGCTTTCGGAATGGAAGGGTCAACTTTCAAACCGTTCCAGTCAGGCATTACGCCTAAAATGTACTGTGACACAGCAACGAAATTCCATGCTGCTGTTCCTGTCAGCCAGCTGTTTTTCGCTTCACCATGACGGGCAGCATCTTTTCCGGCAATCATCTGTGCGTAAACGTAAGGTTCTGTTCTATGTAAATCAGAATATTTTTCTTCACGATAAGCCGGAGCAATTTTTGAATAATATTCAAAAGCTTTATCTCCTCTGCCTGCATACGCTTCTGCGCAAATAATCCATGCGTTATTATGGCAGAAAATACCTGCGTTTTCTTTGTAGCCTGCCGGATAAGTTGAAATTTCCCCGTACTGTACGTAATATTTCGTGAATGCCGGCTGATTTAATACTAAACCATGTTCGGAATTTAAGTATTTATCCACGGAATCTAATGCTTTAATGTCTGCGCCCTGTTCTTTTCCGACTTCGGACATGACCATAAAGCCCTGCGGTTCAATGAAGATTTTGCCTTCTTCACATTCTTTTGAACCCATTTTCTTGCCTTCGTCATCATAAGCACGGAGGAACCATTCGCCGTCCCAGCCGTATTTCATGATGTTGTCTTTCATTTTGTCAATTTCAGCCTGTGCCTGTTTTGCGCCGTCTTCATCGCCTTTATAACGGCAAAGTTCTACAAATGCAGGTCCTGCATAAGTGAATAAACCAGCTACCATTAACGATTCTGCTGTTTTGGAATATTTATCTTCTCCATATTTCGGAGATGTGGAAGTCTGGAAAGATTCTCCTGGTTCTTCACTCCAGCAAGAAAGGTTAATGCAGTCGTTCCAGTCTGCACGCATTGCTAACGGTAATCCGTGAGGACCTACGTTCTGTGCAACGTGATAGAAACTTTGTTTCAAGTGGTGCATCATGGGCTGAGCTTTCGTTTCGTCGTTGTCGTAAGGCACTAATTCGTCTAAAATGCCATAGTCGCCGGATTCTTTAATATATGCGGCAACGGAAAGAATCATCCATAATGGGTCGTCTGAAAAGTCTCCGCCGATTTCGTCATTGCCTTTTTTCGTTAATGGCTGATACTGATGATAACAACCGCCGTCTTCAAACTGCGTGGAAGCTAAGTCAATTAAACGTTCTCTTGCTCTGTCCGGAATTTGATGTACAAATCCTAATAAATCCTGATTCGAGTCACGGAAGCCCATGCCACGACCAATTCCCGATTCAAAATAAGATGCTGAACGGGACATATTAAATGTGACCATGCACTGATACTGATTCCAAATGTTTACCATACGGTTCATTTTTTCATCAGGCGTATTCACAGTATATTTCGAGAGTAAAGCATCCCACATTGCTTTTAATTCAGCGAGACCTTCCTCTACTTTTTCCGTTGTGTTGTACTGCTGAATCATTTCATACGCACGGGATTTATTTAAACTCTTCCCGTCAGACAGGAATTTTTCACTTTTCGGGTTTTCTACATACCCTAAAATGAAAATTAATTCTTTCGTTTCGCCGGCTTTCAGATTCACGGAAATGCAATGTGAAGCAATGGGTGACCAGCCGTCCGCTTTGGAATTATTCGCTTTTCCGGCAAGCACTGCCTGCGGATTTTCAAAGCCGTTATATAATCCCATGAAACTTTCTCTGTCACAGTCGAATCCTTCAATTTCAGAATTTACCGTGTAGAATGCGTAATGATTCCGGCGTTCTTTGTATTCTGTTTTGTGGAACATGGTAGAACCTTCTACTTCTACTTCACCGGTATTGAAATTTCTCTGGAAATTCGTGCTGTCGTCCTGCGCATTCCAGAGACACCATTCAATCATCGAAAAGAATTTGAAATTCTTTTCTTCTGTGCCTTCATTTTTCAGAACGACACGCTGAATTTCGCCGTTGTAATCCTGCGGAACGAAAAATGTCACTTCAGCGGAAAGCTGATTTTTTGCGCCTTTGATAATGGTGTAACCCATACCGTGACGGCATTCGTAAGCGTCGAGTTCTGTTTTCGCCGGTGACCAGCCTGGAGACCAGATTGTTCCGTTGTCGTTAATGTAAAAATACCGTCCGCCCATGTCCACAGGCACGTTATTATAACGATAACGAGTAATTCTTCTTAAGCGGGCATCTTTGTAAAAATGATACCCTCCGGCAGTGTTGGAAATCAAAGAGAAAAACGCTTGTGTTCCAAGATAGTTAATCCACGGGTAAGGCGTTCTTGGGGAAGTGATGACATATTCTTTATTAGCATCATCAAAATGACCGAATTTTTGCATAATTATAAATACTCCTTCTGATTGAATTTAGTTTGCTTTCACTTGTTCCGGAAAATTCCTGAACGAAACAACTTGCTAATATTATAACATATTTTTCATCTTTCTGCAAGCGTTTTTCAAAAATGAACCTGCTGAAAATATTCTTGTATATTTGTACATGTTGTACAAAATTTTTCACTTTGTTTAATCTTCTTCGGAAACTGTAAAGAAATGCTGCGTAAAAACAATATTTTTCCCTGGTTTCAGTTCTTGGTAACCTGTCACAGCTGGCGGTAATTTCATATTCGGGGCGTTAATCATGGCGGACATCGGTTCAGGGCAGAAATACCCGTTCACGCCTTTGTCGTTCCAGAAAATCCAGAATAAATAGTTGTCACTGACTTCATAACCGATTTGTTTTCCGGTTAAAACATCACTCACCACAATGCCATGGAATTTTTCCCCGTTATGGTCTAAACTTTCAGCGAAATACATTTCGTTGTCAATGTTCTGAATGACGGGCATTCTTGTGCCTTCTTTGTATTCTAAATCTTCTTCCGTTAAGGGAATAAATTCTTCTGTTGGCAGACAGCGTTCATTCAGCACCCAGCGGCTGCCAATCGGCGCAAGTAAGCGGAGTTTTTCCGGTTTGCTGTTGTCACAGAACGGCGCAGAAATCGTTGTATGTGTCGCAACGGAAATGGGCATTTGCTTGTCTGACAGATTCGTCAGCTTGAAGGTATAATCCAGACCGTTTTCCGACAGAATAAATAAAAATTCTGCTTTGAATTTTATCGGCAGATACTGGAAAAACTCGTCCCGTTCGTCATAAAGATATTCCGTTCGACACCATGTATGCACACTGTCTGCACCGCATTCCTTAAATTGGTGTTCCCGTTTCTGTAAAAAGCCGTGAATGTGGTTGTTGTACGGGGCTTTTTCGTTCACGGGTAAATGATACACCGCATCAGTTGTTTTTAATACGCCGTCTTCGAAACGGTTCGGAAGGTAAAGCGTTGGCAAACCCCATGTTTCCGAATGCTGTTGGTACGTTTCTTTCGTGTTTTCCGGATTGAACCGGAAAAATTCTATTTCGTTGTATTCGTCCCGGAAACGAATGACGTTCGAGCCGACTTCCGGCGCAACCATGGCAATATAATTCCCTGACTGCATTTCAATGCACTGCATTCCGCCAAATTCAACGATTCTTGCTTGGTTTGATCTCATGTGTAAAATTCGCTACTCAAAATACGGGCAAATTCTTGAATATTTTCAGAACTTGCCGAATAGCTCTCCTTTCAGATAATTTTAAATTATTTAAAATAATTTAATTATTTCAAAAACTCTTGTATTTCCTCAAAAGTTTTTTTAGCAAATTACTGTTTTCCGGTGAATTGCCGGTTAATTTCTTCCTGCATGTCCTGAATGATTTTCTGAATCTGTCCTGTTGAAAATTCCGCATGATACCAGATTTCATGCGCACGCACTGCCTGCCAGACAAGCATTGCTGCACCGCCGACGGCAATTTTCCCGAAAGATTTTGCTTTCTGCAACAAAAGCGTTTCTGTTGGGTTATAAATCACGTCGAATACGGCATCGCATTGTTGAATTAACGCATCCGAAACCGGACAGGCGTTCACTTTCGGGAACATACCAACAGGGCAAGCGTTAATCAACAAATGAAATTCTTCCTGAATAGGAATGCTGTCCGCTGAACGGAAACAGAATTTTTCCTGAGGGAATTTTTCTTTCAGTTCGTTTTCTAAAATCAAAGCCGTTTCGGCATTCGGTTCAGAAATGGTTAATTCCGCATGGTGGCGTAAAACTTCCGTAGCAATCATGCGCCCGACACCGCCGCCGCCAATTAACAGAACTTTTCCGGAAATTTCCGGCACGCTCCGCAAAAACCCGATACAATCCGTATTATATCCGATTTTCCCTGAAACGCAGTTCACAGACTGATAGCGTTCCGCTGTTTCGTCGAGTTTGTCCAGTAAGGGAATGATTTTCGTCTTATACGGAATGGTAATATTAAAGCCGTTCAGCTGTTCCAGTTCCGGAACATGCTGTTCCAATTGTTCCGGGGGAAATTCGTTCAGCGTGTACTCCGCCTGTTTCCCTGAAAGCGAAAATAATTTTTCATGAATCCATGGCGACATCGAGTGTCCCAATGGGTAACCAATCAGACAATATTTTTCTATTGCCAATGCAAACACTTCCTATCAAACTAATTTCTTATTTCTTTTATTCTACCATATTTTGAAAAGAATTGCAAGTAGTTTACAGAAATTTTCCTTAACGGGAAATTTAGCATAATGCCGGAAAAATATTTTTTTCATGTTCAGAATTTGTGTATTTCAGAGAAAGTGAAATTTTTCAGAAATTTTTTGAAAAAAAATCCAATTTTTTCGGCGTTCAGTTGTTATATAAGTGAAGAGGGAAGAAAAAGAGAGGATTTGTTTAATATTTCTGACGTGAAAATTCAAATTTGTGGAAAATGCTAAAAAATAGAGTGCTATTTTATGCAATCATACAAAAATTCTAAAATTTCAAAAAAGCTCTTGACAAATGGCGTATTTTTTGTTATAATGAAAAAAAAAAAAATGATGTTGAAATTTTCTATCCGCCCTGGCAAAAATAATGTTCCACGTGGAACATTAAGTTTATTCGCAAAATTAAACAAGGAGGTCTTTTTGATGAAAAAAACAACTCTGTTCCGCAAGGTTTCCGCTCTTGCACTGTGTTCTGCCCTCGTGGCTTGTCCGTTGTACGTCTGCGCAGAAGAAACGCCTGCGGAATCTATGTCATACTTAGACGATGACCGAATCACAGTAGAATCTCAGCCGAACCCTGATGACCCTTCTCTTTCTACGGGAAATTCTTCAGAAAATAAAACTCCTACTGTGATTGAAGAACCAACTGAACCCGTTCCGGAAGGCGTAGGCGCAATTACAGGCATTGACTATAACACTCACCCAGAAATCAACGACGCACTCATCATTCTTGGTAAAAGTCACACTGATTCCGAATATGCTCCCGTCAAATATTTTGGTATTTTTGAATACGGAGATTTTGCTTATGAAGGCGTGGTATTCTGGAATACTACGAATGATGCCTATTCCGTTGGAGATATTGTTACATTCAGTGATTGGGGCATAATTGAAACACTTCCCGGAGAATTATCTGAATACGCAAATTATATAGAGGGTATAGTTAAAGGAACTACTGAAAAAGTTTCCACTTGTGAGGAAATCGGCACATCTGCGAAACAGCTTGCTGACAGCTGCATGGAATACTATGAAACTGACCCCTATGTCTGGGGTGACATAAAACAATACTGCTACGAAGATTTCGTGTTAAATGAGGAAGTTTTTGATTATGTACGGCACTGTGATTTGTCTTACTCCGAATATCAGAGACTTGTTGCAGATGAGGAACTCTTCAACTATGTTTCAGAAAATGATTTAGACCGTGACGAATACCGTCAATTGATTACAGGCGGGGGATTAGATTCTACCCTTCCAAAAGCTTCTGACATTGTTCTCGGCGACGTGGACGGCGACGGCGAAACGTCCGTGTTAGATGTGATTTCCGTGAATCGTTACATTCTCGGAAAAGCAGACTTTTCCGCATCGCAAATCAAGTCCGCCGACGTGGACAAAAGCGGCATTGTGGATTCTGCTGACGCTCTTCTCATGATGAAAAAAGTTGTCGGCATTGTTGAAGAATTTTAATTCTAAACTTTAAACTTAAATTTAAACTTACACTAAAAATTCCCCCGTTTTCACAAACGGGGGTTTGTTTTCCGGAACTATCCGATAGAATGAATCTGATGCGAATCCTCGTGGTCGTCTAAGCGGAATAATAATGTCGTACACCATACCGCTGAAACGGCTACAAGAATGTAAACCGCCCTGCTCAGTACAGATGCCGAACCGCCTAATAACCACGCCACTAAATCAAATTCAAAAATACCCACTAAGCCCCAGTTGATACCGCCGATAATCAGCAGTGTCAGACAAATTTTATCCCATATACTGTTGTTCATGGTGATACCTCTTTCTGTGAACTGTGTTGTCCTGTTCACAGCGTTAGTATATGCCGTTTTCATGATTTCATACTGGAAAATTTTTAAAAACGCCCTTCCAAATCCGGAAAGGCGTTAAATTTTAAATTTAAATTTAAATTTTAAGTTAGGATTTCGCTGCCCCTAAAAATGCCGCACCAATCAAGCCCGCATCATTGCCCAGCTGCGCAATGACAATTTTTGTGTTTTTCGGGGAATTTCTGGTGTAAATTTCTTTTTCCACAAGGGCTTTCATCGGAAGTAATAACGGGTCGCCTTCATTGCAGACACCGCCGCCAATGCATAACACGTCCGGCTGGAAAATATTGATTGTATTCGTAATGCCTGCCGCTAAATATAAAATATAGTCGTCAACGACTTCCTTTCCGGCTTTGTCGCCCATGCGCATAGCTTCAAATGCCGTTCTTGCGGAAACTTTCCCGTTGCGTTCTGCGGTAATGCCATGCATAGCGGAATCAGGATATTGTTCCATTTTTTCTTTCGTCATGCGAATTAAGCCCGTCGCTGAAGAATACGCCTCAAAACAACCTTTTCTTCCGCACGAACACTGCGCACCATTCACCTGAATGACCGTATGCCCGATTTCCGCACCGCCGAAATTCGAGCCGGCGTAAATTTTCCCGTCAATGATAATGCCGCCGCCGACACCCGTTCCTAAAGTAATGCAGACCGCATTCACAGAACCTTTCGCTGCTCCGGCAACATATTCCCCGTAAGCCGCCGCATTGGCATCATTTTCAATGAAAATGGGCTTGTCAATTTTCTTCCGGATTAAGTCCGCAAGGGGCGTATTTTCAAACCCGAGATTATTCGAAAATTCCACAATTCCGGTCTGACTGTTGGCAAGTCCAGGCGTACCGACACCCACCCATTCAATCTGGTCAAGGGTCAAGCCGGCATCATTCACAGCTTGCAAAGCCATTGCTGCCATATCTTCCGCAATGGCTTCCGCCGGACGGGGGCGGTTAGTTTTGGTGCTGGCTTTTGACAAAATCTGATACTGTTCATCGACAACAGCGGCAACAATATTCGTTCCGCCGAGGTCAATTCCGACATAATATTTCATTCGAAGAATCCTCCTGTCTTAATTGATTCTGCTGAAAAGCAGTTTTTATGATTCTCTTCAAAAACTATTTTCAGTATACCATATTTTTCTGTATTTGTCAAGGAAAAAATCAGTTTTCAGGGAAATAAAAAAATCCCTTGCTTTTTATGAAAAAACAAGGGATAAGTGAGAGATTATCAATTCTCATATTTTGAATCCTCATATTTTGAATTTACTGTACCGTCTTCATTTAATACCCTTAAAATTTTCAGGATTTGCAAGACATTTTCAGGGAAATCCTTCTGTTCTATATTCACTTGATGATAATATCTTGGGAAGCCCAATAATGATCTTCGCCACATCACTTGAGGTAACTCAAAGAGTTTTTCTTTAAGTAATTTTTGGTCTGCATTAACGTTGAACGCCACATATGAGGCTTCTCTGGTTTCTTTTGGAGTACAACAAAATGGTTTATCTAATTCCACAACGACCCATTCTCCATATTGCAAGACTATTCGCATAGTAAATCACTCCTCATATTACTTTATGATAACATTTTATAAAAATGTTTTAACTGTTAAATCCCTCTTAAAGAAATTTTTTCTATTGCTTTTTTACACATGAAATCAAATTATAAAATCATTCTTTGGCGTACCCGCTGTAATTTGTCGGCAGGCTTTTCCATTCGGGACATGAACGTTTTCAAAGCGGTGCATTTCCCCTGTATCGGGCAGAATACCCCCGCCGGAATGAAAATGCTGTCTCCTCGGTGTATGGGAATTTCTTTCCCGTCAATCTCCATGAAGGCATTCCCTTCTAAAATTAACAAATGCCGGAAACTGTCATAATAGCCGACACTGCTTTCCGAGGCTGTAATTTTCTGCACCGTGAAGAACGGGCAGCGTTTTAAATATTGCGCCGTGTAGCCCTCACGAATGACAGGATTTTCTAAAGGCGGATTTTCAGAAGGCGTTAATTTCGCTACGGATAAAGCCTTTTCAATGTGCAATTCTCTTCCCCTGTCGTAATCATATAAACGATAGGTTAAATTGGAAGTCTGCTGAATTTCCGCAAGTAAAATGCCTTTCCCGATGGCGTGAACCGTTCCGGCAGGAATGAAAAATACATCTCCGGCTTTCACTGGCACATGGTTTAATAATTCCGGCAAATGATGCTGTTCCACGGCGGAACGGAGTTCTTCTTTCGTGACGGCATGTTTCACGCCGTAAATAATTTCCGCATTCGGTTCAGCTTCGATAATATACCAGAGTTCTGTTTTCCCCCAGTCGTTTTCATGGCGCATAGCGTAAGCGTTATCAGGGTGAACCTGAATGGATAAATTTTCTTTCGCATCAATTAATTTAATCAGCACAGGGAAACGGTCAAATTTTTCACTGTAAATTCCGGCAGCTTCCGGATATTCTTTCAGAAATGCACTTAACGTCATGCCTTCAAATTCTCCGGAAGAAATCACACTTTCCCCGTCAGGGTGACAGGAAAGTTCCCAGCTTTCCGCAATGCGTTCCTGAGTGGAAATTTTCCCGTAATTCCGCAGGCGGTTTCCCCCCCAGAGATAATCTTTACAGGCAGATTTCAGGAAAAATGGTGTCATGTCGTTCCCTCGCTTTCTTGTTCGAGTAATTCTTCTGCACGTTCCGGCAGGGCAAATTCTTCTAAAAAGTCTTCATAAGACCGCCGGTAGACATTCAAGTCAATGCACATTTCCGTCTGGTCAGCCTGAATGCCGTCATAGCCTTCTAATTTCCCCTGGTCGGAATATTGCCAGAATGTCCAGTCTAAAGCCGGTTCCTGATAAACATTTCTGAACCACAGCGGATAATCCGCATACCCCCCGCCCAGAAAATAATAACAATATGCCCGAATTGTGGTGTAAATAATTGGCTTAACATGATAATATTCTTCTAAGCGTTTCAATAACGGGTCAAGAATGGCTTTCGTTTCTTTTCGGGAAAGCGGTGTTTCGCTGTATTCTCCGTAAAATTCTAAATCAATCACCGGAGGAAGACTGTTTTCCCTTAATTCGCCTACTGTCTGAATGAAATTTTCCGCTTGCGTTTCGCCGGAACTTTCAAAACTGAAAAAATGATATGCTCCCGCATAAATCGGCGTTTCGCTGACTTCCTGCCAGTTTTTTGAAAACGTAATGTCCTGATGAGAACTGCCTTCCGTGGCTTTAATAAAAGCGAACGTCACATTCTGGGAAGCAATGGTTTTCCAGTCAATATTCCCCTGATAACGGGAAACGTCCACACCCATGACGGGATATTGTTCAGGGTCGGGAACATTCGCAATGATTTCCCCCTGATAAATTTTTTTCATTCGGATGGCGTAAGCCGTGCCGAAAATCAGAACGAACAACAAAAGCATAACAATAATCATTCTTTTATAGGCAATTCTTCTGCCCTGCAAAAATTTCCCCGTTCCGAAACTGACTTGTTTCTGCTTTGCAGAAATCATAAATCTTAAATCCTTTCTAAACTTAATCACAAATCAAAAATTAAAAATTTAATTATTAAAAATTCTTTTCGCAATGTCAACGGTTTCTTTCGCATCTTTAGCGTAAAAATCCGCCCCAATCTGGCGGGCGTAATCTGCCGTTAAGACCGCACCGCCGACAACAGTTTTACACCAAGGGCAATTTTTCCGGAGTAACTGAATGGTTTTCTCCATAGAAGGCAACGTTGTTGTCATTAACGCCGAAAGCCCTACTAAAGGCGCATGATATTTTTCCGTAGCGTTTACCACTTCTTCGAATGCAACATCTTTCCCTAAATCAATCACTTGATAGCCGTAATTTTCCAGTAAAATTTTCACAATGTTTTTTCCGATGTCGTGAATGTCGCCTTTCACTGTCGCTAAAATAATCATTCCCTTGTTGACGGCTTCTGTATTGTGTTCACACAAATAATTTTTGATTTCTTCAAATGCTGACTGCGCTGCACTCGCTGAAGAAATCAACTGCGGAAGGAAAATTTTCCCTTGTTCGAATTTTACGCCTGCCTCATCTAATGCCGGAATGAGTTCTTGATTCACAATTTGCATGGGTTCTTTCGTCTGTAAAAGCAGTTTCGTTAAATTTCCGGCTTCCGTTTTCAATCCGGAAGAAATTGCCGCTGATAAAGAAATTTCCTGCTTTTCCGGAGAAATATTCTCTTTCGGTTCTCCCCCGTAATGCGAAATGAACTCCACTGCATTCCGGTCAATATTCGCTAATAATTTATATGTCCGCACTGCTGCTGTCATGCTTTCCACATTCGGGTTAATAATTGGCAAATCTAACCCGAAAGATAATGCCATTGCTAAAAAATTCCGGTTCACTAATTCCCGATTCGGCAACCCGAAAGAAATATTCGATACACCTAAAACGGTTTTCAAGCCGAGTTTTGTTTTCACTTCATGTAAGGCGTTTAATGTCTGCATGACTCCTTCTTGTTCCGCTGAGGCGGTCAGCGTTAAACAGTCAATGTAAACATCTTCCCGCCGTATGCCGAAAGATAATGCCTTTTCTAAAATGCGTTCCGCAATGTTCACTCTGCCTTCTGCCGTTTTCGGTATGCCGTTCTTGTCTAATGTTAATCCGACAACCGCTGCGCCGTATTTCTTCACTAAGGGTAAAATTAAATTTAAGGATTCTTCTTCACCGTTCACGGAATTGACAATCGGTTTCCCGTTGTAAACCCTTAATCCGGCTTCTAAGGCTTCCGGTTTCGTGGAATCTAACTGCAATGGCGTGTCTGTAATGCTTTGCAAAGATTGCACAGTGTCTTTCATCATTTCCGTTTCGTCAATTTCCGGAAGTCCTACATTCACGTCTAAAATATCCGCTCCGGCTTCGATTTGCTGAATTGCCTGCTGAAGAATATAATTTCTGTCTTTTTCCATTAACGCCTGTTTAAAACGCTTTTTCCCTGTCGGGTTAATGCGTTCTCCAATAATTCTCGGCTGATTTAAAATCACTGTCTTATTCGCTGAACATACTGCTGCCGGAATAGTTATTTTTCTCTGAACCGGTTTTCTTCCGGAAAGCATTTTCGAAAGTGCTTGAATATGTTCCGGCGTTGTTCCACAGCACCCCCCGAAAATGACTGCTCCCATTTCCGCAAAAATTTCACTGCATTTTGCGAATTTTTCCGCATCAAAATCATATGCATTCGTTAAGGGGTCAGGCAAGCCTGCATTCGGTTTCACAATAACGGGCAATGTTGTCCATTCACAAAGCTGTTTCACAATGGGAACTAATTCTTCCGGTCCTAAAGAACAATTCACCCCGATAGCGTCCACGCCTAAGCCCTCTAACGTGAGTGCCATTGCCGGAATTTCACACCCCGTGAACGTTCTGCCGTTTTCTTCCATGCTCATTGTCACAAAAATTGGCTTGTCGCTGTGTTCCTTTGCGGCAAGCACTCCGGCACGGACTTCCCGTAAATCCGTCATAGTTTCAAAAATGATCATATCTGCATCTTTTCCGGCTTCAATTTGTTCCTGAAAAATGGAATATGCCTCTTCAAATTTCAACGTTCCGGACGGTTCTAATAATTGCCCGATTGGTCCTATGTCTAAAGCAATATATTCCGGTTCTGCCTTTTTCGCATTGGCAATTGCCGCCTGAATAATTTGCCTTACGGAATGATGCGTACTTGCCATTTTCAAACGGTTTGCGCCGAACGTGTTCGTATAAATGACTTGCGCTCCGGCTTGCACATACGCCCGATGAATGGCAATAATTTTTTCCGGTTCGGTGAAATTCAGCATTTCCGGAACTCCTCCGGCAGCTAATCCGGAATTTTGTAGCATTGTTCCCATTCCGCCGTCTAAAAGCAAAAATTTCTGCTTTAATGTTTCTGTTAATTCTGCGTTCAATTGCAGTGTTCACCTTTCTTTCTGTATGTGCAGCTTTCCGCTAACTGACAAATTGCACAGCCCTTTTTCTTAACGGGAAGAGGCTTTTCCGATATGCCAATCACTGCTGTGACTGATTTCAACGGAATTAGTAATCCGCTTTCATGTACATGCACGCCAATTCTTTTTTCAGCGTTTAGCTTGCTTAAAAATTTTCCCTGCACGCTTAACGGCATATCTCCGTAACCAGGACTGAACCGCCATGTAAAATATTTTCCCGGAAAATGCGAAATAATTTCTTTTTCCGCCTTATCGCAAAATTCTTCAATGAAATTACTCGCTAATGTGTCCGCTGTAAAGCCTTCCGAAATATCTTTCACTTGCGCCCGCCGGATTAATTCATCTGCTTGTTGCCCTAATGTTGCGCAAAATAAACATACTGCTTCACATTGTGCTAAATGGTTCTGAATGTCTTCCCCTAACAGAATATCTTCTAATTCGTTTTTTAAAAAATATTTCCAGCAATATTTCGGAGTTATGCTTTTTTGTAATAATTCAGAAATGGTCATATTCTTCCTAATATGCCCGAAACAGCTGTGGTAATTCTTTTCGCTACTTCCGGATTATTCATTGTGTATAAATGCACCCCGTCAACGCCGTTCGCCGCTAAATCAACAATCTGGTCAACCGCATAAGCAATCCCCGCATCTCGTAAAGCGTTCGGATTATCGCCCCATTTCTGCATAATGGCAGTGAATTTTCTGGGTAAACTTGCCCCGCATAAACTCACCATGCGCTGAATTTGGCTTGCACTCGTTACGGGCATAATTCCCGCCTCAATGGGGACAGTAATGCCTAAAATTTCACATTTTTCCATAAAATCATAAAATACTTGATTATCAAAAAATAATTGTGAAATTAATTGCTCCGCCCCTGCATCAACTTTTCTTTTTAAATTTTGTAAATCAGCAGCGGCACTTTTCGCCTCTGGGTGAACTTCCGGATAACATGCCCCGTAAAGGGAAAATTCCCCCTGCCCTTGCTCCCGAATGAAGTGGAGTAAATCGCTTGCGTGCCGGAAATCATGCTTTTCCGGTCTGTTCGGGCTTCTGTCTCCCCGTAAAGCTAAAATTTTCGTGATACCGTGGGCTTGAAAGTCCGCTAATACGGCAGAAATTTCTTCCCGTGTGTAGGAAATGCACGGCAAATGCGCAACTGCCGGTGTGTGGAACTCGTCCTGTAAACGTGCCGCTAAAGCACAAGTCACTTCACCGCCTGCCGTTCCGCCGCCTGCTCCATAAGTCACGCTAATATAATCCGGCTTTAACGCTGAAATTTCCGCAAAACAAGCGGAAACTTTTTCGATAGGTGTCGTTGGTTTCGGGGGGAATACTTCAAAAGAATACAGCACTTATTTCACGCTCCAATCTATGGGTTGATAATTTTTACTTTCTAAAAAAGCATTACACTTTGAGAAATGCTTACACCCGAAAAAATTTTTTGCAGACAGCGGCGACGGGTGCGCCGATTCCAGTACTAAATGCGCCGGATTAGTTATCAGAACTTTTTTCGCTTTAGCGTTGTTTCCCCATAACATGAACACAATCGGGTCTTCTCGAAGATTTAGCAAACGAATAATTTCGTCCGTGAACGTTTCCCAGCCTTGCCCACGATGAGAGCCGGCTTGCCCCTGACGAACAGTTAAAACGGTGTTTAAAAGAAGTACGCCCTGTTCCGCCCAACAGGTTAAATTTCCGCTTGAGTGTGTATTATCAATATTTAAATCAGATAAAATTTCTTTATAAATATTTTTGAGTGAGGGAGGAACGGCTCCTGAACGGTCAGAAAACGCCAGCCCGTGTGCAGTGTTTGGGCTGTGGTAGGGGTCTTGCCCTAAAATCACAACCCTGACTGCGCTGTAAGGCACTAAACGCAAAGCAGTATAAATTTCTTGCATAGGCGGATAAATAATCTGTGTAGAGTATTCATGCTTTAGAAACTCCCGCAAAGTCAAGTAATACGGCTTTTTCATCTCGTCAGAAAGTAGTGTGTCCCACTCGTTGTTAAAAATTGGCATTATCATATCACCTCAATAAATTTCAACCCCCCCACCCCCAATAATATATATCCGTTAGGATATATATCAGTTTCAGTTTCAGTTTCAGTATCAGTTTCAGTATCAGTTTCAGTTTCAGTATCAGTTTCAGTTTCAGTATCAGTTTCAGTTTCAGTATCAGTATCAGTTGTATCAGTTTGTATACACTTGTATCTTAATTTTACCTGATTTAAATCATACTGCTTTCACTAACGGCGTGAAATTCTATCTTTATGCACAAAAGCGTGCATAAAGATTTTTTACACCCAAAAAGGGTCACCCCGCATACGCGGGGAAAGCTCCAGCCGGAGCGGGGACTTTGTAAAATCAGGGGGTACTACCCCGCATACGCGGGGAAAAGTCGGCTTGTTCTTGACGGACAGTCAGAACCGTGGGATCACCCCCGCATACGCGGGGAAAAGACTCACGGTTTAAAAGCACCGTGATAAATAAAAAGACCTATATCCCTAAGACTCCCCACACATGCGGGGAAGTCTGCGAGTACCCCTACCTATAGTATACCACAAAAGTCCGACGATGTCAAGAAAAAATCACGGGGGCGGACGGGGTTTTTTGCCGTCGTCGCTGTCGTCGTCTTTGTCTTCGCCTTTGTCTTCATCGGTCAGGGTGATGACCTGAAGAATAAAATCTGCCGCTAAGCTCTTCAGGGGCTGCCCGCTATGGGCTGATATGGCTTTCAGCGTGTATGCCACGCCTTTGGCGAGTGTGCTGATAGCGGTGCCGATGTCGTCGTGGACAGTAAGCCAGAGCTTTTCGCTGTCCCGAATTGATAACTTAATCATGTTTATCCCTCCATTTTTTTTTCTTATTATATCAGATGAATTGCCATTTGTCAAGGGGTTTTCAAAAAAAATTTTAAAAAATTTGCACAAAAGACTTGACAAGCGCAAAAAAATGTGCTATACTAAAATAGTAGCAGGAGGGATTTAATAGTTAAATCTTAAACGTAAAATCTGCATCGTTCCATATTCAAGGAAAAGCAGATGTGTACCGATACGTTAGTCGGGAATTTACGCCTTCGGAGTGTTATACCAAACGTGAGGAATTGCTTGCGATTTCAAAAGCGGACACATTGAACAGGGAATGGAACATAAAAGTTTGTTTTACAACTTTTTATAAGTTTTCAGTAACGGGAGACCCATAATAATAAATAATGGTCTCGCTAAGTGGTGAACACCACTGCATACGCAAAGATAGTCCCTCTTGCTATTATTTTAAAAAATTATGCTCAGAAAGAAGAGATATGATTATGAAAATAGGAATGGTTGGATTGCCCAACGTCGGGAAGTCGACACTATTTAACGCTTTATGTGGGGGAAATGCCGCACAAGCGGCAAATTTCCCTTTTGCGACGATAGACAAAAATATAGGCGTGGTAGCAGTCCCAGACCCACGCCTTGATTTTTTATCGAGCTTATATGACCCCGACAAAGTCACACCCGCTACGCTGGAGATTGTCGACATCGCCGGTCTCGTCAAAGGCGCATCACAGGGTGAGGGTCTCGGCAACAAATTTTTAGCCGATATTCGGGAATGCGATGCTATCGTCCATGTGGTGCGGTGTTTTGAAGACCCAGAAATCATTCATGTTGACGGCAGTATATGCCCGTCACGAGATATTGAAACAATTAATTTAGAGTTAATTTTTTCTGATATAGAGACTATTCAGCGACGTATCGACAGAGCAAAAAAAGCCGCCAAAGGCGACAAAAAAATGCAAGCACAGGTGGATTTCTTTGCACGCCTTTTAGCGCACTTAGAGGACGGCAAGCCCGCTCGGAGCTTTCCCGTTTCTGATGAGGAAGAATTTTACTTACAGGATACACCACTGCTTTCACGGAAACCTGTCATCTACGCCGCTAACTTATCCGAATCGGATTTTGCTACTCTTGACACACAAGAGCATTATTCATCAGTGAAAAAAATCGCCGAGGAAGAGCGAGCCGCCGTTCTGCCGATTTGTGCGCAGACTGAGGCGGAAATTGCTGAACTGTCTCCGGAAGATAAGCAGCTATTCTTAGAAGAGCTTGGCTTGAAAGAATCCGGCTTAACCCGAATAATTCAGACGGGGTATTCTCTTCTGGGTCTGATTTCTTTTTTGACCGCCGGAAAAAAAGAAGTCCGTGCGTGGACGATTCGCAAAGGCACAAAAGCCCCGCAAGCCGCTGGAAAAATTCATTCCGATTTCGAAAAAGGTTTCATTCGGGCGGAAATCGTCTCTTTCGACGATTTGCAGAAATGCGGGTCTTTAGCCGCCGCACGGGAACAAGGCTTGCTCCGCAGTGAAGGGAAAGACTACATCATGCAGGACGGTGATATTGTTGAATTTAGATTTAATGTATGAAAATAATAATTATAATAATTTTGAATTATATGAAAAATTACAGAAAGAAGCCGAACAGGCAAGACTTTCCGCTTATTGCCCGTATTCCGGTTTTTCCGTGGGGGCGGCAGTACTAACCGCTAACGGGAAAATTTACACTGGCTGTAACGTCGAAAATTCCTCTTACCCTTTGGGAATCTGCGCCGAAAAAGTCGCCGTCAGTAAAGCCGTTTCCGACGGAGAACGGGAAATTTCCGCTATTGCCATTTCCGGCGGGGAAGTCGGGAAACCTTCCACTTTTTGTCCGCCTTGCGGAGCGTGCCGGCAATTTTTGTCAGAATTTTGCCCGAAAGAAGAAGGGAAAGAAATGATGATTTTACTTTCTAATCATAAAATTTATTCATTAAGTGAATTACTTCCGGTCAAGTTTGTGCTTGATTGATGTTAGAGGATAAGGGTCGCCGAAAGGCGTGGATTAAAGATATTAGGGATAGGGGATCGCTCCACAGGGGGCGTGGTTTGAAATGAAATATTAGAAATAAAATCAGAAACGAGGAATGCAGAATGGCTTTTGAAATTGAACAAAACATATTAAAAAAATACACAGAAGAAGACGGCGTGACAGAAATTTCCATTCCCGACGGCGTAACCGAAATCGGAGAATCCGCATTTAAAGATTGTAAACATCTGACCAGTATTCACCTTCCTGACAGCGTCACCAGTATTGGAGAAGCAGCATTTTTCAGCTGTAAACATTTGACCCATATTCACATTTCAAATCGTGTCACTGAAATCAAACGGCGTGCCTTTGCAGGTTGTGAAAAATTGATGAATATTGACATTCCGGACGGTGTCACCGAAATCAGCAAATTTGCCTTTGACTTTTGCAAAAATTTAATCAGTATTCACCTCCCCGACAGCGTGGCGAAAATCGGAGATAATGCATTTTTTCATTGTGAATGCTTGACCAGTATTCACCTTCCGGAAAATATGACGGAAATTGGAGCAGGTGCATTTTCAGGCTGCGCAAATTTGACAACTATCTGCCTTCCGGAAAAAATTACCTATATCAGAAAACTTGCGTTTTCAGGCTGTGGAAAGCTGAAAGAAATTTTTATTCCTGTTCCTGTTTCAGGAAATGGCGAAACAGTGAAAATCTCACTCGTTCCTGAAAATTTTTCTACTACTATTCCTTTAATGGGCGGAAAATTGAATATGTTGAACTATACTCCCCTAATGGAACAAATTCAGATGTTACGAACAAGAAATTTTTCCGTAAAAATGGACTTAAACACAAAATATTTACTTCTATGCAGGTTTTTAATTCTTTGTCCGGAACTGCCGGAATTAGTGGCTTACATGAAGAATAATTTTGAAGAAATTTTCGCTTTTGCCATTCAGCATAACTTAATAGAAGCCGTTCTCATTCTGATTAGCTGGAATTTTCTGAATCAGCAAAATATTGACGGCTTTATTCAGCTTGCCATTGAAAACACCCAGAAAACCGGAGACCCGACAATTCAAGTGACATTAACTGAATATAAATATAAACATATTGAATTTACAAGCATTGAAGACAAATTCAAATTATAAATTTCAGGAGGTGCAACATGGCTTTCGAAATTGAAAACGGCGTGTTAAAACGATACACCGAAGAAGATGGCGTGACAGAAGTGGTGATTCCGGATGGCGTAAAGAAAATCAGAGCATTGGCATTTTATCAATGTGAAAATTTAACAAATATTCATATTCCGGACAGTATAACGGAAATTGAAGAAGCTGCATTTGAAGATTGTCAGAATTTAACCAGTATTGACATTCCCAACTGTGTCACCGAAATCAAATATTTTACCTTTGCAGGTTGTGAAAAATTGACCAGTATTAATATTCCGGACAGCGTGACCAAAATCGAATGGAATGCCTTCATGAGCTGTAAAAATTTAATGAATATCAACATTCCGGACAGCGTGAAATATATCGAATTTAAGGCATTTTGTCACTGTAACTGTTTGACTAATGTTCACCTTCCGGAACATATCGCCCATATCGGGAAATTTGCGTTTTCAGACTGTGAAAAACTGAAAACAATTTTTATTCCTATTCCTGTTTCAGGAAATGGCGAAAAAGTAGAAATTTCACTTGTTCCTGAAAACTCTTCTGATCATGTTCACTTAATGGAACAAATTCAAATGTTAAGAACGAAAAACTTTTCTGTGGAAATGAAAACAGAAGTGAAGTATTTACTTCTTTGTCGGTTTCTGGTTCTTTGTCCGGAAATGCCGGAATTAGTCGCCTACATGAAAGAACATTTTGAAGAAATTTTAGAATTTGCCATTGAAAATAATTTCATAGAAGCAATTTTAATTTTTATTAGTTGGAATTTGCTGAATCAAGGAAATATTGACGGCTTTATTCAGCTTGCCATTGACAACACCCAGAAAAGCGGAAATCCAGAAATTCAACTTCTTTTAATTGAATATAAATATAAACATATTGAATTTACAAGCATAGAAGATAAATTCAAATTATAATTTTCAGCACCCTTAAACAGGGTGCTTTTTGCATAAATTGACACTTTTCGGGCATAGTGAAAAAAAGGAGGTTTTCAACATGAAAATTGGTTCAAGTATCCGCTTTAACAAGCCCCGCCCTATTTCCAGTTTCGCTTCCGTCGTCGGAAAAAAAGAAGGTGAAGGTCCTATGAAAGGCTATTTTGACGAAATCGTCCCCGACCCTACTTTCGGCGAATCTACTTGGGAACGGGCGGAAAGTCAGCTACAGGCGAAAACGTTTCAACTCGCCCTGCAAAAAGGGCATTTTCAGGAGTTCGACATTGATTGTCTGATTGCCGGAGATTTAATTAATCAATGCACAGGCTCGAGTTTCGCCGCTAAAAAAACGAAAATTCCGTTTTTAGGCGTTTACGGGGCGTGTTCCACAATGGCGGAAAGTCTTTTCCTCGCCGGAATCCTCGTTGACGGCGGATATTCTAACAGAACTGCTGCTGTGACTTCTTCCCATTTTTCCACGGCTGAACGGCAATTTCGCTTTCCCTTGTCTTACGGAGGGCAAAGAACGCCCACAGCACAATGGACATGCACGGCTTCCGGTGCGGTTGTGGTGTCCGCCGAGGGAAACGCTCCCTGCATTACAGGCGGCTGCATTGGGAAAGTCGTTGACTTAGGCGTGACAGATGCGTCTAATATGGGCGCAGCTATGGCACCGGCGGCGGCAGATACAATTCTGCGCTATCTTCAGGACACGAAAACTAAACCGGAAGATTATGACGCTGTTGTAACAGGCGATTTAGGCAATGTCGGTTCACTTCTGTTAATGGATTTATTATTAAAACAAGGCGTGAACCTGAAAGAACAACATCAGGATTGCGGAATGCTCATGTTCGACGAACAAAAACAAGATACTCATGCAGGCGGTTCAGGGTGCGGCTGTTCAGCAAGTTTACTCTGTGGGTATTTTCTTCCTAAATTAGAACATCATGAATTCCGGAAAATTCTTTTTGCGGCAACAGGGGCTTTACTTTCGGCAATGTCTCCCGCACAAGGAGAAAGTATTCCAAGTATTTGCCATTTAGTAGAAATTACAAGTCAGGAGGAAAGTTCATGCTGATTGCGTTCATTAAAGCATTTCTCATCGGGGGAATGATTTGCGCTATAGGACAATTATTTATTGATTACACAAGGCTTACCCCGGCAAGAATTTTAACGGCTTACGTCGTGACAGGGGTGATTCTTTCAGCTGTAGGCTGGTATCAGCCTTTATTAGATTTCGCCGGAGAAGGGGCAGGCGTGCCATTAACAGGATTCGGACATTTATTAGCGAAAGGCGTTCGGGAAGCCATTCAGGAAAAAGGCGCATTAGGCATTTTCACTGGTGGGCTAACTTCCGCCGCCGGAGGAATTTGTGCAGCATTGACGGCAGGTCTTACAGCGGCAATTCTTTTTCAGAAAAACTCGAAAAAATTTTCTTCCTGAATTTATTTTTTATTCATTTATGCCTGTAATATGCGTAATTACAGGCATAAATATTTGACAAACTTCTGTTTTTATGTTATAATAATACTAATCAAACAGAAAGCAGGTGTTTCCCATGGACAGAAATGCAAAAATTATCAAACTTAAGCTGGACATTATTTTCAAACGTGTGTTCGGCGACCAGAAAAACGACGAAATTATTACCGCTTTTCTGGAAGATTTACTCGAAATGGAACGAGGTTCTATTCAGGAAATTTTCATTCAGAATGTTGAACTTCCGCCGGATTCTTTAGACCAGAAATTCAGCCGGCTTGACCTTAAAATGCGTGTTGACGGGAAAATCATCAACATTGAAATGCAGGTCAACGCTGAATGGGATTTCGGTGACAGAACTTTGTTCTACTGGGCGAAAATCTTTTCAAGTGAACTCGGTTCTGGCGATGAATACAGCGAATTGCCGAAAACCATTTGCATTAACATCATTAATTTCAATTTTTTTGAAGATGCCGCTTATCATTCCCATTTTCAGGTTCTCGAAAAACATCGTCATGAATTACTTTCCGAAAAATTAGACATACATTTTTTCGAGCTGAAAAAAATAAACCGCTCCGCAAAACATAAACCGATGGAAGATTGGCTGACTTTAATTAACGCTGAAACAGAGGGTGATCTTATGGATTTGGAAACAAGCACGCAAATTCCGGAAATTCACAAGGCAATTGTGCTTCTTCGGGAACTTAACGCCGACGAAAAATTACAACAGCAGGTTCATTACCGTGAAAAACGTCTTCACGATGAGGCGACTGCTTTAGGAAATGCACGGCGTAAAGGCATAGAAGAAGGAAAAACTCTCGGCATAGAAGAAGGCATTTTACTTACACTTGCAAAATTCGTGGAAGATGGTATTATTACCATACAAGATGCCGCCGAAAGGGCTAACATGAGTGTTTCGGAATTTAAGAACAAGGCTCATTTAACATAAACAGAAAGGATTGTATTCCCATGGACAGAAATGCAAAAATTATTAAACTTAAGCTGGACATTATTTTCAAACGTGTGTTCGGCGACCAGAAAAATGATGAAATTATTACCGCTTTTCTGGAAGATTTACTCGAAATGGAACGAGGTTCTATTCAGGAAATTTTCATTCAGAATGTTGAACTTCCGCCGGATTCTTTAGACCAGAAATTCAGCCGGCTTGACCTTAAAATGCGTGTTGACGGGAAAATCATCAACATTGAAATGCAGGTCAACGCTGAATGGGATTTCGGTGACAGAACTTTGTTCTACTGGGCGAAAATCTTTTCAAGTGAACTCGGTTCTGGCGATGAATACAGCGAATTGCCGAAAACCATTTGCATTAACATCATTAATTTCAATTTTTTTGAAGATGCCGCTTATCATTCCCATTTTCAGGTTCTCGAAAAACATCGTCATGAATTACTTTCCGAAAAATTAGATATTCACTTTTTCGAACTGAAAAAAATAAACCGCTCCGCAAAACATAAACCAATGGAAGACTGGCTGACTTTAATTAACGCTGAAACAGAGGGTGATCTTATGGATTTAGAAACAAGCACGCAAATTCCCGAAATTCACAAGGCGATTGTCCTTCTTCGGGAACTTAATGCCGACGAAAAATTACAACAGCAGGTTCATTACCGTGAAAAACGCCTTCATGATGAAGCGACTGCTTTAGGAAATGCCCAACGAAAAGGCGAAGCTATCGGACTAAAAAAAGGCTTAGAAAAAGGAAAAGCAATCGGCATAGAAGAAGGTTTTTTATCCGCTTTGGCTCAACTTGTTAAAGAGGGTATTTTGACCGTGGAAAACGCCGCTGAAAGAGCTAACATAAGTGTTTCGGAATTTAAGAATAAAACTCACTTAACATGAACAGAAAGGATTGGTATTCTCATGGACAGAATGAAAGACTGGCTGACTTTGATTAACGCTGAAACAGAAGGGGATCTTATGGATTTGGAAGCAACGACACAAATTCCTGAAATTCACAAGGCAATTGCACTTCTTCGGGAACTTAACGCCGATGAAGAATTAAAACAACAGGCTTATGCTCGTGAAAAACTCCTTCACGATGAGGCGACTTCTTCAGGAAATGCACGGCGTAAAGGCACAGAAGAAACGGAAAGTTAATGATTCACGGAATAAAACGCCGGAACGGCATAGCGTTATGCTATGCCGTTCTGCTTATATCTTAAAGATGGAAAGGAAACCTGCTTGTTTAGAAAGTTCAGAAAAGTTAAAAAGTTGCGTTCGGTTTCGTGAAAAATAAATTATCCCGATAATAGTTATAGCCTTTCTGAATCAGAGCTTCCGCATAACTGCTGAATTTTTCCGGAATGAAATACCCATTTCCGTTAATAATCATTAAATAACATGGTTCGCTGCTAATGTATTGTTTCCTTGCGCAGTCAAGCAATTTCCCAAATTCCGGATAATACGTTGCGATGTCGTCCGTGTTGATGAATACGTCCTGATAGTCTGCACGCCCTTCACGGAATAACATTGTATGATTTCCGACATTCATTCGGAATGTTGGATATTGTAATGCGCCTGTGAAATAATTTTCCGGTGCGTAAATCTGCACTTCAAGAGTTTCTTCGGTGTATTCCGAAAGAATGATTCCGGATTGGTCTATTGCCTTAAAGCCCCATTTTTCAAGTAATGTTAATGTTTCACTGAAACTGTCATACACGGGAACGCCTTCAACATAGCAACAAATGACATCATGAAAACAATGATTGAAATCAAATGTTTCCAAATCTTTCCGGTAGGCTTCCGCTAATTGCAAGTAATTTTCTTTTGCGTCGGGAAGTTTTAATGTTTGTGTGTTGTTGGATTGAGAACGATTGTCAGAGACTGTTAAAGTATTCTGGTTCATTTCGGAACGGTGCGTTTGTTCGTTATAGTGGGTTAATGCTTGTTGCAGGGTTCGCACCATGTACTGACTTCCGGCTTCTGCATAGGCTTCCGTGCCGAGGTAAACATTTAAAAATTCTGCGTATTCGTCCGGATACAGGGAATATTCCCTGTAAATACTCGTTCCGGCTATGGTGTGATACATTAAAGAAATTTGATATTCCGGAATTTCCATAGAAGGCGTTGTATATTCTTCATAATATTCATATTCTGAATAACTATTGATTGCAGCGTTTTTATCATAGGTTTCATAGCTGTAATTGCCATAGGGATTAGAGGCATCATAATAGTAATTTAATATAAACGGAAATTCTTCTCCGGCGGTGTCAATTTGTTCTTCTAATGTGTCATGATTTTCCAGATAGTGTTGATGAAATTCTGTAATTTTCTGAATGGTTTCTTTATCAGTGTAGCTTAATACAAAGTCTTGATTATCCATGTTTCTGTCGCTGAATTGCAATTCCGCCGCTGTAATCATTGAAACAGGCGGAACATAATTCACTCTGCCGAAGCATTCCGTGGCTATCGTTAAAACGTACAAGCCAATAGAAAGAATGACTGTCAGTGCATAAGTAATGATGCTTTTCCAGAATTTTTTAAATCCTCTTTTCCGGACAACTTCCATGATGAAATAAACAATTGCGCTGAATAAAATCACTGCCGGCAAGAAATCATCTTCCGCTGAACTAATACATAAAATGCATACGGTAATGGCAGTAATCACTAAATGATAAATCCATGAATACACAAACGGTTTTCCGACATGTTCCGCTTTCCGGTACTGATATAATTTCCATGCTAAAACAAGTAAAGCAGCTGTGATAATGATTACTGTAATTGCCCAGCGGACATATGCCGGAATTAACCCTTTCTGGGTAAATTCCCCTCCGGTATATTCACCGTAATACCAAATAGAACTTGACTGGTCAATGACTAATTCGCTAATCATGTAAACTAAGTAAATTAAACCGCCTATTGGACTCATGTAACCCATGAAATGCCACGAATATTCAAATTCTAAGCCTTCTACATGCGCTGTAATTACGCCTAATACTGCTGCAAATGTTCCTGGAATTAACAAATTTAATAAAATGCTTGTGTAAATGTTTTCAAATAACGTTCCGCAGCAACTTGCTGAAATTGCGGTAATCGTGTAATACATCCACATTAACAGCCCTAAACCAAATGTGCCTAAAAAGTAATACAAGTAAAGTCGGGGAAGTTCCATTCCAAATTCTTCTGTGAAACTTTCCGGCGAAAGATTTTCAATCATGGGCATCATAATTAACAAAATGATCCAGCTGATTAACGTGGAAACGATATATGGCACAAGATACATGACTAAACCGCCAATGTAATTGCTGAAAAACCGTTCCGTTCCGTTCAGCGGCAATGCATAAAGCATATCTACTCGGCTTTTATTCCATTCGTCTTCGAATGCACGCACTCCGCACACAATGCCTAATGCTACGGCTACACTCGCACAACATACGCCAATGACTGCATATGCCCCCACGGCATCATACATTCCGGAATAAGGCACATCATGCGCATTTTCCCACGCTTCCCGGTAAACTTCCGACAACAGCGAACCCATTGTCAACGGCGCACCTAACAAAAATAAAATGCTTAAAATAATCGCAAATTTCCGGTTCTGTTCAATTACCCGAATTGCATTTCTGACCGGATATTTATTCAAAAACTTTGCTGTCATAGCCTAACACCTCCAGTTCATAAATGAAAATTTCTTCCAGTGATAACGGAATTAAATCCACCACTAACGGGTCATGCGGCTGCAATGCCTTCCGGATTTCTTCTTCCGTGCCTTTGATGATAATATGATAAATGCTTTGCGTTTTCTCAAAATGCAAAATTTCCAGTTCCGGAAAATCTTCTCTCCGGAAAAGTTTTTCCTTATCCCGAAATGCGGTTTGTACTTTATGCACTGCCCCTTTCAGGCTGTCTAATTCCCGATTGAAGACAATTTTCCCTTGGTGAAGTAATGCTGCTGTATCACACATTTCATTAATTTCTTTCAGGTTATGGGAAGAAATGACAACAGTCAATTCCCGTTCGCACATTGCGTCAACCAGCATTTTCTTCACGATAATCCGCATTGTCGGGTCAAGTCCGTCAAATGCTTCATCTAACAGCAAATACGGCGTGCAGCACGCTATGCCAATAATGACAATTGCCTGCCGTTTCATTCCTTTGGAAAATGTGCTGATTTTCCTGTCCATCGGAAGTTGAATGATATTTTCCAGCCGTTGGAAAATTTCTTCCGAAAAATTCGGATAAAACTGCTGATAAAATTTTTTCAGCTGTTTCAACGTGTACGTTCCGAATTGTACTGTTTCGTCATTGATGAAAAACACTTTCTGTTTAGCGTTCACATGGTCGTAAACGGGTTCTTCATCAATTAACACTTCTCCGCTTTCCGCTCTGTAAATTCCGCTGAATAAGCGCAGAATCGTTGACTTTCCTGCACCGTTCGACCCTAAAAGCCCGAAAGCCGTTCCTTTCGGAATGGTTAAATTCACGCCGTCTAATGCTTTAAATTCATCAAACTGTTTCACTACATTCTTCAATGTCATCATGATGAACTTTCCCCCTGTTCTTCCTGTTCGTTTTGTTGAGCCTGTTCGCTCTGAATGTGAATAATTCTTTGCTGTAACGTTTCCACGGAAACGCCCATTTCCAGCGCACGTTCTACCGAAAAATCAAATTCTTTCAGAATTTTATTCTGCGCAAGCAATTTATCCGGTTTCGCAATAAAACTCCCCCTTCCTGCCAATGAACAAATAATTTTGTCACGCTCCAGAAGGGCATATGCTTTCGCAACAGTATTCGGATTAACGCCTAATTCCGTCGCTAATGTGCGCACACTGGGCAATTTGTCCATTTCATTCAGCACGCCTTTCAGAATCAATTCAATGACTTTCTGGTAAATCTGTTCATAAATTGGCACTCGGCTCATTAAATCAATATCAAACATGGCTGTCTCTCCTTTCTGCTGTTTTTGTTGTGACAAATGTATTATTCTTCTTAGTACACATATAGTATATCATATCTTTTCTCCTTTGTCAAGTGTTTTTTCAAAATTTTTTTCCAATGCTATTGACAAATGTTCAAATTTGTGCTATGCTGAATGTAGAAATATTTTTAATGAGGTGATTTTTCATGAAAACCAAAGAACTCGCTGTTAGTGTTTTAGCTTCCCTTTCTGAACGGAAAATGCGTGAATTTATTGAACTTTTCGCCGACGAAAATTTAATCGCACGCATTGAAACTGAGGCTCTTCTGGAAGACCCTGACACAAAATATTATTCCAGTTTTGAAGAATTTCGAGCTGAAATGGAAGAAGAAATGAAACAAGAGAGTGAAAACGATGCGGAAATATAAATTATCCCTGACCAGTTCATTCAAAAAAGACTATAAAAAAATCATAAAACGCCATTATGATATACAACTTCTTGACCGAGTTGTTGACACTCTTTTAAATGGCGAATCTTTGCCAGAAGAAAACAAAGACCATGCTTTAACCGGTAAATGGAACAAATACCGTGAATGTCACATTCAGCCGGATTGGTTACTTGTTTATCAGTACCAAGAAGACAAATTAGTATTATCCCTTTCCAGAACGGGAACACACAGCGACTTAAATCTTTAAAAAAATCTCCGGAAATTTTAATTTTCCGGAGATTTTACTTTTCAGTGTTGAATTATTTTACATTGAATGTCTGCTTGTCTGCGGTGATGTCTTTCTTTCCGGTTGTGGTAACGGCTACACGGTAAGTGTAAGCCCCTGCCGGAAGTTTATCAAATTCAATGTATTTGTCCACGTTTTTCAAGTCGTAAGATTTCGCATTCGGCGCAACTGATTTGCTTGTGGCTAATTTGTTGTTCGCATCGTAAACAGCAACCGTTACAGCGGTAATTTTTTCATCGGAAGAAACTGTGCCTTTTACGGTAACTGGCTTGCCTTTGGAAATCGTTTCGGGAATACTTGTTCCATTCGTTAAGGTTACTCCGTCTGTTGTGCCTGCTTGCGGATTACTGACAGAACCTTCGCCAACGGTGAAGTCTTTGCTGACAATCACATAGTCGGCATTCGTGGAATTACTTGCAAATACCATGTAGGTATAATTCCCGTCTGTTAATTTGTCAAATTCAACGTAATTGTCTAATTTCGCTACGTCGTAAGTTTTCGCATTCGGTGCTGCGGATTTCCCTGTTACGAGTTGTTTATTCTTGTCATAAACACCAACAGTCACAGAACTCATGTTCGAATTAGCGGAAGAAACAACGCCCTTCACCGAAACTGCCTTGCCGGCTTTCAACGTGTCCGGAACAGTCGTCCCGTCTTTAATCGTCATAATGTCTGTGCCGTCTGTCACGCTGAAACTCTGGTTCACCAGTTCATAATTTTTATTCGCTTCGTTGGAAGCAATAATTTTATAACTGTAGCTGCCTGCGGCTAATTTGTCAAATTCAATGTCTTTGTCCACTTTGTTGACATTGTAAGTTTTTGCCTTCGGTTCAACAGTTTTCCCGCTGACCATTTTTCCGTCTTTGTCGTAAATGCCCACGGTTAAAGAACTAATTGCCGAATTAGCGGAAGCCACTGTTCCTTTGACGACAATGCCTTTACCTTTGGCAAGTGAGGAAGGAACTGTCGTTCCGTTCGCAATTGCAATCGCATCAGAGGCAACTTGCCCTTCTCCTACTGTAAATGCTTTATTCACCATAACAAAATTCTTGTTCACGCTGTTGCTTGCGAATACCATATACGCATATGTTCCGTCAGGCAACTTGTCAAATTCAATGTAATTATCCAGTTTTGAAACATCATAAGTCTTTGCGTTCGGAATTGCCGTTTTCCCGCTGACTAATTTTCCAGTCGTGTCGTAAATGCCCACCGTCAAAGAAGTTAAATCAGAATCAGCGGAAGTCACTGTTCCTTTCACAATTACAGATTTGCCTTTCGCTAATTTGTCCGGAACTTCTGTTCCGCCTGTAATCGTAATGGCATCTTGTCCGGTTGCCGTCGGTGTCGTTGCTCCGGATGAAGTAGTATTCTTTTCTTCCGTTGTCTGTTCTGTCGTCTGTTCAGTGGTTTGTTCAGTTGTGTTTTCTTCTGAAGGCTGTGTTTTCCCGTCGTCAGAAACTGCGAATTTCTGAGAAACTACGACATAATCCGTGCTTGCGCCGTTCGTGGCAATCACTTTATAAGTATATTCGCCGTTTTCTAATTCGTTGAACGTCAGAAATTCATCTAATTTCTTCACACTGTAAGATTTCGCCTTCGGTTCAGCAGATTTTCCGCAAACCATTTTGCCGTCTTTGTCGTAAACACCAACTGTTAAAGACGTAATATTCGTTTCAGCGGAAGTCACTGTGCCTTGAATGCTCACAAACTGACCTTTTTTCATTCCTGCCGGCAGTGATGTGCCGTTGGAAATACTCATTGTGTCCGTTGTGGCAGTTTTTTCTTCTGCCTCTCCGGCAGCGTTCGTTTCTCCGGTTTCCGTTACTTCCTCATTGGATACCGTGAAACTCTTATTTGTCAGAACAAAATTCGTCTTCGTGCCGTTCGTCGCAAAAACCATATATGTATATGTCCCTGGAGCGAGCTTGTTAAACGTCACATATTCGTCCAGTTTGGAAATATCATATGCTTTTGATTTCGGCAATGCGCTTTTTCCTGTCACAAGTTTCCGGCTGGAATCGTAAATCCCCACCGTGACTGACGCAAGATTGGAATCTTCTGAACTGACTGTCCCCTTTACTTCAATATCGCCGCCTTTGGTAATCGTATCCGGCACTTCTGTCTGACCGGTGATGGCTATAGCATCATTTTCAGCTGAAGCAACAAGGGAAACAGGGAGGGTTTCAGGCTGGATTACCGGCAGTGCTGCGGCACCTGATGTCACCACAACGGCTGCGAGGACACCAGCAGCAATTTTTTGGCTATTTTTCATGACAAATCCTCTTTTCTTTCTCTTTGGATTCTGGGAACGGGTGACATCTGCATTAAAAATCCGTAGAATAGACCCTGCACCCACTATAACCTTATTATAACACAAAGTTTTTCATTAGTCAATATATGGATTTCAAGATTGTTGAATTTCGACTCTATCACCAAAAACTAAGACTCATTTCCGGTCATTTTTCACAAATTTATCAGTGGAAAAGTATTGACTAATCTGAAATTTTCTGTGATTTCCCGGAATGGAAAATTCCGGAAATGTTTCACAGAATTTCTTGACAAATTTTCTGATTATGTTATAATAAAAGTATGAAAGCTGAACGCATGATTTTTAAATTTTTTTCTGATTTTTTTTAAGATTAAGATGAGGTGTTTTTTTTGGAAAATATACATATATATCCACAGGAATTAGCACAAATCCAACAAGCCCGCACCGCCGTCCGGCAAATTCTCGCTGATGCCAAATATCAACTCGCTATGTGTTATGACTTGGGTTTCCAGTTGCCGCAAAATATTGAATATGGTCTGCATTTATCTCAGGAAGCCGCCAACATGAGCGACCCTAAAGCACAATATTCAATAGGGACAATGTATCACTTGGGCATTAATCACTTCCCAAAAGACCTCGAAAAAGCCACTTCCTTATACCAGAAAGCCGCCGAACAGGGAAATGTGATGGCTCAGGATACTCTTGGCTATTGTTTCCAAACTGGAATGGGTGTTCCCCAAACCCCCGAAAAAGCCGTTTTCTGGTATACACAAGCCGCTGAACAAGGTCATGCTGTCTCACAAAAAAATCTCGGCTTATGCTATAGGGACGGATTCGGCGTAAACCAAAGTGCTGAATCAGCGGTTTTCTGGTTTCAGAAAGCCGCTGAACAAAATAATGCTTATGCTCAACTTCTTCTCGCTCAATGCTATTACGGCGGAACAGGCGTTCCAGAAGATCTGTCTAAAGCAGCGTCCCTGTTTCAAAAAGCCGCCGAACAAGGTCTCCTTTCCGCACAATGTTCCCTTGCGTCATGCTATGAATTTGGCTATGGCGTTACGCAAGACTTAGAAAAAGCAGTTTATTGGTATCAGCAAGCTGCCGAACAGGGTCATGCAGAAGCGCAATGTAAACTGGGTTTTTGTTATGAAAAAGAAATAGGCGTTCCCCAAAATTTAGAACAGGCGTTTTTCTGGTATGCCAAATCTGCCGAACAGGGGTATTTTTTAGCACAATCTTGCCTCGGCTTATTCTACGGTCTCGGTAAGGGCGGCGTTCCCGAAAACCCCGAAAAAGCATTTTTCTGGTATGAGAAAGCCGCCGAACAGGGCTATGACAGCGCACAAACCGCCCTTGGCTTATTATACGCTAACGGTTTCGGCGTTCCGCAAAACCATGAAAAAGCCATTTTCTGGTATACTAAAGCCGCTGAACAAGGTGATGAATTCGCACAAAATGAACTCGCTGAATACTACTTTCACGGCAACGACATTCCGCCAAACCCTGAAAAAGCGTTTTTCTGGTTTCAGAAAGCCGCTGAACAAGGCAATAAATCTTCACAATTTTATTTGGCTTCCATGTATTTTTTAGGAAAAGACATTCCGCAAGATTTTGGAAAGGCTTTTTTCTGGCTGAAAAAATCCGCTGAACAGGATTTCACAGAAGCGCAATTTATTGTGGGAAAGTGTTATTTTCACGGAACAGGCATTACAAAGGATAAACAAAAAGCAGTGTTCTGGATTGGAAAAGCAGCGTTAAAAGGCTATGCATTCGCTTTAGAATGGCTCGAACAACATCATTATCCCCTTTCTAAAGTCAAACAGTTTCTTTCCGGTGAAAGCGAAACACTGCCTTGACACAAAGGGCGAAATTTGTTATAATATTTGTAATTTAAAATTACGAAAGGAAAGTTTTTTCATGGAAGAAGATATTCGCAACAACCCTGAAACGTTGAAAGCTCTTGAAAAAGTAAAAAAAGCGGCTGAAGAAGCACAATTTATTTCCAAATTTTTCCCTCCAGGAAATAATGGATTTTTTCAGGATTCGAAACAGAAATTTCTCTTTTGTCAGAAATCTGCTGAACAAGGTGTATCCTATGCACAATATCAGCTTGCAGAATATTATGCAAAAGGTGAAATCACTCCTCAGGACTGGAAACAGGCGTTTTTCTGGTATCAGAAATCTGCTGAACAAGGTGTATCCTATGCACAATATTGCCTTGCAGAATGTTACGAAAACGGAAAAGGTACTTCAACGGATTTGAAACAGGCGTTCTTCTGGTATCAGAAATCTGCTGAACAGGGAAATACTCAGGCACAATATCATATTGCGGAATGTTACGCAAACGGGAAAAATCTTAAAATGAGTTGGGAAAAATCACTATACTGGTACCAAAAAGCTGCTGAAAAAGAACATGCAGAAGCACAGTATGCTCTTGCGGAATATTATGCGAAAGGAAGAGGTGTTGAACAAGACTGGAAACAGGCGTTTTTTTGGTATCAAAAAGCTACTACACATAACCATACCGATGCACAATTTCAGCTTGCAGAATGTTACGCAAAGGCAAGAGGCGTTGAACAAGACTGGAATCAAGCATTTTTCTGGTATTATGAAGCTGCCTTGGCAGATCATGCTGAAGCACAATATCAGCTTGCTTTATGTTACAAAAACAACAAAGGCGTTTTGTCTGCTGGTTGGGAAGTAATTTACTGGATGATAAGGGCTGCTGAACAGAATCATAAATATGCACAATGTAGTCTCGGCTGGTACTATGAAACCGGTTACGGCGTTATGCAGGATTTAGAAAAAGCGGAATTTTGGTACAGGAAAGCCGCACAGAACGGAAGCGATTTTGCGGCGCAATGGCTGGAAGACCAGCATTTACTTTAATGATTTTTTTCTAATCAAAAAAATTTAATTTTCAGGGCTTGACAAAGTGTTTCAATTCTGCTATAATTAAAGAAAAAAGAAAAGAGGTTTTTCTGATGAACGAAAAACGTATTTTTAACTTAGGGAATGCCATGACTCTGGAAGAAATTGCCAGACTTTTAGAGCAGTTCCTCGCCGTACAGAAAAATTTAACCACCCAGAAAATTCCCGTTGCCAATAAAATTATTCTTCAGTGCGTTGATGCAGATTCCCATTGGAAACAGTTCATTGGTTTAGATGCTGCCTTGACGATTGAATTGGAAGAAACGCCGGAACATGCGTTAATTGTCACAATCGGCAACGGAAAATGGCTTGATAAACTCGGCACGGCTGCCGTAGGGGCAATTTTCTTCAGTCCGTTAATTGTTGCCGCCGGAATCGGTGCTGTTCGTCAGGCAGTATTACCTGCGGAAATTTTCAACTTCCTGGAAACACAAACTGGAACGAATTATTCCCGTCCGAATGTTTCCAAAACAGTTTCCCCTGAACCTGAACCGCAAGAAATGCTGATTTGCCCTTGCTGCGGAAATCAGGTCAGCACTACTTCGGCATTTTGTTCGCAATGCGGCACAAAACTATAAATTTTTTTCCTTTTAGGGAAAATCCCTGTCGGCGTGACGGGGATTTTTTCCTATAAACTTACTATCTTAATGAAAGGAAAATGGCAATGCTAACCCGTCTATTCACTGCAAAAACTTGCTGCCGCTATGGGCAAAACGCTGAAAATTGAATTTGTATGAAAGGATCATTTTTCCTGTCATGAAAAATTGCATAATTTGAACCAAAACCGCCAATACTGTTCAAAATAGTTTATTTCAGAAAGGCGGTTTTGATTTGTATTATGCAGGCAATTCTTTATTGTGACAAACGCACGGAATGCATTCCCCTGCAAAATTGTCCGGAAGCTCTTCTCCCCTTGTGCAATGTTCCCCTGTTGGAATATCTTTTGCAGTATATTCAGCAGAAAGGTTTCCGGAAAACGGTTTTACTCGCCGTTGATGAACGAATCCGGCATTTAATCGACGGTTTGCATTTCACTATGCCAATTGATTATGCGAACTCTTTAGAAGCAATTCATGCAGATATGCCCACTTTGCTGTTAAGAAAATTATGCGTTCCGGATTGGGATTTCGGCGAATTATTCACGTTATGTCATCAGGGAGCGGTTAAATTATTCCACAGCGACAGCACGCCAACGTTCGCTGAACTTCACCCACGAGGTTCAATTCTGATAGAACCGGAACAGACGGCAACAACGGAAATTTCTCTGTTCCGGCACATTCACACTCCGGCAGAATACCGGAAAATTCAACAGGAATTATTACTTTCTTCCCTGAAATTAAAACGCTACCGAATCGGCGCAGGGACAATTCTGCCAGAAAATTCTTTCGCAGATGAATTAACCATTATTGGCAATGATTGCTTAATCGGCGAACATGTGAATATTTCCGGTTGTTGTATTGGCGACGGCGTGCAGATTGGCAATGATGTCAACTTGAAAAATTCTGTCATCTGCCGGAAATCCTTTCTTTCCGAAGGCACTCATCTTGAAAATACTGCCGTTCCGGAAAAGGCAATGCTTTGTTCAGATACACTTGCGCCGGAAAAACGCCGGAACAGGATTCTTTCCCATGACGGAATCTGTGAGGGCTTGCCGGAATGGAACACCGCTGAAACGGCGTTGAAAGCTGGTTCAGCTTTAACTTCTGTTTCCGGAAAAATTGCTATTGGTTATTTTCAGGAAGAATCTGAAATTTTCGCTGAAACTGCCGCTTGCGGGGCGGTTTCCCACGGGGCGAATGTTTGGTTCGCCGGAAATTGCGCATTATCGCAGTTAATTCATTTCGGAGAAAAATTTTCCTGTCCGGTTTTATTCTGGGTTCACGGCGAAAAGAAAATTCAGCTTCAGCCGTTCAACAGGGGCGGTTTTCCCTTAACGGAACAACAGGCGCACCGAATCTGGCAAGCTATGGAAGCCGATACTTTCCGGCAGCGTTTCCCTTCAGGAAAATTACACCATGCGGAAGAAGGGTTATCTTTATGGGAAGAATCCTGTCAGAAATTACTTCCCCCGTTTCATCAGGAAATTACTGTCAGTTGCGCTAATCAGGCATTACGGCAGACGGCACAGGAATTATTTTCCGGCGGTACGGGGAAAAGAATGACCCTTTCCCTTTCGGAAGACGGCACGAAAGCAACTGTTTTCACAGCGGAAACGGGCATGATTCGCCATGAACAGTTATTATTATTATCTTTATTATCCTTTCAGGAAATGCAGCAGCCGTTAATTCTTCCGGAAAATTTTCACCCAATGGCGGAACAATTCGCCACAGAACAACATGCGAAAATTTCCCGTGTGTCGTCCTTTTCGGAAAAGAATGCGGCACTTTACCGGAAACAAGGCGTGTGCATGGACGGCATTAAATTATTTCTTCACTTCCTGCGTGTTCTGCATTTAAAACAATATACACCAGAACAAGCGATTGCTTTACTTCCGGAATTGTGTACTGTTCAGCATGAATTTCACACTTCGCTGACCCGTCAGAAAATTGAACATCTCCAACAGGAAAATTCCGACCAGAGAATTTTTCTTTCCATGCCGGCGGACAGCCGTTTTCTGACGTTAAGGGCGCACGCCAATTCCCTTGAAACAGCCGCTGAATTATGCGGTTTCTGGGAGAAAAAATTACAGTCTTTAGAATCTCAGCATTGAATGACATTCCCCTGCCTGAACAGGCGGGGGATAAAAATTTTTGTTTTATGGTTGACAATAATCACTAAAATGCTGAAATGGACTTGTATGGAACGAAAAATAGGTGTGCCAATAGGCTATGCTCATGTGGATTGCCTGTTATGGTAAATCAGAATTTACGAAACATAACAATTGCCATCAACACACCTATGACAACAGAGGGAATAAGAGTTATGTACCCCAATATTCTGAGAACAATTCCTGTTTTTTTATGTTCTGTCTTGTTGTACAGGACTGTTCCGACAATAATGGGAGCTATTCCGATAATCAAAACTATTACAACTGCGATAAACAGTACAAACATCAACCCGATAAAAGCCATATTCTTATCCTCACCAATTCATTTTTTTTGTTATACTAACGTTTTTATAAATCAGAATTTAGGCAGATGTTCCCCATTGATAGAAAATGTATTCTGACTTTGTTTCGATTCCTAAAGTAATATCATTCCATTCCGGAGCAATAATATGAACCGCACTAATAACAGGTTCATAGGCAATGCTTATACGTTGATCCATTTCTTCTAATCTTGATTTCATCCATTCCCTTTCTTCTTCATCAATGGGTGAATATATACGGTTTTTGTACATCTCATTCCATGCATCACAAAACTCTGGATTTGATTCCAGATAGTTCAATGCGTGGGTTACAAAATCATCCATTGATGAATAGTCCTTTTTTGGAGCTAACACAATTAGGATACTTTGCTCACCTGATGAGCAATTAAAACAAAGATGTCCGAAATGGATCGCAACCATACCATTCCCTCCTCTATTATATTGCAAATTCCGATTTATGCGAATATATCAATATTTTTGCTATACCAATATTATACAACATCCTATTGAAAATGTCAATAGTTTTTTGAAAGAAAAAGCAAGCACTCCCCAAATGAGAAGTGCCTGTTTAGCTTGCTGTATCGGTCTTTCGTTGTTTCTTGAAACTTCTCTATGCCTACTGTCCTAACAGGCAGGGGATAAAAAATTTCATTTTCCGGTTGACAAAAGTTTCATTTCATGATATAGGAGACAAAAACATTAAAAATATTAAAATATCTATTGACATTATATTAAAAATATGATATAATAATGAAGGGTGATGAAAATGAAGGCAAACGAAACGAAAACCAGAATTGAAAAGCATATCATCAAAGCATCTGATCGCTTTTTCCCTATGCTTTTTGATTTTTGTCACAAATCAAAAAATCTGTACAATCATGCAAACTTTTTGATTCGTCAGGCTTTTACAACAGAAGAAAAATGGATTCGTTATGCAGAATTAGATAACATTTTGAAATCAGATGTGGAATACCCGGATTACAGGAATATGCCAACAGCACAGTCCGCACAGCAAATTCTTCGTCTGTTAGACAACAATTGGAAATCTTTCTTTGCAAGTATTAAAGACTGGAGCAAACATAAAGAAAAATATTCCGGCAAACCCAAATTGCCAAAGTATTTAAAAAAAGACGGAAATTTTCTGCTGATTCTCACTAATCAGGACTGTAAATTGAAAAACGATGGTAAAATCCATTTTCCAAAAGTGTTTCAGGGATTTACAATCACTCCGAAATGTATTGAAAAGAATAATTTTAATTCTTTTCAGCAAGTCCGGTTAATTCCGCATCGGGACAGAATTGTTGCAGAACTGGTATATACCATTAACGTTCCGGAACAGAAACCGGATAATCAAAAATATATCGGAATAGA
>CANPYZ010000003.1 GCA_947589035.1 uncultured Clostridia bacterium | reverse complement strand
GTCTGTCTGTCTGTCTGTCTGTCTGTCTGTCTGTCTGTAGTATAATACAATTTCATGACCTTGTCAACCCCTTTTCGGAAATTTTTTGAATTTTTTTTCGTGATAATTTGATTATAGCATATTTTTCCGAGTTTGTCAAGCCTTTTTTGAAAAAAATTTTACTCCGCAATCATAGAAACATCATTTTCCTGAATAACCGCCGTCAATGCATCATATGCCCGCTTGGAAGCCCTGTCATCAATGATTTTCACAGAAAGATGACTGTTTCGGGAAAGCAAGCCGGAAATTTCTTCTAACGTGTAAACTTCTTCCTGATAGAAGTAATCATTTCCGGAAACGGTAATTTCTAAGAATGTGCCGGATTCGGTGACGGGTTCTGTTTCTGGTTCTGTTGTTTCCGGTTCAGTTGTTTCCGGAATGGTTTCTGTGGGAAGTTCCACACTTTCGGGAATAGTTTCTGTTGCTGTCTGAATGACTTCTACAGTTTTTTCCGCTCCGCCTAAACCGCCGGAATGATGTTTCATGTAAAGTAATGTGCCGCCAACGCCGACTGCCACACCAACGGCAACAAGGGCAATTCCGGCAATGACGGGGAAAGCGGCTGCACCAGATAATTTTTTCATGTTAGTTCCTCCTCGAAATCGGAAATATCAATTTCCATATAATAGAAATGCGGATAAATGCGCCGGACTTCCTCAAAAGCCTGTATCACGGCAGAAAATGCCTGTGAAGAGCCTGTTTCCGTTCCGTTGTAAATGAGCAGAAAAGGAATTTTGCTGTCCGTGGTGTAATTCTGATTTTCCAGAATTTGCATAATTTCCTGACCGGAGCATTGCTGCGGATTCAGCACCGCAAGGGAAAGCATTTCGCCGGAATTTTCCTGTTTCCGGAGCAATTCAAGCGTCCATGCAGAGCCGTCTGCATTCATTGTGAGTTTACTTTGAATTGCCGTTCCCCGGCTAATCTGGAGAAGGGCTTTTACATTATCGGCATTTCCTGCCTGAACATTTTCCACGAGGGAAAGTTCTTCTTCCGCCTGACTGAACATAGATTCTGCGGTTTCCTGTAAGGCTTCCGCCGCAAGCATGGTTTGCTGTGCCTGTTCTTTTGCTTCATTCGCTGAATTTTTCGCTTCTTCGACTTCAAAATGGCTGAACAGAATAAAATAAAACAAAATCAGCATGAACACATCTAACAAAGACGTGAAATCTAAAAAAATTTCCCGAAACTTCATGAAATTTTCCCGCTTTCTTTTTTATGTTCCACCTGTGAAATTAAATTTTCCGTCTGCGACTGAAAAAGCGCATGAATAATTTTAAACGCAATGGAAAAAATAATTCCCCACGCCGTGGAAGTCAGCGCATTGAAAAATTTCCCCTGAATCATGCTTAAATCGCCGGACAAATCCAATTCGAGTAAGGCTTTCACCGTGCCGAACATACCCAGCAGCGGAAATAAAGAAATTCCTGTTGTAAACAACGTATAAAACACGCAAAGAGCCTGATACATTCTGTAAACGGGTTGATTATTCCGGAAATCTTTACTTACCACACGGGAAAATGCTAACACGCAAATCATCATTAAAAGTACAAATAAAGCCATAATAAGAATATAATTATCACTGCTGGTGATACTGTTTAATAATTTTTGAAAAAAACTTTCATTCATCATCATTCACTTCAATTCATTGCTAATTAACTGCTAAATAAAAAAGCCGCTGAATTTCCGTTCAGCGGCTTCTGGTCTGAGTGACGGGACTTGAACCCACGGCCTCTACCACCCCAAGGTAGCGCGCTACCAACTGCGCCACACCCAGACATTTACGGGGTAACGACGGAAACTGAATTAACTATCAGTGAACCATCTATTCTATAATAGCACAGTTTTCACAATTTGTCAAGTCTTTTTTGAAAAATTTTTGAAAAAATTTTTTGAAAAAATTTTCCGGATTCTCTTGACAAATTCTAAAAAATATGTTATTCTATTCTATAGGTGTTTGTTGTATCGGGTGTCCCCGTGCCTGAACAGCGCAACCAATTTTATTATTATTGGAGGAACTTTTTATGTCTACGACAATGCCTAAACAGGCAGAAATTAGCCGTAAATGGTATATTTTAGATGCAACAGACAAGCCCCTCGGCCGTGTGGCTGCACAGGCTGCTGTTCTGCTCAGAGGAAAGCATAAACCAATTTTTGCGCCTTATGCCGATTGCGGTGACCATGTGATTATCATCAACTGCGAAAAAGCCATTTTAACTGGCAAAAAACTTGAACAGAAAAAATTCTACTGGCACACTGGCTGGATTGGCGGCTTGAAAGAAATTTCTTACAAGAAACTCATGGCACAGAATCCGGAAAAAGCCATGACAATCGCCGTTACTGGAATGATTCCGCATACTTCACAGGGAGCAGCTCAATTAAGAAGACTGCGCACAGTAAAAGGTGCAGAACATCCGCACGCCGCACAGAAGCCTGAAGTTTACGAATTTTAACAAGGAGGGGAATTTGAAATGTACGAACCTAAAGTAGCTTACCACTATGGCACAGGCAGAAGAAAACATTCTGTTGCCAGAGTTAGATTAGTTCCGGGCAATGGCAATATTACCATTAACGGCAGAGGAATTGACGATTATTTCGGACTGGAAACATTGAAATTAATTGTTCGCCAGCCGTTGAATTTAACAGAAACATTAGAAAAATTCGATGTTGTCTGCACTGTTACCGGCGGTGGCGTAACTGGTCAGGCGGGCGCAATCCGTCACGGCATTTCCCGTGCATTGCTCCAGTATGACGCTGACCTCAGACCCGTGCTGAAAAGTGCAGGTTTCCTGACCCGTGACCCGAGAATGAAGGAAAGAAAGAAATACGGTCTCAAAGCTGCACGCCGTGCGCCGCAGTTCTCCAAAAGATAAATTTTTCATTTTGGGAAAATTTCGTGTTCATATTTTCAGAATAGGGCATTCATTTTTGATGAATGCCTTATTTATCTTTTCTTTCTCTAACAACTTGAATATGGTATAATATATAAATAAAAAACTGTGGAACTTATGAGGTTAGCTTGCTTATGCTTATTACATAGGTACTATCGAACAAGAACCAAACCTGTCGATGATGAAAATTTCTGTCTCTTCAGGTGAGGGAGAATGTCACAATCAATTGGAGTTGTATTGCATGAAAATTATTAGTTTATTTTCTGGGTGTGGTGGGCTTGATTTAGGATTTGAACGTGCAGGTTTTGAAATTCCAGTAGCAAATGAATATGATAAAACAGTATGGGAAACGTTTAAAATCAATCATCCTGATACTCATTTAATAGAAAGTGATATAAGAAAAGTTGATGAATCGGATTTCCCTACTGATGCAGATGGCATTATTGGTGGACCACCGTGTCAGTCATGGTCTGAAGCAGGGACTTTGCGTGGCATTGATGATGAACGTGGGCAATTGTTTTTTGATTACATAAGAATACTACGCAAAATTCAGCCAAAATTTTTTCTTGCGGAAAATGTCAGTGGTATGCTTGCAAACAGACATCATGAAGCAGTGCAAAACATTATAAAACTTTTTAAAGAAAGCGGATATATTGTTACACTTACACTTGTTAATGCAAAAGATTATGGTGTTGCTGAGGAACGCAAAAGAGTATTTTATATTGGATTTCGCAAGGATTTAGGAATAAATTTTAAATTTCCCGTTGGTTCAACAAGTGATAATAAGAAAAAACTTACACTTAGAGATATAATATGGGATTTGCAGGAAACAGCTGTTCCTTCAGCAGAAAAAAATCACAGAAATCCTAATGCAATCAATAATAATGAGTATTTCACTGGAGAATACTCTCCAATCTTTATGAGTCGAAACCGGGTGAAATCATGGGACGAGCAAGCATTCACAGTGCAGGCATCAGGCAGACAGTGCCAACTTCATCCACAAGCCCCGAAAATGATAAAAGTAGGCAAAAACGATTGTCGTTTTGTAGAGGGAAAAGAACATCTGTACCGCCGTATGACAGTAAGAGAAGTGGCGAGAATACAAGGTTTCCCCGATGATTTTAAATTTATTTATGAAAGCGTAAATGATGGTTACAAAATGATTGGGAATGCTGTACCTGTTAATCTTGCGTATGAAATAGCAATAGCAATCAAAAAGGAATTGGAGGCAGTGCAATGAGTGCAAAAAGTAATTATCAAGGCAGAGCGTTTGAATATGCCTGCATTATTGAACTGAAAGACAGAATTGAAGATAAACGTCCTGTTATAATTGATGAGGAATCTGTTATAGCAGCTCGCAAAGCATGGAAAACACAAAACGAAACGGAACAAAAATTATATCTTCGTGCTGCGGATGCATTCATCGATACTTTGTTTTCAGCAGAACCGCTTATTCTTGAATGTGACGGAAATAATGATGTTATTATTCTTTCTATCAATAAAGATTCTGATGCTGAAGGCGGAGATGTTCGTGATATAGTCATTACAAGAAATTCTATTTGTTGGGATATTGGTCTCTCAATGAAACATAATCATTTTGCTGCAAAACATTCCCGTTTAAGTGCAAGAATAGATTTTGGAAAGAAATGGTATAATTCACCTTGCAATGATAGCTATTGGAATGCTATCAAGCCTATATTCACGAGATTACAGTCTCTCAAAGAAGAAAAAATAGCATGGCGTGATATGATGGATAAAGAAGATACTGTATATTTTCCGATAGTTAGTGCCTTTATTGCAGAAATAAACAGAGCTTATAAAATGGACAGTACAATTTCCACAAGATTGATTTCGTATTTGCTGGGCATTCGAGATTTTTATAAAGTTGTATCTATTGATCAAAAGCAAATGACAGAATTTCAATCTTTCAATCTTCGGGGAGAATTGAACAAAAACGGCAAACAGATTAAATCTACGCTTTTTATTCCTAAAGCAGATTTGCCAACGGAAATAATTTCTCTGCGTTTTAAACCAAACTCAAAAAATACAGCAGAATTATATTTGAATAACGGTTGGTCACTATCTTTCAGAATACATAATGCTTCAACAATTGTTGAACCATCGCTGAAATTTGATATTCAATTTTTGGGCGTGCCTGCAAATATTATTACAATCAATTGTAGATGGAAATGATAGATTGAAATTTGTTTTTGCTTAGAATTTGTTAAGAATGTCAAGTAAACTGTTCTTTTTGTGCAAAGTGCTGTAAAATTTGATGGAAAATTCTACAAAAAAAGGATAGATTTTTTTTGGGGAATATGGTATAATAGAAAGGTAACCCGACGTGAACGGGAAAATCTGATTTTATTCTATAAGAAAGCGAGGTGAAAACCGTTATTGAGAATTGGCGGAGATAATATGCTTAGCATATGTCAGTATCAGTAACGGTAAGACCAATGAGCAAGAAATATGTTTATCAGTTCACAGAAGGCAACGCAAACATGCGTGAACTTCTGGGGGGCAAAGGCGCAAACTTAGCAGAAATGACAGCCATTTTCGGGAAAGACAGAGTACCGCAGGGCTTCACCATTACCACGGAAGCTTGCACACAGTACTATGAAGACGGCGGAATCAGCGATGAAATCATGGCTGAAATTGAAGAAAACATTACCAAAATGGAAGAAGTTACCGGAAAGAAATTCGGTGATGTAGAAAATCCGCTGTTAGTTTCCGTTCGTTCCGGTGCAAGAGCCTCTATGCCTGGTATGATGGATACGATTCTGAACCTCGGACTGAATGAAACAGTTGTAGCATCTATTGCGAAAAAATCCAACAACGAAAGATGGGCATGGGACTGCTACAGAAGATTTATTCAGATGTATTCTGACGTGGTTATGGAAGTCGGCAAGAAATATTTTGAACAGCTGATTGACAAAATGAAAGAAGACAGAGGCGTAAAACAGGACGTTGAACTGACTGCTGACGACCTCAAGGAATTAGCTGCACAGTTTAAGGCAGAATATAAAGCAAAAATCGGTGAAGACTTCCCGACAGACCCGAAAGTGCAGTTAATCGGCGCAATTAAGGCAGTGTTCCGGAGCTGGGACAACCCGAGAGCAAATGTTTATCGTCGTGACAATGACATTCCGTTCAGCTGGGGAACTGCTGTCAATGTGCAGTCTATGGCATTCGGTAACATGGGCGACGATTGCGGAACAGGCGTAGCGTTCACACGTGACCCTGCAACAGGCGAAAAGAAACTCATGGGCGAATTTTTGACTAACGCACAGGGCGAAGACGTTGTTGCCGGTGTACGTACACCTATGCCAATTGCAGAAATGGCTGAAAAATTCCCAGAAGCATTTGAAGACTTCAAAAAAGTTTGTGCCACACTGGAAGACCATTACAAAGACATGCAGGACATGGAATTTACTGTAGAACATGGTCATCTGTACATGCTCCAGACCAGAAACGGCAAGAGAACCGCACAGGCAGCTCTGAAAATTGCATGTGATTTAGTAGACGAAGGCATGAGAACTGAACAGGAAGCTGTAGCAATGATTGACCCGAGAAATTTAGATACATTGTTACATCCGCAGTTTGACACAGCTGCATTGAAAGCCGCAACACCGGTTGGTAAAGGCTTAGGCGCATCTCCTGGTGCAGCATGTGGGAAAATTGTCTTCACTGCTGATGACGCTGTAGAATGGGCAGCAAAGGGTGAAAAAGTTGTTTTAGTTCGTCTGGAAACATCCCCTGAAGACATTACTGGTATGAAGTCCGCACAGGGCATTTTGACAGTAAGAGGCGGCATGACTTCTCATGCAGCAGTAGTAGCCCGTGGCATGGGGACATGCTGTGTTTCCGGCTGCGGTGACATTAAAATGGACGAAGAAAACAAGAAATTCGAGTTAGCCGGAAAAGTTTACACAGAAGGCGACCCGATTTCCATTGACGGCACAACAGGTAATATTTACGACGGTATTATTCCGACAGTAGATGCACAGATTGCAGGCGACTTTGACCGGATTATGACATGGGCTGACAAGTACAGAACACTGAAAGTCAGAACAAATGCAGATACTCCGGCAGACGCAAAGAAAGCAAGAGAACTGGGCGCAGAAGGCATTGGACTTTGCCGTACAGAACACATGTTCTTTGAAGAATCCAGAATTGCCGCATTCCGTGAAATGATTTGCGCAGACACTGTAGAAGAACGTGAAGCCGCACTCGAAAAGATTTTACCAATGCAGCAGGCAGACTTTGAAGCACTGTATGAAGCATTGGAAGGCAACCCTGTAACGATTCGTTTCTTAGATCCTCCACTTCATGAATTTGTACCGCAGGAAGAAGAAGACATTCAGAAACTTGCAGAAGCACAGGGTAAAACAGTAGAAGACATCAAGAACATCATTGCATCTCTGCATGAATTTAACCCGATGATGGGACACCGTGGCTGTCGTTTAGCAGTAACCTATCCGGAAATTGCGAAAATGCAGACAAGAGCTGTTATTCGTGCAGCAATCAATGTACAGAAGAAACATTCCGACTGGAAAGTTGTTCCGGAAATCATGATTCCGCTGGTAGGCGAAGTAAAAGAACTGAAATATGTAAAAGATTTCGTTGTTGCTACAGCAGATGAAGAAATCAAGAATGCCAATGTAGAACTGAAATATGAAGTTGGCACAATGATTGAAATTCCGAGAGCAGCTTTAACGGCTGATGAAATTGCGAAAGAAGCAGAATTTTTCTGCTTTGGCACGAACGACCTTACACAGATGACTTACGGATTCTCTCGTGATGATGCCGGCAAATTCCTGAAGGCATACTATGACAAGAAGATTTTCGAAAGTGATCCGTTCGCAAAACTTGACCAGACAGGCGTTGGCAAGCTGATGCAGATGGCAGTAAAGATGGGTAAAGAAGTACGTCCGGAAATGCATTTAGGCATTTGCGGCGAACATGGCGGAGACCCGACATCTGTAGAATTTTGCCATAAGATTGGCTTAAGCTATGTTTCCTGCTCGCCGTTCAGAGTACCGATTGCAAGATTGGCTGCTGCACAGGCTGCAATTAACGACAAGAAGTAATTGCCAATTGAAACGCAAGCATGAAATGAAATTCCCCCTTACAATTTTGTGAGGGGGAAATTTTTGTGCAATTTGAAAAAAAAAAAAAACACGCAAATTGTGCAAAATATATATTGACAAAATGAAAACATATTGGTATAATAGAAATAAGAAAAAATCATTTCGCACTTATGAAAGGGGAGGTATTTATGTTAAAGCGAAAACTTGCGGGAATAATTGCCGTGATGTGCATGATAAATTTTCCGGTTTCTGTAGTAGGGAAAGCGGACATGCAGAATTTGCAGTACGTGCAGGATAATTCTGTAGAAATTTCTGTTTTTCCGGAAAATCAAGCTAATTGGGCATATTTCAATTATGAAAATGTTCATGAAGGCGACAATGGAAACGCTGAAGCAGATTGTCAGTTAGGCATGTTTGTATTGATTGCAGACGAAAGCGGAATTGATGAACAGGAATTACAGAATGCAGTATTATGTGAAGAAATACAAGAATTATCGCCGGAAACGGTAAGTATTTTTTTAGAAGATACTGACAAAGGGAACCGTTATTTTGAAGTGAATATTCCGGATGTGAACAGAATTACAGAAAACGGAACGGAATATATTCAGGGCAACGCCGTAAGAAGTAACGGAATATATTCTCCGGAATTGCGGAAGTACATTTCCGGAAATGAACATGTCAAAGACGTGGTTTGGATTTCATGCGAAACGACCGGAACAATAGAATGGAATAATGATTTCACGGCTAAGAACATAGGCATAGATGAACCGCCGTTGAACAATGCAATTTTAACAGGCTATGAAGAATCTGTTTCAGCATTAAACGCCCTGAAAAACGAATTAACCGGATATGCGATGTTAGAAAAGGCGAATGAAACAGCCGCTGAACTTCAGAAAGCGAACGAAGAAAATTGCTATTCCGTGACAGCGAATGTGAAAATGACTGTAGCAATCAATTCAACAGACTGTCAAGTGAAATCTGCGGAAGAAGTTGCCGGAGATGCGAACATGGATAATATTGTTAATGCCATAGATGCGGCGGTAATTTTATCAGAAAGTGCAAAATTTGGGAGTACTGGAAAACATTTACTGACCAGAGAAGAATTTGCAGCAGCGGACATGAACAATGACAACATTGTCAATGCCTTAGATGCGGCAATGGTATTAGAAAAATCTGCTAAAACCGGATCAGGAATAAAATAACTTCAAAAAACGCTGTCGGGAAAATTCCTGACAGCGTGAATATTATTTCAGTAAGGCAGCAGTTTCCGGAAAAAGGGAAAGACTTCTTTTCAGAATGCCGTGACAGTGGGCAATTGTCGTTCCGTAATTCGTAATGGGGACATGTTGTTCGGAGGCAATTGCCTGCCGGAACTGAACGGCACGAGGGGGAAGCATACAGGCACCGCAATGCACGACTAAAGCATATTCCTGTAAATCTTTCGGAAATTCCGTTCCGGAAGTCCATGCGAAATTCAATGTGCAGTGAGCGTGTTCCTGAATCCAGCGGGGAAGTTTCACCGTGCCGATGTCGTTACATTGCCGATGATGTGTACAGCCTTCAGAAATTAAAATTTTATCGCCCTCTTTGAGGTGGTCGAGGGCAGCAGCCCCACGGACAACTAAATCTAAATCGCCCTTATAGCGTGCGAACAGAATGGAAAAAGAAGTTAAAGGCACAGTTTCCGGAACGATTTTAGAAACTTGCCCGAAAGCCTGACTATCTGTAACGACCATTTTCGGGGAAAATTTTTGCAAAATATAATCTAATTCTGAAACTTGGCAGCAAATGGGAACGGCGTGTAAATCTAAAGCCGCCCGAATCACTTGTTGCTGCGGAAGAATAAGCCTGCCTTTCGGTGCAGATTCGTCAATAGGAATCACTAAGACAAGTAAATCATTTTCCTGAAGTAAATCAGAAATTAAGGGGTGAGGGTTTGCCGGAGGGGCAATTTGTTTAGCGAGGAGTTCTTTTAATTCCTGAATATGTTCACCAGTTTTTGCGCTGATACAAATTTCAGAAGCAGAAGAAATTTCCGGTTTTTTCAGGTCAGATTTATTATACGCAACTAAATAGGGAATTTTCCGTTTCCGGAACTGGTCAATTAACTGTTCATCAAGGGAAGTTTTCCCCTGAATGGCATCAACAACGAGAACAGCAATGTCTGTTTTTTCAAGAACTTGTAAAGATTTTTCCACTCGTAAATCTCCGAGTTCGCCGGAATCGTCTAAACCGGCAGTATCCACAAGCATCACTGCACCGAGGGGGAGTAATTCCATCGCTTTATAAACAGGGTCAGTGGTTGTGCCTTTAATTTCTGAAACGACGGATAATTTTTGATTAGTCACTGCGTTAATCACGCTTGATTTTCCGGCATTTCGCATACCGAAAAACGCAATTTGAATGCGTTCGCCGGAGGGAGTTTCATTCATACTCAAAATCAATTCACTTCTTTCAAATCAGAATGCAAATTTTCCGGAACGAAAACCGTTCCGGAAGGAATTATTTTTTCTTTTTTAACGGCGGAGACACTCTGCCCGTACCATGACCGGAAACTTGTAAACGGTTCAAAGCACGCTGTAATTTTAAATTCGCACGGTCTAAGCGGTGCGGTTCATTCTGAGCGGCTTCAATTTTAGCAATAGCGTCCTGACGGGAACGTTCAGCCCAATCAGGGTCAATTTCTTCCGCCCATTCGGCAGCGGTTACCATGACAGTTGTTTTATCATCGGAAACTTTTAAAATTCCGCCGGATTCAGCAGCAGTTTTCGTTGTGCCGTCGGGAAGTTTCAATTGTAACACGCCAGTCTGAAGAATTGCCGCATAGCGGATATGTCCGGCAAGAATGCCGACATCGCCTTCCGTTGTTCGGGCAATTAACTGAACAACTTGTTCATCGAATAAAATTTTATCGGGAGTAAGAATCACCAAACGGTAAGTATTCATTGGAGGTCACCTTATTCCTGAACAGATTTTGCTTTTTCGACGGCTTCATCAATTGAACCAACGAATAAGAAAGCGGATTCTGGCAAATCGTCATGTTTCCCTTCAATAATTTCTTTAAATCCCCGAATCGTTTCTTTCAGGGGAACATATTTTCCCTGCATACCGGTGAACTGTTCTGCAACGGAAAACGGCTGAGAAAGGAAACGCTGTACTTTTCTTGCACGCTGAACAATGCGTTTATCTTCATCGGAAAGTTCGTCCATACCCATAATGGCAATAATATCTTGTAATTCGTTGTAACGCTGCAAAATTGTCTGTACAGCACGGGCGGTTTCGTAATGTTCCTGACCGACAATTTCAGGGTCAAGAATACGGGAAGTACTTTCGAGAGGGTCAACTGCCGGATAAATACCGAGTGAAGCAATGGAACGGGAAAGAACGGTTGTAGCGTCCAGATGGGCGAAAGTAGTTGCCGGTGCGGGGTCGGTTAAATCGTCCGCCGGAACGTAAACGGCTTGAACGGAAGTAATAGAGCCTTTTTTCGTGGAAGTAATTCTTTCCTGTAAAGCACCCATTTCTGTTGCTAAAGTGGGCTGATACCCAACGGCGGAAGGCATTCTCCCTAATAAGGCGGAAACTTCCGAGCCGGCTTGCGTGAACCGGAAAATATTATCAATAAATAATAATACATCTTGCCCTTCCTGGTCACGGAAATATTCCGCCATTGTCAAACCGGAAAGAGCCACACGCATTCTTGCTCCAGGGGGTTCATTCATTTGCCCGTAAACTAAAACCGTTTTATTTAATACGCCGCTTTCGGTCATTTCGTTGTAAAGGTCATTTCCTTCACGGGTACGTTCGCCAACGCCGGTGAAAACGGAAATACCGCCATGTTGGTTAGCGACGTTGTTAATTAGTTCCTGAATGAGAACCGTTTTCCCGACACCAGCACCGCCGAATAAACCAATTTTACCGCCCTTTAAATAGGGGGCGATTAAGTCAATGACTTTAATGCCTGTTTCGAGAACGTCATTAGAGGCGGTCTGGTCTTCATAACTGGGGGCTTCACGGTGAATTGCCCAATGTTGTTCTGTATTAGGGGCGGGCTTTTCGTCAATGGCTTCCCCTAAGAGGTTAAACATTCTGCCGAGAGTTTCTTTTCCGACAGGAACTTTAATTGGAGAACCTGTGTCAATTGCATCCATACCCCGCACAAGTCCGTCCGTGCTGCCCATAGAAATACAACGGACAATATCATCGCCGACATGCTGAGCCACTTCAATCACGAGTTGTTTATTTTGATTTTGAACAGTAATGGCATTCAGCAATTTCGGGAGGTGGTCTTTCGGGAAACGGACATCCACAACGGCACCGATAATTTGAACAATTTTACCTATATTCTGCATAATATATATAATTATCCTTTCATCTGATTTATTGCTGAGCATTTGCGCCGCTGACGATTTCGGTCAATTCCTGAGTAATTGCGCCTTGTCTTGCACGGTTATACAGCAATGACAACTGGTCAAGCATTTCCGTTGCGTTATCTGTAGCATTTTCCATTGCGGAACGTCGGGAAGCCTGTTCAGCGGCGAACGATTCGACGACAGCCCCGTAAATTAAACTGGCAACATAACGGGGAACGAGTTTGTCGAAAACTTCTTCAGCGGAAGGTTCATATTCCACAGCGCAATGGCGGGGACTTGTTCCGGGGAAATCATCTAAGGGAATGACATTCATTTTCTGGGCAACCTGAAGAATTGGCGAAACGTAATTCGTGAAAACGAGTTCAACGGATTGCAAAGATTCATGGCGTTGATAAGTGGTTAAAATCAATTCCGCAATATCCATTGCTAAATAAATATGCATATGTTCAGCGATATGGTCATAAGACTGAAGAATTTTAATATTTTTGTTCTGAAAATAATCCACAGCTTTCTGACCGATAGGAAGAACAATAGGATTACCGCCTTGTTTCTGAATTTCCTGAATGCGGTTCTGGGCGATTTTCAGCACATTAGAATTGAATCCACCGGCAAGCCCTCTGTCACCGGCGATGACAATCAATAAACAAGCACCGGTTTCCGTTCGTTTTCTGACGAACTGAGAATTAAAATAAGGGTCTTCCGCAGCGATTTCCGCCATGAGTTTATAAGTTGCTTCAAAAAAGGGCTGTGCTGCCTCTGCACGTTCTTTTGCCCGCCGGAGTTTAGAAGAAGCGACGAGTTCCATAGCCTTAGTAATTTGCATTGTACTTTGAACGCTGTGAATACGGCGTTTAATCGTTTTGAGGTTTGCCATAACATCACCACTGTTGATTAAATTCTGTGAGAGCCTGACGGAGAGCCTCTTCGTTTTCGGAAGTGAGGTCTTTAGTTTTCAAAATAGAATCGAAAATTTCCGGATGGGATTCTGACAAGAAAGCAGATAATTTCTGTTGATAGTCTTTAATCTGATTAACGGGAATAGCATTCAGAAAGCCTTTTGTGACAGCGTAAATAATGCAGACTTGTAATTCAACAGGAACAGGGGAATTTCTGTCTTGTTTCAAGACTTCCACAATGCGTTCACCCATAGCGAGACGGTTTTTGGTGTCGTCGTCGAGGTCAGAACCGAATTGAGAAAAGGCTTGTAATTCTCTATATTGGGAATAGGAAAGTTTCAGAGAACCGGAAACTTTTTTCATGGCTTTAATTTGTGCAGCACTGCCGACACGGGAAACGGAAATACCCGGGTTGACGGCAGGACGGACACCGGCGTTGAATAAATCTGTTTCCAGGAAAATTTGCCCGTCAGTAATAGAAATCACATTTGTTGGAATGTAAGCGGAAACGTCACCGGCTTGTGTTTCAATAATGGGAAGAGCCGTTAAAGAACCGCCGCCGTAGTGTTCATTATAACTGCAAGCCCGTTCGAGAAGACGGGAATGCAAATAGAAAACGTCACCAGGATATGCTTCACGTCCCGGGGGGCGTTTCAGCAACAGGGAAAGCGCACGATAGGCAACAGCATGTTTAGAAAGGTCGTCGTAAATGCAAAGAACGTCTTTCCCCTGGTCAAGGAAATATTCACCCATTGCACAGCCTGAATAGGGGGCAATATATTGTAACGGCGCAAGTTCGGAAGCGGTTGCGGAAACAATAATAGTATAGTCCATTGCACCGGCTTTCCGGAGTGTTTCGGCAACGTTAGCAACAGTGGAACGTTTCTGACCGATAGCGACATAAATACAAATCATGTCCTGCCCTTTCTGGTTAATAATTGTATCTAAGGCAATGGCAGTTTTTCCGGTTTGTCTGTCGCCGATAATCAATTCACGCTGTCCTCTTCCGATAGGAATCATGGAATCAATGGCTTTAATTCCGGTTTGTAAAGGCTTATGCACAGATTTTCGGGTAATAACACCGGAAGCCACTTTTTCAATTGGGGCATGGTGGGAAGTATTCAATGCGCCTTTTCCGTCAATGGGCTGACCGAGGGCGTTCACCACTCTGCCGAGTAATTCTTCCCCGACGGGAACGGACATAATTTCACCGGTTCTTTTCACAGAAGAGCCTTCTTTAATGTCTTCATCTGAACCGAGAAGAACAGCACCGACGCTGTCTTGTTCTAAATTCAACGCCATACCATAAACGCCGTTTTCGAATTGAATCAGTTCGCCGGACATGCATTTTTCCAATCCGTGAATATTGGCAATTCCGTCCCCGACGGTAATTACTGTGCCAACGTCGGAAAGGGAAATCTGTGCATGATAATTTTTAATTTGATTCTTAATAATACTGGATATTTCATCCGGTCGTAAATTCATGGAAAACATCACACTTCTTTCTGATTACTGCTGAATGCCTGCACTCTTGAACGCAATGAATTATCCATACGGGTATCACCGTATTGAATAATCATTCCGCCGAGTAAAGAAGTATCCACTGTTTCATGCAGCAAGATTGTTTTTTTGAGTTTTTTCTGTAATTGTTGCCTGAGGGCGGTTTTCTGGTGTTCCTGTAAGGCAACAGCGGAAGTAACATAAACTTCCGCAATGGAAAAAGCCTCATCATATAATTGATTGAACGCATTTCGAATTTCCGTAATGCGGTTAATTCTTCTTTTTTCCACAAGAAGACAAAGAAAATTTTCTGTTATTCCCTGTTGTTCACCGATGACACTTTGAAGAAGTGCTAACCGTTCGGAAAGTTCTAAATTCGGCGCATCTAAAAGAGTAAGCCATTGCGGGAACTGCATAATTAAATCCGTGAATTGATTTAATTCATTATGTACAGAATTTTCCTGTTGTTCTTCCTGGGAAAGAAGAAATAAAGCTTCCGCATAAATATATCCTACTGTTTGCTGTGTCATGATTCGTCACCAATATGTTGAATGAAATCATCAATCAGGCGTTCGTGGTCGTCCGGATTGATTTCTTTTTCCATAATTTTTTCAGCAAGCTGAACAGCTAAACCGGAAATTTCCTTCTGTAATTCTGTACGGGCGAGGCGAACTTCCTGTTCTGTTTCGATAGCGGATTTTTCACGGGCAGCCTGTGCTTCCTGACGGGCTTTTTCGAGAATGGCATCACCTTGTTTGCGGGCGATTTTTTCGGAACGCTGAATAATTCCCTGTGCTTCTTCTTTTGCACCGGCGACAGCCTGAGCATATTTTTCCTTGTCGGCATTAGCGGAAGTTAAAGCATCATCAGCTTTATGATAAATGTCTGTGACTTCATGCTGACGCTGTTCGAGAATGGCATCAATGCGTTTGAACAGAATGAGTTTGAATGCTAAGAAAATCAATCCTGTATTGATGAGCGTGAACAGGATTGTTCCGACATCAATCGTTAAAAAATCCAATTTTAAGCCCTCCGTGGAAATTAGCCAGTAATTTTGTTAATGAACGGATTAGCGAACATTAACAGCAAAGCAATTAACAAGCTGTAAATACCAGTAGATTCGGCAACAGCGCAGCCGATAAACATTGTACGGGTAACCGCACCGGAGCTTTCCGGTTGGCGACCGATAGATTCGCAAGCTTTTCCGACGGCGTAACCTTCACCGATACCAGGACCAACGCCGGCAATCATGGCAGTGCCTGCACCGATAGCCGATGCGCCTAAAACAATAGCTCTTGAGAGTTCAGAATAATCTACATTGGGTTCCATAAAAATACCTCCAGAATAAAATAAAATTTATGATTCAGACCGTGCATCTGCATTCGAAATATAGACCATTGTCAGCATAATGAAAATAAATGCCTGCATGAATCCGCTGAACAGGTCGAAATACAGAGACAACACAGCCGGAATGCCGATAGTACAGAACGCCACACCAATTTTCGCAGTAATTAAAGACAAGGCGTAGTATAACAAGCTGGTAATGACCATACCGCTGACGACATTTCCGAAATGACGTAAACTCATCGAAACAGGGGTAGCGAGTTCACTCAATACGTTAATGGGCAGCATAACGGGAACGGGGTCAACATAGCCTTTGAAGTAACCGCCTAAACCGTGTGTTTTAATGTTCGTGCCGTGAATGATGACGAACGTAATTAACGCCCATGTAAGAGGGGCATTAAAATCCGCCGTAACTGACCGCAGTCCAATCATACTGATTAAACTGCCGAGAATGGAAAATGTGAACAGGGCAGCAATATACGGAGCGAACCAGTGCCAATGTTTTCCCATAGTGTCATCAACGAGGTTATACACAGTTTTGACCGCCCATTCAGCGACGGCTTGTTTTTTGGAAATGTTTTTCGTTTTGAGGTCACTGGTGAGCCAGAGCAGCAAAAGCGTCACAGCAAGAATAATAATCCAGCTTACGACAATTGTTTCTGTTAAATTGATAGTGATTCCGCCGATGTCGAACGAGCAGACAATTTTAGGACCGCTGACGTTTACGCCGTCTGGAGAACCTCTTAAAAAATCGCTGAAATTCAACAAAATCCCTCCTTAAAAAATTATTTTTTGCGAACAGCGAGAAAACCGAAAATGATTTTCGGATAAAGGAACGGAAGAACAACTGCTACGGCATTAACAGAATTACAAATCAAGCCGGAAGCGATTGCAGCGGAAGCGATAGCGACCCGAAACAGATAACCTTGAAAATCTCTTGTTTTCCCATGGTAAACGGCATTCAGAATAGACTTTCTGAGAAGAACGAGATTCAGCAGAATGCCAGCACTGCCGATGAGTAACCCCAAAGGGAAAGCCCAATTCAGCGGCATGACGAACAATGAACCAATCCAGACAAGAAAATCTAATAGAACCGTTCCGACGGCGGCAACCTGTAATTCATGGCGTAAATCTTCCCGCATGAAAGCACCTCATTTCCAACTGTACGCAATTTTATTATACTACTAAATTAGTGAGATGTCAAGAATGTTTGTGAAAAAAACGTCAAAAGAAATGAAAAATTTTCAAATTCTTTGAAAAAAGCAGTAAAAAGAAAACTGACCGCTGAAAAAAAACGGTCAGTTTAAGGAAAGGGGTGATTTTATGAAATTGTTTTTATGATTCTTGACGGGACTGCACCCAAACATCAAGCGTATCAGAAGTATTGCCTGCGCCGACTTCAGCAGCGTATTGCAGAATGAGAGAAGCGTCCACAGCATTGACAGCACCGTCGCCGTTAATATCGCCGAACAGACCGCCGGAAGGTGTGGAAGGAGTAGAAGGCGTAGAAGGGTTAGAAGGCACATTCGGGTCAGTGATTACGCCGTCAGCCGTAACCAAATTGAAATGATAAGTATTTGTGGTGTGGTGGTAACTGCTCGAAGTAATTTTCACAAGGTAGTCACCAGCTGTGACCTCAGTTTCTAATGAACGGTAAAGTTCTTGTGTGCCTTGAATATCCCATTCTTCTACAGCAGCATTATCTTTCCACAATTCAACGTGCCAGTAATTTCCAGTATCTTCAATAGCATCATGTTCAAACTGAAGTGTAAGCGTTGTATCAGCGGGAATATTAAGTGAATACCAGTCTTCGTCACCGCCGTCATTGGTTGAGCCACTATTAGTAATTGAACCACTGTACTGTACATTAGCACTAATGGGGTTAGCGTTAATGTCATAGTCATTAAATTCCTTTTCATAAGTTTCAGTGGCTTCATAGTTTACCTGTACAGTATACTTGCTTGCTGAAAAGAAGGTAGATTTTTCTACTTGAATGTAGTATTCTCCGGCAGGTACACCAAATTCCATTGTTGTATTGTCTGTTTCTTTACCAGAGTAAGAATTACTTCTGAACTTTTTTAATTTACCATCTTCATTTTTATAAATCGTCATTGTCCAAAGATCAGAATTGTTATCTACTTCATCATGATTGAAATCAATGGTGAATTTTCCGTTTTCTGGTGTGGAGAATTGATAATAATCCATATCACTGGAAGAATACAATGTACCGGAATAAGGCTTACCGACTTCAATTTCAGTTGCGCTGTCGGAATCATTATTAAATTCTGTTTCCCATGCCTCAGCACTGAAATTAACAGTAATTTCATAAGGAACATTAGAATGGAAAAGACCTTTCTCAATGGAGATATAGTATTTTCCGGCAGGAATACCAATAGCTGTAGTAGTGACTTTTGCCTTGCTATTATTTCCGGAAACTACTTCTTTATTGCCTGCTGCGTCCCATGAATTAAATTTTTCAGGAACTCCGTCAACGTCTTTGTAGAGTGTAATTGACCACTCTGAACTACCAGAATCAACTATATCATGCAGAAAATCCAAGGTAAAATAACCGTCTTCTTCTGTAGTGAATGTGTAATAGTCTATATCTGCACTGGAATGCAACAAACCCTGATAAGGTTGATTCACATTGATTTCTGTAGCAGAATCAACATCTTCATTAAATTCTGATTCCCAGGAAGAAGTTTCACTGTTAGCAGTGAAATTTAACGTCAATGTATAGGGGGTATCTGTGGAGAAAGAGCCTTTTGTTACTTTAATCAGATAATTGCCAGCAGAAACGCCGAGTGTATCAAGCACAGTGGATTCTTTATTACCTGCAATTGACCATATATTGAATTGGTTGAGGATTCCGTCTTTTTCCTGATAAACCGTTACACTCCAATAATTACTGCTATTATTATTAGAAGCATGGTCAAAGTTAATAGAAATACTTCCGGCTTCTTTTGCCGTGTAGGAGTACCACAATTCTGTATCAGTTGCAGTGATTGCGCCTTCCTGTGCTTTTCCGGAAGTCAACGCTAAAGCCGTTTCCTGCGTGCCGTTCGGGGCAGGGGTGACTTCTTCTGTGGTGTCCTCTGCGTAAGTGCGAATAGTGTTCATGACGGGGAGTACTCCCACACCGCCGGATAACATAGCGAAAGCACTAACGAATGCGATAGCTTTTTTGAATTGCATAAAAAAATCCTCCTGTAGTATAAGTTTTTGCTTTTTGTTTACAAAAATAATTATAACACGTTTTCGGACAAATGTCAAGCAAATCCGGAAAAAATTTTCACAAAGTATGCATTTCGTGTAGTTTCACAGAATTTTTTCCACAAAAACAAGAAAACTATGCAGAATAGGCATGTTTTTACCCATAAAAAACCATTCATTCCGAATCAAATCAAATCAGATTTCATTGGAACGAATGGTAAAAATCAAAAAAATTACACATCTAATTTTCCTTTGCGCTTGACGTGCAGGGCATGGTCACGAATTTCCCCGATAGCGGGCGTTAAATTCTTGACGGGATATAATTTGTCATCATCTAAAGCAGGCATATCAAACACAGGTAACATTAATTCGAGTTGTTCGCCGTTTTCGCCTGAACCGGCTAAATTCGGGTAAAAATGCGGATTAGGAATCATTGCGCCATTGCGCAGAACGGCGAGTTCAGCCTCTTCCGGATTGCGGGCATGTTCGAGTAACAAGTCACCCTCTTCAGAAAAGGTAATATGCGCAAACCGTGTGCCGGCTTGCTGGGAAAGGCGTTCAGCACTTCCGGCGAGCTGGAAATAAATATCCGACTGTTCACCGGAACGGCGAGCCGTTTTGGAGCGAACCTCTTCTAAATTCTGCCGGAGTTTTTTATTTTCGGTCTGTAAAACAGAAATTTGCTGTTCAACAGAAAGAAGTTTTTCCTGAAGTTGTTCGTTTTGTTCGAGTGTATTTTCCAATTCAGAACGTAAATCGTCATTTTCTTCCGAAACTTCCTTTAATTGGGAACGCAAATCGTCAGTATTTTCCGCATTCGAAACGGAAGTAGCCGCTTGTTTCAGCGTTTCCAATTCAGAAAGAAGAGTTTGATTTTCTTCTTTAATATGTGCCGTTTCCTGAAGAGTAAGCCGGAATTTATCATTTTGACTTAAGGCGGCATCTAATTCAGAATAAAGCCCGTCAATTTCAGCTTTATTTTTTTTCTGCTGTTCAATTAGTTTTCGGTGTTCGTCCTGTTGTTTAGTGAGTTCATCAACGAGGGCGTGAATTTGTTCTGTAGAGTCGGCAATTTTCTGGGAAAGTTTCTGTTTTTCGTCACGGAAAGAAAGTTCTTGTTTTTCGAGTGAATCCGAAAGGACTTGAATTTGTTCTTCAAGGTGAAGTTTTTGCTGTAATTCGCCGGAAAGGTCTTCTACTTGCTGAGCATAACCGGAAAGCTGCTGAATGAGTTCTTCATTTTCTTTATGAAGTTTAATTTTTTCCGACTTCAAAGAAATGACTTCCTGACTTTCGGAAGTGTCGATATTTTCAAGTTTAGTGGAAAGTTCAGCGAGTTGTTCGCTGAGTTCCTGTTTATCACGGGAAAGCTTGAATTTATCAGATTTTAACGAAAGAATTTCCTGTGCGTGGGCGTTGACAGTTTCCTGAATTTCCTGTTTTTCCTGAGAAAGAGCCTCAAGAGCGGAACGCAGGGAGGCGACTTCATCGGAAAGCTGGGAATTTTCCTGAATTTTCTGTTCGAGTTCAGCGGAAGAAGAATTTTGTCTTTGCGTGAGTTCGGAAATTAAATCGTTAATTTGTTCGGAAGAATCCGCAACCTGAACGGAAAGTTCTTGTTTTTCCTGTTCGAGAGTGGAAATTTTTTCGGAAAATTCCTGATTCTGATTCTGGAAAGATTCAATCTGTGCAGAAAGTTCCTGATTTTGTTCAGTTAAATCAGAAATTTTCTGTTCTGATTCGGGGTCAGTTTTCGGCTGATTTAAATCTGTAATTAAATCATCAATTTGCTGATTAGCGTCTTCAAGCTGAACGGAAAGTTCTTGTTTTTCCTGTTCGAGGGAAGAAATTTTTTCTGAAAGTTCCTGATTCTGATTCTGGAAAGATTCAACCTGTGTGGAAAGTTCTTGATTTTGTTCTGTTAAAGCAGAAATTTTCTGTTCTGATTCGGGATTTACTTTCGGCTGATTTAAATCTGTAATTAAATCATCAATTTGCTGATTCGCATCTTCAAGCTGAACGGAAAGTTCTTGTTTTTCCTGTTCGAGAGAAGAAATTTTCTCGGAAAATTCCTGATTCTGGTTCTGGAAAGTTTCAACCTGTGTGGAAAGTTCCTGATTCTGAGTTTTGAATGTTTCCACTTGTTCAGAAAGTTCAGTAATCTGTAATTCAAGGGGTTCTCTGGACTGCGCACGTTCTTCCCGTAAAACGTCAATTTGCTTGCGGAGGTCGGTAACCTGTTCAGCAGCATCAATTAATTTTAAGCGGAATTGTTCGTTTTGTTCGGAAAGAATATTCACTCGTTCGTCATCAGAATTAGACTGATTTGCATTCAGCTGTTCCTGTAAATTCTGAATTTGTTTCTGTGCAGTGTCAAGCTGTTCCTGTAAAGCAGTATTCTGTGTAACTTCTGAAAGTAAATCCTGAATTTGTGCCTGTGCATCAGCGAGTTGTTCTTCTAAATCGGAATCAGAATGAGGAATTTCCGCAAGGCGTTCCTGTAATTCAGTAATTTGTGCCTGAAGAATTTTCTTTTCCCGTTCGTGTGCATCGAATTGTTCTTCCATTTCGGAAACGGGAATAGAATTTTCCTGTTCTTCTTCTTTCTGGGAAAGCTGTTCAGCAAGGGAAGATTTTTCTTTGCGTAAAGTTTCAATTTGTTTCGCAGCGTCGGAAAGTTTTATGCGGAAGTCGTCATTTTGTTCCAGAACGGAATCTAATTCTCTCTGAATTTCCTCAACGGCTTGTTGTTCCTGTAACATATTCTGCTGATTTTCTTCTCTTAAGGAAACAACTTGTTTTGCAGCGTCAGCGAGTTTATTCCGGAAGAGTTCATTTTGTTCAGAAACTTTTTCTAATTCGGAGCGGAGTTCTTCATTTGCTTCTGTTTCGTCCGCACGAATTTCACCGCTGCGGTTCAAACTATATTCTAATTCTTCACATTTTTTCTGAGAACGGGCAAGACTTTCCTGTAATTGTTTTCGTTCGAGGCGAAGTTTTTCGCAGCTATGTTGAAAACGTTCAATTTGTTCACGAAGGGCTTTTTCTTCCGGAGAAGGTTCATCGGGGGCATTTGGGGAATCATGAATGGCGAATTGTACTTCTTTCTTCTGGAGTTCGAGTTCCTCATAAACTTTCTGATAATCAGATTGGAGGGTCTCATATTTTTCTTTTAGTTCTTCAAGTTCTTTCGAATTATCTTCTTTAGGCATATCGGGAAGGAAACCGGAGCTATTCCGAATTTTAGCGGAAAGTTCTTTATTCTGCAATTCCAAAGAAGAAATTCTGTTTCGGTGTTCCTGTGCGAGTTTTTTTGAAGACTGCACATATTTCTGTGTTGACTGAATACTAAGTAAAAGAAAAACAATCACCGCCATTAACATGATAACCATAATAGTTAAAAATATTTCCAAAATATATTCCTCTCTTCCTGTCGGGGGGATTATGTATTCGGGAGCAGCAACAGTCTGCCTTTCTGTTCAAGGTGAACGCCGGTGTCGTCAGTTTTCATAATTGCAGGTTCAACGGATTGCAGGCTGTAACGAATTTTCCAATCTTCCTGAAGACCTTCAATATTAAATAAATTATTCAGCGGGCGAACACTGCTTGTTGTTTCCTGACCGGAAAGAAAACCACGATAGAAATGGGGATTCGGATAAGCCTGGTCACCAATGACAACAATTGGCGCACCTTTAGCGGGCATTTCAGAAAGATGAAGTGTAGTGCCGAGGAGCATAACATTCAGGAATTTATTTTGTTTGTCCTGAGGGTCAATGGCATCAGGGGAAGTGGACAACCGGAAAGCCTCTGCGGATTCGTCGATTTGCGGAGCAGGAGCGTCAGGAATTTCCGGAACTTCCTGAGGGGAAACAGGGGAAGTCATTTGAATGACACCGCCGCCCTTAGCGAGTTGTTCTTTTAAGGTTTCAATCTGCTTGCGGAGTTCTTCTAAGTCCATATTTGCCTGTGCTTCTTGCATAGCCTTTTGTTGAATTAACTGTTGTTTTTCGATACGCAAAGAATCCAATTCATGCTGCATTTCGTCGTAATTCAAGCCCATTTTTTCGAATTGTTCCTGAATAGTAGGTTCATCGGATTTCTTTTCAGATTTGGAAGCTTTTTCGAGTTCTTCATTCTGTTTCTGGAGCCATTTATTTTTGTTAGCGAGTTCGCTGCATTTTTTCTGTAAGAGAACGGCTTCTTTACTTTTTTCTTCCATCTGACTGAGTTGTTCTTTTAATTGTTTGTTGACATTCTGGAGTTCGTCAACTTTATCTTCGAGTTCTTCTTTTTCTTCAATCAGTTCTTCCATTTCTTCGTCGAGGTCGTCATCATCTCGAACGGGGCGTTCTTTAGGAGCGGAAGCGGGTTGATTTTGCAATTGTTCAATTTGTTCTTTTAATAATTGGCGTTCATTGCGGAGATTATCGACTTCTTTTAACAATTTTTCATTTTTTTCATGAAGTAATTTGTTAATTTTTGTCTGTTCAGGCTGTTTCTGCTGGAGTTCATCAAGCTGAATTTTCAGCTGATGATTTTCAGCGTTCAAATCGTCCACTTCAACGGAAAGTTTCTGTCCGTCCTTATCCTGTGCGGGGTGAGATTTAGCTTCTTCGAGTTGGGTTTGAAGGGATTTGACTTCTTCCTGTAAAGAATGATTTTCTTTCTGAAGTCGGTCATTATCGGCGGTTTGCTGTTGCTGCTGGGCAATTAATTTCTGTAATTTTTCATCGCCTGCGCCGTGCTGAAGAGTTTCAAGCTGTTCCTGAATGCGTTGTTTTTCGGTTTCGAGGTGTTGAATTTCTTCTTTTAATTTAGCCTGTTCTTCGTCATTTTTTTCCATGTTGGCTTTTTGTTCGTTGTAAGCCTGATACCAGCGGTAAGTTTTCGCCTTTTCGTTCTGGAGTTCCGCAGTGGAAGCGGTCAGGCTTTTTTGAAATTCAGCCATTTTGACTTCACATTGTTTCACATGTTTTTCGTAAGTACTGGTTAAATTTTTCCATGTTTGGAGTTCGCCGTAATACTCTCTGGACTTATTACTTTCTTTGAACTGGTCTGTGTATAATTTCACCAGAACGTTATACTGCCCTTTTCTGTCCTGTTTTTCCATAATGTTCAGGCATTGGGCTGCCATAGAGTGAATGCGGTTGACTTGATCCTGTGTCAGTTCCATAATAAATTCCTCACTTTAATCTCTTAATATTGCTGATTACAGCAGATTGTGCTTGGCTTTTACAGTCAAAATTCTTCTGACGCTTTCGTCAATGCGTTCTTCAGAGAGGGAGCCGTCCTCAACAGCGGATTTGATAGACTGGAACGCCTCGTCTAAATTCGCCGGCATAAGAACAATATCCGCACCAGCCTGAATAGAACGTAACGCCGCCTCACCGGAAGAATAATTGTCTGTAATTGTATGCATATATTGGGCATCGGTAATCACGATGCCAGTAAAACCAAGATTTTGTCTGAGCCAGCCATTGATGACTGTTTCTGAAAGGTCAGACGGGAGATTATCTCCAGCACAGCTCATTACTTGATGACCGACCATAACCCATTCAGCCCCTGCCTGAATACCACTCTGGAAAGGGGGAAATTCAGCGGACTGGAGTTCTTCTAAAGTTCTGTTAATAGTAATTACAGAATCATCATGAGTATTTCCGGATTCTGCGCCGAGACCGGGGAAATGTTTTAATGTAGCGCAGACTTGACCGGAATTTTGCAGCCCCTGCACCATAGCGGAAACCATATCGGCAACGACAAGGGGGTCATCACTGAAAATTCTGTCTTGTAATTCATTTTCGGGGTTAAGATTTACATCAGCCACGGGGGCGAAATCGAGATTGAAACCGAGTTCGGAAATATCCGCAGCAATATCAGAAGCCATATCGAAAACTTCTGTTTTTTCGTGGCGTTCGCCGAATGCCGCCATAGGTTCATAAGCTGTTGTGCCGAGTGTGTCGGCAACTCTGGCAACAGAACCGCCTTCTTCGTCAACGGCAATCCATAAGCCAATGGAATTTTGTTCTTTAGCGCAATCCTGTATAGCGGAAATCATTTCTTTTGTCTGGTCGGCACTTTCGAAATTCTGTGAAAAGTAAACTAAACCGCTGACAGGTTTTTCCTGAATTGCCTGCTTAGACATATCGCCAGTTTGTACAACAGTAGAAACGGCATTATTCACGAGCATTTCCGGAGTGACAATGAATAATTGATAAATTTTCTGGTCGAGGGTCATATTCTGCATTGTCTGGTCAACTAAAGAAGCGGACTCATCAACGGGGGCAGTGTCTGCAACTGCGGGCATTGTTTCCGCCGCATCTTCTAAAATAATTGTTTCCGAGGGGTCAACAGGAACGGTTGCAATTGTTTCCTGCTGAGGGGGCGGGGGAATGGGCGTTTCAGCGAATGATGGATTTTTTCTTTGTTGGTAAAGGGAAATCATTGCCATAATTAAGCCGGCACTGATGAGTAATAGAATTAAGAAAATGATTAGTTCAGTAGTTTGTTTCTTTTTTTTCTTAGATTTTGATTTTCCCATAAAAAATGAAACCTCCTGTGAAATGAAAAGTAATCAGCAACGGATTATTTTTAGAATGTTTTATAAATTAAGTATAACACATTCCAGGAAATTTGTCAATGTTTTTTTCGGCGTGGATTTGGATTTGTCAATTTTCACAATATACTTAAGGAAAAATTGTTGTTTCTGATATGCAAAATGGAAAAGCATCAAGGGCTTGCAAGTGTTTTCGTTGAATTGTGCGCAAATCATAATGCAAATATTCAGCAATTTTTTCCATAGTGTCATGCAGAAAATAACGCCGAATGAGAATGGTTTGCAGAACTATATCCGGAATAGAAGAAATTTTCCACAGAACAAATTCCCGAACGGAAAGTAAAGATAATATTTGCTGCCGGCATTGCGTTTCGAGAAAAGGAAATTTCTGGAAAAGGAAAGTTTCTTTCTGCCAGATTTCCTGAAGAGTGAGTAATTTTTCCTGAACGGCAGAAGCACGGGAAAGAAATTGCATTTTTTGTTTTTGTGAGTCAGTCATTGAAGATTTCTCCTTTCGGAAACGAAAAGAAAAATTCCGGAAATGTACAGATTCATGCAAAAAATTCCCGACGGAAATCGGGAAAATTATGTTGAAAAATAATGCGCAAAACGAACAGAAGACTGCATTTTGCGGGAAAACGCATCATACGCAAGGCAAAGCCCATAAGCGGAAACGCCAATCATTAATATAAAATAAGGCAAAGCATATTGGGATTTTGCTTCTGAAAGTAAATGATATAATACCCCGCCGAGAATGACTAACGGCATAGCCACGGCGAAGAAATTTTTATTCCGGAAACAAGCAAGCACAGCAAGAAGACAGCCGAAAAAAATCAACTGTGCATAGAAATCCATATAGGCTTTTAACGAATCGACTTGTTTATAGCAGAATAATTCAGCGAATTTTCCTTTCGGCTGATATTGTTCACGAACAAGATTATTCCAGATACTTTGGTAAGACGTTTCGTTCCATTGGGAAGTGAATTTTCTATAGAAAAAATCTTTTCTGTATTGGGGATTTTCTTTGAAATAAGTTAAACGTTCCTGTAAAAGGTCTTCAGAATATTCTTTCATGCTTTCGGCGTTCATGCCTAATTCTTCAAATTTCATTGTAGTATAAAGCGCATTGCACCAGCCAGGCGCACGGGTACTTTCACACATGCCCATGCTAATCCATGAAATATAAGGTACAGAGTCCCCAAGGGAAATATGACTTTTCTGTTCATAATAGGAAGTTACTGCCGGAAGAATCCCTAAAGCCAGCACAGCGGAAATCATCATATAAGCTAAACGCTGGAAAGAAAATTTTTCTTTGATTATCTGCACGAAAGCAATAATTAACATGGCAATCATGACAATATAATTATTATTTTTAAACATAACGGCAAACATTAACGATATTGCCGAAAGTAAGCCCAGCCAGAAACGTTTTTTCTTGAAGTAAAGCACTTCTAAAGCAATTGCCCAGACGGAAAAAGTGAATGCCGGAATAATTCCATAAGTGAACGTGCAGGAAATAATGGACTGCGTGCAGAAAAATAATAATAAGAAAGTCATATTTCGTATTTTTTTCTCTTCGAAAACGACATGATTCAGAAAAATAATTCCGTCATAAATCAATGCCAGGAAAACGACATTCATTTTCTGAATATAAATGGTTGTAGTTGGTTCACCGAAAAGAGCCGTATAAATTTTCGTTAATAATTCGACAAGAAACACATAGCCGAGTTGATAAGGAAATTCTTTTAAATAAACTTCTTCCATACCGGCATAGTTATCTTTAGCGAATTGTTTTGCATATTCGACAACATAAGCAGAATCATAAGTCGGCGCAACCATAGAAGAATTTACCCAGAAACACCCAATGAAAATTGTCCAGATGCTAATCAAAATCATTTCTTGCTTTAATGAAAGGCGTTTTAATTTCGGAAGAATGAGAAAACAAATCATTCCGAAAAAAGCAAGCATAATGAAATTAATGAATACATCATCATAATGATAAATAACAGATTCATCACCAGGGAAAATTCGCATCACAACATTGTCTACAGCCTGGTCATCATAAACAATCTGCATATCTGTTGTAGAAAACATACTGGAAAAAAATAAAATAAACATGATATAAGCCATAATCGCACTAATGAAAATCCGAACGAAAGATTCGAATTTTTCGCCGAAAGAATTTGACATGAAACAACCTCTTTTCAATTTTTCTATTTTTATTATACCAGAAAATGCGCAAAAAGTCAACCATTTTAAGCGAAGAAATCAAAAAATTCAGGACTGTGCAGAAAAACACAGTCCTGAAAATGATTAAGCTTCATTTGCAGCGGAAATTTCCGTAATGACTTCAGTCAGTAAATTAGCCGGAAGAGGTTCATAGCGTAAAAATTCCAGTGTGAAACTTCCCATACCTCTTGTAACTTGCCTTAAATACATAGCGAAATCGTGCATTTCACGGGCAGGCACTTCCGCCGTAATGAGTGTTTCGCCTTTTTCAGCGGGGTGCATTCCTAACACTCTGCCACGGCGTTTATTGAGTTCGCCCATAATATCACCGGTGTTTTCATCAGGAGCAGTAACATTCAATGTGCTGATTGGTTCGAGCATAACGGGGTCAGCGTTGCGCATACCCTCTTTGTAAGCAATGGAAGCAGCCATTTTGAACGCCATTTCGGAAGAATCCACAGGGTGATAAGAGCCATCTAATAAAATAGCTTTCAGTCCGACAACAGGACAACCGGCGAGAACGCCTTTTTTCACGGAATCCTGTAAACCTTTTTCCACAGCAGGGAAATAATTTTTCGGAACAGAACCGCCGAACACTTTTTCTTCGAAAATTAATTCATCGCTTACGCATGGTTCGAAAGCAATTTTCACGTGACCGTACTGTCCGTGACCGCCGGATTGTTTTTTGTGTTTGCCTTCTGCCTCAACTTTTTTGCGAATCGTTTCACGGTAGGCAATTTGCGGAACGGAGAGAACGACTTCTGCACCGAATTTAGATTTCAGTTTAGAAACGGCAATTTCTAAATGCTGTTCGCCTAAACCGCTTAAAATCTGTTCTTTCGTGGAAAGGTCCTGCGAATAAGTCAATGTCGGGTCTTCTTCCACTAAACGCTGCATACCGCCGGAAATTTTACTTTCATCGCCTTGATTTTTGGCACGGACAGCCATAGAATAACACGGGTGCGGAAATTCCGGCATAGCGGCATTCTGAATATTTCCAGGCGTGCAAAGTGTATCTCCGGTAGAGGCGGAAATTTTCACAGCGGCGACAATATCGCCGGCTTCAGCGGCTTTCACTTCTGTTTGTTTTTTGCCGAGTAAAGTATATAATTTTCCGATTTTTTCCTCTGCGCCTGTACGGGAATTAGCGACAAGCATATCCGGAGCAATTTTTCCGGAAAGAATTTTTAAATAGGACATTTTCCCGACGAAAGGGTCAGCAACTGTTTTGCAAACGAGGGCAGCAAGCGGAGCGGAAGAATTGCATTCAATCGGGGAAGGCACTTCATCAGCAGCCGGAACAAGTAAAGTAATTTCTTTCAGCAGCATATCAATGCCAGCCATATTCACGGCGGAAGTGCAGACAACAGGCGTAATTGTTCCGGCGTTCATGCCTTTGTGAATGCCATCAATCAATTCTTTCTGGGTGAACGATTCCCCTTCAAAGAATTTTTCCATTAACGCTTCATCAGTTTCCGCAACGGCTTCTGTGACGGCAGCGAGTAAACCTTCAAGGCGGTATTCTTTTTCAGCCATTTCCACGGAAGGTAATTCAGCCTCAACGGCTTTTCCCTTAGCATCGTAAGTGTAAGCCTTCATTTCAATTAAGTTCACATAAGACACAATTTGCGCATCTTTCAGAACGGGAACGACAACCGGACAAACGGAAGGACCGAAAACGGTTTTTAATTCCGTCAGGACGTTGTAGAAATTCGCATCTTTATCATCAGTTTTCGTAATGGCGAACATTGTGGATTTATTCAGTTTACGGGCGGCAGCGTAGGCTTTTTTCGTGCCGACACGAACGCCGGATTTTGCGGAAACGGTAATTAACACCGTATCAGTGGCAGCAATGCCGGAAAGTTCTTCTCCGGCGAAATCAAGAATACCAGGTGTATCCAATAAATTCACCCAGCAATCTTCATAAGCGAAACCGGCTAAGGCAGTAGAAACGGAAGCTTTGCGGCGGATTTCTTCAGGGTCGAAGTCACATACGGTTGTACCGTCGGCAATTTTTCCGTGACGGTCGGAAGCACCAGCCCGAAAGAGTAAGGCTTCAGCGAGGGCAGTTTTACCGGAACTATGATGACCGGCGATAGCAATATTTTTGATTTTGTCAGCATGAAATTGATTCATAAAAATTAAAACTCCTTTTGTATGAAATAATTTGAATTAGTGTAAACTGTTCACGAAACAAGTCAACTATATTTATTATAACAGTAATGCGGAAATTTTGCAAGCGAAACAAGAATTTTCTACACATAGTCTATTTCACTGACAGGAAATTTATGCATTCTGCACAAAGAAATTGCCATAATTTGCACTTGAAAAATTGGTTTGAAGAACATTTGTTTTCACTTGACAAATCCGAGAAAATGTGCTAAAATAAAATTAAAAATTTTGATGCGAGGTATCAGTAGATGAGCGACAGGTTTTTTTACATGAAAAATCAGATGGTTTTAGGGTACAGAGGATATGACACAGCGATTGTCATTCCGCAGGGAGCAGTGAAAATTGGTGACAATGCGTTTCAGTATCATCCGATTATTGAACGGGTAGAAATTCCGGAAGGCGTGAAAAGAATAGGCTTTTATGCGTTTCGGGGTTGTCGGAAACTGACGGAAATTGTCATTCCAAACAGTGTGAAAAAAATCGACAAGCACGCATTCGAGGGGTGCGAAGCGTTGCAGAAAGTGACTTACCACGGGGTAACGTTCCAGAAAGGAGAAAAGCCGCTGGAAGAAATTTTCCGAATCATTGACACGAAAGACTTCAGCTGTTGTGAAGACTGGAAAACAGAAGAACGCTATGCGTTATTATGGGCGATGTTCAGCGGAAATCCGGAAGATAAAGAAATTTTAGCACTGATTAAGAAAAATTTTGTGAAAATGTTCCGGTATTTAATTGACCAGAACGACATGCAGACGGCGGAAAAAGTATTACATGAAAGCAAACTGATTAACAAGCGCAATTTAGAAAGCATTACTAAATACGCCGTAGAAAAGGAAAACACAGCATTTCAGGAATTATTGAAACAAGAATAACGAAAAACCAATACAAGCAAATGAAACAGGCACTTTTCATTTTGGGGAGTGCTTGTTTTTTTAGAAAGCTGTTGACTTTTTTAATAGGGCATGATATACTATAACTAATCAAAGCAAAACAGACAAAACCTTAGAATGGTGTATAATACTAATAGGGAGAGAGATTTGTGAAGGGGGAACCTGTAATGAAGGCATTTACGAACATTGTACTGAAACGTATTATAAAATTTACAATTACTTTGGTTCTGATTGTTCTATTGTTTCTAATCATACGATACATTGCTGTTCCAATCAGCCGTCCGTTTGATTCTGTCCGTGACTATGTATTAAAATTGATGCCTGTTAGTACATCATGGGACGATTGTCAGCAAATTGCAAATGATCAAGGCTGGAAGATAAGACAAACCAGCGATTTGGGATTAAATGTGTGTTATGAAGATGGTACAGGACACTTTGCAACTGAAGAAGATATTCGTGATGGTGTAAAATTTTCATATAGGAGACAAAAACATTAAAAATATTAAAATATCTATTGACATTATATTAAAAATACGATATAATCATGAAAGGTGATGAAAATGAAGGCGAACGAAACGAAAACCAGAATTGAAAAGCATATCATCAAAGCATCTGATAGCTTTTTCCCTATGCTTTTTGATTTTTGTCACAAATCAAAAAATCTGTACAATCATGCAAACTTTTTGATTCGTCAGGCTTTTACAACAGAAGAAAAATGGATTCGTTATGCAGAATTAGATAACATTTTGAAATCAGATGTGGAATACCCGGATTACAGGAATATGCCAACGGCACAGTCCGCACAGCAAATTCTTCGCCTGTTAGACCAGAACTGGAAAGCATTCTTTGCAAGTATTAAAGACTGGGGTAAGCATAAAGAAAAATATTCCGGTAAACCCAAATTGCCAAAGTATTTGAAGAAAGACGGAAAATTCCTGCTGATACTCAGCAATCAGGAATGTAGATTAAAAAATGATGGTAAAATTTATTTTCCGAAAATATTTCATGGATTCACAATCACTCCGAAATTTATTGAAAAGAATAATTTTAATTCTTTTCAGCAAGTCTGGTTAATTCCGCATCGGAATAGAATTGTTGCAGAACTGGTATATACCATTAACGTTCCGGAACAGAAACCGGATAATCAAAAATATATCGGAATAGATATTGGTGTCAATAATCTTGCGACTGTTTGCAATAATACAGGTCAACAGGCGTTTATCATTAACGGAAAACCGTTGAAGTCTATCAATCAGTTCTATAATAAAAAAATCAGTCATTATCGGGAAATTTGTAAGCGAATGAATCATCGAGAGTATTCGCAAAGAATGAACAGATTAACCGAAAAGCGAAATGCTAAGATAGAAGATTATTTGCACAAGACAAGCCGATACGTTATGAATTACTGCATTGAGCATGATATTCATACCATTGTTATTGGTAAAAACAAAGAATGGAAACAAAATTCCAAAATGTCAAAAAGAGTGAATCAAAATTTCGTTCAGATACCTTTTGCAAGATTCATCGAGATGATTCAGTACAAAGCAGAAGAATATGGTGTAGCAGTCATTTTGACCGAAGAAAGCTACACGAGCGGTACAAGTTTCATTGATAATGAAGAACCTGTAAAAGAAAATTATAACAAAAAAAGACGGATTCACAGAGGGTTATTTGTTTCCAATCAGGGCATCAAAATCAATGCAGATTTAAATGGTGCTTATCAGATTTTAAGAAAAGTAGTCCCAATCAAATGGGATAGAGGGTGTGTGCTACATCCAATTGTAGTAAGCATGGCATAAGCCTGTTGAACAATAAAGAAAAGCTTTTTTAATAAAAATTTGAATATGTTTTCAGATTTTTAATGCTTTTTATAGCATAGGGAAATTCTTGGCGATAAATCCATGCTTATTTATCTTGGTCAGTGTTATGATTCTCTTGAGACAGCTGTGTATACATATGTTGCTTTTGATGAAAATGGTAAATTGATTGATGCATTTATCCGAAAAGATGTAGATGCACCTTAAACAAACAGAATCAAATAAAATTTGTTAGATTTAATGAAAAATCAGGGCTAATGTCAGCCCTGATTTTTTGCATTTAGTTAAGGGAAAGAAGAGCAGCAGACCAGCCTTCTTTTTCTTTTCGGGTAATTGTGCGGAAGCCGTAAGATTCCAGAACGGAAAGAACTTCCTGTTCCCGTTCGGAAATAATGCCCGAAACAATGAGATGACCTTCAGGGGCGAGAAAATCAGGAAAAAGACCAGCCATTGCTTTCAGCACGTCCGCAACGATATTCGCATAAATTAACTGATACCCTGTGCCGAGTGAAGTTTTCAACGCATTATCGGAACAAATGTCACCGCAGAATCCTTGATACTGTTCAGGGGAAAGGTGATTTTTTCGGGCGTTATCGAGGGCAGTTTTCACGGAATTGTCCACAATATCCACAGCGGCGGCATAATCCGCACCGAGGAGAACGGCACCAATGGAAAGAATACCACTGCCACAGCCGAGGTCAAGAATTTTATCATGCGGGCGCAGAACGGATTCAGACAATTCCAGACATAAACGGGTAGTATGATGTTGACCAGTGCCGAAACTTGACGCAGGGTCAATTTCAAGAATGGTGCGCTGAGTATTTTCGGGAATGGTTTCCCATGAGGGTTTAATGTAAAGTTTTTCCCCGACGGGAAACGGCTTGAAATATTGTTTCCAGTTGTTCGCCCAGTCTTCTTCTTTTACTTGCCCGCAGCGTAAGTCTAAAGAGCCGAAAAATTCAGCATCTTCACGAAGTTTCAGCGTATCGAGTAAATTTTTCACACTGGCGAACTGTTCAGCACCTTGTGCATCGTCGGGAAGATAAAACGTAATACTTGTTTCACAATCGGAAAGTTTCAGGACATCGTCGTCAATATAATCCCATTTACCGGATTTATCTTCAAGAAATTCCTGAAAACTTTCCTTATCCTGTGTGACGAAACCTTTAATTCCGCAATCGGTAAGCATAGCGCAAAGAACATCTATAGCGGAAGTTTCCGTCATGAGTGTAATTTCCAGCCAATTCAGCATAAATTATAACTCCGCAAAATTAAGAGGAATCCAGCCTTCTGTGCCGTTATAGGAAATTTTCCCCCAGGTGAACGCTTCATCTACTTCTACAATATTCAGAGAAGTGCCGGCAGGAATTACGGCTAAAGCGGAAGTTTCCGCATCAGGTTCAGCGTAAAAATTCGTGTCAGCATTGAGAATGAACCGAATGGACATGAAAATATACTGGTTTTTCAGTTCGATTAAAGTCGCTTCTGCCTGTTCTTCCGGAATGTAAATTGTTCTTGTCTGCTGTTGAGGTTCTCCGGAATCAGGAAGAGCTTGCCCAGCGGGAACGGGAGCAGTTTCGGGGGCATCTTCGAGAACGAGAACTTCAATTGTATTTTCGGGGAGGTCAGCAGGTGTTTCCGGAACGGTTTCAACGGGGACAGTTTCAACAGCGGGGATAGTTTCTACTGGGCGGGTGTAAATCACGGGGTCAGTGCAAACGGGTTCAGAAGTTGTGGTTGTTTCGGTAGTCGTTTCGGAAATCGTCGTTTCGGAAATCGTTGTTTCCGGAATAAATTCAGTTGTCGTAGTAGTGGTTTCTGTTGTTGTCGTGGTAGTTGTTGTTGTTGTTGTGGTCGTTGTTGTTTCCGTTGTTGTCGTTTCTGGAATAGTAGTTTCAAGCGGAAGCGTTTCAGGAATAACGGGAGCGGTTGCAGGGGTTTCCACATGGGAATTTTCTAATTGTGCTGTTGTTTCGGAAATTTCTTCCGGTTTAGAATTTTTCCCACGGAATAAACGAACTTGCGTTACGCTGTCAACAGAATATTTATCGAATAAAGAAACTGCTGAACTACCTGGGTCCATCATTGTGACAGTAGAACCTTTTACAGAATCAACAGCAACGTAATGTGTGCTTTTTCCGTTACTGATACGAACCATAACATAATAGCCGTCATCTAATAAAGCTTTAATTTCATCAGCTTTTTCCTGTTGGGACGTTCCGTGCAAAAGATTGTCCTTGTTGGAAATATAAGTAAAATCCGGGTCATAGCTGGATAAAACCCACCAGTTCAGATTTCCGTAAGAACTGAATCCGCCGTTGTGATTCAAGAAATCCACAATCACACCGGGGTTAAAGTCATCACTGGTTACAGAACCGGAATGAACCATTAAAATTGCAGCAGCAGTAACCACACAACCGCTTGACTGAATTGTGTCGGAGCTATCGCCTAAATGCATAGCACTCCAGCTACTTCCGTACTGTTTCCAGGACTTATAGCCATCATCGAATGCATAAGTCAGGGAACTGCTGAAAATGGAAGCACTCAGCATAATTGCGGAAAGAACGGTACTGGCAATAACGGCTTTACGTTTAGAAAATGACATTTGCGGTCATCAACCTTTCTATAATATATTTAAATTTAAATTTGATTTGTTTTCATGGCACGGCGTTTTTTCGCTTCTTGTCGGCGTAATTGTTCTTGTTCTTTGAGGAATTGTTCACGTGAAGAAAACCAATTCTGATATAAAGAAGCGAGTTCTGCGGAATCTGTAGCCAATTTAGAAGATTTTGCATAGAGCAGATTGTCCAAATGATTAAATAAAACTTGTTCGGCATAAAATTGTTCAGAATGTTTAGCCAATTCACGGACAGTCGTGCTATTATTCAGATGTAAATGTTGCCGCATATGCTGAAAAATAGCAGCGGCGCATTGTTCGGGGGATAACGTGAGTAATTTTTTCCGGAAGAAAGATTCTTTCAGGGGTGGAGTTAAGACATATCCGGCAAGAATCAGTAAAGCAATACCGAGAAGAACGAATCCCCACAGCATAACATTCTGATTTTCGGCTCTTTGGGAATCGAGTAATTCCATACTGGGAACAGTTGGTTCAAAACTTAACCAGCCATAGCCGGAAATGTACACTTCCGGAAAAGCGTGTGCATCTCTTGCTTTAATCACGTAATTGATTTCATGGTTCTGAAAATTTCGTTCATAGAGTTCACTCATATTATAGCCCTGCACATAACGGGCAGGAAGTCCAATACTCCGGCACAAAAGCACCATAGCGGTTGCATATTCATAGCAAACGCCGGTTTTACTTTTGGAAAGGAAATACTCCACGTTAGAATTTTGAGGTTTCTGGAAAGACTGGTCATAAACGAAATCTTGTTCCACGAAAAAATGTTCAATGGCAAGGGCTTTATCAAAATCAGAAATAGCACTTGCGGTAATTTTACGGGCGAAATCTGAGACAATTTCGCTTTGAAAATCCTGTTGCTGTACAGTTTCTAAGTAGTCGTAAGCGGCAATGGTTTCCTGTTCAGCGAAAGCGAGAATTTTCTGTTGTTCTGGTGAAGAGGAAAGAATATTCTGTGCATCTTTGAGGAGTTGTAAATAAGTTGCACTGTTTAACTGTTGAAGTATAGGGGAAACGGCACTATATCTGGCGTAGCTGTCCGGATAGTAAGTCACATCAGACCAGCCACGGAAATTAGGACCGCTGAACGTATTGGTAGAAGAAATATAATTCGCATTGCTTGAGGTTTTAGTTGTTCTTGTTGGGGAAGGGAGAACCTGCATAGGGAAATAGGTATACAATGAAAGCTGATATTCCGGTTGTTCAGGAAGAGTGAAATTCCGAAATTCTGAAAGGTGATATGTTTCAGCGAAATCTGCATCAGCGGAAGCAGCATCTAAAATTGCTTGTAGTAATTGCTGGGGCTGATACGTTAAATTTTCGTCATGAGAAAAAGAATCATTCGGATAATCGTTTTCTAAAACATTCCAGCTATCATTTTCGAGATAATAAGAATAGGTTTGTGTTCGTAAGCGTAATGATTCCGGAGCGGAAGCATAATAAATTGTTCTTGAATTATTAGAAGAACCGACAGTGTTGTCTGTAGTTTCCGTGAACATGCTGATGGCGTTCATTAAAATATCTGACCATGTGCTGTAGGACATTGCATTATCAATAAATTCACGGTCAGCCTGAATGGCGGGTTTCGGAACGATTGCAGCAATAATGGAAAACATCATGACATAAGCAGCGATAGACACACTGCCATGAAAACTCGGCAAATAGCGAATTTCTTTCGGATTATTCAATTGACGGCAGTAAATCATTAACAAGAAGAAACTGGACAGTAAAATAATTACTAAAACCGCCGGCATATGAATATTTTCTTTTGCGTAAAGGCTTAACGGAATCAGCATAATTAAAAACTGCATACACATTCTGTAGCGGACTTTGGAAAAATAGTATACAGCACTGGTCAGAAATCCTAACATTAACAAGTAAATGGAAATCGTATATAATGCGGAAAATTCCACAACACTCTGAGGAGTTAAGAACCAGACCATAAAGCTGATAGGATAATTTTGTCTGCCCCAGTTCGTCAGCATATTGACGACAGTCAGACCGGCGAATAAATACACAATGTAAGATAAAGCCCCAATAAATTTATGTTTTGCTACGAAATCATAAAAACGCATCATTACCCAACTCATCAATACGGCAAGCAACGTATAGAGCCAGTTCATTTCGCTGTGGTAATAATACATAATTGTTGTTACCAGAAAGACGGAATATAACTGAACAGGGTCACCAATTAATTTTTTCAAAAAAATTATTATTGGGTGCTGGGAAAAGGCTTGCAATTTAGACCACAACGGAATCGACCTCATTTCTTGAGATTCTGCATAGCAAAATCTTGATTTAATGTCCAGACAGCGTTAAAGCCGGATAAAGCGGATTGATTCGCATCGGACAGGCAAACGGCACACAGATAACCGGAATCTTTCAGCCTTGCAGCATCAAGGGCAAGATTTTCATCAGGGTGTGCAGTGTAAATTAAATAAGCACCGACTTTTTCTTGAATTAAGGTAGGGTCAAGGCGGTTTCCGCCGCAAGTGAAATCAGCAATAGCGAGTTCAACAGCGGCATTTCTGACAGCGTCTTCATTTTCTAAAATAATAGATTTCCAAACATTTTCGGAAGAATAGCGAATTGTGCAGGGAATGCCTTGCTGAACCAACAGCAACAGGAAACCTAATGCACCTTCAAGAATAATTTCACGGCGTTTCAATGCTTCCGGAGAAGTTTCAGGCTGTAAGTCAAGAATTACAGCAGGGCGGACAGTGGCGGCAGCTTCGTCCATACGGACGAGTAATTTCTGACGTTTAGCGGACATTTTCCAGTTAATGCGCTTTAAACTATCGCCGGCAACATATTCCCGATGAATATAGCCAGGCATAGACTGGGCGGAAAAAGCCGCAGCGGATTCTTCTTCTTCGTCATCCTGAGTAAGAACAATATCACTAACAGTATGCAGAATAATATTCGCATTAGAAAGCGACGGAATTTCCGGAATAATGCCAATTTTCACCGTTTCCGGAACTGCATTGACCGGAAAGTTAAACCAGCCGAGATAATCCGAAACGGAAAGCTCTTGCACGGAAACTTTCGCACAACCGGCATATTCAGCGGTTAATTGGTAGGGAATTTCTAACGGTTCAGCGGAAGTCATTGCACTTTGCACAATGCGGTTATCTTCCTGAGAAAAATTCGCATCAGCGTGAATGCGGCAGCGTAAGAACGGCACAGGCAAACGGCTTTCCGAATGAACGGTCATAGTTAAAGTAAACGTTTTCCCTTTAGCGCAGTAAGAAGGAGCTTGCCATTCAGCGGAAATTTTCCGGCAGGCACTCCGGCTTAAGAAAAGAGAAATCAACGGCGCAAGAATGAGAAAACTCCAGACCACAACGCCAATATCGCCGTCAAGGTAATGGGTGAACACGTAAGCCATGCCGAACATGATTAGCAAACCGAAGAAAAGTTTAGAATGTTCGAGCCAAGCGGACAAATGTTTCATAGTGTTAAGCCTCCGCAGGAACAGGAACGGAATCTAATAATTGCTGAATTAACGCTTCTGTTGAACCGAGGCTGTTTCTTCCTTTCGGAGAAAGTAAAATTCTATGTGCAAGTACAGGAACGGCAAGTTCTTTCACATCGTCAGGAGTAGCGAAAGTTCTTCCATGCACGAAAGCCGCCGCCCTGACAGCACGATAACAGGCAATACTTCCACGGGGGCTGACACCGAGAGCGGAAAATTCACTTTCACGAGTAGCCCGCACGAGGGAAAGAATATATTTTCTGACGGGTTCAGCAACTTGAATATGATTTACTTTTTGCTGTAATGCGGAAACTTGTTCTGTAGAAAGCACCGCACTGGAAATATTGGAAATAGGGTTACCTTCACCATTTCTTTCGAGAATGGCGAGTTCTTCTTCCGGCGTAGGGTAGCCCATAGAAATTTTCATGAAAAATCTGTCCATTTGCGCTTCCGGAAGGTGATATGTTCCGTAAGTTTCAACAGGGTTCTGGGTAGCGATAACCATAAACGGGGACGGAAGTAAATGCGTTTGTCCGTCAAGGCTAATCTGATGTTCTTCCATAATTTCGAGTAAAGCGGACTGCACTTTCGGGGAAGCACGGTTAATTTCATCAGCGAGAAGAAAATGACAAAATGCCGCACCGGCACGATATTCCAAAGAACCGTCTTTCGGGTTGACAACAGAATAACCGGTAATATCTGAAGGCATAATATCCGGGGTTAGCTGAATACGGTGAAATTCCCCGCCAACGGAACGGGCGAGAGCGGCAGCAAGCTGAGTTTTCCCGACCCCGGGAACATCTTCTAATAACACATGCCCGCCGCAAAGCATAGCAATAATTGTCTGTAAAACGGTTTCATTTTTACCGACAATCACTTTTCCGACACTTTCAAGAATGGATTGTACTTCTTTTTGCATAAAATTAAACTCCTTCTGTGTTTAAAATTCATCACTTTCCATTATAACATAACTTTTGTAATTTGTATAGAGGTTTTACAAAAAAAATTTAAAAATTTCAAGAAATTTTTTCAAGAAAATAACGAATAGCCCACGGCAAAGATTGTTCATGGCGAATTTTTTCAAATTCTTCATTGGAAAATTCCGGAAGTTCGCCGGAAAGGAAACAGCCTTCTTTTTTCGGGTCAAGCAGAAGAAGAACATCACAGCCAATTTGTTCACGGTAAGTTTCAGGGTCAGGAAGTGGAGTCTCTTCATTTTCGGGGAAGTTCATGAATAATAAACAGCCCTGAATGTTAGATTCCTGTTGAATTGTCTGTAATTTTCCGGAAAATTCCTGCATTTCCGGAACGGTTAAAGTATTTGTTTTATCGAAAACGTAAGCCGGAACGGTTTCCGCAACGGGGAAAAGAATTTCCATAGCGGAAGAATAATCCTGTTCAATTAAAGAAAATGTTGCGCCGGAAATGGCAGTTTCTTTTTCCGTGGGGGAAATGAATGTATCACATTTCCCCGTAGTGAAAAAATAATCCTGATTGGTGTCATTATTAATTAAAATTAAAAAGCCGTCCGGAATGGTAGAATCAGCAACCGCCTGATAATAATTCTGAGCGAATTGTTCAGGGGAAATGCCGTCGAGATGATTGGTTAAAACAAGGAAAGCGTTCATCATTCGGGAAGTAGAAAGCTGAGTGAGTTCATGATTCATTTCAGAAATCTGCTGTTGGGAAAGGGCTTGACATTCGTCGAAAATATGCGGGAAATCAGATTGAACGGTCTGCATAGCCCGTTCAGTGAACGCCGGTGCATCAGCCGTAGCTTGAAATTTTCCGCAGCCGGAAAATAATAACGAAACAGAAATTAATGATAAAAGTAAAATTTTTCGCATAATTACTCCTTAATTGGCAGAGGTTGCGTAAACCGTATCTTGTAAAATTTGCCTGTTAGCGTTGAAATCGACCTGAAGAACATCTTGCCCGTCAACGGATTGCGGGGAATAGGTACCGTCAGCCGGAATGCGCATTTGCTGAATGTCATAACTTAACGCTATCGGCACACGCAAAGAAAGTAAATACAATTCAAAATCGTTCATATTCGTTCCGATTTGGGGCATAGCGGAAGAAACGAGTTTCGGCACAGCGGAAAAAGGGTTTGATTTTGCTTTCTGGAAAAGCTGGGACATGACTTCACGCTGGCGGGAAGTGCGTTCGAAATCGGCATTTCCCACGTAACGAATGCGGGAATAAGACAAAGCCTGTTTTCCGTTCAGAAGGTAAGTTCCGCCCTGCGGAAGTAAATCAGCGGAAGGGTCATCACCGGCGAGTTGATTCACTTCACTTTGCAGAATAATATTTAACGCTTGTGCTTCTTCATTGGAAAGGGTAATTTCCACACCGCCGAAAGCGTCAATTATTCCGGCGAATCCCATAAAGCTGACCATGCAATAATCGTCAATACTGATTTGATAATTTAATTCTAACGTATCCATGAGTAATTCTGCGCCGCCGTAAGCATAAGCGGAATTAAGTTTATCATAGCCATAATTTGGAATTTCGACATAAGCGTCACGCATGAAAGAAGTGAGATAAATTTGTTTTGTGCTGGAATTTAACGAAAGTAAAAGCACAGTATCTGAACGCCCCCGTTCAGATTGAATATCTCTTGCATCTGTGCCAATGAGTAAAACATTTCTGACATAGGACTGAGCGAGAGAACCATTGGTGACAGTTCTTGTTCCTCTGGGAATATTTTCTAATTGGCGGATTAACAGAAAAGCCACAGCAGAATATAAAATAAAAATTACTAATACGAAAGCAAATATTTTCCGGAATAATTTGCGCAGAAAACCACCTCCATGACGATGTTTTTTCTGAGGTTTTTTCTTTCGGGAAGAATGAGAAGAATTAGAAAAATTAGAATTTGAAGAATTTGAAGAAGAACGACCTGAAGACGAATGTTTTTTTGAAACAGAATCCGGACGGTCATATTCTTCATAAGCACCATAACCGGAATCTTCATCTTTTCGGGGCTTAGGGGGAGGAGTTTTCTTTTTCGCAATGGGTTTCTGGTCGTAATGAGAATATTCCCCATAATCGGAAACAGGTTTTTGTGGTGTTTGGCGGGGGGGAACGGGAATTTCCGCCTCAATGACAGGAGTTTCAACTTTATGAAGTTCTGGAATAGGAAATTCCTGTGTTTTAGGGGATTCCGGTTCAGGTTCACGGCGTTTCAATTCCGGAAGTTTCTGCGTGGAAAAGTCCTGCATATTTCGGGGGCGTGGCAAATCGGTATTATTATTTTGTTCAGGAAATTGACTCATGAAACATTCCCCTTTCAGAACACACGCCGGATATTGACAATAGCAATTGTCATGATTGAGGTGATACAATGGAAAATAATCATTAGTCCCGGAGTGACACCAACATGTAAAAGTGATTCCATAATGACGAAAATTAACCCGATTAACATGCTGACGGCTTGCAGGAAAATTCCGGCAACTGCCGTTGTGCGGACGACTTTAGAACAGGAAATTAACCGCATCACATTACTGAACGTATTTGTACACGCCATAGAGGCACGCATTTCTTTCACAGGGTGTGTTTCTTCATTGTAAATATGATCCATGCGGGCGGGAATTATTTTCAGCATATTCTGCGGAACGTCGAATAACTCCGCAAGTTTCGCCACAGTGATTAAGGGGTCAATATTGTGTAAAATTAAACACATATTCCGTTTCAGGGCTTTCTGCATCCAGAATTTAATATTCATATCTGCCTGAAGTTCAACAATGAAGATAGCAGACAAATTCCCGGAAATGGATAAATACAAAGCTTCTCTTGCCGCTCCGGCGAGTTCGGCTTCTTTCGTTTTAGAAGGAATGCCTTCAATATGATGAGTAATCATTAAATCACGAGTACCGAATAAAATTCTCTGGTTATGAATCCAGCCGCACAAGCCATTGTCTTCTTCATAGCTGTAATTTTCGATTGGGTACAGGCGGCGTTCTTTGCCCTGAAGAACTTCATCGAAAATATGACTGTAAGCACTTCCGGCGCAGCGGACTAAACTTGCAGCAGCGAGAACAGTTTCTTCCGCTTTCACATCGGAGAAGCTTTTTATTCCCCGTAATTGAATTGACCCAGCCGGAAATAAAGCCGTAGCATCTAACACAAGAGAATTAGTGTCATAGAAATCATCTACACTTTGATAACCGAGGAGTAATGCACCATGAGGGGAAAGTTTTTTCGCTGATTTGAATAAGGGGAGATTGACAACGAATGTAATTGCCGCACAGCCAACGGAAACGGAAAACATTGACAGTAAACCGAGAAAATAGCCAATATTTTCCCCTTTGACGAGTGTCAGCACAACAGAAGCCACTAAAGAAAAAATACAGCTTGCCGGTGCAGCGTAACGGGAAAAATAGTCTGCTAAATCGGCGGAATAGGTATATTTCCGGAAATCTTTCAGAGAATCCGTTTTCCGCATAGCGGCAGTAATGGGGAAATCATTCAGCACGCCACAAGTAAGCGTTTCCGCATGATTATCATTTTCAATGATATGCAAGCCGTAACAAAGGAATTGACCGGCAGCGGCTTTTAAATTAATTTCTTCACGGTCAATAATGAATAATTTACCAATTGTATGCAAGAGTAAAATTAAAATTGCGCAAGGCATGAATTGCGTAGGAAGTTCATGATGATTTAAGCCGAATATACTAAAAAAAGAATCAATCATACAAGTAAGCCAAGCGACAGCGGCGAGTGTGTCCGTATCTGCACGGAATTGAAATAAACGGGATATTCCATTGCGCAAAGCCGGAACGCAAACAGAAGCGGCAGCCATGCCCAACAGGAATTGCATTAAGCAAATTAAATTTTCAGGAATGCTGTTCAGCCAGACGAACGGCAAAGATTTCCGAATGGAAAGATATGCGCTGACAATAGCGGCAATCATTAACCCAGTAGCCCGAAAAGCAACCGCACTGCGGAGTTCAGCAATATCTGAACGAATATCGGCAGTATTTTCTAATTTCATCATAGCGGAAACGTGTTGCCGGCGGCGGGTTTCCCGTTCAGCCTCTTCCGGAGTGCGGCGAATGGTGACATCTAACGAATCCGGAGTCTGTGCATCTTTAGAAGAAAGATTAACGCTGGTACGCTGCGCCCGTGGTGCGGGTTTCACGTCAACAGGCTTTACAGGATTTTCAGGAGGAACAGCAACAGGAACAATATCTCTTAAATCTAATTGTAACGTTTCCGTTGCCATAGCGGTTAAATCGTCCTGAATAGGGGAACGTTTCTTTTTTTTATATTTTTTTTCGTTATGAATATGCGTGTAAGCATATTCGCCATCGGGGCGTTCTTTTTCGTAAGTATAGTCTTCACTGAATCGGGGTTTTCGGGAATGTCTGTTTTTCTCTGCCTCTCTGGCACGGGTGGAATCACTCATGCGGCGAATTTGCGGAGGGGGGTAATATTCGGCTTCGTCCGCTATTTGACGGGCGGAACGTGGCGGAATATTCCGTTCAGGTTTTCCGGATTCGATAAAAGAAACAGTTGTATGATTTGGTTCAAATTCGGTAGGTTCTATATTCTCTCTTTCTTTTTCAGGTCTCATTCAAATCTCCTATCTATTTATTCTATATTTTTATATTTCGTTGTCTGAGTACTTCGTACATGAAAATTCCGGCGGCAACAGAAGCATTCAGGGAAGTAATTTTCCCTTTCATGGGCAAGCTAACGAGAAAATCGCATTTTTCCCGAATAATTCTGCTCATGCCTGAACCTTCTGAACCGATAACGAGAGCAACAGCTCCGTCGAAAGAAACATCTGTATAACATTCACCGAGCATATCTGTTCCGTAAATCCAAATATTTTCTTGTTTTAAACGGTCAACAGCGGCGGCGAGATTAGCCACACGGGCAACGGGCAGCCAGCTTGCCGCACCGGCGGAAGATTTATGCACAACGGCAGTTAAAGCAGCACTGCGGCGTTTGGGAAGAATAATTCCGTCTGCTCCGGCAGTTTCTGCCGTTCGAATAATTGCGCCGAGGTTGTGAGGGTCTTCAATTCCGTCACACAGAATGAAAAACGGCAGGGAATTTTTTTGTTTAGGAATATCGAGTAATTCTTCTAAAGTCAAATATTCCGCACAGGAAAGGGAAGCAGCAACACCCTGATGAACACCGCCGTTGGCGAGTTGGGCGAGTTTTTGTTCGCTAACAATTTTCATGACAGCACCGTTTTTTTCGGCGAGTTCACGAAATTCATTCATATGGTGATGACGGGCAGCAATCCAAATTGTATTCACAGGCTGACCGCTGAGGAGGGCTTCACGGACGGGATTCCGTCCAATTAAAATATTCTGGTCTTGTGGCATAATCATAAGTCACCTTTCTGTTTTCACAAAATCATAATTTTATTATAACATGAAAACAGAGAAATTACAAGTCTTTTTGAAAAATTTTTGTTTCAAGGAAGAAATCGCATCATTGCACAGCAGACCACAGCAGAAACGAACATACCGGAAAGAAAAATGATCCAATTTTTCAGCGAATGACGGGATTTTTGAACAATAGGGAAAGTGTCCATATTTTCAAGATGAAGGGGAATATCTTTCACATTAGGTTTCAAATAGAGTACAGCTCTTTCGAAGTAGGCACTGTCGGGGCGGTTAATTTCGATTACTTTTTTGTTTACGCCTTTAATCATAAGGGAATCCCCTGCCTTTCTTAACAGGAGTATAGGCAGAAAAGAAAAAAATATACAGAAAAGCCGGTAAAAAATTACCAGCTTTTCAGTGTAAAGATTTTAGGAAATCAAGGAGAATTTAAAATTAGGTTCAGTCAGCAGAATCATAAAGAACGCCGACTTCATCAAGGGTATCGACTTCTTCAGAAGCACTTGTATTCGCAATCCAGTTAGTGAAATTTTGTGTACGGGAATCAGCGAAAGTTTTTCCGGCAGTGTAATAGCCAACGAGGTTAGAAGTTGCCTGGTCGGCAGCAATACAGCCTTTCACAATATAATTATCAATGTAAATAGCCCAGCATTTATTGTCTGCATCGGAAACAGTTCTTGTGACAGCACGGGCAATTCTTGCGGCAGTTAATGCCATAGGCTGGTCAGCGGGAGGGCTTGCAATCGTGGAATCGACTTCAAAACCGCCAAGGCTTAAAGAAGTTCCGGCAGCCGTTCCGAAAGAAACGCTGTTACTGGTGGGGTCATAGGCAATAGTGAACACGCCATTTAAACCGCTTGTTGCGCCGGCGGGGTTGACTCTGTCGATAGTAATATATTTCTGTGCTTCAGTCTGTGCGGCATTATAGACCATTTTCGCCTCTGAATTAGAAGATTTCAGGCGGGAACGAGTGTAATAAGCCGACATTGTCGGGGCTAAAATTCCTGCGAGTACGCCAATAATGGCAATGACGATAATCAATTCAATTAAAGTAAAACCTTTTACTTTTACTTTTTTTACAGTTCGGGAAGATAATTTCATAAAGCAACACCTCAGATAAAAATTCTAAAATTTAATTTCATATTCCGTTCATGAATTTATAATCTAATTATAACATTTAGAAAGAAAAAAGTCAAGACATTCTGTAGAAATTTTCACTTGCATGTTTAACAAAAATAAGCGTTGAATTTTGTGTAATTTTAATAAAGAAAAAAACTGTTGCGAAACTGACAAAAGCGTGTTATAATAATAATTAGAGAGAAAAAGAAACAAAGGAGAAACGAGACATGAAACGTTTATGGTTGAGTGTGCTTGCGGTTGTGATGTTAGTAACCGGATGCGCAAGGGAACAAGATGACGGAACGGGGTATTTATTCAGTACAACGTTACCGGAAAATCCGGAATGCATTGACCCGCAATACACGAATAATGCGAATGCGGAAATTGTGATTGAAACAATTATGGAAGGCTTAGTGCGTTTAGATGAAAAAGGCGAAATTCAGCCGGCAGGCGCAGAAGAATATACGATTTCGGAAGACGGGCTGCATTATGAATTTAAATTAAGGAATGATTGTTATTGGTTTCAGGCAGGGCAGGAAGAGAAAGAAGCGAAACCGGTTACGGCGTTAGACTATGTTTATGCGTTCCGGCGGTTACTTGCTCCGGAAACACGTTCACCGAGGGCGGAAGAATATTTTTGCCTGAAGAATGCGCAAGCCGTGCGGAACGGAGAAAAGCCCCCTGAACAATTAGGAATCAGCGCACCGGACGGAGGAAGTGTTATTTTCGATTTAGAATATGCGGAAAGTGATTTTCTTTATTTATTAGCGCAAAGTTGCGCCGTGCCTTGTAATGAAGATTTTTTCCTGTCCACGAATGGCAGATACGGACTTGATGAGAAAACCATTTTATGCAATGGGGCATTCTGTTTAAATCAATGGGTTTACGACGATTACGGGAGCGGAAATTTCCTGACATTCACGAAAAACAACATGTATTATGACAAAGAAAAAATTTCCCCGTCTGGGTTACAATTTAACATTATGCGTTCGCAGCAAGAAGCCGATGAAGATTTTGCGGAAGGGAATGCGGATATTTTGCTGACAGATACTTATCCGGCGAAATATCTTAATTCGGAAAAATACACCGTGACAAGCCACTGCACGAAAACGATTGGTTTACTTTGCAATTTAGAAAATGCCATTCTACAGAATGAAAAATTCCGTCAGGCGTTAGCTTACAGCATTAACAGGGAAAGTTATTCCGAACGATTAAGCGGAAATTTACAGCCAGCAAGCGGAATTATTCCTCCAGCGGTGCAGCTTTCCGGGCGTTCATTTCGGGAATTATACGCAGATGAACCATTAGTGCCGGAATACTCCCCCGAAAAGGCGTGGGATATTTTTCATGAAGTCATGCCGGAAATGCCGATACAAGAATTAAATGAAGTGAAAATTCTTGTTCCGGAAACGTTCAGCGACAGGCAGACATTGCTTGCAATCTGTCAGGAATGGCAGAATGTTTCAGAACATTACATTGGAATAGAAGTTGTTCCTATGAGTGAATACCGTGAACGAATAGAAAACGGCACATACAGCATAGCCTTATACACGTTGGAAACGCCGAGAAACAGCTGTAACGCCGCAATCCGGAACGCTGAACAGGAATTAAACATAGAAACGCATTTCACATTGAACGGAACGGAAAATTTACAGCAAACAGTGGAAATTTACGGCACAGCCGAAAAAGAACTTTTAACGGGAAATCAATTTATTCCGTTATTTTACCAGAATTTATATTTAATCTGCACGGCGAAAAATCAACAAGTTTACGCAAGACCGTTCAGCCGGTCAATTGATTTCCGGAAAGCACAGCATTATTCCTGAAAAAATAAATTAAAATTCCTGAAATTTTGTATATAATATACAAAGTTTCAAAATAGACTTGATTTTTTCCCTACTTCATAGTATAATAAGTAATAGCAAAAAGATTGCAGAAAGGAGCTGCGTAAAATGCTGGATAATCAATCACCAGAAATTTTCACACTCACCGATGAAGACGGTAACGAACAAGAATTTGAACTGATGGATATAATGGAAGAAAACGGAACAATTTATTATGCGCTTGTGCCGTATCTGGAAGACCCGGAAGCCATGATTCAGGAAGACACAGAACTTGTTGTGCTGAAAGTGGGAGAAGAAAACGGCGAGGAGTTCCTTTCAACAATTGATGATGATGACGAATACGAACGAATCGGGGAAATGTTTATTGAACGAATCAATAACATGCTTGAATCAGAAGACGAAGACGACGAAGAAGAATAACGCTTTTTTACTGCCTTGTTCGGGCAAATATAGCTATTATAATCCAACACTAATTTTCAGGGAATCCGATGCTCTGACTGAGGATTGCAGACCTCCCGCATATCTGCAAATGCGGACGTTGGGAGCGAGAGACTTTCAGGCGGATACCCACCTTGCGGAGACGCTTGGTTTTATTTTCTATATGACGGCAAGGCGGTTCTATTGCATCAAAAACTGCTGTACTTCAGGGTACAGCAGTTTTTTGTTATTTCAGCAATCTTCCGTCTTTGTCTCTGAAATTATCCGTTAAAAGCAACAGTATATCTACAAATGTTCCTAAACCGCACAATCCGCCTGTGAAAATCCAGAGTAAACCGGTAAAAACTTTTCCGGAATAAAACCTATGCAGACCATTAAGACCGCAAAGCCCCAGCAGGCAAAGAAGTAAAGCGGAAGTTTTATTTTTAGGGGAAAGCTGATTTTGATTATCATTAGCATGAGCTAAGTAATTAGGCGAGGAATAAACCGGTTGAGGAGGTAAAGCTCGGGCAGAAGAGGAAAATTGCGGCGGCGGCGTGGAAATTTCCTCCACCTGACAGCGGCAATAGGAACAAACTGTTTCATTCGGGGCGAGATTGGCTCCACAATGTTTACAAATCATGAAAAACAACTCCTTTATTGATTTATTGATGATTCAGAAATTCTTGAATTTGCGATTCAGCTTGTAAGATTTCCTGTTTAAGTTCTTCAGCGGTCATACGGTAAGCACCGTTACCGAGAATAATCATTTGTTCTGTGCCGTCGGAAGTAGCAACACGGACACGGAATTTTTCAGCGAGTTGGTGAGAAATGCGTTCAATGTAAGTATCAGCAGTTTCCGCTTCTTTAGTGTAAACGAGATGAATTTTATCATTAATAGATTCTATACTTCCGGTGTTGCCCTTAACTTTATAGGCATCGAAAACAATAATTAAATGGCATTGCCGCATACCCTGATAATTACAAAGCCGGTGAATTAGCGCACTGCGGGCAGAATCGAGATGTTCACGGGCGATTTCCGCAAGTTCATTCCACGAAAAAATAATATTATAGCCGTCCACGAGTAAATATTCTTCACTTTTCGGAGGGGGAACGGAAAAATTTTTTTCCGTGTGTAAAATATGGGATTTATCCCGTCTGTCATGTTGAATTTTTCCGTAAGTCTGTTCGAAAATTTTCATTAACTCTTCATCATCAGCGAAAGAATGAGAAGAATAAGAAGAACGCACGGAACGGGGAATTTCTTCTGGGGAAATTTTATGAAGATAAGGTTCTGTGTGCATGAATTTTTCCACTTCATTCCATTTAATGAGATTTCCGGCACCGTGGGAACAAAAAATAGAATCAGGGGAATTGTCAACATCAGCTTCCGGCTGATAATGGAATTGCTGAATAATTGTTTCAGCATTATGGCAGGGGGCATAACCGGAAGGAATGCAGGAAAGAAAACCTTTCCCATGCGTGAATTCAAGTAAAGTCATCTGGTAATTCATCATGAGAACGGCGGGAGCGTTGCCTTCAAGTAAAGAAAAATTCCCGAAATGCTGAGGGGGCGAAAACTGCACGCCTTTTAATTGAAGGTCGGAAAGAATTTTCCCGAGGGATTCTGCCGGAAATTTCATTTTAAAATGGGTATATGGTTCAAGTAGAACAGATTCTGCTTGCATTAAGCCCTGACGAACGGCACGGAAAGTGGCTTGCCGGAAGTCCCCGCCTTCTGTGTGTTTTTTATGGGCTTTTCCGTTGACGAGAGTAATTTTGACATCGGTCAGCGGAGAGCCAGTTAAAACGCCGAGGTGTTGTTTTTCCTGAAGGTGTGAAAGAATTAATCTCTGCCAATTTTTTTCGAGAACGTCTTCCGGACAATCAGAAAAGAATTGCAAACCGCTGCCCTGTGGCGCAGGTTCAAGCAGAAGGCGCACTTCCGCATAATGGCGTAAGGGTTCATAATGCCCCATGCCTTCAACAGTCGTTTTAATTGTTTCCTTGTAGGCGACACCGGCGGAACGGAATTGCACATCAAGCTGAAATTTTTCATGAAGAATATGCTGAATGACATCAAGCTGAATTTTTCCCATAAGCAGAAGATGAATTTCCTGTAATTGCGGAGAGAAATTCACATGCAATTGAGGGTCTTGCTGTTCAAGCTGGTGTAAAGCATTCAGAACCGTATGGATAGAAATATTTTCCGGAAAAATCACTGCATATTGTAAAATTGGTTCAAGAACAGGCTGAGAAGAATTTTTCTCCGTGCCGAATCCCTGACCGGAAAACGTCTGCGTTAATCCGGTAACAGCGCAAGTCATACCAGCGGAAACTTCTTCCACGGGCTGAAAGCGTACGCCGGAATAAAGCCGAATCTGATTAATTTTCTCCTGCCAATGTTCCTGACCGGAAAAGCCTTCTAACGTATCCCGAACATGTAAAACGCCGTTAGTAATTTTCAGATGGGTTAAGCGGTTGCCTTGTTCATCGTCAGTAATTTTAAAGACTTTCGCACCGAAATCTGAACGACATTCAAGCGGCAATGTGTATAAATTCAGCACATGCAGAAATTCTTCCACGCCTTGAAATTTCAGTGCAGAACCGAACAGGCAAGGGAAAACGTTTCTATTCCGGACGGCTTCCGCAATGGTAGAATTTTCCGCAGAACCGGATGCTAAAATTTCATTCATGAGGGATTCTTCACAAACGGCAAGATTTTCAAAAAAGCGTTCATCTTGTCGGGAAAAATCAATGCAATTCGGGTGCAAAGAAGATTGTAATTCTGATAAAATTTCTTCTTGAGAACGCAAAGACAAATCCATTTTATTCACGAATAAGAAAACAGGTTTATTCAGGCGTTCGAGAAGTTGCCAGACGGTTTCTGTGTGAGGCTGAACGCCGTCCGCCCCGCTGACAACTAAAATTGCATAATCAATGACTTGTAAAGTGCGTTCCATTTCGGCAGAAAAATCAATATGCCCGGGCGTATCTAATAAAGTAAAATCCGCATTTGGCAAGGAAAACCGTGCTTGTTTGGAAAAAATCGTAATTCCCCGCTGGCGTTCGAGTTTGTCAGTATCTAAAAAGCTATTTCCGTGGTCAACACGACCGGACTTTCTGATGATGTCCGTATGCCAGAGAATCGCCTCTGCAAGGGTAGTTTTTCCGGAATCGACATGCGCTAAAATGCCGAGGGTCAGACGCTTCAAAAAATCACCTCTTTCAAGAAATCGGAACTAATTTTATTATAGCACAGAAAGAAACAGAATGCAAGTCTTTTCGAAAGTAATACGCAAAAAAAGTGCAGCAGAAAATTGCTGCACTTTGTATATAAAGTTAAGTCTTAAAATATGCATTATGCCGATTTAAACTTCAAGATACTATTTTATTTTTCTTATGATTGCAATTGCAACAGATGCAACAAATGCGACAGTCGGTAATAATCCATCCGAAAATTTTTTATTGCGTTTACGCCGACAGTTCTCACACAGTTCATTTTTGTTTGTACTCATCAACTCACAACCGCATTCTTTACAGTAGCGTATTTCAGAATTATTGCTCATCGCTTTTTCCTCCATTTTCTTTATTATCGCTTTCAGCTAACAACTCATGAGTGTGCATTTCAATTTGAAAATAAGATGGATTAAAAGAATCTATCTTTTTGGAAACATCGTAAAATTGATTAACTATATCAATTTTCTTTACAGAGGAACTCTCATTGATAAGCAAAAGAGTATCTCTGTTATCAAGCATGTTGTCAACAATAAAGCTCTTAAATCCTTGTAAACATATTTTACATGACTCAGATTCACCGAGAACCGCATATCCTTTACATTCAGTCTGAACTGTACTTGTAATAGCAACAAGTGCTTGCAGAGCATCGGTTGCTTTTGTAGCAGTATCACTTTTCTTAAAAATTTGCTTGAAGTCGCTTTCGTTAGAGTGTTGACGAATATAGAGCAAATTTTGAGAAAAATTTCGCATCAAGGTTCTTTTTGCGTCAGTTGCAGAACTTATTGTATTTAAAATTGCTGTTTCTCTTAATTTTGAATCTTGAATTTTCATTGCTTGTTTAAGTTTGTCTTTTGCACTATCCGCCATAGCCAATCTATCATTTTGAAGTTCAATATGTATATCCCGGATAGCATCTCCAATAAACTCTATTTTATCAAGTATTTGCGACATTTTAGCATGAACAAGTAAATTGTTGAAAGCTTGTGTTAGGTTTGGCGAAAATGACATATCTTCTAAACGAACCTGCTTGACAATGTTCTTACCATCTCTTATTGTTGGTAGTATCTTGCCCTGCTTATCAATTGAAAAACGATAAACTCCTTTTGCTATTAACTCCTTCACATAAGGATCTATTTCGGCTACCATGATATGCTCTTTCTGTGCCATAGCAAAAATAACCTCAGCGATTGCTGGAAGCTCTGTTTTAATGGTATCCCATTTTCCAAAATAACTGACAAATTTTCTGTTATCTTCGTATGAAATTACACTTGAATTTACAAAATCTGTTTGTTTTTCCTGAATCTCATATTCAAAAGTTGGATATACTTCAAATTTATCCTGTTCACTAATTGGACGTGAAGAATCATCACTTTGAAAACCACAATGTGGACATTGTGTAGCCCTACCAGAAATTTTAGAACCACATTCAGGACACAATATTAAACTCATGAAATCCCTTCTTTTCACATTTATTTATTATATTACTTTATATAGAATCCCAGTGCAGCAGAAAATTGCTGCACTGAAATTTAATAATAATAAAATTATTTTTTCCGTTTGAACGTAGCTTCAAGTTTAGCCATTTTTTTCTTTTCTTTTGCTGCGTCGGCAGCTTTCCGAACGTCCTGAGGGGAAGCCGCTGAGGGGGCATTTTTCGGAATGTCGTCGCTGTCGTCCATGAAATTAGCAAGGCGGTTGCGGAATGTGGAGCTTGCGGCTTTCGGAGGAGCAGCACCAGCTTGTGCATAATAATTCGGCTGTTGATAAGCGGAAACCTGCTGACTATGAGAAGACATGCCAGAAGGCATATACATGCTTTGTTGATTCGGCTGAATGTACATACTTTGCTGATTGGGCTGAATGTACATACTTTGCGGCTGATTCGGCTGCATATACATGCTTTGCGGCTGATTGGGCTGAATGTACATACTTTGCGGTTGATTCGGCTGAATGTACATACTTTGCGGCTGCATGTAACCGCCCTGTTGAGGATAACCATAAGGCTGTTGTTGAGGATAACCGCCGTAAGGATTCGGCTGAGGATAACCGCCGTAAGGCTGCTGAGGGTAAGGCTGTGCCATTGCCTGCGGAGCGTTTTCAGAATTAGGCGTAGTAGGCTGTGCCTGTGCCTGAACGGGCTGTTGTTCTTCTTCCTCTTCGGGTTCTTCTTCAGGTTCAGCGGCTTCAAAACCGAAACCGTCCTCACCGGAAAAGTCGCTGAAGTCGCCGAAATCGCTTGCTGAAGCGAGAGGATTTTTAGGAGCTTGTTTCATTGCCGTAGGCGGAGGAGCAGCATCAGGAGTGGACACAGCGAAACCATTATTTTCTTCTTTTTTACTTTCTTCCGGAGGAAGTAATTCAGAGGCGTTGACTGCCTTATCTGGCGCAACGAAAATTTTCGTAGATTTATTATTCGGGTTTGTCTGGTACAGGAAATTCAAGCACTCTTCACAGGGCTGACAAATTTCCATAGTATCAAACGAAATCGTAATCATTTTTTCAATCAATGTTTCCCCGAAAGGAGTCATTGCAGAAATGGCATTATATTCCGGACAGGAATGCATGATTTTCCCCTGATGGACTTTTATGCTGGTCACACCGGCATAGACAGCCTGTTTTTTTGCGGTGACAATCATGCAGAATTGCGCATCTGTTCCGGAAACGAATTGAGGTTCAGCGGTTTTGATGTCTTGAATCAGTTTTACAGCAAGCTGGTAAAATTCTTTGGCTTCCATGTAATTACCTGCCTTTCTTTAAGTTAATCAATTATGCCTGACGAAAGAGGGCAGGTGTTTTGCGGTGCATATCACCTGAACGGGGCTGTCAAGCAAAGTAGGATATATGCCGGAGTGAAATTATTCTTCCACAGCGAGATTAGGATTTCTGCGGAGTTTATTTTTAAGACGTTGTTTAGCGAGTTTAGCTTGTTGTTCAGCTTTACGCATTTCCGCACGGGCTTTATTTTTCTCAACCTGGCGTTTTAAAGCGTCTGCACCGTCTTTCACGAGTTGTTTTTCGAAAATACAGGAGAGGGAAATATCGTCCTGTGTGCCGAAATTCGTACGTTTAGTTAAGTTACGGACAATAATTTTGTCGAAATCGGGCATATGTTCCAGATGACTGGCAATAATTGTGTGATAGTCCAGAAAATCTTCACTGCTCCGGAATGACGTGAATAAGCCGTCAGTGGAAACGAATACTGCCATAGGAATTTCCATCATGTAGAAATTATTGAACATGTCAATTGCGTTAGAATTACTCATGGAAGCGGTCATATTTGCCGGAGCGGATTCATCGTCAACAATAGGCATTTCGGCTTCCCCGTCCTCATCGAGAACAACGAGACTGCCGTCACCGATTTGAATACCGAAAACGTAATCTTTTGCCATGACCACAGCAATTAACGTTGTGCCGTAAATGGATTCCATTTTAATGGCTTCAAGTTGTTCATCTGTGAAGGGCGCACGTTCTTCAGGGGTTACGGGATTTTTGCGGTAATGTTTAGATACTTCACGATTCCAGCGAGAAATAATTTGTTTTTCAATTTTCCGCATAACGTCCTTAGGGTTTTCCATGAAACTTTCTTCAAATTCTTCCGGGTCTCTGTAAAAATTACGTATAGTACGCAGAGTAGCCCGAACAGCGAGTCGGGAACCGACATCACTTCTGAAATGTTTTTTACTGCCATGACCGTCTGCAACAACCGCAATCGAATATGCTTCGGTTGACTGGAAGTTAGAAAAGTCCTGGCAAACTGTACCTTTCGCTACGTGGCTTGCGCCAATGACGGAATGACAAAATCCTTCATACATAGCGAAACACCTCCTTTCCCTTAGTTACCATTTGTATCTTACCATCCGGCATCGAAGGGAACATTGTCGCCATAGCCTTCAGATTTGATAATTTCCTGAATTTGCTGACCGAGCATTTTCTGCTTGGTTTCGAATACGTCTTCCATGCCGAGTTCATGACCGGAATCATCAGAAAGGGTCATACTCTTACTGCCGATTTGGGAAGAAGTAACAGCAATGACTTTAATTAAATGGGCAAGCTGACCGCCGGAATAGGCATGAACAACAGTGTCTTTTGTTCCGGTAAATTCAGCGAGCATATCGTCATCTGCTTCTTTACCGATACCGAGAGCGGTTTTCAGACCGTATTTATACCAGCTGTTTTGCTGGAGGGCAGCGAGACCTTCTTTGTAGTCGTCAGACGGGTAGCCGTCCGTCATTAAGAAAATGACAGGGGCAAATGATAAGGAGGGAGAATTTAAAAAGCTGTTACGGGACATACGGATATTTAATTCTTTGAATGCTGCGCCCATGCTGGTGACACCGTCTGCACGCAGGCGAGTCCATTCAAATTCTTCAATAGAAATTGGTTCTGAATACATCCACATGACTGAGGTAGAGAACGTCAGAACGGCAATTTTGACATCCGTATCGGCTTCACCGACTCGACGAATTTCGGGAATGAGTTCTTCCATAACGGCGTTTAATTCGCCCATTTTCGTGCCTTTCATACTGCCGGAAGTATCAATCAGGAAGAAAATGACAAGGCTTTTACGGGAAACGCCGGTAGCGTTCAGGGGGTCGTCATCGTCGAAATTCATGAAATCGTCAAAATCGTCAAAGCTGTTATCGAATCCGCCGTCGAGGTCATCGTCGAGAGCGTCATCGAAATCCGGCTGGTTATACATTTCTTGATTCATCGTTTTCACCTTTTCTTAATGCGTATTTTGTTCTGGGAATTAGTCATCGATTTTTGCGGTGATACCGTCACCGAAATCAATTTCAAGTTTTTCCCAGAGGGGGAAACCTTTACCGGAAGGAGCGGCGTAAAATTTGCCGTCGGGCATTTTCACACGCCAGGATCTGCCGGAATTATTTTTCACGCCCATCATACCGGGGCGGAGTTTATTTTCGACCACTTCACCAGTGACTGTTTCGTAATCGTCGGAATTTTTCACTGTTTCGCAAGCGTAGAATTTATAGCCGAGGTAAAGTGGAACACGGTAGTCACGGTTATTGAATTTCAGACTTGCGATATAGTTTCCGCAGCGTGGACACATGAAGAAATTCGGGTTGTCTTCGGCTTTACGGAACATTGTGGTGAAATTAGTACGCCCGCAAGTGCAGGAAACGATTTCAGAGCGCAGGCGGATAAATAATTGCTGCCAGTCGTTTTCAATAATGCGCTTGTTCGGGTTGGAAATGCCCACCGTGAACGAATGAATGAAGGCTTCACGCACATAGGGGGGGTAAATTTTCCAGAATTTAATGACATTATCGTGAATGCCTCTGACAGGGCGGTTAGATGTGTCGTTCGGGTCGTAAACGAACACTGCATTAGAACCGTAATGTTTTAATTCGGAAGATTCTGTTAAGCAAATATCTTTGACGACTTTTTCGCCTTCCATGGGGTCACCACGGAATAAAAGCTTGAATAAGACAACGGCAAGAGAATATTTGTCTGTCTGCACGTCAGGTTTTTTGAGACCACGAACGACTTCAGGAGCCATGTAACCAGGCTTTCCGCCGATACCGAAGTTACTTCCGTCCGGTGCGATATTATCGCAGTCGCAGACAAGAATATCACCGGTTTTAATGTTAATGAAGAAACCGCCGTCGTTCAAGTCCTGATAGCTTTTTCCTGCACGGTGAAGCTGACGGAAAGCGTTGACAATGTTAATGACAGCCGTCACCATTGCATAAAGGCTTTTAAATTGCACCGGTACTTTGATTGCCTTACCGGTGAGGGGGTCAACATCGAGTTTATACGTATTCAAGATGTCGACGAAAGAATCATAACCCTGTGGGCGTAAATCCATTAAATAACCGAAACAGTCATTTCCGGGCATTTGTTTGGTTAAATATTTAGGCCACAGGAATTTTTTACTCGGCGCACCGTCGTCAATATTGGTAGCAATATTCTGACGGAAGGCTTTAGGGTTACGCATTTTGTCAATATCGTACCATTTCAGCGCATAATCCATATTATTAAATTCTGCGAGGTAAACAATACCCTGACCGCCTTGACCGAGGACTTTCTTGACTCTGGCAGCACCGCCGTATTCCATTTCGACATACTGCCCGATTTGCAGTTCAACCATATTTGAACTCATCCCTTTCTGAAACTAAAATGCTTGACAGCTAAGAAATTAGCTAATCAGTTCAACTTTAATGCCGTTTTCGACACAGAAACGGTAAGCGTAAGATTTATCATAGCATCTTACGGTTAAATAATTACAGCTCTTGAATGCATCGTCTGCAATTTTCCGGATACTTTCGGCAAGGAAAATTCTCTGGAGACTTTCACAGCCCTGGAATGCGCCGCTGCCAATGCTCAGAAGTGTGGACGGCAGTTCAATGGTTTCCAGATTGTGACAAAATTCGAATGCATTATCAGAAATTTCCGTAACACCAGTAGGAATATTAATTCTGGTTAATTTTCCGCAAGTGCTGAATGCGCCCTGACGAATAATGCGGACACTTGGCGGAAGAGTGACAGATTTCAGGCGTTTGCATTCAGAGAAAGCGTAATCGCCGATAGTCACAAGTGTTGTTGGCAATTCGATTGCTTTCATGAAACTGAATCCGTCAAAACAGAAATTATCTAATGCAGTGTAGCCGCTGGGAACTTTCACCGTACCACGGAGACGGGAACGGGCAGCATCGGAAGCAGCGAACACAACGGGGTTTTCTTCCGGCTGTGCCTGAGCTAAGGCAGGCTGCTGAACGACCGGAGAAGGAGCAGCAGCAGGCTGAGGCATAGCGGGCTGTTGCGGAACAGCGGCAGGTTGCGGAGTCATTGGCGCACCGTAGCCAGCATTCATTGGCATACCGCCGTAAGGATTATTCGGCGGTGCAGCATATCCTCCGCCGAGGGGCATACCGCCAGTATTCATTGGCATACCGCCGCCGAAAGGATTCGGCGCAGGGGAAAACTGCGGCTGTGTGGGGAATGCCTGAGCGGGAGCGGCAGCACCGCCTTGTTCAGGCATAGTGGTTTCATAATTCCAGTCCAGAAGATAAGTAAAGCATACCATAACGAACTCAACTGCACCTTCTGAAAGGAACATTTCGTTAATCATATATTCTTTAGCTTTCATGACAGCGATTTCTTGATTATCGCTTCTTCTTAATTTTGTCAGAATATCGCTTTTGACGACGTTTTTCAGGAGTCGGCGTTCTTTTTCATATTCCGGAATGAAGTCATTCATCAAAGAAACGAATTTATCCGGACTATTTAAGATTTCGTCACCGAACTGCTGAACCATGCCTTTAAGTTTCTGACTGACGGCAATGGTATTTTCAAAGCCTGCAACATTGACCATAAAAAATTTTTCCTCCCATGCAATAAATTGAATAAGATTTTGTATAGTGAATACACATTTATCAAAATTATAGCATATATTCACGGAATTGTCAATAGATTTACGAGGAATTTTCTGATTTTTTCCGTTTCTCACAAAAAACGAATCAAAAAATATTGCATATCGTACCAAACCAGAACAAAAAATCATGCAACAAGGAAAAAATGAACAGAATTTGAGAATGAAATTCGTCATATTTAGCACTTGTATTTCTGAAAAAAGTATGCTATAATAGAAAGTGAATGTGACTTGGTACAAGTTTTGAGAAAATCATACTCTAAGGAGGAAATTTTAATGAAAAGAAAAAAGAGCTGGTTAAGAGCCGTAACAGCTGGCGTACTTGCCTTGTCTATGCTTCCCATGACGGGTTGTCAGAGTGGGGGAGAGGACAGCACAGCAGATTCCGGAAGTGGGGAAGGGGCAATTGACGTAGCCGTTATCGTCAAGAGCATGGCTTCCACCTATTGGAACTCTGTATGGGACGCTTGCAATGATTTGGAAAAAGAATTTGGCAGTGAAGTCAATATTATCCGTCTCGGACCCAATGAAGAAAAAACAGAATTGCAGCAGCAAGAAATTGAGAAAGCCATCAGTCAGGGCGTAGATGCGATTGTTCTTGCGGCGTGTGACCCTGAGGCAGAAAATGACACTTTACAGAAAGCCGCAGATGCCAACATTAAAATTGTCACGATAGATTCGGACGTGAATTTTGACGGCAGGTCATGTTATTTAGGAACGGATAATATTCGGGCAGCAGAGGCAGCAGCGCAATATTCCGCTGATATTCTCGGAGGAGAAGGGAAAATCGGGATTATTTATCATGGCGATGCCACGACGGCAACAGACAGACGGGAAACGTTCGAAGACTATCTTTCCGGCGAAAGTTCCGGTGTAGAAGATATGCCAGCCGGAGCAGGTTCAAAACAGAATAATTCCGTGACAGAAGAAACAGATGCTGAAGGCAATCCTGTAGCCGTGGAAACAGCCGCAGAAGAAGAAGTCGTTTCTTATGACGGCATTAAAGTTGTAAATCAGCTTGACGGGCAAAGTGACTGGGAAGCCTCTAAAGAAGCCGCTAAAAAATTAATTCTGGAAGACCAGGTAGATTTGATTTTCGGCACGAACAGTAAAGGCGCATGGGGTGCTTGTGTAGCCATTCAGGAATTGCTTGATGAAGGCAAAATTTCAGAAGGGCAAGTGCATGTTGTTGGATTTGACTATTTCAGCAATGACGGCACGGATGCAGGAGATTACTTTGCGAACGGCATACTTGACGCAACGCTTGTGCAGAATCCGTATAACATGGGGTACATGGGCGTAAGATATGCAATGGATTTAGTCAACGGTCAGCCGGTGACTTCCGTAGTAGATACAGGTGTCACTGTAGTTACTCCTGAAAATCTTGACAGTGAAGATGTACAATTCCTGATTAGTCACTAAATTAATCAAGGAGGGGAAAATTATGCCGAAAAAGAACCGGAGTTTTGAAGTAAGTTTACGGCGGGATAAAACCGTTCGTAAAGTGACCAGAATGTATATTATTCTGGGGATAGTTATTGTAGTCATTACAGTAGCGAGTACATTAATGCAGATGTGGGTGTATAATCATACACAGGAAGTTATGCAGAGTAATTTAGATTCAATGGAAAAAGTTTCCGAAATTCAGCGGAATTTTAATGATGCCAGTGAACAGGTATTATTGCTGTTTTCCACACTTGATGAACCTGAAGACAAAAAACAAAGAACGCTGAATGACACACTTTCTATTTTCGATGTGAATTTTGCGACGATTGAAAAACTTTCGCAGGAATACAAAGACATGAATGCAGAGTCAGAAACTGCCTTAGAACGTTTTGAAAGTGCGGAACAGCATATTAATGCTTACAAAAACAGATTCGAAACGGAAAGAGACAATTTGCAGTCGATGAGCCGTGAAGAAGGCATGACGACTTACAATTCTGAATTACTGTTCAGAAAAACGAATGTTAGCACAATGTTAAGAGCGTCTATTGACTTGTTGAAAAAAGAAGCCGATGTGAAAATTGAAAACGCAAGAAAAATTTATAACACAGTAATGATTGCGCTGGGCGTAATGTTAGCCGGAACAATAGTATTCTTAGTTATCATTGGCAGAAGCCAGATTAACGCAATTGTTGAAATTCGTCGTAAGGAACAGGAATTAACAGAAGCAGGCAACCGCTTGACCAAATCCAGAAAGAAATTGCTTGATTCTGCAATGACGAATATTTTAACTGGTATGAAGAACAGATATGCATTAGATGAAAGCCTTTCACAGTTAATTAATAATGCGCAGTTTAATATTGCCGTATTTGATATTGACAATTTCAGAATGTTCAATGACATGTACGGCTATGAATTTGGCGATGAATATTTAGTGACAGTAGCAGAAATGCTCCGTACGGAATATTCTGAATTTGCGGAAATGTTTAATATTACCGGTAATGAATTTTGTATGGTATTTTATGAACATGTTTCAGATATGCAGGCACAGCAGCTTGCGGAACAGATACGGCAGGCAATCGGTCAAATGATGATGGTCGGGAATTTACAAGTACAATGCACAGTATCTTCAAGTCTGTATCATTATTTACCGAGTGACAATCTGGATGTGAATACGCTTCTGATGAAAATGGACTCTGCATTACATGCGGCTAAGCGTGACGGCGGAAATCGTCTTTATCAGATTCAGTAACAACAGAAATCCCTCTCAATCTGAGTTACTGAGAGGGATTTTTTGACGAAAATCAGGAAAAAGAGGTGAACGGGGGTTTGTTTCTGATTACGGGAGACATTCACGGCTTACGCAGTGCGGAAGATTTAGCAAGGCTTTCCACGACGTATGAAGAATTATTTTCATCAATGACAAAAAGAGATTATTTAATTATTGCAGGGGATTTTGGTTTAGTCTGGGACAGTTCAGTAGAAGAAATTCAATTGCAGCAGTGGTTGGAAGAACGCCCGTTTACTACATTGTTCATTGACGGAAATCATGAAAATTTTGATTTATTAAGTTTGCTGTATCCGGTGGAAGATTGGCACGGCGGGAAAATTCGCCGTTTGTCGCCGAGTGTCATGCAGTTAATGCGGGGGCAAGTGTTTGAAATTGACGGGAAAAGTTTTTTCACGATGGGCGGAGCAGAAAGTTATGATAAACAATTCCGAATGCCGAATATCAGTTGGTGGAAGGAAGAATTACCGAATGATAGGGAAATGCGGGAAGCACGAGCGAATTTGTTAGGTCACAGAATGCAAGTAGATTATGTGATTACGCATTGTTTGCCGAGTACAGTACAACATCAGTTATTCGGGGAAAACAGCATGTATCCGGATAATCGCTTAACGAATTTTTTCGATGAACTGAATGAAAAATTAACTTATCAGGCGTGGTACAGCGGACATTATCACCGAGACGGCACAGTATTAACTAATCCGAAAATGCATATTATTTATCAGAAAGTCAGGAGATTATGACAGAATCAGATAAAATTTTAGAAATGTTCGGCATAGCGGGAAAAATTTCAGGAATTTTCCGCATTCCGGAAGGCAAAATCAACCGGACATTTAAAATTGATTTAGACTCCGGAGAAGAATATATTTTACAGGAAATGAATCAGTATGTTTTCCCTGAACCGGAAAAAGTCATGCATAATCATTTAAAAGTTTCGGCATACTTAGAAAAAAAATCACTTCCGGCAATTCAGTTTCAGCAAACGCTGGAAGGGAAATATTTATTCCGGAACTGGCGAATGATGAAATTTTTCCACGGAGAAAGCCGGAAAAGGTTTTTATTTCCGGAAGAATTACAGCAGGGCGGGGAAATGTTCGGGAAAATAGCGCAGGCACTTTCTGAAATGGACGGGACGGAACTGGAAGAAATTTTACCGGAATTTCACGACACAGAAAAATATTACGCTAAAATGGAAGAATTTGCCTCTGACATACCGGAATATAAAATTTTAGAAGAATGGAAAGAATATGCTTGTTACGTTTGCCGAACGTATCGGGAACAGGAAATTCCGCTGAAAGTTGTACACGGTGACATGAAATGCAGTAATTTATTATTTCACCCTGAAACGAATGAAGCCGTTGCAGTAATTGATTTTGACACGGTCATGAACGGGAAAACAGTGTATGATTTCGGAGATGCAGTGCGTTCAGCAGCAACGGAAATTTTGCCGAAAGAAGTTTTTATTAACCAGGAAAGATATAGAATATTTGTTTCTCACTGGCTGAAACAAGTGCATTATTCTGAACAGGAGAAGAAATTATTACTTCCGTCAGTATTTGCCGTAACGGTAGAATTAGCGGTCAGATATTTAACAGATTATTTCATGGGGAATCAATATTTTATGATTACGCAGCCAATGGAAAATTTATATCGGGCGAGAAGTCAAATTAAATTAGCGAAAAATATTATTTATCATTATGCAGAACTGGAGGATATATTATGGAATTTACAGAAGTAGTCACAGGCAGAAGAAGCATTCGCCAATATACGGAACAATCTGTCACGGAACAGGAAATTGAAGAAATTTTAACATTATGCCGTTATGCGCCGACATGGAAAAATTCGCAGACTGTGCGTTATCATGTGATTCTTAACGCAGAATTAAAAAATAAAATTGCTGAAGAATGCACAATGCAATTTTCGAAAAACAAGCAGAACATTCAGAACGCTGCCGGTTTAGTGATTTTAACCACGAAAGACAATATTTCCGGTTATGAAAAAGACGGCACTGCAACGACTTCTAAAGGGTCACACTGGCAGTCATTTGACGCTGGAATAGCTTGCCAGACATTTTGTTTAACGGCATATGACAAAGGTTTCGGAACGTTAATCATGGGCATTTACGACGAGTCGAAAGTGAAAGAAATGCTTTCCCTGACTGAAAACGAAAGCGTTTCGGCGTTAATTGCGATAGGACACGCAGAACAGAATCCGCAAGCACCGGAAAGAAAACCCTTGCAAGACGTGATGAAACTGTACTGAAAGGAAAAATTATGGACACATTCGCAGAACAATTAGTGAAAAAGCAAGACACTTCAGCGGACACGCTGAAAAAAACTTGCATAATTGGCATAGCTGCATTAATTGTTGTGATTTCTTTAATTTTACTTGTATTTGGTTATGCGATAGCGATTTTGTTAATCATCGGGGCAATTTGGGGAGCGAGATATTTTCTGAAAATGCAAGACGTAGAATATGAATATTCCTGCACGAATGGAATATTCGATGTTGATAAAATCATGGGTCAGTCGAAGAGAAAATCTTTATTAAGCGTGGAAGTGAAAACTTTTACGAAATATTTGAAATTTTCTGCTTTGACAGGGGAAGAAGATGTAAATTTAACAGTTTTTTCCGTTACGGGGGAATCGCAAATGGGCGGAACGCAACCAGAAGAATATTATGCAGAATTTCCGCATCCGGAATATGGAAAATGCTGTATTTATTTCAATCCGGACGACAATTTCCGGAAAGTGTTAGAACCGTATCTTCCACGGGAAATTAAAGCAAAATTAAAGTAAAATGAAATCAGCATTAACGAAAGCCCTTTCAGCAGAAAGGGCTAATTCTTAGAAAATAAAGCGAGGAAATAATCATGTTAGTGACACCTGAACAAATGAAACAATTAGAAAATTTAACAGATAAATCCGGGGTAAGCTATCAGGAAATGATGGAAAGAGCCGGAAAGGCTTTAGCGAATTTTATAGAAAAAAATTATCCTGAACGGAAAACAATTGCTTTCTTAGCCGGAAACGGAAATAATGGCGGTGATTGTTATGTGGCAGCATATTATTTAGACCGGAACGGGAAACAAGTGGAAATTTTTGCGCCAATGGGCGAACCGAAAACAGAAATTTCCCGGCAGGCACGCAGACGGGCGGAAGAATCCGGAATTAAAATTTATACAGACATGCAGAACTGCACGGCGGAAATTTTCGTTGACGGCTTATTCGGAACAGGATTTCGGGGAGAATTACCGGAAAATTTGAAAAAATTTCTACAGCCGAAACAAACAAAACAAAATCAAATTCGCATTGCGTGCGACATTCCCAGCGGCGGAAACGGAAAAACAGGAACAATTAGTTCGGGAACATTTTCAGCGGAACATACAATCACATTCGGAGCGGAAAAAGCCGGCATGAGCCAGTACCCGTTAAGAACTTATTGCGGAAAAATTCACGTTGCGGAAATTGGCATACCGGAAAAGGCTTTTCAGGAAATTTCCGGAATAGAACGGCTTACGCCTGAAAAAGTAAACTCTTCATTACCGGAACGGAAACCGAATGCGTATAAAAATCAATTCGGGCATGTTCTTGTTGTTGCTGGAAGTCGCAGAATGCGGGGAGCATGTATTTTAGCCGTAACGGCAGCATTAAGAAGTGGCGCAGGAATGATGACATGCGCCTCAACGGAAGAAGTTTTACATTCCTTAATGTGTACCGTTCCGGAAAGTATGTGCTTAAGTTTAAAAACAGATGAAGAAGGTTTTTTCCTGAATGAAGAAAATCATGATTTACTGAAAAAAGCCTTGCAAGGCAAACAAGCCTTAATTTTAGGTTGTGGGATTGGCGTGAATGATTCGACGAAAAATTTAGTGAACTATTTACTTTCGGAAAGTCGTTGTCCAATAATTTTAGATGCAGATGGTCTTAATTGCGTAGCGGATTGCATAGACTGTATACCAGAAGGACGAACAATTTTAACACCACACGCAGGAGAAGCGGCACGCTTGCTGAACGTGGAAACTTCTGACATTCAGAAAGATAGATTTTCCGCAGCGAAAGAACTTGCCGAACGAACGCAGGCAATTATTGTATTGAAAGGCGCAGGAACGATTATTACAGACGGAAAGAAAATTTCCGTTTGCAATGCAGGAAATTCCGGAATGGCAAGAGCCGGAAGCGGTGATGTTTTAGCGGGAATCATGGGCGCATTAGTAGGGCAGGGAATGCCATTATATGAGGCAGCCTGTGCAGCAGTGATGTTTCATGCGCAAGCCGGAGACAAGGCAGCGGAAAAATTCCCTGAACGGTACATGTTGCCGCAAGATTTAATTCGTTCTTTAAAAGAAGTGGAATAATTTTCGTAAGGCAAAAATACAGGAACAATGCAACCCGATTTGACGAGCAGAGAGGAGTAAGCAATGAAACGTATTTTTGCAGGAATAGGCATAAGCTTATTATGTTTCAGTACAGGCTGTACGGTAATGCAGAGCATACAAGGGAAAACCGTGAACACAATGGCGGAAGGGTTCATTTCAGAAGTAGTGATTCAGAATACGGACATGGAAAGCCGGGCAGAATTAACGAGATACGGAACAGATGCATGGCAGATTGTATTCAGTGAACCGCAGAATTTAGCCGGTGTAAAATTAGAATTTATTGATGATGAAGTGAAAGCCTCTTATAAAGGATTAGAATTTTCCGTTCCGCAGTCAGCACAGGCAATCAGAACAGAATTAGAACAGTTAATGGAAATTGTTGACCAGATGTCATTAAATTCAGAACTAACCGGAAAAACGGAAGACGGGAAAATCATTTGTGAGGGGTCAATTGAAGAAGGGAATTACACATTAATTTTTAATGATTCAGGCATACCGGAAGAATTTTCCTTGCCGTGCTATGATTTACAAGTAAAATTTGAAAATTTCACGCCACAGAATCAAGCGATTCCGGAAACGGAAACAACTATTCCGGAAGTTTCAGAAACGGCAGAAGAAGCCGTAATTCCGGAAACCATACCGGCGAAACAAGCCGCAGCGATTGCCGCCGAATAAGAAAAAGCCTGAGAAAATTCTCAGGCTTAAATTTTAAAGCATTTCTGAATGTCTTTCATTCCGCCGATAACAAAAGCAATATCGCCGACTTGCATTAACGTTCCAGGAATGGGAATGAATACTTCATTCCCTCGTTTCAGGGTTAGAATATTAATGTTGAATTTTTTGCGGATGTCAAGTTGTGCAAGAGTTTTCCCGTACCAATCTTTCGGAATTTTCAATTCATAAATGGAATAGGTATTATCTAACTGAATAAAATCAAGAATACTGTCAGAGGCGTATTTTGTCGCAATGCGTAAAGCCATTTGCTTTTCAGGGTAAACAACCTGGTCAGCACCATTCCGGAGGAGGAATTTCATTTGCACGTCATTTGTTGCACGGGAAATGACTTTCTTTGCGCCGAGTTCTTTTAATAAAGACGTTGTTTCCAAAGAAGACTGGAACAAACTGCCAAGCGCAACAATACACAAATCATAATTATCAATTCCGAGACTTCTCAGGAAGTCTTCATTTGTGCTGTCGCCAATGCGGGCATTCGTGACGTAAGGCAAAATTTCGTTAATGCGTTCTTCGTTGCAGTCCACAGCCATGACTTCACAATGTAATTCTTCCATACGTTTAGCGACGTGACAACCGAACTGACCGACACCAATAATTAAAACTGATTTCATAATTAAAAAAACTCCTTTTATTTAAGCATTAGCCAACGGAAATTTTTTCGAGAGGGAGACGGGAATTTTGACTTTCCGGAGACGGAACAGCCGCATAAATTAACGTTAAACCGCCGACCCTGCCGAAAAACATTAACAGCATTAAAATGATTCTTGACAAGAGGGAAACTTTACTGGTAATGCCTAATGTTAAACCAACTGTACCAATAGCAGAACCTGTTTCGAACAGGCATGTCAATAAGGGTAAATTTTCAATTTTGCTGAGAACAATTCCGCTGAAAAAGCATAACACTAAATACATGAATAAAACCGCACCGGCGTTGCGGACAGATTCTTCAGAAATTCTTCTTTTGAAACACTGCACATCATTTTTCCGGCTGAATACAGTAATTGCTGAAAGGAATAACACAGCGAAAGTAACGGTTTTCAATCCTCCGGCGGTGGAACTGGGAGAACCGCCGATTAACATTAAGATAATCATTAATGCCGTGCCGGATTCGTCCATTAACGTTAAATCCTGCGTGTTGAACCCTGCCGTTCTTGTGGTAACAGATTGGAATAATGCGCTGATGATTCGTTCAGGTAAAGGCAAATTTTCATATTCATAAAAGAAAAAATAAATTGCCGGAAGAATAATTAGTAATAAAGAAGTGAATAAAACAATTTTACTCTGAAGAGAATATTTTTTCATATGATGCCGGAAATGAACAATATCATTCCAGGTGAAAAAGCCAATTCCGCCAGTAATAATTAACAGCATAATAATCATATTTAAATAAATATTAGTATGATACGAACAAAGGGAAGAAAACGGCTGTTTCACGCCCATTAAGTCAAATCCGGCATTACAGAAAGCAGAAACAGAATGAAATACAGAATACCAGATTCCCTTCAACACGCCAAATTCTGGACAGAATACAGGCGCAAGAAGTACAGCACCAATCAATTCAATAATTAAGGAAGTTTTCAGAATGAATCCCGTTTGCCGAACGATACCGCCGACTTGCGGAGCGGAAATGGATTCCTGCATGGTACTTCTTTGCCAAAGGCTGATTTTCTTTCCGGAAGCCCGCATAATGGCAAGCCCAATAGTGATTACGCCCATACCGCCAATTTGAATTAAGATTAAAATTATCGCTTGCCCGAATCCTGACCAGTAAGTAGCAGTATCTTTCACGGAAAGCCCCGTAACGCAAGTCGCCGAAACGGCAGTGAATAACGCATCCCCGAACGGAGTAATTACTTTCTGTCGGGAAGAAATCGGGAGCATTAACAGGAATGCCCCAGCAAGAATCATTACAGCAAAACTGAAAATAATGATTTGAAAAGAAGATTTGCTTTTATGATTTTTTGAATTTTTTGAAAGCATACAACACAATTCTTTCTTAAAGAGTTAAGATTAATTTCAAGGCACCTCGAGAATATTAGCCTCTGTGAATTTCCGGAACGGAAGATTGATTTCAGAATTGGGACTAATATAGGAAGAATGCCAATTTTCATATTGGGTAACGTCCATAGGGTCGGAAGTTGCCGAACCGGACGGACGAACGTAATACACAATTCCGGTCTGACTTACGTCAACGTAATCTGGGAAAGGTTCACCGGTATCTAAATTCACGTCAGCGAATTTTTTACTCCAGGAATCCACAAAAGCCGTTTCCTGATACGTTCCGGAAGAAGAATCATATTGATAAAGCGTATACGTCCAGAAATCTTCATTCAGCGTAGAATTAGCCATATCGGCTTCAATTACGCCGTTAGCGTAAAACCGCAAATACGGCGTAGTTAATAATTTCGGGTAAATATTGCCGTTGCTGTCTTTTCCGTAAATAATCCCTTTAATAGAACCCATTGTGCCATTCGACCAACGAATAATTAATTCTTCCGTGCCGTCGAGGTCAATATCATAAATGGCAAATTCATTTTCTTCCATGTCGGATTCATACGAAAATTCGAAATTTTCTTCTCCGAAATAATGAAATTTCATAATAGATTCCAACACAGTATGATACGTCTGCGGAGCATTCGCCGGAACGGAAGAAGTTTCCGTTGTCGTCGTTTCAGAAGAAACTTCCGGTGCAGTAGATTCCAAACAAATTGAAGTGAAATATTCCGTTTCAATGGCAATAACTTCTGTAGCAGAAGAAATAATTTCCGTTTGCACAGGGGAAGTTTCTGGTAAAATTTCCGTAGGCATTGCCGTGACCACAGAATGAACGGGTTCTGGTTCTGAAAAATCCGTTTCAGAAGAAACTGAAGAAAATTCCTGTTCCGTGACTGTTTCAGAAAGTATGTCCGTTAATTCCGTATGTACGGAAGCAGCAGCGGCGAATTGCGTTTCAAGAACGGATTCTGTCACTGTTTCCACAGTGGTTTCCTGTTCGAGGGTAACGGGTTTTCTTTGAGAAAGCCTTAACATTAAGCAGAAAATGAAAATGACCAGAAATAAAGCCGATCCGATTAATATAGCAAATAATTTTTTTATGTTTTTGTCCGAATTATTCATAATAAATTCCTTCTTTTTCAGGTTAGAAAGTGAGTAAATTCATAATTACAACTATTATATCACGGAATTTTGCACTTGTCAAGAGTTTTTCAAAAACTTTGATTTAAAAAAATTTTTTTTAAAATTTTTTGGAAAATTTACGCTGCATATGTCAAGATTTTACTAAAATGTAATTTCCCACTATATTTAGCCATATTTTCAAAAAGGTGACAGTCGATGACGGTCGTTTCCAAAACTTTCTATAGAGAATCATTTTTAAAAAAATTCAGCCCTAAAGGGGTTTATAAGATATGACTGACACCGACCGTCACCCATTAACGAATTTCGGCGATATTAAGCCGAAAAGTTAAATTTTCGGAAATTTTGGAATGTTCCGGAAAAATGAGTTTAACGTTTCCCAACGGGAAAATAAATTCTTGCGTTCGCCGTAAAGCCGTTTAAACGCCTGAATACCCCGTTGGCAAGGGTTCATTCGTGAAGAATACTACCCCTGAAGAAACGTTCCGGAAAATGCCCTTTAAATGCAAAATAGAAATTGCCTCTGAAAAATTAATGCTTTTTTATGTTCCACGTGGAACATTTTTTTCAAGTTCGAAATTGAAATTTTTAGCAGAAAATTAATTTTTTGCGATATATCGCCAATGTGGAAGTCGTGACGGTCATTCCCGAAACTCTCTATATAACTAAGTTTTTCTGAAAAAATCAGCCCTAAAGGGGTTTTCAGAAACGACTCCCACGACCTCCACAAATTAAAATTTTTCTAAATTTTCGGCTATATTAAGCCAAAATTTTACTTTGGTAAAATCTTGACATAAAAAACCCCCGTTTTCACGGGGGAAATGATTTTATTAAGCCTTGCCGACATTTTCAATCCACGTCCTCTATGTGTGAGGACGAAACATTCCAAAAATGGAAAATTAAGCCTTGCCAACAGATCCGAAGAGTTCCATTTTTTCCTTGACTTTTGCCTTAATGGCTTCAAAACCAGGAGCGAGAAGTTTTCTGGGGTCGAATCCTTTACCCTGCTTGTCCTTACCTTCTTCAATATATTTTCTGGTTGCTTCCTGGAAAGCCCACTGGCATTCTGTGTTGACGTTAATTTTTGCCACGCCGAGGGAAATAGCCTTTTTGATTTGGTCGTCCGGAATCCCTGTTCCGCCGTGGAGAACTAAAGGCATAGGCGTTTCACGACCTTCATTCACTCTGGTGTTAATTTTGTCGAGCGTTTCGAAACTCAAGCCTTCCCAATTTTCCGGATAAGCACCGTGAATATTACCGATACCAGCAGCAAGCATAGTGACATTAAGGTCAGCAATTTTGCGGCATTCTTCAGGGTCAGCGCATTCACCTTTACCAATTACGCCGTCTTCTTCACCGCCGATTGCGCCGACTTCAGCCTCAAGGGAAATACCGAGTATATCGCAGGTATTGACTAAAGCAGTTGTTTTCGCAACATTTTCTTCGAACGGTAAATGAGAACCGTCGAACATGATAGAAGAGAAACCAGCGTTAATGCAGGCTTTTGCTCCTTCGAAAGTGCCGTGGTCGAGATGTAAAGCAACCGGAACAGTAATATTCAGTTCTTCGAGCATACCGTTTACCATGCCGACAACAGTTTTATAGCCAGCCATGTATTTCCCAGCACCTTCAGAAACGCCGAGAATTACGGGAGAATTGAGTTCCTGAGCGGTGAGCAGGATTGCTTTTGTCCACTCTAAATTATTGATGTTAAATTGCCCGACAGCGTACTTGCCGGCACGTGCTTTATTAAGCATGTCTTTAGCAGAAACTAATGCCATAATAAAAATTCCTCCTGAATTAAAAAATTTAAAATTCAGACTACAAAGTCCGTTAAAACCATTATACAATATTTTGGAAAGAAATGCAATAGAAAAAAGCGAAAAAAAATAATCGAAAATTTGTGAATTATGCACAAAGTTTAAGAAAGTGCTTGACGGCAGTAGAATTTTGTGCTATATTATAATAAGTAGATAAGCGGAATAATTGGAGGATTTTTTTAGCATGTGGACAAATAGTTTACTAAAGCACAACGGCTGGAATATGCTGAAGCCGCATTACTGGACGGCATTCGGGGTAATTGTAGTATATTCAATCATTACTGCCGCAACGGCTTATGGCAGTCCGTTTTTAGCGGGAATGTCCAGCTTAATTTTAGGAATGTCAGAAACAGAAAAATATATTTTCATGTATAGCCTTTCGAGTATTGCAGGGTTACTTCTTGCGATTTTTTTAGTGAATCTCTTAGAAGTAGGCATGAACCGTTATTTCTGCCGTGCAAGAACAGGAGATGTTGATTTAGGCAATTTATTCTGGGGCTTTTACGGAAGTCATTACAAACCGGTCATGAATGCAATGTTTCACCGGTATATACAAATTGTATTATGGAGTTTATTATTCTTCATTCCTGGAATAATAAAAACTTATGAATATATTCTCGTGCCGTATCTTTTAGCGGAAAATCCGCATTTAGGCAAAAGAGCATTAGACATTTCCAAACAGACCATGCAGGGCGAAAAAGTAAAATGCTTCTGGTTACAACTTTCATTTATTGGCTGGAGTTTAGCAGGATTATTATTTGGCATAGGAATTTATTTTGTGATTCCTTATTATCAGGCAACAATGGCAGAATTTTATTATTGCATGAGAGCGAAAATGTTCGCTATGCAGATTACTTCGCCGGAAGAATTGCAAAATCCGGAAACTATTTCCGAAACGTACGAATACACCGAACAGAATGTAAATCCCTATCATCAAACAGAAAATTTTCAGCAGAATACATATATTCATGTGGATTCTGTCAATTCAACACCGGAACAGCCGGAACAAAAAGAAAATCCCTATTATTCAGATTCAGATAAAATTGATTTAACAAAACACGACGACGATCAGAACAGCAGTCTGTGAAAAGACTGCTGTTTTCAATCCCAGTCTTCTAAGAATTTCCGGAGTTCTTCTTCACTTCCGGCGGAAATGCCTTCTTCAATGCGTTTTCTGTCTTCTTCCGGCAGAAGATATAATTCAATATCTAAAATCTGATAAGGTCGTTCAGCATTTCCCCGAAAGAGTGCCGCTTTCCCCTGATAGGCTTTTAACGTAAATTCAACCGGAGGTTTTTCCGCAGCAGCGGCAGCTTTTTCCACGTGAATTTCTTTTTGTTCACGCATGGAATTTCCGGCAGTCATCACAAGCAACACGGCGGAAATTGTCATTGCCGTTAAAAGCATTCCCATTTTTAACATTCGGCTTTCCATAGTACAGACTCCTTTCTGATTATTTCCAGTATGTCACCGGAACGGAAAAATATACAATCCTGAAAACATGAAAATTTTCTGAAAATTTTTCAAAAAACACTTAACAAATCTGAAATTCTGTGCTATAATAATTACAGAGTGATAAAATACTAAGAAAGGATTTCGAGATTTATGTCAAATGAAAAAAAACCAAGCCGGAAATGGCGGGTACTCCGGAAACTGATTTCCATTCTGCTGACGACAATACTTTCGATTGTGTTAATTTGTTTAATTACGGGAACAATTGTCGCCAGTGCAGTCGCCGTGTATATTTTAGACTTCATGGACGAAGCGTCTACGATTACACTGGAAGAAATGGAATTAAGTTATAACACGAACATTTACGGCTATGACAAAGACGGCGAATTAGAAACGCTTTACCAAGTGACGAACCAAGTTCAGCGGATACCCATCACGAATATAGAAGAAGTTCCGCAATATGTCATTGATGCGTTTGTCTACACGGAAGATGAACGATTCTATGCGCATGACGGCGTGGACTATAAAAATACTATTGCCGCATGTATGAACATGGTACTGCATTTCTGGGATTCTGAACGTGGTGGTTCAACCATTACCCAACAGTTAATTAAGAACGTCACCGGAGAAGACACCCGTTCCCCTTCCCGTAAAATTCGGGAAATTTTCCGGGCAATGACTCTGGAAAAGAATTATTCCAAACAGGATATTATTAAAAATTATTTGAATTATATCGGGTTCGGCGGAGAAGCGAACGGCATTGAAATGGCTGCCATTAAATATTTCGGGAAAAATACGAAAGATTTAACTATTGCAGAAGCGAGTGTATTAGCTGCCATTCCGCAGTCACCGGAAACCTTAAACCCGTTCGCAGGCTATCGTGATGAATACACTGGAGAATGGGTGAACACCGGACGGAAAAAGAACCGTGACCGTCAGGAATATGTATTATGGCAAATGTATGACCATGGCGCAATTTCCTACGACGAATACCAGGAAGCCTTAAACGAGCATATTATTTACACCGATACAGACGAATATAAAAAACTTCACCCTGAACTGGAAGCGAAAGATTACGACTACAGCCAGAAAGTGACAAGCTGGGTTGTTGACGCAGCAATTCTGGAAGTAGAAGATTATTTAATGGACACATATGCGTTAGACCGTGATGAAGCCTTAGACAAGCTGAACACGGGCGGTTATCAGATTTACGTGACGATTGATGAAGAAATGCAGGAATATGTGGAAGATAAATATTCCAGTTTAAGTAATATTATTAACACAAGCAATTCCGCAAGATACAAAGACACGAACGAAGACGGCGTAATTGATGACCGTGATGAAGTCATTTACCCACAAAGTGCATTCGTGGCAATGAATTATGAAGGGGAAATTTTAGCTTGCGTTGGTGCAGTGGGAGAAAAAACAGATTCCTTAGTGTGGAATTTCGCCACACAGGAAACCCGTCAGCCTGGTTCAACGATTAAACCGGTTGCCGGTTACGGGTACGGAATTTACAGCGATGAATTTCATTGGGGTTCTAAATTACAGGATTCCGGTTTAGAAATGCCTGACGGTTCACTCTGGCCTCACAACTACAGCTTAGACTCCGGAACAGCGAATTATTCTTATAATAACGTTTGTGTTTATTATGGCTTAATGCGTTCATTGAATACGATTTCCGCAAGATTAGTAGACACTTTGACAACAGATGAAGTTTTCCGGTTCAGTACGGAAAATATGGGCTTGAAATTAACGGAACTTGACCCGCAGGGGCATTCAGACAAAGCCCTTTCTCCGTTAAGCGTAGGCGCATTAACTTACGGCGTAACCGTGGAAAATATGGTTAATGCTTACTTGCCTTACGGGAACGGCGGGAAATATTATCAAGCACACATTGTCAGCAAATTAGAACAGGGAAATCATGAATTAGTTTACGAAAATGACGGTCATCCTCATGATGCTGTAGACCCTGAAACGGCTTACGTGATGAACAGAATGATGAAAAATGTTGTTTCTTCTGCTGGTACAGCCGGACAGGCTCAGTTGAAAAATAAAGAAGTTGTCGGCAAAACAGGAACAACGGAAAACTGGGACGACTTGTGGTTTATTGGATTAACGGAAGATTTTGCTTCCGGAATCTGGATTGGCTATAAAAACAGAGAAATGTTAGATACTTCCATTAGTTCAGCGAAAATGTGGTATAACGTCATTGGTGAATATGCGGATGCAATCGAATCCGGAAATAAATACCCTGAATGTGAAACCGTTGTTTCCGGACCTGTCTGTGCGAATACTGGTTTAATGGCAGGCACATACTGCCCGAAAGGTGACGTTGGTTACTGGAAGTCAACGAATGCGCCGGTTTGCACGAAATGCAGCACGTATTCTTCACGTTCCAACCGGAATTATAATTACGGTAATTAAATTTTAAGAAAGAGAGCGAAACATTGAACGAGAAAATAAAATTTTCCGCACCGTGTCATTTCGGATTAGAGAAAGTATTAAAATTCGAAGTGACCCGTGCAGGAGGGGAAAATATTACCATTCAGGACGGCAGAGTGTACTGGGAAGGGAATTTCGAAACATTAGCGAAAACGAATATTCAGCTTTCGACAGCGGAACGGGTGCAAATTGTGTTAGCGCAATATCAAGCAAAAACTTTTGAAGAATTATTTGAAGGCATGGCAAAAGCAGAATTAGAAAATTTTATCGGAAAAGAAGATGCTTTCCCCGTAAAAGGTCACAGCATTGATTCTCAATTAACCAGTATACCAGCTTGCCAGAAAATTCTGAAAAAAGCCGCTGTAAAGCGTTTACAGAAAGCGTATCATTATTCAGGGTTTTTGCCGGAAACGGGAAGTTTACACCAGATTCAATTCACTATTCTGAAAAATCAGGTGACCATTTATTTAGATACCAGCGGAGAAGGACTGCACAAAAGAGGTTACCGCCGGAAGGCGAATCTTGCCCCAATTCGGGAAACACTTGCAGCAGGCATATTAGATTTAGCGAAATTAAGAAGTCATATGATGATTGCTGACCCATTTTGCGGAAGCGGAACATTTCTGATTGAGGGGGCAATGCGTGCCTGTCATATTGCGCCTGGATTAAATCGAAGATTTATAGCGGAACAATGGTCATGCATTCCCGAAAAAGTCTGGCAGGAGGCAAGGGCGGAAGCCTTAGAAAAAATTGACACTCAAGTTGATTTTCAGGCATTCGGCTATGATGTTGATGCGGAAGCGGTTGCTTTAACGCTTGCGAATGCGAAAAAAGCCGGCGTGGAAAAATTGCTCCACGTGGAACAAAAAAATATTCAGAAGTTCAAAGCGAATCCTGAATGGGTAACAATTTGCAATCCGCCCTACGGGGAAAGAATGTTAGAACAAACGGAAGCAAGAAGAATTTACCGCACAATGGGAAACGTTTTGCAAAAGCCAGCGCATATTATTTGTGCGGACAAGGAATTTGAAACATATTTCGGAAAGAAAGCCGACAAACGCCGGAAATTATATAATGGCATGATTGCTTGCCAATTATATAGCTATTTATAATGATTTACCGTGAAAAATACCGGAACAGCAAAAGTTGTTCCGGTATTATTTTTGATTTTAGAATGATAAGAATTATAAGAAATAGTTTACGCCGTTTTCGAAAATTTGCTGGTCTTTTTCACCAGGAACATTTTTACAAATGTCAAATCCTTTCCGTTCGCTGTGTCCCATTTTCCCTAAAATTCTGCCGTCAGGGGAAGTAATGCCTTCAATTGCACTCATGGAAGTATTCGGATTATAGCGAATGTCCATGGTTGGTTTTCCGTTCAGGTCAACGTATTGTGTAGCAATCTGCCCATTAGCGGCGAGTTTCTGAATGAGGCTTTCCGGAGCAACGAAACGCCCTTCACCGTGGGAAATTGGCACAGCGTGAATATCGCCTGTTTTCCAGGAAGAAAGCCACGGTGACAAATCAGAAGCAATTCTTGTATTCACCATCATGGACTGATGACGGGCAATCTGGTTAAATGTTAATGTCGGGGAATTTTCCGTCATGTCGGTAATTTCCCCGAATGGCACAAGTCCGAGTTTCACTAAAGCCTGGAAACCGTTGCAAATGCCTAACATTAAGCCGTCACGCTTTTGTAAAAGTTCATGCACAGCGTCTTTGACTGCTGGATTCCGGAAAAAGGCTGTAATGAATTTTCCGCTTCCTTCCGGTTCGTCACCGCCGGAAAAGCCCCCTGGAATCATAATCATTTGCGACTGGGAAATTTTTTCAGCAGCAATTTTCACGGAATCTTCAATATCAGAAGCAGAAAGATTCCGGATAACGAGAATTTCAGGAATTGCGCCGGCTTTAGCGAAAGCCTTAGCGGAATCATATTCGCAGTTCGTTCCGGGGAATGCCGGAATGAATACACGGGGTTTAGCATAATGCACAGCCGGAGCGGCACGCCGTTCAGCATGGAATGCATAAATTTCAGGCGTTTCTGTAGTGGTTTTCATTCGGCAGGGGAAAACAGATTCTAATTTTTCTTCCCAAATTCTCTGGAGCGATTCAAGGGAAACAGAATAATCTAAAGTATAAATTTTATACTCTTCAATGACCTGACCGAGAACTGTTTCAGAATCGGAAGGTTCGCCGTCGAGTTCCACGAGGAAACCGCCATAACAAGGCTTAAACAGCGTTTCGGAAGAAACTGCGCCGGAAAATTGAAAGCCTAATTTATTGCCCATAGCCATTTTCGCAATACCTTCCGCTACACCGGAATAGCCTAAAGTCCAGACAGCTTTTGCACGTCCGTCAGAAATAATTTTTTCCATCTGGTCGAAAATTTTCCGTACGCTGTCGAAAATGGGAAGATGATTTTCATCGTAATCAGGCGTTAAGAGAATGACTTTATCTCCGGAGGATTTAAATTCCGTGGAAACGATTTTACCGGAATTTGCCACAGAAACAGCGAAAGAAACTAATGTCGGCGGAACGTCGATTTGTTCGAAAGTACCTGACATGGAATCTTTACCGCCAATTGCACCGCAGGATAATTCTAATTGTGCCTGATATGCGCCTAATAAAGCAGATAAAGGCTTTCCCCAACGTTCCGGATTATTCTGAGTACGTTCGAAATATTCCTGAAATGTCAGCCAGCATTGGGAACGTTTCCCTCCGGCAGCAATGACTTTCGCAACGGATTCAATGACGGCAAGCATTGCGCCGTGGTAAGGACTTCTCATGCTGATATTAGGATTATAGCCCCAACCCATTAGAGAACAAGTGTCTGTTTCTCCGTCAAGAACAGGAAGTTTACAAGCCATTGCCTGAGAAGGTGACATTTGATATGCGCCGCCGTAAGGCATTAACACTGTTCCTGCTCCGATTGTGGAATCGAATTTTTCCACAAGACCTTTCTGTGAACAAACGTTTAAATCAGCCATCATTTCCGACCAGCTGGAAGGGGAATTTTCCGGAATGTCGGAAGTATCTTCTACAGGCGGTTCAATGCGAATATCTGTATATTTCGGTGCGCCGTTGGAATTTAAAAATTCTCTGGATAAATTCACAATTGTTTTGCCGTTCCAGTGCATCATTAAACGGGGTTCAGAAACAACATCAGCCACTTTAGTTGCCTGTAAATTTTCAAGGGCAGCAAGCTGAATGAATTTTTCAGCGTCCTGAGGAGAAACAACCACTGCCATTCTTTCCTGAGATTCGGAAATGGCAATTTCTGTTCCGTCTAAGCCGTCATATTTTTTCGGAACAGCACCGAGGTCAATAATTAGTCCGTCCGTTAATTCACCGATTGCCACGGAAACACCGCCAGCCCCGAAATCATTACAACGCTTAATCATTGCCGTTACTTCAGGATTCCGGAATAAACGCTGTAATTTCCGTTCTTCTGCCGGATTACCTTTCTGCACTTCCGCTCCGCAGGATTCAAGTGATTGTAAAGTGTGCGATTTAGAAGAACCCGTTGCACCGCCGCAGCCATCTCTTCCGGTTTTCCCTCCTAAAAGTATCACCACATCACCGGCAACAGGCTTTTCACGGCGGATATTCTTTGCAGGAGCTGCACCGAGTACAGCACCGATTTCAAGGCGTTTTGCTGTGTAGCCCGGGTGATAAATTTCCGCAACATGACCAGTAGCTAAGCCGATTTGATTTCCGTAGGAACTGTAACCATTCGCTGCACCAACAGTAATTTTTCTTTGTGGGAGTTTTCCCTGAATGGTATCTTCCACGGGAACTAATGGATTTGCTGCACCAGTTACACGCATAGCCTGATAAACATAAGACCGACCGGAAAGCGGGTCACGAATTGCACCGCCAAGACAAGTTGCCGCACCGCCGAACGGTTCAATTTCCGTGGGGTGGTTATGCGTTTCATTTTTAAACATTAAAATCCAGTCGGCGAGTTCGCCGTCGATGTTTGCTTTAATTTTCACGGAGCAAGCGTTAATTTCTTCGCTTTCGTCAAGGGAATCCAATAAACCGTCAGCTTTTAATTTTCTTGCGCCCATAGTTGCTAAATCCATTAACGTTAAGGGTTTATTTTCTCTGCCGAGGGATTTTCTGTCTTCTAAATATTTATCATAAGTTTTTCGGATATAGTCAGTAGGAATATCTACGTTCTGAATATTCGTTAAAAAAGTCGTGTGCCGGCAGTGGTCGCTCCAGTAAGTGTCAATCATGCGGATTTCAGTAATTGTCGGGTCACGGTGTTCCGTATTACGGAAATAATTCTGACAGAATAATAAATCATCATAATCCATAGCAAGCCCAAATTCCTGAATGAATTTATTCAGACCGGCTTCATTCAAATCAATAAACCGTTCTAATGTTTCCACTGTTTCGGGAATATCATATTCTGTATCTAAAGTTTTGAACCGGTTAAGAGAAGCCTCTCGGCATTCAACAGGGTTAATTAAATAGTGTTTAATTTGTGCGAAATCTGCATCAGAATCAACGCCTGAAAGAATGTAAATTCTTGCATTTCTCACACGGCAGCGTTCTTTCTGGGTAAGAATCTGAATGCACTGTTCGCAGCTGTCCGCTCTCTGGTCGAATTGTCCCGGGAGAAATTCCACAGCGAAAAGTTTATCTGTTTCGGAAATTTCCGGCATTTGGGAATAGACATTATCAACAGCCGGTTCAGAAAAAACAGTGGGAATTGCCTTTTGGAAATCTTCTTCTGAAAGATGGTCAGCGTCATAGCGGTTAAGAATGCGAACATTAGAAATGTTCAGGCGGAGAGCCGTTCGCAAATCGTTAAGAACAGATTTTGCTTCAACGGCGTAAGCAGGTTTTTTTTCGACATAAACACGGAAAACAGACATTAACTTGTCCTCCTTTTTGAAATTTTACAGAAAAAATCTGTTTAATTCTATTGTAACACATTTCAAGAAAAAAGGCAATTCTTTTTTGAAAAAATTTTTCTGCACAGAAAATAGTCATGTTTAACAAAATTATAAGAGTTTACTTGTGAAAAATGATGAATTTAAGAATTTTAAAAAAAAGTTAAGAAAAGTTAAGAAAAAAACTTGTTTTTTTTCGGCGAATGTGGTATAATATCCCATAAAGGCGTATTCGCCTAAATTCAATACATTGGAGAGAAAACTATGAAAGAAATAACTGGTTTGAGTGACAAACAAGTAGAAGAATCCCGAAACAAATACGGCAGTAACAAAATGTCAGAACAGGCTTCTGAAACGTTTTGGCAAAAATTATTGGGAAATTTCAATGACCCGATGATTAAAATTCTGCTTGTTGCCCTGATTATCAATGTCGTTTTTGCCATTATGGGCAGGGCGGACTGGATTGAAACAGTTGGAATTGCCGCAGCAATTTTAATTGCAACGCTTGTTTCGACGTTTTCGGAATACCGGAATGAAAACGCTTTCCAGGCACTTCAGGCGGAGGCTTCACAAATTAAATGTAAAGTTTACCGGAACGGGGAAATTGTCGAAATTCCTATTGATGAAATTGTTGTCGGCGATGCGGTGCTGTTGCAGTCTGGAGATAAAATTCCCGCAGACGGCGTATTGATTGACGGAAATATTAAAGTTGACCAGTCTGTTCTGAATGGCGAATCGGAAGAGGCGAAAAAATCTCCTGTAGAAACAGTGACAGAAGAAGCCGGAACAAGTAAAGATTTCTTACATCCGAATAAGGTTTTCCGTGGTGCGGTGGTTTGTTCCGGTAATGCAGTAATGCAGACGACAACTGTCGGAGATAAAACCATTTACGGCGAAATTGCGAAAGAATTACAGACAGATGAAGACCGTGACACGCCATTAAAATTAAAACTCGGAAAATTAGCCAATCAGATTAGCATTTTCGGGTATGCAGGCGGCGGAGCAATTGCGTTAGCTTTCATGATTCAGCAGATAGTTCAGGCAGGCGGAGCGGCTTATTTCAGCGATGTAACAGGAATTTTCACTGACTTAGTAGAGGCAGTAATTTTAGCTGTCATTATTATCGTTATGGCAGTGCCGGAAGGCTTGCCGTTAATGATTGCGATTGTTTCGGCGCAGAATATGGGGAAAATGCTGAAAGAAAACGTTCTTGTCAGAAAAATTTCCGGAATTGAAACAGCCGGAAGTTTAAATTTACTGATGAGTGATAAAACCGGAACAATTACTAAAGGACAATTAGAAGTTGTGAATTACACAGACGGAGCCGGCAATGCTTACGACAGTTATTCAGCAATCGGCGAAAAACAAGCCTTGTTGATGAGAGTCAGCATTTTCAGCAATACAAGCGCAGTCATTTCCGGACAAGGCGAAAAACGGCAAGCCGTCGGCGGAAATATGACAGAACGGGCATTATTAAATTATGTTAAGCATGTAGAAAATAATGACGCAGTGAAAATTATTGATACAGTGCCGTTCAACAGTACGAATAAATTTTCCTTAGCGCAAGTGGAAGGCGTTGTCACGGGAACGTTAATTAAAGGCGCACCAGAAAAAATTATTAACAGATGTAAATATTATTATGATGCAGAAGGCAAAAAACAGCCATTTAATGCAGAAGTCATGACGAAAAAAATTGATGAATTAGCCGTCAGAGCAATTCGTGTATTAGCTTTTGCGATTAGTGACGGCGGAATTACACAGGACGGATTACCGGCAGGTGAATGGACTTTAGTCGGCATTACAGGCATTCGTGACGATGTCAGACCGGAATCCATTGAAGCCATTGCACAAGTACAGAAAGCCGGCGTGCAAGTCATTATGATTACAGGCGACCGGAAAGAAACTGCTGTAGCCATTGCGAAAGAAGCCGGAATTATTCGAAGTGAAGACGACGTTCGTTTGACTTCTGATGAACTCGCTGCCATGTCTGACGCAGACGTGAAGAAAATTATGCCGAAATTGCGTGTTGTCGCAAGAGCCTTGCCAACAGATAAAAGCCGTTTAGTTCGTCTTGCGCAAGAATTGGAATTAGTTGTCGGAATGACTGGCGACGGCGTGAACGATTCTCCCGCACTGAAAAAAGCCGATGTTGGCTTTGCTATGGGCGGAGGAACGGAAGTTGCCAAAGAGGCAAGCGAAATTGTCATTTTAGATGATAACTTCTTATCTATCGAAAAAGCAATTTTATTCGGCAGAACAATTTTCAACAGCATTCGGAAATTTATTATTTTCCAGTTGACAATCAATGTAGCCGCTGTGTTAGTAAGTTTCATTTGTCCGTTATTAGGAATTGACCATCCGCTTTCGATTATACAAATTTTGTGGGTAAATTTGGTTATGGACACACTCGCAGCGTTAGCATTCGGCGGTGAACCAGCGTTGAAGGAATACATGAACGAAAAGCCGAAACGCCGTGATGAAGCCATTGTCAGCAAATATATGTGGACGGAAATTCTCACCGGTGCAATCTGGTCATTCGGGTTAAGTTTATTCTTTATTCTGTCAGACTTTATGAAGAATTGGTTCAGACCGGACGAATTAGCCGCAGACGGAACAATCGAAAAATCTTATTTATTAACAGGATATTTTGCATTCTTTATTTTAATTGCCGTAGTGAATGCCTTTAACGCCAGAACGGAAAAATTAAACTTATTCGACCATATTATGGAAAATAAAGGCTTCCTGAAAGTCATGGGCGGAATTGCCTTAGTGCAGGTCATTATGACTTATGTCGGCGGTCAGGTGCTGAGATGTTACGGCATGAACGGAAAAGAATGGGCGATTGTGTTAATTATGGCATTAACCATTATTCCGTTAGATTTAATCCGGAAATTGATTGTGAACAGTGGGAAAAATTCAGAATCACCGGAAAAAAAATAAACTTGAATTTTACAGCGTAAGCTGTGAAAATAGAAATTATTGGAGGGAAAATTTATGCCAGTAAATTTAATGAAAGGTCAGAAAGTTGAACTGACCAAAGGTAACCCCGGTTTGTCAAAATTAATCGTCGGGCTGGGCTGGGACGTAAACCAGTACGACGGCGGAGCAGATTTTGACCTTGATGCAGCGGCATTTCTGTTAGATGCCAATGGAAAAGTCACCAGTGATGAAGATTTTGTATTCTACAATAATCTGAAACACAAATCCGGTTCAGTCATTCACACCGGAGATAACCTGACTGGTGAAGGGGAAGGCGATGACGAAGTCCTGAAAGTAGATTTAAGCAAAGTTCCGGCGAACATTGCAAAAATTGATTTCACGGTAACGATTTACGATGCGGAAACCCGCTGCCAGAATTTCGGACAAGTCAGCAATGCGTACATTCACGTATTAGACGAAACGAACGGAATAGAATTAATTCGTTTCGACTTAGGGGAAGACTTTTCCGTGGAAACAGCAATTGTTGTTGGTGAGTTATACCGCCACAATGGCGAATGGAAATTTAACGCCATTGGTTCAGGGTTTGCCGGCGGGCTTTACGCTTTAGGCAAAAATTTTGGAGTAAACGTTTGATGACACAACAGGAGGAAAATGAATTATGGTAAATTTATCTAAAGGGCAGAAAATTGACTTGACAAAAACTAATCCAGGATTAACAAAAATTTTAGTTGGTCTTGGCTGGGACATTAATAAATATGACGGCGGTTCAGATTTCGACTTAGATGCGGCAGCATTTTTACTGAACGCTGAAGGGAAAGCAGCTTCTGAAGCGGATTTCGTGTTCTATAACAACAAGGAACATTCTTCCGGTTCAGTCATTCACATGGGCGATAATAAGACCGGTGAAGGCGAAGGCGATGACGAAGTCATTAACATTGACTTAAGCAAAGTTCCGGCGAATGTGGAAAAGATTGATTTCACAGTAACAATTTTTGAGGCGGAAGAACGCAACCAGAATTTCGGACAGGTGAATAATTCCTATATTCGGGTACTGAATCAGGAAAACGGAGAAGAATTAATTCATTTCGACTTAGGAGAAGACTTCTCCATTGAAACAGCAGTTGTTGTTGCAGAACTTTACCGCCACAACGGAGAATGGAAATTTAATGCTATTGGTTCAGGTTTTGCTGGTGGTTTAGCCGCATTATGCCGGAATTTCGGATTAGATGCGTAAATTTCCGGTTGAGGTGAACAATGAGCGTAAATTTAGTTAAAGGGCAGAAAGTTAATCTCCAGAAAAACGGCGGCGGAGCATTAGAAAAAGTCATTGTCGGCTTAGGTTGGGACGAAATGGAACAACCACAGCAGAGTGGCGGCGGATTTTTGAAAATGTTATTTTCCGCTCCGGCAGCAGAAACAATTGACTGTGATGCTTCAGCGATTTTATGCATAGATAATAAATTAAGAGAAACGAAAGATATTGTTTATTTCGGGCATTTAAAGCATGAATCGGGAGCAGTATGGCACACGGGCGACAATTTAACCGGAGCAGGTGAAGGCGATGATGAGCAAATTATTGTGGATTTGCCGAGAGTACCGCAGATATATAATAAAATTGTGTTCGTGGTGAATATTTATCAGGCGTTTCAGAAACATCAGCATTTCGGAATGATTAGAAATGCATTTATCCGAATTGTTGACGCAGGAAATAATCAGGAATTATGCCGTTATGATTTAACAGGGAGCTATAGTCAAATGACTGCAATGATTTTCGGGGAAATTTACCGTTACAACGGTCAATGGAAATTCGGTGCAATCGGTCAGGGAACGAAAGACGGAAGTATTGGAGATTTAGCGGAAAGATACAGATAGGTGAGAATATGAGTATCAATTTATCCAAAGGGCAGAAAATTAACTTGAAAAAAGAAAACGGCGGAGAATTGAAAAAAGTCGTCGTTGGCTTAGGCTGGGACGAAGCCCCGCAGAAAGGCTTACTCGGCGGTTTGTTCGGGAAACAGGAACAGACAATAGATTGTGATGCATCTGCATTTCTCTGTACGGGCGGAAGAGTAATTTCTTCAGATGATATAATTTATTTCGGGAATTTAATGCATTCTACCGGAGCAGTGCAGCACATGGGCGACAACACGACAGGAGCCGGAGAAGGTGACGATGAACAAATTATTGTGAATCTGAACCAGTTGCCGCAAAGTTACGATAAAATCGCTTTCGTTGTGAATATTTATCAGGCAGCAAGCAAAAAACAGGAATTTGGAATGATTAAGAATGCGTTTATTCGCATTGTTGATGCGGACACCAATCAGGAATTATGCCGCTATAATTTAACAGAAAGTTATAAAGGCATGACCGCAATGATTTTCGGGGAAATTTACCGTTACAACGGGGACTGGAAATTTACTGCTATCGGGCAGGGAACAACAGACACAGATATTAAATCTTTAGCCAGAAGATTTAGTTAAATTACTTATCATTAAATTAACCAGAAAGAAGAATCTGAAAAGGTTCTTCTTTTTGATTTTGTTTCAAAAAGCGAAAATTTAACATAAATTTAACATAAATTTGTCTTGAATTTGATAATTTTGTGTTAAACTGAAAAAGCAAAAACTCATTATTGACTTCAAAATGGAGAAACAAATTATGATGAATCGAGAAATTACAGAATTAGCTTACCATGTGGGCGGATTGCTTTACATGCCAGCCTTACAGAAAGACATTGCCGGAAAAATCATTCATAAGGAAATTCCTTATTTGACAAGTACGGCGTTTTGTTTGGAAGATGCGATATTAGACAGCGCATTGCCCGAGGCAGAACAAACATTATGTGAAACGTTTCATGAATTGAATATGCAGTATAGGGAAGATTTCCCGTTATTGTTCATTCGCATTCGTTCAGCGGAACACATGCTTCACGTCTGGGAAATTTTAGGCGAATCGGCGCATATTCTGACAGGGTTCATTCTGCCGAAATTCGACACCGGAAACGCTGAAAATTATCTTTCCGCTTTAAAACGAATTAACAGAAATTCTTCACAAAGAATTTACGCTATGCCAATTTTAGAAAGCCGGAAAATTGCCGATATTTCCACAAGAAAACAGGAATTGCAGGAAATTCATCACCAGTTAATGAAAGTATATCCGTTAATTCTGAACGTCCGCACAGGGGGGAATGATTTTTGTAATCTTTATGGGCTGAGACGTTCGGAAGAAGAAAATATTTATCAAATTAGCATTATTCGGGATATTTTAGCGGATATTTTGAATCAGTTTTCGGGGGAATTTGTTGTTTCCGCTCCGGTCTGGGAATATTTCGGGGCGCAGAATCAGGCATGGGTTTCCGGAATGCAGAAAGAATTATCTTTAGACAGGCTGAACGGGTTCGTCGGGAAAACTGCCATTCACCCGTCACAATTGAAATATATCTGGGAAAGTTTAAAAGTTTCTGAAGAAGATTACCGTGACGCTTGCCGGATTATGAACTGGAATGAATCTTCTAAAGCTGTTCAGAAAGGTTACAGCGGTTCACGCATGAATGAAGTGAAATGCCACGGAAAATGGGCAAGAAGAATAAAAATTTTAGGCGATTTATATGGCGTAATCCCGAAAGGAGCGATTTCTGTTGCAGTATCTTCCTGAACATTTAATTTACTTAGCGAAACGCTACCAGAATGCGAAACGGAATTATTTATTAGTGAATCCGTTACAGGCGAAACATTTAGGGGCTGAACCGTGTCAGGCTTTAGACATGATGCAGACATTAGGAAAACAGCTTTTTTCCCGTTATCCTGAGGCGAAATTATTGATTGGTTTTGCGGAAACCGCAACGGCAATTGCCACACAGGCAGCAATGCAATTTCCAGAAGATGTGCAATTCGTGCATACCACGAGGGAAAAACAAGAAGGGAAAGTTTTACAATTCTTAGAAGAACATAGTCACGCCGTACAGCAAAGATTGAATTTAGAAGGAGAACTCCCCGAAACGAAAGAAATTATTTTAATTGATGATGAAATTTCCACAGGGAAAACGATTCAGAATATGATTACGCAAATTAGAAAAGAAATTCCTGCTTATCAAAAAGCAAAATTTATTGCCGGTTCGTTAATTAACCGTGTACCGGAAGAAAATCTCTTGTTCATGCAGAAGGAAAATATTGTATTCGAATGGCTATGCAAGCCGGAAAATACCGATTATTCCCGAAAAGTGGAACAAATGGAAGTTCATGCGCCGGAAGAATTACCCTTCGGGGAAACGAAACCATATGCATGTATTCTTTCAAGAAGCCGTTTACCGGAAAGCCGGAAATTGCATACTGTAGGCGAATACCGGAAAACTTATCGGGAATTTGTGAAAACAGTCAGAAAAGAATTAGAAAACAGAATTGCAGGAAAAAAGCGTTTACTGATTCTTGGTACGGAAGAATGCATGTATCCGGCAATTTTATTAGGGGCGCAGCTTTCAGGGCAGGGGTTTGACGTAAAATGTCACGCCACGACAAGAAGTCCGATAGGAATTTCCCTTCAGGAGGGTTACCCAATTCAGGAAGGGTATGCCTTGCCGAGTTTTTACGACGTGAACCGGAAAACTTACTTATACCAGCCTGACCGGACAGCGGAAGTTGTGTTAATTGTAACGGACAGCCACGCCGACACAGAACCGGCAATGCAGAAAATAAGTATGTTATTTCCGGAATCGGAAAAAATATTAATTAAAGGGTGATGACATGAGAAGTTCTTACCGTGCGGAAGATGTGGAAATTTTACTGAAAGATATTACCGGACAAGTTGAACCGTTAGAAAATGCCGAACGGGAAAAACGCATTCAGCAGGGTGTGCATTATTCCGAAATGTTACCGAAAGAACACGCCCCGTCAGAGGCTTATTTAAAAACATTTTATGACGCATTAGAACGATATGCACCGTTGACGGCGTGGGCAGTGGGAAACCTTGCGGAAAAAATTTTCCAAATAAAAGGAAATCATGCTGTTTTAGTTTCCTTAGCGAGAGCCGGAACGCCCATAGGCATTTTATTAAAACGTTATCTGAAAAAAAGACATCATATAAATATTCCGCATTATACAATTTCTATTATTCGTGGGAAAGGTATTGACCGGAATGCCGTGCAGTATATTTTAAACAGACACGCACCGGAAAATATACAATTTGTTGACGGCTGGACGGGAAAAGGAGCGATTCAGCATGAATTGATTCAGGCAATGCAGGACTTTCCGGAAGTTAATTCAGGGTTGGCAGTGCTTTCCGACCCTGCGCACGTTGCCGGAATAAGCGGAACATATGAAGATTTTTTAATTGCGAGTTCGTGTTTGAATGCGACAGTTTCAGGTTTAATTAGCCGGACATTTTTCCGGAAAGATATTATTCGGGAAAATGATTTTCACGGCGCAATGTATTATCAGGAATTTGAAAAAATCGATTTAACAGAAAAATTTCTATCCCGTGTTGAGGAATTTTTCGATGAAACGCTAATTCCGGAAATACAGCCCGTTCCGGAAACGAACGCAATAGAAGAAGTCAGCCGAATTGCAGAACATTTCGGAATAGAAAATATTCATTTAGTCAAGCCTGGCATAGGAGAAGCAACAAGAGTATTACTCCGGCGGATTCCGTGGAAAATTCTTGTGCATAGCTTAGAAGATTCTGAACATTTAGGGCATATTTACCAGCTTGCGGAAGAAAAGCATATTCCTGTTGAAGTTTACCCTTTACAATGCTATAAAGCCTGTGGTTTAATTCAGAGAATGGCGGACAGTTAAATGAAAAAAATTTTATTTGCAACAGATTTAGATAATACGTTAATTCATTCACGCCGGAAAAAAACAGAAACAGATATTTGTGTAGAAATTTACCAGGAACAGGAACAGAGTTTTCTTTCTGAACAAGCCAAAAAATTATTTTTGCAGATGATTCAGCAGGAAAATATTACTTTTCTGCCCGTGACAACGAGAACGATTGCACAATATCAGAGAATTATTTTTCCGGAAAATTACCGTCCGGAATTTGCCTTAACGGCGAACGGGTTAATTTTCTTACATCATGATTTCCCTGAACCGGAATGGCTTGCCGAATCTCAGAATAAGATAAAGCCTTATCAGCCGGAATTGTGCCGTTGGGAGAAAATTTTCCGGACGGACAGCCGTTTCCGGCATGTGAAAATTGCTGACGGAATGTTTCTTGCGTGTGCCTGTGAAACGCCGGAAATTGCAGATAATTGTTTTTCGGAGTATTCGCCGGAAAAATTAACTGCTTTCCGCACAGGAAGAAAATTATATTTTCTTCCGCCGGAAGAAGACAAAGGCACGGCGTTGAAACGCTTTTTAGCAAAGCATGATTTTGATTTCGTGATTGCTGCCGGTGACAGTGAAATGGACATTCCCATGTTAAACGCAGCGGATAAGGGGCTATTTCGGGAGAATCAGGAAGATTTCAGTGCGTATATGCTAACAGAAGTATTACAGGCGGCTCGCTGAGCCGTCTTGTTTTTGTACAAAATCACCAATTCAGAATGCGAAAAATTGACTATCTTTAAAATAAAAATCCAAAGAAACAGCTTGAAATTTTTCAGGGAATGTGTTATAATGTAAAGAAAGGAAGTATGCCTGAACGGTCAGCGGGCGTATTCCTCAACATTTGAAAGAAAGGAATGAAGTACATGAAGAAAACAGTCGGAAAACGATTGCTAAGCGGGATTACCTCATTTTTACTGGCAACGTCATGGACGACTTCAATCGGAGCCGGAGCGGCAAATTCTATTACGCCCTTAAGTGGCAATAAGTCAATAGATGATGCGACTTTGCTCGCTGGTAGAACAAATTCTATCCGTGGTGACACTGTGGAGAAAACTATTGAAAATGCAAATAATACTTATTTATTAGGTATTGCTTCACAATTCTGTGTGTTCTTGCAGGACGATTTCACTGTGGCGAACTCTGATACTGAAGGACGTGCAGCAGTTGGCGGAAATATTGTCATCAATACTCCAGACTGGTCACATAATGGGATTCTCAAATATGCTATGGGTAAAGGGCATTACGGAGCAGACGGTGGAAATTCCGGTGTTGATTTGTCAGAGTTATTAAATGATGAAGAATATGCGAATATCATTCTTGGCGGAAAAATTACCACAACTACGGGCGTAGAGGCAAGACTTGATGACAGCTTTTACAACAGTAATCATAGAAACACTGAACAAGAGCAAGGAACATGGAACTCAAAAGACCATAAACGGCTTGTTCTTAACCAAGACCCGCCTGTTGATGAGTCAAAACTGGACAGTATTCCGAAAAGTTCAACTGGTGCATGGAGCGTAGTTGACCAGTCACAGACTTATGTCACGAAACTTTTAGATTTTGATGAACAGTTTGCCTATTTGCAAAAGAAAAGTAAAGCCCTTGCTGAATTGCAAACAAGTGGCGTAACTGTTGAAATTGATGAATCAACTGGCACAGTGACATTTGATGCTCATGCAGCAGATACTAAAGCAGAAACGGTATATTTCAATATATCTGCTGAAGATTGGGAAAAGATTTCTAATTGTAAAGACGATGAAGAATACATCAATTTTGAATTTAAAAATATTCCAGAACTTCCCAACCCAAGAACAGTAGTAGAAGTAGCCGAACCTTCAATGGCTGTTGATCACAATTCAACATGGAACTATGCCTATATTGTCATTAACGTAGACGGAGAAGAAGCGGTTGTAGCTACTAATAATGTTAGAACCAGAATCAATGATATATCAATTTCTAAAGATTTAGATGGTAAATACAACAATGAAGCTGGCGTAACAAGCTTGCTGTATAATTTCAGTGAAGCTAATTATGTAGAATTAGGCAAAAACTTCCAGGGAACAATTTTTGCACCGAATGCAAACGTAGAAGATTATACACATAACCCAGACAACCGTGGACATCTTTCCGGCGCATTAGTTGCCAAAAGTTACAGCGGCGCAACGGAATTTGGTTACAGACCATTCAGCGGACCTATAGGAATAGGCGAAGCAGCAAACAAGCCGAAAGTAGCCATTAAAAAATTAAATGACAATTCCGGTCGTCTTGCCGGCGCAACAATGGGGCTTTATGAAGTGGCAACCGATTCTTCCGGAAATCCGACAGGGAAAGTTTCCAGTTCTCCAGTGAAAACAGTTGTCACAACAGACAGTACTGTTACATTGGATTATATGGACGTTTCGGAAGGGTATTACATTCTGAAAGAAGTCACTCCTCCGGAAGGGTATGCCCTTGCAGAACAAGAATATTATCTCGGAATTAAAGCCACGCCAAAAACAGTAAATGCCGGCAGTATAAGCGGTTTAACTTCAGATATTACTTTATCCGATATAACATTCACGGTTTACAAAGATGCAACATTTAAAGAAGCAGAAGATTCTGCAACATATGATGCATTAGATTGGGAAAAACGTTCATTTATCATTAACGACAATGAAGAAACTACTGTAACTTTAAGCGGAAATAAAATTACTAATGTCACCAAAGGCGACAAAAAGAAATTCCAGGTTATTTCTGTAGACGGCGGTGTGATTCTTCTTTATGACGGGCAGTTAATTTCGCCGTGCATTGACTTAGTCAGCGAACTGAAAAATTATAAAGACGGTTTTTCGTTCATTGATGAAGAAGGCATTACCTTTGAAAAAACAAATGAAGACGGCGAATTATTAAACGGCGCAGAATTTTATTTATACAAAGATTCTTACACAGAAGGCAGTGCTGCACCGGAAACCCGTGATGATGTCGCAAATTGGGACAGCGCACAATATAGTGTATCTTTAGAAGATTTAGAAGAAATCAGCATTGACGGCACGAGTATCAGCAACGTTTACCGTTTAATTGAAACAACTGCACCGGCTGGATATACAGAAACGGAAAATGATATTCTTTTCATTTATTCAGACAATAGTTATTATTACAAAGAAACTCCAAAATTAAGTGGCAGTTTACCCTTTATTTTCGCAGATGGCGAACTGGACATGAAAGAATGGACAGAAGTTCCTGAAGACAGAGTCATTACCATTAAGAATTTTAAATTACAGGGTGCAAAAGTCAATTTAACAAAAATTGACATGGAAGACGAATCAATACTTGACGGCGCAACAATTGAATTATACGTTGACGGAGAAGAAACACCTCTCTATACGTGGGAAGACTTTGGCGGGAAAGAAGAATCCATGCGTGACGCTCTTCTTGAAGTCGAAAGCGATAAAGTTTACAACGGTTATTTAATGCCTGGTGTATACTACCTGACGGAAACCGTTGCACCAGAAGGATATGAAAACAACGCACTCCTCAACCAGAAAATTTACTTCACAGTCGATGAGGATTTCAACATTGTTGACGGAAAAAACACAAAGAAAGAAACAGTTTACTCAGAAGCAGATGGTACTTTATCTAAAAAAAGTTCAGACAATTATTATATGTGGTATCCTGTAGTAGAGGGAAATGTTTTAAATAATAGTTCCAAAGCTGCTAATTTTGAAGATGTTACTAAAATAGAAGTGAAATTTAAAAGTGGAAGTAATTTCCAATTTTGGACAGATTTAGGAGACATCGCAGGAGCAAATAACGCAAATGGCATATCTATTGGCAGTAATAAGCTTTATACAATTGAGTTTGATGAGCCGACTTCATTAACAGCAAAGCATATTGAATTTGGTGGAGTAGAATTAGCTATAGATTCTATCACGTTCTATTCTGGTGAAAACATTCCAAATGATGAATCATTAAAAGATTATTATATTATTGACAGAAACGAGAAGACAATTATTCTCAAAAACCAGAAGTCTGAAGCAACAGGAACAATTACTGTCAGCAAAGTAGGCGCAACCGGAATGAAAGAACTTCCTGGCGCAGAAATTACTTTGACAGCAGACAAAGATGTTGACTTTACCAAAGTAACAGCGAAAGTTGATGAAAAAACATTCAAGGGAACGGAAGATTCATTAGTGTGGACTTCCGGCGAAATTCCAGCGGAAATTACTGGTTTACCGGCAGGCGACTACACCATGACGGAAACAGCCGCTCCGAATGGTTACCTCATTACAACGGAAATTACGTTCACTATTTTAGAAGACGGCGAAATTGACCCGGACAGCGTGGACGTTTCCGGAAAGAATAGTTTTGAAGACGGAACATTTACATTAGTAGATGACGCTTATGTGGAAATTTCTAAAACTGACGTTGGCGGAGATGAACTCGCCGGAGCGAAATTGACTTTAACAGCGAAAAAAGGCACAACGGCGAAATTCACCGCAGAACAGTTCGAAGCCGGAGATGATGTTACCGGAGTAACAGTTTCTGAAACAGAAATTAAATGGACATCCGGTTCAACGCCTTCAACAGTGAAGAATTTACCTGACGGAACATATATTCTTCATGAACTTGCCGCACCAAGTACGGAATACGCAGTTGCCAACGACATTGAATTTACAATCAGCGGCGGCATTTTAACGCAAATCAACGGCGAACCCGCAAAAGAGTATACCATTACAATGGTTGACGAAAAAGCGGAAAGCACAGTGAAAATTTCCAAAGTAGACCTCGGCGGAAATGAAGTCACAGGCGCAGTATTAAATTTAACCGGAACAGACGAATCCGGAAACGCAATTGAATTTGAACAGGGCGTACTTCACACAGACGGAAAAGTATTACATGGTTCAGGCGGTACAGAACTGGTATGGACAACAGGAGAAAATATTACAGAATTAGAAAATTTACCCGCAGGGCATTATACTTTAAAAGAAGATGCACCGGCAGCAGGGTATTTAGTCGCAACAGAAATCAAATTTGACATTGCCAACGGAAAAATTCAGAATGTTAAAATTGCAGAAGGCAGTCAGAACAGCTATGATGCAGAAAAAGGAATTATCACTTTAGTTGATGAAGCGTATGTTTCTATTTCTAAGCAGGACATTGCCGGAGAAGAACTCGCCGGAGCGCAATTGACATTGACTTCCAAAGACGGAAAAGCAACATTCACAGAAGACCAATTCATTGCCGGAGAAGGCGCAGAATTAACGAACGTTACAGAAACTTCCATTAACTGGACATCTGGCACAGCTCCTTCACAGGTGAAGAATTTACCTGACGGAACATATATTCTTCATGAAGTAGCCGCTCCGAATACAGAATATCAAGTCGCAACAGATGTAGAATTTACCATTCAGAACGGAAAATTAGTCAGCATTAACGGCAAAGATGCGCAACATGTCACACCAATTGTCATGGTTGACTACACAACAGCAGATATTACTGTTTCGAAAAAGGCAGTTACTTCCACTGGAGAAGAATTAGCTGGAGCAGTATTGACCTTAACCGGCACGACAGAAGACGGAAAATTGATTGACATGCGGAAAGCAACTGTTGTTTACGGCGAGGGCGCAAGCAAAAACCTTGCTGAAAGCAATGACACCACAATTGCATGGAACTCCGGAACAGAATCAACACAAATTCAGAATTTAGAAGACGGTATTTATGTTCTTCATGAAAACGCTGCACCAGCAGGCTATGAATTAACGAATGACATAGAATTTGTGATTGAACAAGGAAAAATGACAAAAGTAACCGTAAATGGCAAAGACGTGACATCTTCAGTAAAAGATAATACATTCGTATTAGTAGACGAAAAAATCATAGAAGAAACAACAACGACACCGGAAGAAACAGTTGCTACGACGACGACAACAACAGCTGAAACAGAAGGCACAACGACAAAAGCAACAACAACAATTCCGGAAACTGTGACTACAGTTGCTACAATACCGGAAACGGGAACAACTACTACGACAACGACAACGAGAGCAACAACAACTACAACTACAACGACAACAGAAGAACAGACGGAAGAAACTTCCACTACAACGAAAGCGACTACTCCCCAGACGGAAGTAACAACAACAACTACTTCTACTGAAACAACAACGACAACAAAAGCGACAGAAGCAACAGAAACAACTACAGAAACAACCACAGCCCCGACAGTACCTGAAACAGCAAGCGTGAAAATCAGCAAACAGGACGTTTACGGGGAAGAAGTTTCCGGCGCAAGATTAACCTTAACCGGAAAAGATACAGATGGCAATGCAGTTAATTTTGCAGCAGGAACAGTAAATACACCGGAAGATGCAATATTAGTGAATGGACAGGGCGAAATTTTAGTATGGGTATCTGGTTCAGGTGTGACAGAAATTCATGATTTACCTGACGGAACATATACATTACATGAAGCCGCTGCACCGGAAGGCTATGAAGTCGCAACAGATATGACGTTCGTCATTGAAAACGGGAAATTAACGAAAGTCAACAGTGAAACAGTAACTTCTGATGAAGTAATTATTATGGTTGATGAAGCGATTGTTCAGGAAACAACAACTACTACAGAAGCAACAACAACGACAACAACAGAAACAACTGTAACGACTACAACAACAGAAAAACAGTCTGAAGAAACTTCCACTACAACAGAATCGACTACTACACAAACAGAAACAACTGTGACGACAACAACAGAAGAACAGACAGAAGAAACTTCCACAACGAAAGCCACAACCACACAAACAGAAACAACCGTGACGACGACAGAAGAACAGACTGCAATAACTTCCACAACGAAAGCAACTACTACAGAAACAACAACAGAAGCCACAGAAACAACTACAGCCCCGACAGTACCTGAAACAGCAAGCGTGAAAATCAGCAAACAGGACGTTTACGGGGAAGAAGTTTCCGGCGCAAGATTAACCTTAACCGGAAAAGATACAGATGGCAATGCAGTTAATTTTGCAGCAGGAACAGTAAATACACCGGAAGATGCAATATTAGTGAATGGACAGGGCGAAATTTTAGTATGGGTATCTGGTTCAGGTGTGACAGAAATTCATGATTTACCTGACGGAACATATACATTACATGAAGCCGCTGCACCGGAAGGCTATGAAGTCGCAACAGATATGACGTTCGTCATTGAAAACGGGAAATTAACGAAAGTCAACAGTGAAACAGTAACTTCTGATGAAGTAATTATTATGGTTGATGAAGCGATTGTTCAGGAAACAACAACTACTACAGAAGCAACAACTGTAACGACTACAACAACAGAAAAACAGACAGAAGAAACTTCCACTACAACAGAAGTGACTACTACACAAACAGAAACAACTGTGACAACAACAACAGAAGAACAGACAGAAGAAACTTCTACTACAACAAAAACGACTACTACACAAACAGAAACAACCGTGACGACGACAGAAGAACAGACTGCAATAACTTCCACAACGAAAGCCACTACTACAGAAACAACAACAGAAGCCACAGAAACGACTACAGCCCCGACAATACCTGAAACAGCAAGCGTAAGAATCAGCAAACAGGACGTTTACGGAGAAGAACTTTCCGGCGCAACCTTAGAATTAACTGGTAAAACGGCAAACGGAGAAGAAATTCTCTTCACAGCTGGAAATTTAACAGTCGGAACAGGCGCAGAAGTAATTTCTGAAGAAGGAAATACATTATCATGGATTTCCGGAACAGGAACAACAGAAGTAAATCAATTACCTGACGGAACATATACTTTACATGAAGTTGCCGCTCCAGAAGGTTATGAAGTCGCAACAGATATTATCTTTGTGATTGAAGGCGGAAAATTAACCACAATTGACAGTGAAGCCGTTGCAGAAGATGAAGTCATTGTCATGGTTGACAAAGCAACAAAAGCAACTGTTGAAATCAGTAAACAAGACGTTTACGGGGAAGAAGTTTCCGGCGCAAGATTAACCTTAACCAGAAAAGACACTGAAGGCAAAGACATTAGTTTTGATTCTGGCTTGATTGAAGTGGCAGAAGATGCAAGATTAGTCAACGGACAAGGCGAAACGTTAGTCTGGGTATCTGGCACAGGCACAACCACTGTAAAAGAATTACCAGACGGAACATATACATTACATGAAGCCGCTGCACCGGAAGGCTATGAAGTCGCAACAGATATTATCTTTGTGATTGAAGGCGGGAAATTAACCACAGTCAACAGTGAAGCCGTTGCAGAAGATGATGTAATTATCATGATTGACGAGGCAACAAAAGCAAATGTGAATATCAGCAAACAGGACGTTTACGGCGAAGAAATTTCCGGCGCAAGATTAACATTAACTGGAAAAGACACTGAAGGCAAAGACATTAGTTTTGATTCTGGCTTGATTGAAGTGGCAGAAGATGCAAGATTAGTCAACGGACAAGGCGAAACGTTAGTCTGGGTATCTGGCACAGGCACAACCACTGTAAAAGAATTACCAGACGGAACATATACATTACATGAAGCCGCTGCACCGGAAGGCTATGAAGTCGCAACAGATATTATCTTTGTGATTGAAGGCGGAAAATTAACCACAGTCAACAGTGAAGCCGTTGCAGAAGATGATGATGTAATTATCATGATTGATGAGGCAACAAAAGCAAATGTGAATATCAGCAAACAGGACGTTTACGGAGAAGAACTTTCCGGAGCAACATTAGCATTAACTGGTAAAAATGCAGACGGAGAAGAAATTCTCTTTACAGCGGAAAATTTAACTGCCGGAACAGGCGCAGAAGTAATTTCTGAAGAAGGAAATACATTATCATGGATTTCCGGAATAGGAACAACAGAAGTAAATCAATTACCTGACGGAACATATACTTTACATGAAGTTGCCGCTCCAGAAGGCTATGAAGTCGCAACAGATATTATCTTCGTGATTGAAGGCGGAAAATTAACCACAATTGACAGTGAAGCCGTTGCAGAAGATGATAATATGATTATCATGGTTGACAAAGCAACAAAAGCAACTGTTGAAATCAGCAAACAGGACGTTTACGGAGAAGAATTAACCGGCGCAAGATTAGAATTAACTGGTACAGGCACAGACGGAAAAGCAATTGAATTTGCTTCCGGAACAGTTGATTTAGCAGAAGATGCAAAATTAGTCAACGGTCAAGGCGAAACGTTAGTCTGGATTTCCGGAACGGGCGTGACTACTGTAAATGAATTACCTGATGGAACATATATTTTACATGAAGTTGCCGCACCGGAAGGTTATGAAGTCGCAACAGATATTCAATTCGTGATTGAAGGCGGAAAATTAACCAGCGTTGACGGCGCAGAAGCAACATCTGATGAAATTATTATTATGATTGATGAAGCAACTGTAGCAGAAACAACGACAGAAACAGAAACAACCACAACGACAACCACGACAACGACGACAACTACAGAAAAAGCTACTTCAGCAACAACGACAACGAAAGCTACCACAACAGCAACAGAAACGAAAGTTTCCACTACACCGGAAACAACAACTGTAACAACAAAAGCGACAACAGCCGCAACAACTGTTACAACAACAACAACTACTACTACAACGACGACAACAACGACTACTACTACGACAACAACAACGACTACTACGACAGAAGAAACAACCACAACAACGACAACCACTGAAGAAACCACAACTGAAGAAGAAGTAACAACAGAAGAAGAAACCACAACAACAAATCCGAGTACAGTTTTAGATGCGACCGGCACTAATCCGAGTGACATTGATGGTACAAACTTTGATGAAACCACAACCACAAATCCAACAGCTGTAGGACCTGGCGCATTCGAAACAGAAACGACAGAAACTATTCCGGAAGTTGAATTGCCGGACAGCGATGTGGAAACTGAAACAACCACAACAGAAGAAGAAACGACAACAGAAGAAACTACAACTACTACTACAACTACTTCTGAAATGGTTACAACAACAACTACCACAACAACAGAAACAACAAATTCCACAACGACTTCTACAACTTCTACTTCTTCATCGGACATCACAACCACTTCCCAGACAGAAACCACGAAAGCTTCAGGCATGACCGAAACAACCGTTGTCACTGAAACAACAGAATCCACAGAAACATCGAATACAACAGAATCTTCCGAAACAACTACTACAGATTCTACTGAAAAGCCCAGTACAACAACCACGACGAAAAAGAACGGAACCAGCAATTCTTCCGCTAATAATAGCCGGACATCTTCTTCCTCTTCAAGAAGTTATTCCTCCAGCAGCGGAAGCAGTAGCAGCAGCAAAAATTCCACTTCTTCCACGACAAGCCCGAAAACAGGTTCAGAAGGCATTGTTGTTGTATTGAATGTGTTAGCAGTTTCCGGCTTAGTTCTGGTGGCTACACGCAGAAAAGATGATTAATTTTCTGATGATATTCTGATTCAGCGGAAATAGCAAAATCACCAAAAGAAAGGCGGCAGAAATGCCGTCTTTCTTATTGAAAATTTGAGTAAATTTCTTCCGAGTGATTGACAAATGAAATTAAATATGCTATAATGGAATTTAGTTAGTCAAAAACTAAAAGAGGAGAAAGGTAGTATGAAACAAATTTTATCAGAGAAAAGCCGTGCAAAACTAATGGGAATCAGAGAATTTGTTCGGAAATGCGGTATACCGGAAATGTTCATGTGCCGGTTTGTTGGAATTTATTTTCTGATTTCAGGAATTGTTCTGCAAATGTTCAAAGCACAGGAACGGGATGCCATTGGAGAATGGAAAGATTACATTCGGGAATTTCCGGTGCGGAACAGCATATTATGGATGATTTTCGGGTTTCTGGTGTTGACCATTGTGTATTGTGTTGTGCCAAAAAAGTACAAGATAGTTGACCAGATTATGCTGTTATTAGGAACAATGTTTTTAGCCATTTCGTTAGTATGGCGGAATGACCAATATTATTTAGCGATAGGAATCAGCGGAATTGTGATTGCTTTCGTCAGTCACATGATGGGGAAAATTACACCGGAGCAATTCAGCCATATTCCGGAAAAAGTAACAGCGTGCATTATAGGAATCGTTGCTTTAGCGGTGACGATATTTATTAGCGTAACAACAGTAATGCATCATAAAATATTCGGAACATCTTGCTATGATTTCGGGATATTTACGCAAATGTTTTATTCCTTGTCGGAAAATTTCACAGCAATTACAACATGTGAACGGGATAAAATTCTTTCCCATTTTAACGTACATGCTTCATTTATTTATTATTTGCTTGTGCCGGTTTATGCATTATTTAATAATCAAGAAACAGTATTATTTGTAGCACAGGCAATTTTAGCCATTGGCGGAGTAATTCCGGTTTATTTCATCGCAAAAAACAGAAATTTCAATGGTTTTGGCAGAATAGCGGTTTGCTGCATGTATATTTTTTATTGTGGAATATGCGCACCGTGCTATTATGATTATCATGAAAATTCTTTCCTGCCGACTTTGCTTATGTGGTTATTATACGCCGTAGACCAGAAAAAAATTATTCTGTTATATATTATGACAGTTTTAACATGCATTGTGAAAGAAGATGCGCCGTTATATGTGATTTGTATCGGAATATATTTCTTCGCCGATGAACAGGGAAGAAAGCGTTTACACGGGGCAATGATGACTATTGTTTCGGGAATATATTTCTTGTTGATTAACAATTGGCTTGGAGAATACGGCGACGGGGAAATGATGGCTTCCACGAGATTCGGCAATTTAATTCTGGAAAGCGGCGACGGCTTAATGAGTATCGTGGGAAATGTACTCAAAAATCCGGGATATTTCTTCAGCTTGTTTGCGCAGGAAAAAACGTTATTATTCATTGTGCAGGTGATGATGCCTTTATTATTTTTGCCGTTCATGACGAAACATTTAAGAAGATTCATGTTATTGATTCCGTGGGTCATTATGAATTTAGTTGTTGGTGCGGGGTATAGTTACGCAGCGAGTGTAGGGTATCAATATATTTTCGGACCGTCTTGCCTGTTGATTTATTTAGCAATTCTGAATGTTTCAGACATGGAAGAACCGAGAAGAAACAGTTTCGTGACGGTTTCAGCATGTGTGTGCATTGTCACCACACTCAGCCTTGTTTCATGGCGGGCAAGCTATATTGAAAGTTATAAAGAAAAAGAACAGCATTACAAAAACATGGAAGAATGTTTAGACACTGTGCCGGAAAACGGGAGAGTCATTGCGAATCCGTGGTTTTTACCGCATTTAGCCGACAGACCGGAAATTTACATTTTCGACCAGAACGATTTTGAAAAAGACCCGAATAAAACAGAAGGCGACGGCGTGACTTTTGCAGACACAGTAACAGGACTGCTTGACATGAATCGATATGATTTCTATGTGATGAGCTGGGGAGACCCGAACACAAGCATTGCTATGCCTTATTTAGAAGAAGCTGGATTTGTGGAATTTGCCAAAACGGAAGATTATATTACGATTTATGTCAGTCCGGAATATCTTGCTGCAAATCCAACAGTGGAAATTGTCGGAAAAATCGGATGAAAAATTTTTTCTGTCAATGACTTTACAAATGGGAATTTTTGTAGTATAATGGAAATAGAAATTTAAATTCAACAGGAGGAAACTCAAATGATTATTACATGTTTAGATTTAGAAGGCGTACTCGTGCCGGAAATCTGGGTAGCTTTTGCCGAAAAAAGCGGTATTGAGGAACTGAAGAAAACAACACGTGACGAACCGGATTATGATAAACTCATGGCTTACCGGATTGCCGTGCTGAAAAAGTATCACATGGGCTTGAAAGAAATTCAGAAAACGATTGAAGAAATTGAACCCATGGAAGGGGCGAAAGCGTTTCTTGACGAATTAAGAACGCTTTGCCAGGTGATTATTATTAGTGATACGTTCACGCAGTTTACAGAACCGTTAATGAAGAAATTAGGCTATCCGACAATTTTCTGCAATACGCTGGAAGTTGCCGACGACGGAGAAATTACAGGGTTTCGTATGCGCTGCACGCCTTCAAAACTGAAAACCGTGGAAGCATTGCATTCCATTGGTTTTGAAACGATTGCCAGCGGGGATAGCTATAACGATTTAGGCATGATTGGCGCAAGCAAGGCAGGATTTTTATTCCGGAGTACTGAAGAAATCAGAAAAGAACATCCGGAACTGAAAGCATATGAAACATATGAAGACTTACTGAATGCAATCAAGGCGGCATTATAATTTAATGAAATATCCGGCATTGTATTAAGTACAGTGCCGGATTTACATGTTACGGAGGGGAAGAAGTTGATTCAACAAATATTGGATTATGCACGGGAAACGTATCAGACGGAACCGGAATATTTATGGGTAAGAATGCCGGAAGCGGCAGTTTTACGGAATGCGGAGAATGATAAATGGTATGCTGTAATGATGAAAATCAGCAAGGACAAACTCGGCATGAAAGGAAAAGAGTTAGTTTGGATTTTAGACTTAAAATGCGAACCAATGCTGATAGGGTCATTATTAGAAATGGACGGCTATTTGCCGGCGTATCACATGAACAAAATGCACTGGATAGGGGTATTAATGGACGGAACTGTGCGGAAGGAACAAATTTTAGAATTGTTAGATTTAAGCTATCATCTGACGGAAGGAAGAAAAACATAATGTTATTTGTTCAAAAATTTAATTTGATTTAGCAGAAGAGCGAAAATGTTAAATTATACAGAAAATTTTCAAGTGACGGAAAGAGTTCATTTCCGGAAAGAACCAGACAAATATTTTGAAGATATGGCATATTTGCGTTATTGCGGAGAGTATCACAAAGAAAGGAAAATGACATGCAGGGAAAAATGATTATCATAGAAGGGCTTGACGGCTGCGGAAAAACAACACAGGTCAATTTATTGAAAAATTATTTTCAAGGGGAAAATTACCGGTTTTTAAGTTTTCCGGATTATGATTCTTTATCAGGGAAAATTATTCAGGAATATCTTGACGGGAAAATTCCAGAAGAAAATTTACAGAACAGTGCCTGTTCAGCAAGTAGTTTTTACGCTATTGACCGGTATATTAGTTTCCGGAAAGACTGGCATTCCGATTATGAACAGGGGAAAATGATTTTTTCGGCGAGATATACGACTTCTAATGCAATTTACCAGATGGCGAAATTACCCCGTGAAGAATGGGAAAATTATTGTCAATGGCTTTATGATTACGAATACAGGAAATTAGGCATTCCCGAACCGGACGAAATTATTTTCTTAGATGTTCCGGTAGCCGTTTCACAGGAATTGTTAAATTGCCGCTATCAGGGCGACGAACGGAAAAAAGATTTACATGAAGCAAATCCGGAATATTTACAGCATTGTCATGATGCTGCAGTATACGCCGGAAAAATGGGAAAACCATGGTATTTTTTAGATTGCTGCGAAAACGGAAAAATAAAGCCCGTCGAAAAAATTCAGCAGGAATTAATTCAGCGCATTGAAAAGATTATCCAAAGCACGCCGTAAATGATTGGCTGATGTAGAATATAAATTTCTAATGCGTGCCGACCAATGAAATTAAAAATCGGAATGCCTTTCCACTGGCAAGAAAAAATTTTTTCTCCGGCGAGTGCATACAGGAAAAACCCTGTGAAAAATAAAAACGCCCACGGAATTAAAGAAAAATAATCCGTTGAATAAAAATTTTCCGGAGGGAAACCGAAATAAGCTGTGAAATCATTCCGGTAAAGTTCTTTCGGAAGAGAAATCAGCGATTTCCCGAAAAAGCCGAGAACATGTGCGTTAATATGTTTCGTCAAGCCGAACAGAAGAAAACTACAGCATAACCCAATATAAGCAGGAATTTTCCGAAAGGCATTCCGGAAAAAATATATGATCATCATGCAAGAGCCGATTAGCGTTAATACGCCGAAAAGAATTTGATTTTCCGGCATGAACAGAAACGTGAAAAGCATAATTCCAGCACCAACACCGAACACAAGCAAACCTCTTTTGAACGGGTGCCGGCTGATTCCGGAACAGAAACCAGAAAGAAGAATAAACGTCCAGCAAATGCATTGCTGCCAAATATACGCCCCCTGTCCGTAATACCAATTCCAATTACACCCGAAAATATACACTAAATCCCATACAGCATGGAAAGCAATCATATTCAGCACCGTGAACCCCCTGAGGGAATCCAGTAAATGACATCTTTGCATGAAAATCACTCCTTTTGAAAAAGTATAACAAAAATTTTGGAAAAAGTCAAGCCTTTGTGCAATTCACCTGAAAAATAAATTCAGAAATTGGAAGAATTTCCGAAAATTCAAAAAACGCTTGACAAATTCGAAATATGTGGTATAATAGAAATTGTTGAGAAGATGCGCTCAATAGGTAGGGAAATAACAGTTGTGGAATGTTATTTCAGTGAAAATTTTCCAAAATAAATAAATGTCAGTGTACGCCGTGAATGCTTTAACGAAATCAAAATGATCAAGTCAAGAAATTCATGGTTTTATTTTTTTCGGAGGGTATTATTATGGGAAGAATTTCAAAAGATTTATCCAGAATGAATGAAGAGCATCAACTCAGACGAGAAGAAACCGTTGTGAATTTCATGGGCGGTGATTCTTACAAAATTAATCCGCTGGACACTTTGCGCATGATTGCCGCTTCTTCAATATTCGGGGAAGCGTCCTATTACCGGAATAATGTTCGTGATGGGAAATATATGTTTTTAGAGCAGTTCAGTGATGAATTTGCGAAAATGATTTTTTCCGGTTATGACGGCAAAACGACAACGGAAATTTTCGAAGAAGCGATTGATTCAGCATTAAGTTATGATTTCGGCGCAACATTGGAATTAGCCGCAGAATTAAGAAATACATACAATATGCGGTTAAATCCGCAGGTGATTATGGTCAGGGCAGCAATTCACCCCGAACGGAAAGCGTTCACCGAAACGCACCCGAACGAATTTCACCGAATTAACCAGCAGGTAATGAAAAGACCAGATGAACCTGTAACACAGTTGACATATTATTTATATGTAAATGAGGGAAAGAAGGATAAAATACCGTCATTGCTGAAAAGAAGTACAGCGAAAAAGTTGTCTTCTCTTTCAGCGTATGCGGTCAATAAATACAAGAATGCCGAAATTGGAATGATTAACGCTGTACGGCTTACCCACGCCAACAGCAAAGTCATTGACGAACTTATGCGAACAGGAACGGTTACTGTTACCGAAGAACAACAGACTTGGGAACAAAAGCGTTCTTCCGGAATGCTCTGGCGTGAAATTATAGAAACAACGAATTTAGGACATATGGCAATGTTGCGGAACTTACGGAATGTATTTTCAGAAGTGGACGACATACAATTTTGTATGGCGTATCTTGAAAAGCTGAAAAATGGCGTTCCTGAAGGGAAACAATTTCCATTCCGGTATTATTCAGCGTATCAAGCCGTTCAGAAAGAGAAAGATATTTACTGTAAAGAAGAAATTCTGAAAGCTTTAGAAGAATGTTTAGATATTGCGATAGCGAACATGCCTGTTCTGAAAGGGAAAACAATGTGTTTATCGGATAATTCCGGTTCAGCGTGGGGCGCAATTACTTCTGAATATGGTTCTGTTACGATTGCGGAAATTGATAATTTATCTTCTGTCATTGCGGCGGTATGTTCAGAAGAAGGGGAAGTCGGGAAATTCGGAAACTTACTGAAAAGATTTCCCGTAGCGAAAACGGGAATATTACAGCAGGCGGAACAGATCACAAAAGGCAGATATGCAGATGTTGGCGGAGAAACAGAAGGCGGAATCTGGAAATTTTTCCGTGATGCAATTAAACATAAAGAATATTATGATAATATTTTCATTTTCTCTGACCAGCAAGCCGGAACGGGCGGTTTATACGGCACGAAAGAAGATACGGCAGAATACCGGAAAGCCGGTTATTATTGCGGCGGCGGTTATTTTACATTCGTTAATGTATATAAGTTAATATTAGACTACCGCCGGAAAGTAAATCCGAAAGTGAATGTCTTCAGCGTGCAGACAGCAGGGTATCATAATATATTATTACCGCAAATGTCCTACCGCTGCGCAATGCTGACAGGCTGGACAGGGAAAGAAATTCCCTTTGCGGCGGAATATATCCGGCAGTGGAATCAATTAGAACATGCAGAAAATTAAATAATTCGTCATGAAGCAGGGCATAGGGTTACTTCCTAACAAACTGTTAATTTTTAGGTACTGGCTGAAATCCATAACTTTCCGGAGTGAACACTTCGTTAAAATTCGTACCCTTGCCGATATTCTCATGATGAACTAAAAAAGTGATGAAGCAAAGATGCGGTTGAAAATAATTCGGACATATTGAGGTGATGTGCAGTCTCATGAATGGTCACTTGTTCCGAATTTCTCATGAAAATAATTTTCATGAAGCAGGGAAACGGGTTACTTCGAATTTTATGCTGAAAACCGGCTGAAAACCAGAACTTTCCGGAGAAATTCTTCGTAAACATAAGAACAAACCTTTTAAAAATGCAAATTCCCCGCAAAAGATGCTCATCACTTGAAATTCAGCAGATGTGATGCAGTGCAGCAGTTACTTCTTAATCCATAGATTAAACAAAAAATTTTACTGTTGCAGAAATCCTCACATCTAACCGGAAAATAAACCCTTGCTTTCGGGCAAGGGCTTTTTTTATGGAGGAAAAAATGCGTAATTTAGAAGAATGGCATCCGGCAGTACTATTTGTATATTTTGCGGCGGTTATGGGCATAGCCATGTTGAATATGTATCCGCCGTTAATGATTAGTTGCATGATTGGCGGAGGAATTTATTTTACTGTCAGGAGCGGGAAAATTAAACCACATGGGAAATATTTTCTTTTATGGGTAATTTTAGCGGTAATCAATCCGCTAACCGTTCACCACGGGAAAACAGTATTATTTATTTTGAATGATAATCCGGTAACATTAGAGGCAGTCATTTACGGAATTATTTCAGCAGTGAGAATAATTGGCGTGCTGTACTGGCTGAAAATTCTTTCTGATGTAATGACCAGTGAAAAAGTTATTTATTTATTCGGGAAAATTTCGCCGAAAGTGGCGTTGTTCGTGTCAATGACATTACGATTTGTGCCGTTATTTCAACGGCAATGGAAAAAAATTTATGATACACAAAAAGCAATGGGTTATTTTCAGAGTGATAATGCAATAGACTTTTTTCGGGAAAGAATGCGAATATTAGATATTTTGATTACCTGGGGACTGGAAAATGGCATGATTACGGCGGATTCTATGGAAGCGAGGGGCGCAGGAACAGGGAAAAGAACGAATTTTTCTCTTTATCAAATGCACACAGAAGATAAAATGATATTGTTAATGATTATTTTCTTGACGGGAATTATATTCATTGCCCAATGGAAAGGCATGGGCATGAATGTCTATCCAGAAATCATTATACAAGGAGAAACATTCTGGAATAAAGCCGGAGGAATTGCCTATGCAATACTTGCAATATTTCCGGTAATCTGGGAATTTGAGGTGAAATTAAAATGGAAATACTTACAGTCGAAAATTTAAATTTTACTTATGCAGGAGCGGAACAGGAAACTTTGCGGAATGTTTCGTTCAGCGTGAATCAGGGGGAAATGGTTTTACTTTGCGGTGCGACAGGCTGCGGGAAAACAACTTTGCTCCGGTGTTTAAAACCGGAACTGAACCCGTTCGGGAAACGAACCGGAAAAATTATTTTTAACGGGGGGCAGATTGGTTATGTGATGCAGAATCCGGAACAACAGATTGTGACAGACAAAGTCTTTCATGAATTAGCCTACGGACTGGAAAATTTAAACATTCCGCAAAAAGAAATTGCCTGGCGTACGGCAGAAATTGCAAGTTATTTCGGGATTGGGAGCTGGTTTGAAACTTCTACGCAGGAATTATCCGGAGGGCAGAAACAGTTATTAAATTTAGCGTCAGTCATGGCAATGCAGCCGGAATTATTAATTTTAGACGAACCAACCGCACAGCTTGACCCAATTGCCGCAGCGGAATTTTTAATGACAGTCAGGAAAATTAACCGTGAATTAGGACTAACAATAATTTTCACGGAACACAGACTGGAAGAAGCCATTCCCCACAGTGACAAAATGATGATTATGCAAAACGGGAAAATTTCTGTTTTTGCGGAACCGGAAAAAGCAATTTCCGGAATGCAGGAACAGGAAGAATTATTTTTCCTAATGCCTTCGGCAGTGAAAATTTTCCTTATGACGGGGAAGAAAGGCAAATGCCCGTTGACCGTTTCAGAAGGAAGAACGTATATTTCCACGAATTTTGAAAATGAAATCAACAGTTTACCGGAACGAGAAAAAATTTCCGGAGAAACAATTTTAGACGTGCGGAATATTTATTTTCGGTATGACCGGAAAGGGGCAGACATTTTGAACGGTTTAACGTTCAGCGTGAAACAAGGGGAAATTTTCTGTATTTTAGGGGAAAACGGCAGCGGAAAATCCACTTGTCTGAAAGTGATAGCGAATTTACAGCGGAGTTACAGCGGAGAAATTCGCATATTCGGTAAAGCATTGAAACAATATAAAAATAATTTATATCAGAACTGTTTAGCCTTTTTGCCGCAGGACGTGCAGACAGTATTTTTACAGGAAACGGTAAAAAAAGAATTGGAAGAAGTTGGCATTCCGGAAGAAAATTTCCCGAAAGCGATACAGCCTTTGAAAAATAAGCATCCGTATGATTTATCCGGAGGAGAACAACAGCTTGTTGCATTAGAAAAAATTCTTGCCCGCAAGCCGAAATTATTATTATTAGACGAACCAACGAAAGGAATGGACGCATTCACCAAAAAAAGCATTATTGAACGCTTAAAACTTCTGAAAGAAACTGGCGTAACCGTGATAGCCGTCACGCATGATATAGAATTTTCAGCGGAATGTGCGGACAGGTGCGGAATGTTTTTCCGTGGGCGAATCATGGGAGAGGGAACGCCGGAACAATTCTTTTCGAGGAATCATTTTTACACGACAGCAGCAAGCAGAATGACAAGGGGCTATTACCGGAATGCGGTGACGGTGGAGGAAGTCGTGACACTTTGCCGGAAAAATCAAACGAAAAATTAAATTTCAAAAAAATTTACATAGTTGTAAAACTTTTGAATTACTGATATGTTATAATGAGGATAATCAATAAATTAAGGAGAAATGTTTCATGGCATTCACAATTAAAAATGGTGTACTGGAAAAATACACTGAGAAAAAAGGCGTAACAGAAGTAATTATTCATGACAATGTAACCAGTATCGGAAAATATGCATTCAAGAACTGTTCAAGCCTTGAATCTGTCATCATTCCTGACAGTGTAACCAGTATCAGAAAAGGAGCATTTGCAGGTTGTTCAAATTTGAAATCCATCATCATTCCTGATGGTGTGACTACTATCGGAAAAAATACATTCTGTGGTTGTGTAAATTTGGTCTCTGTAAGCATTCCTAATCATGTGACAAATATCGGATATAGCGCATTTAAAGGCTGTTTAAGCCTGAAATCTATCACAATTCCGGATAGTGTAACCAGTATCGGAGATTTTGCATTTAAGGACTGTTCCCGTCTTAGTTCTGTCATCATTCCCGACAGCGTAACCAGTATCGGAAATCATGCATTTTCAGGCACACAATTATCTGAAAATGATTCTGATAAATTTTTGATTCGTGAATCTGTAACAATTCCCGAAAACGTGACAGAAGGCAACCAGCAAATCATTGAAGATACAGCATTGTCCGAAAATCATTCAGATGATTTTTTGATTCGTGAATCTGTAGCAATTCCCGAAAACGTGACAGAAGACAACCAGCAAATCATTGAAGATACAGCATTACCCGAAAATCATTCAGATGATTTTTTGATTAGTCATGAAGTATTGGTTAAATATAAAGGAAAAAATAAATTTGTCATAATTCCTGATAGTGTAACCAGTATCGGAGACAGTGCATTTTCTGGCTGTAAAAATCTTGAATCAGTAATCATTTCTGGCAATGTGACAGATGTCGGGGATTATGTCTTCTGGGATTGCGAATCTTTAAAAACTTTGACAGTTTGTGGTGTAAAAATTGATGTAGCTGATTTAATTTCGGATTTTCGGGATTATCATGTTACGGACGTAATCATGAATGAGGTAAATTCGATTCTTCAAAGATTAGATTGAATTTTCCGCAAAACAAAAACAGCGTGGCAGATTACTGTCACGCTGAATGTTTCATTCAGGAAGAATGGAAATTTTCCAATATTTGCATATCTTCTTCTTCAATGGTAAAGTCAAGCTGTAAATTTTTCCGCATGAAATCGGGGTGTGTGGTTTTCGGTAAAGCGATTAAACCAAGTTGGCAAACGTAGTTAATGCATAGCTGCGCAACGGAAACGCCGTATTTTTCAGCCATTTGAACAAGTAAAGGAAAATGCAGAGCGTCACCGTGGGCAATGGGCGAATAGGCTTCCACGAGAATTTGCTTTTGCTGGCAGTAGTGAATTAACGCTTTCGGGGTGTGGGTGACATTTACCCGAATTTGGTTGACCATTGGGGGAATTTCGCAAACGGAAAGAAGATTTTCAATGTCTGTTTCGAGAAAATTAGAAACGCCGATTGCCTTAACTTTTCCGGCATGGAAAGCGTTTTCAAGGGCTTTCCAGACTTGTTGATTTTCTTTGCAGTAGCGGTTAGGGGAATCAGGGTATTCAGCCCACGGCTGCGGGCAGTGAATTAACATTAAGTCAAAATATTCCAAACCAGAACGCTGTAACGATTCATCAATGGAAGATAATGCTTGTGAGTAAGATTTAATTTCAGCGGCAATTTTAGACGTGAGGAATAAATTTTCCCTGGGAATATTGGAATTTCTGACAGCAAGCCCAACAGCCTGTTCATTTTCGTAAGCCTGCGCCGTGTCAATATGGCGGTAACCAATTTGCAAAGCATTTTCCACGGCGGATTCTGCCACGGAAGGAGTCATTAACCAAGTCCCCAAAGCCAAACGGGGAATTGGCAAACCGTTTGCTAAAGTGAATGTTTCATTCGCCTGCATGGAAATCTCTCCTTCTTTTCCGGACATACGCCGCTAAAAATTCAGCAGTTTCTTCAATGCCTAACGGCGTGGCGTTAATGGTTAAGTCGTAGCCTTTCGCTTCTCCCCACTGATTACAGCAGTAATAATTATGATAAAGCCTGCGGTGTTTGTCGTGGCGGTTCATGATATTACGGGCTTCTTCTTCGGAAACGTGGCGGGACTGACAAATGCGTTGAATTTTAGCCTCTTCATCAGCGAAAATGAAAAATTTCATCAGGCAGGAATATTCAGAAAGCACTTCATCAGCGCATCTGCCAACAATGACGAATGATTCGCCGGATTCGGCTTTTTTCTGTAAATATTCGAATTGAATGTTAGCGACAATTTCTTCCGGAGAATTAGAAATTCCTCTGACGGTACGGGAAAGAAAAGACCGTTTCGGGACTTCATCGAACTGTCGTAATCGGTCAATATTGCCCATTTTTTCTTCTGCGATTTCGTCGAGAAGATTTCTGTCGTAATAATTAAGCTGAAATTTTTCGGCGAGCATGTGTGCAATTTCTCTTCCGCCGCTGGCAAATTCACGGCTAATGGCAATAATGAGTTGTTGGCTCATGAAAAGCCCTCCTCTATTGGTATATTTGATTATAGTATAGCACATTTTTCCGGAAATGTCAAGAGGGAAAATTTTTCAGAAAAAAATTTCGTAGTTGTGAAACTTTTGAATTACTGATATGTTATAATAGTAATAACAAATGAAATTAAGGAGAAATGTTTTATGGCATTTGTAATTAAAAATGGTGTATTGGAAAAATACATTGAAGAAGATGGCGTAACAGAGGTAATTATTCCTGACGGTGTAACCCATATCGGAGGTTTTGCATTCAAAGATTGTTCAAGTCTTGAATCTTTCATAATTCCGGACGGTGTGACCAATATCGAATATTATGATGCATTCAGAGGCTGTTCAAGCCTTGAATCTGTCAAAATTCCGGATAGCGTGGTTTATATCGGAAATAATGCATTTGAAGACTGTTCAAATTTGAACTCTGTAGCAATTTTGAATAGTGAGGTTAATATTGAAGATGGTGCATTTAAAGGTACACCATGGTTCGAAAAATCTTCTTTTGTAATTGTTGGAGAAAAACTAATTAAATATAATGGAGAAGACGAATCTATAACACTTCCTGATGGTATAATCAGCATCGGAGAAAATGCATTCAAAGATTGTTCAAACCTTGAATCTGTAACACTTCCTGACAGTGTAATCAGTATTGAAAAACATGCATTTTCAGGTTGTTCAAGTTTGAAATCTATAATACTTCCTGATAGTATGAATAGTATTGGGCGTGATGCATTTAAAGGTACACCGTGGTTTGAAAGTTATTCAGGCGATTTTGTTATTATCAAAGGAGTACTTACTATTTATAGAGGACATAATGAATCAGTGATAATTCCTGATGGTGTAACCAGTATTGGAGATTATGCGTTTTCGGGCTACGAAAATTTGAAATCAGTAGTAGCTCCTGACAGTGTGACTCGCATTGGAAATCATGCATTTTGGGGCTGTAAAAATCTTGAATCTATAACAATTCCAAATAGTGTGACCAATATTGGAGAGAATGCATTTGATGGTTGTTCAAGTCTGAAATCTACAATCATTCTTAAAGAAGTGACTGAAGTCGAATATATTGGAGATTATGCACTTTCAGATTGTGAAAATTTGAAATTAGTAGCAATTCCTGATGGCGTGGAGGGTACATTTGATGTGCCATGGTTTGAACATTATCCAGATGATTTTGTAATCATCAATGGAATACTGATTAGTTATAAGGGAAAAGATGAATCAGTAATCGTTCCTGATGGTGTGACCGGTATCAGAAGTTATGCATTTTCAGGTTGTGAAAATCTTACATCTGTGACACTTCCTGATAGTGTAACCAATATCGAATATAACGCATTTAAAAATGGTGAATCTGTACAAACGTTAATAATTTTTGGTGTGGAAGTTGATTTGATTAATTTCTTTATTAATGAAATGTCAGTTTGGGAAATTACTGAAGAATTAAATTTAATTCTTCAAAGAAATTTCGACGAATTGGAAGAACAAAATTATCTTGATGAATCGGGAGAATATGATGCGCCAGATGGCATTTATATTGAGGATGCATACAGCGTTATTGCAGAAATGTTCAAGGTACACCCCGAAGATAAAAAGATTGTTGCTTTTATCAACAAGAATTTTGAGAAAATGTTCTCCTATTTATCGGAAAATAGTATTCTTGAAATGGTTCAGAAAATGATGGATAACGGATTTTTCACAAGAGATAATATTGATTCGTGCATTCGTTACATGATTGACCATAAATTTCATGAGGCGCAAATCATGCTGACCGAATACAAATGGCAAAATTTCGGCGATATTAACCCATTCGACAAATTGACATTAGATTAAAAAAATTTCCCTCGTCTGATTCAGACGGGGGAAGTTTTCAATTTTCAAATTTCAAATTAAAGGTGAGTGACATAGCGCAGGCAAATATAAATTGTACTGATGACCATGACAATGACCGTTGCCGGAGCAAGCTTTTTGCAGTATTCGCCCCAGCCAATAGGGTGACCGGCTTTTGCCGCAGCGGAAGTGCCGACGACATTAGCAGAAGCCCCGATTGGCGTTGCTGAACCGCCAACGTCCGTACCCATTGCCAAAGACCACGCAAGCGTGGATAAAAGGGAAGTATTACCAGCGGATAAATTTTTGATAATCGGCACCATAGTTGCCGCAAAGGGAATATTGTCAATGAATGCGCTGGCAATGCCGGAAACCCAGACAATAATTGTTACCATTAAATAATAATTATCTCCGCAAATTTTGCTGATGAAATTAGCAATAATTTCCAGAACACCGGTTTTTTCAAGACCGCCGACAACAACGAAAAGCCCCGTGAAGAAAAGAAGTGTTTTATAGTCAACGCCTTTAAGCACTTCAGGAATATGCTTTCCGGAAGTAATCAGCGTAAGCAAGGCGACAAGCACGCCAATGAAAGCAACCGTCAGACCTGTAGCATTATGTGAAACTAACAAAGACACTGCACAAATGAAAATCACCAGACTAACCCAGAAGCCTTTCTGGTCTGTAATGAAACTTTCCGGAGAAGGCATTTTATCAATTTCTTCCTGACTGACACCTGTTGAAACAAGGTCTTTTTTCATAATTAAATAGAAATATAAAGCAATGAACACGAAAGAAATTAACGCAGCTACGCCGGTATTTTTCACAAAGTCCATGAAAGAATAATGTAAATTCGAACCGATAATAATATTCGGGGGGTCACCGCACATTGTTGCCGAGCCGCCGAGATTTGCGCAGAAAATTTCCGACATAATCATTGGAACAGGATTGAATTTCAGCAGTCTTGCGAGTTCAATTGTTACTGAAGCTAAAAACAGAATCACCGTGATTGAATCAATGAACATTGCCAAAACGAAAGACATTGCCATGAATGCTAAAAAAATGGGAATTGTCTGATAATTTACCATTTTCGCAATTCTCCGGCAAAGCCAGTTGAAAAAACCAACTCTTGCCATACCTTCAACCATAATCATCATACCGCCGAGGAACAGAATCGTTGCCCAGTCAATACCGCCGGATTCCGATTCCGCACCGGAAGTGTGCCAGAACTCAAGCGTGAAAATTGATTTCAGGTTGATTGTGTCCCACATTGCGCCGAAATCCTGCATACAAATGCCGAACACGGCGACTAACGTCAGCAGACCACAAGCGAGTGTAATATAATGTTTTTCGAATTTTTCCGTGATAATCAAAATGAACATAACAATGAAAATCACGATAGCAGTAATTTGTGCGACCATTTGAAGAAGCCTACCTTTCATGAGATTAAATTTAGATTTGACATAGATTTAATCTGGATTTAACACTCTTATTATAGCACACATGGAAAATAAGTCAATAAACTTGAAATCAAATTTTAAAATTTTGTAGAAATGCACATTTTTTCCTGTTTGAAGTAAAGAAAAACAATAATTTTGTCAGAAACCGGAACGGGAAAAATTTTTCTGAAAAAAATGAAAAAACCTCTTGACAAAATGAAAAAAGTGTGGTATAATATAAAAGTCGTCAGGACAATCACCGAAACTGGGGTGTAGCCAAGCGGTAAGGCAGCGGACTCTGACTCCGTCATTTCGAGGGTTCAAATCCTTCCACCCCAATGAAACCGACCGGAAACAGAAATGTTTCTGGTTTTTATTTTGGTTTTTAGGAGTGAAGAAATGCATTTATTATTTATCTGTAGCCGGAACCGGAAAAGAAGTTTAACCGCTGAAACATTATTTCATCAGGTGGACGGACATCAGGCACGCTCCGCCGGAACGGAGCGGAACGCAAGAATTAAAGTTACTGCCGGAATGTTAGGTTGGGCGGACAAAATATTTTGCATGGAAGAAAAGCATCTCCGGCGTTTACAAGAAAAGTATCCGGACATTATCGCCGGAAAAGAAGTCATTTGCCTGCACATTCCGGACGAATACGAATACATGGACGAGAATTTGCAGGAAATTTTGCAGAGCATAATTTCGGAATATTTAAAAAAATTTGAAAAAAGGGGTTGACAAAACGGAAAAAATGTGCTATACTAAAATAGTCAGAGAAATAGGGGTATAGTTCAGCTGGTAGAGCAACGGTCTCCAAAACCGTGTGTCGAGGGTTCGAATCCTTCTGCCCCTGCCAAAGGAAAACGCTGTGAATGCAGCGTTTTTTATTTTGGAAAATTTTCAGCAAAATGAATAAAAATTGAACAGAAAAATTAAAAATTTTCGACTTGACAAAATCGGAAAAACGTGATATAATAAAAAAGCTGTCGGACGAAACCGGCAAAAGAAATTTTCAGAATTTTTTGAAAAAATTTCAAAAAAGGCTTGACAAAGTTTCAAAAATGTGGTATAATATTTAAGTCGCTGCGAGAGCCGAATGGGAATTGCGGGAATAAGGAGCGAACAAAAAATTAAACCAGTTTCTGAAAGTTAAGTTCAAGAAAAAAATTGAAAAAAATTCAAAAAAAGACTTGACAAACTTCTGAAAATGTGGTATAATAAATAAGTCGTCGGAAAAACGGCAACTGCATCTTGAAAACTGAACAATACTAAAAA
>CANPYZ010000002.1 GCA_947589035.1 uncultured Clostridia bacterium | reverse complement strand
CACTGTCAAAAATAAATGGATTTCCTGCTGCATAATTTTTTTGTTCATAGTCCAATGCCCAGTTATACGCAAATCTTGTCAATCCTGCACATGCAAACAATTTTGTTTTCTGCTTGTTGTTCGGTAGAAGCATGACTTTGATTGTCTTAATCATTTTCTGTAAGCTCCTTTATTATTTTTTTGGCTTTATCTGCAACGTTTTCCTTTAAAATGATAAAAGTCAATACTCTATGACAACATTTTATCAAAATGTTTTAACTGTTAAACGCCCCTTTCTTATTTCGCCAAATTAAAAATATCCTGTATTGTAACAGCAACCATCACTAAAAATAATAATGCCATTCCTGCAAAATGAATCATGCCTTCTTTTTCCGGACTGACGGGTTTCCGGCGTATTCCTTCGATTAAGAGAAAAACCAGTCTTGCCCCGTCTAACGCCGGAATCGGAAGAAGATTAAAAATTCCTACATTGATTGTAATAAATGACGCAAGCGACAACACAGAAGATAAATGCTGAATAAATGATTCCCCATAAGATGCCGCTTCCCCTATTGTGCTAACAATTCCCACTGGTCCGGATAAATCCTGAAATCCATATTTCCCTTTGCATAAATCTAAAAGCGACAGCCAGATTAACCGCCCTGTGGAAATCGTATTCAGAAAACTATAGGAAAGAACATTCCCAATTGTTAATTTTTGTGCCGTGACGTAAAAATCTTGTCTTCCTTTCGTTTCTGTATTATAAAATTTTACATCAGGAAGAGTAATTTTTTCTCCGTTTCTGCGCACGACAACTTCCATTGTGTCAGAAGTTACGGTTTGCAATTGATAAAATAAATCTGTATCCGTGAATAAATGCATTCCCTCTATTGAAATCAATTCATCTCCCACTTGCAAACCGCTTGACTCGCTGGAAGAAGTAGATTGTCCGGTTTCTTCATTTTTCGTGAAATCGGCTACCCGTAACTGAATGACATCTCCATATAACAACGTTGTGCAGAGAATTAACACAAACCCAAGAATTAAATTCATTGTCGCCCCTGCGACAACAACTAACATTCTTTTCCATACAGGTTTGCGGTTAAATGCTTTCGGGTCTTCACTGCCTTCATCTTCACCTTCCATTGCACAGAATCCCCCTATCGGAAACAACCGGAGGGAATATTCCGTTTCGCCTTTTTGTTTTTTCAACAAAACAGGTCCCATGCCAATCGCAAATTGATTGACTTTAATTCCGCAAAGTTTCGCTACAATGAAATGCCCGAACTCGTGCAGGGCAATAATTACCCCAAATACCAGTAACGCCACTAAAACCGTAATCATCCTACTTCTTCAGTCCTTTCTGGAATATGGTCAACAGCAGGCTATTTTCTGACGAACGAATTTTCTTGCCTGTTCATCAGCTTGTAAAATATCTTCCACTTGATGAATTTTCCCATTCGGAATAGTATGCAACGCCTCTTTGACTAATTCCCCAATGGCTAAAAATGAAATTTCTTCTTTCAGAAAATGCGCAACGGCTTCTTCATTCGCACCGTTCACGACTGCCGGAAGCAGTCCGCCTTCCTGAATTGCCTCAATTGCGGAAGTCAGACAGTCAAATGTTTCATAATCCGGTTTTTCAAATGTTAATACGCCGTAATCCGTCAAAGATAATGCTTTCGTTGGGCATTCCGTCCGGTTCGGATATAATAACGCATACTGAATGGGAATTTTCATATCCGGTACGCCCATTTGCCCAATAACGGCATAATCTTCAAATTCTACCGCAGAATGCAGAACGCTTTGACGATGCACAACAATTTCAATTTGTTCCGGCTTTAAATCAAAAAGCCATTTCGCTTCAATCAATTCAAGCCCTTTATTCATTAAAGTTGCTGAATCAATGGTAATTTTGTTTCCCATTGTCCAGTTTGGGTGCTTTAACGCATCTGCCGGACGAATATGTTTCAACTCTTCTTTTTTCTTCCCGAAAAAAGGACCTCCGGAAGCCGTTAAAATCATTTTCCGGATACGGTTCATGGCGTTGCCTTGTAAACACTGGAAAACGGCAGAATGTTCACTATCTACGGGGTAAATTTTCACTTGTTTTTCTGCTGCCATTTTCATGACAAGTTCACCGCCTGCCACGAGGGTTTCCTTATTAGCTAAAGCAATATCCGTTCCGGCGGAAATTGCGCTGAGTGTCGGAAGTAAACCTACCATACCAACAACGCTGTTTAATACAATGTCCTGCTTTCCGCTGGAGGCAATCTGACATAAACCTTCTGTTCCGGTTAAAATTTCTATTTTTTCCCCTTGTAAAAGAGTTTCTAAAGTTTTCGCCTGAGTTGAATCCGCAATGCAAACACATTCCGGATGAAATTTTTTCGCTTGTTCCGCAAGCAAATTCACTTGATGATTTGCCGTAAGGGCAGTTACCTGCAAGCCGTGTTTTTCAATGACTTCAAGAGCCTGTTTTCCAATTGAACCAGTTGAACCCAATACAGCGACTTTTTTCATGCGAACACCTCACTTTATTGTATAGTATATTATAGTATATTCAGAATTTTCAGTTTAATCAAAAATCGGCAGCAGCGTAATGCAGAAATAAAATGCCGGAAGGACAAACAGCACGCTGTCAAATCTATCCATTAATCCGCCGTGACCGGGCATAATATTCCCGTAATCCTTAATGCCCTTCTGCCGTTTAATGACAGATGCGGTCAAATCGCCTAATACGCTAATTCCTGCACAAACTAACCCTAATAAGCCGGCTTTCAATCCCTGCAGAATGCTGAACTCTAAATGAACACATTTTGCATAAATGAAAAAAATCAATGCAAATAAAATTGTATTGCTGACCAATCCGCCAATAAACCCTTCTACTGTTTTTTTCGGGCTGATTTCCGGACAAAGTTTTGTTTTCCCGAATGCCACGCCTGAAAAATATGCTCCGGAATCGGCAATCCATGCACCACACAAGCCGAGAACAACGTAAAATAAACCGTTTTCATAGCAATTTAATTTCAATAAAATGCAAATCGAATTTGGCACCAGTAACATAGAAGCAATCATGAACGCTCCCTGTTCTACTAAAAAAGTTTTCGGATGCCGCATATAATCCCAGAAAACTAAAGTCAATAAGCCTGTCATGCATATTTCGCTGATTGTTGTTAATAAAGGATTAGTTCCAATTTGCAGAAAATAATTCAAAATAGGAAGTATTACCCCATAGGCAATTACGCCGACTGTGGCTAATTTAAATTCTAATCCTCCAATTGCCCGAACTAATTCAAATAAAATTATTCCAATAATTGCTGATAATGCAACCGGAAAAATAATTGTCTGATGCAAAATTAACACAATTGTCAGTAAAACAATTCCTACTGCGGCAGAAATGATTCTTTGTTTCATTAAACTCCTCCGAACCGCCTGCCACGGCTGGCATAATCAATTAACGCTTTATTTAATTCCTCTGTGGAAAAATCAGGCCATAACACATTCGTGAAATAATATTCCGCATAGGCACATTGCCATATTAAATAATTCGATAACCGTAATTCCCCACTCGGACGAATCACTAAATCTACATCAGGCATTCCCGCTGTATATAAATAATCAGCTATTGTTTTTTCGGTAATGTCTTCTGGTTTTAATTCACCGGATTGAACTTTTTCCGCAATGAGCCTTGCGGAATGGGCGATTTCATCACGTCCGCCATAATTGCACGCAAGCAAAAGTGTCATTTTCGTGTGGTGGGCGGTGTCTTTTTCCAATTTGACCATTGCTTTCTGAATGTCTTCCGGATAAGCAGACTTATCCCCTAAAAATACCGCCCTTACGCCGTCGCCTAAATGCGCCTGTACATCAACAAGATATTCCCGTAATAATTTTAAAATGCCGTCAATTTCTTCTTTCGGGCGTTTCCAGTTTTCCGTGGAAAATACATAGAAAGAAATATATTTAATTCCGATGTTTTTACAATAATCCACGATTTTTTTAAAATTCTTTGCCCCTTCAACATGCCCTAAACTTCTGGGAAGTCCACGCTTTTTCGCCCATCTGCCGTTCCCGTCCATAATGAACCCGACATGCGTTGGAAGCACTTCCGGCAAAACAGCATCTTCTGCCTTTTTCTTAATCAATGCCATGCCCTTACTCCTGTTCCGGTGAAATTCAGATACTCATAATTTCTTTTTCTTTTTCAGAAACTGCCTTGTCAATTTCTTCACAATATTTGTCAGTCAGTTTCTGAATTTTCTTTTCAGCGTCTTTCTGGTCGTCTTCCGTTAATTCGCCGTTCTTCTTCATGGATTTGAATTTGTCCACAGCATCACGGCGGGTATTTCTTACAGCAACTTTCGCTTCTTCACCGTATTTTTTCACGCTCTTACAAAGTTCTTTCCGGCGTTCCGTTGTCGGCTGTGGGAATGAAAGACGAATTACAGAACCGTCATTATTCGGGGTAATGCCTAAATCAGAAGCCTGTATTGCCTTTTCAATATTTTTCAGGCTGGATTTGTCATAAGGCGTAATGACTAACATTCTGGCTTCTGCCACGGAAACGGATGCCATTTGTGTAACAGGAGTAGGCGTTCCCCAATAGTCAACCATAATTTTGTCTAATACTGCCGGTGTTGCTCTTCCGGCACGGATAGAGGCAAAATTATTTTTCAGGCTGTCTACAGCCTTCTGCATTTTCTGTTCTGCAAGTTTCAAAGTTTCTTTCATGATGAATAATTCCTTTCTTAAAATAAATTTTTATTCTACGGTAATCACTGTGCCGACTGGTTTTCCAAGAACGGCATCTAAAATATTATCCGGTCTGTGCAAATCAAATACCAACATAGGCAAATTGTTTTCATTGCACATTGTCGCCGCTGACATGTCCATCACGGCTAAATTGTCATTCAATACCTGATTAAACGTTAATGTATCATAACGTTTCGCATCAGAAAATTGATTCGGGTCTTTGTCATAAACACCGTCAACAAGTGTTGCTTTCATGAGAATTTCCGCTTCAATTTCCACGCCCCGTAAAGCCGCTGCTGTATCTGTTGAAAAGAATGGATTTCCCGTTCCACACCCGAAAATGACTACTCTGCCCTTTTCAAGATGACAAACGGCTTTATTCCGAATATAGGGTTCTGCTACCTGCCGCATAGTAATTGCAGTCTGCACACGAGTTTCCACGCCCATTGACTCAAGCATGTCCGAAAGTGCAAGCGCATTGATTGCCGTGGCAAGCATTCCCATATGGTCAGCACGGGTTCTGTCTAAGCTGCCGCTCATTCTTCCCCGAATGAAATTCCCTCCGCCGACAACGATTCCGACCTGTACACCAACATCAACGCATTTTTTAATGCTTTCGCAAATTTTCCCGATGACCGTGTAATCTAAACCGAATTTTTTTTCTCCGGCAAGAGCTTCTCCGCTCAGCTTCAGAACAATTCTCCTGTACTTCAATTCCATTGCCAAACACCTCACAAATCATAATGATGAAAACTTATTTTCCGGATTCCGGAAAATTCAGTTTCTTAAATGTTAAAAAATAGCTTTTTTCAGTCAGAATGACTAATACTATTTTTTGCTTTGTACTGAATCATTTCCATGCATTTTGCAGAATGTATCCGCACAAAATTTCAAGTTTGCTGTTTTTATTATACCAAATATTTCACATAATGTCAACATGGATTTTCATATTTTTAATTTTTTCTGTTATATGTTTTTTTATTTGGAAAAAAATTTTTTCCGGACAAGCTGCATGTTTTCTAAAAATTCCGCATATATTGGTAAAAACTAAAGGAGTGCTGCTCGTGAAAATTTTATTATATCACAAAAATTTATGCCATGCTGAACAAAACATTCTTGACCGTGCCGCCAAAAAACAACATCTCCTGAAAAAAACAATTTTCTGGGATATTTTCTTGTTTTTGCTGACCAGTATCGGCGGAACATTGTTATTTTTATTTTCTCCGGTGCTGATGCGGATTCCGGCAATTTGCGCATTCGTTCCGGTAAGAAATAGCGTGTGGGAAGTGCTGAAAATTTTATTCATACCGGCATGTTTCACGGGAATTTTCCGTTACTTATGGACTGGAGATTTACAAAAAGGCATTTTAACCACTTATGCGGAAAGTACAGCTTTAACATTAGGGTTGTTCATGACTTTGCATTATCTCTGTATGGGCATTCTCGGAAAAGAATATTTCAAGGCAGATATGCTGATTTTTTATTTATGCGTGATTTTCTTAACAGTATATTTACGTTCCCGTGCGGACAGGCAGAAGAAAAGCAGTCTGTCAGGATTTTTGTTTTTCGTACTGATGACAGGCTGCTTTATTTACTTTACCTTTAATCCGCCTGCAATTGGATTATTTCAGGAAATCAATCTGTTACCGCAATGACTTCCACTTCTACCAATGCGCCCTTCGGTAAATCCTTTACCGCAACGCAGCTCCTCGCAGGCTTTTCCGTGATGTATTTTCCGTAAATTTCGTTAAATGCGCCAAAATCGGCAATATCCGCCAAAAAACAAGTCGTTTTCACAACCCGTGAAAAATCTGTTCCGGCAGCTTGCAGAACAGCTTGTAAATTCTTCATGACTTGTTCTGTTTGTCCCTGAATGTTTTCTGCTTCAATATTCCCTGTTTCAGGAACAATGGCAATCTGTCCGGAAGTGTAGACAACATTTCCGGCTTCGACTGCTTGCGAATAAGGTCCAATTGCCGCTGGGGCGTTCTGTGTGTAAATTTTTTCCATGTGAAAAAACTTCCTTTCTGATTTAATTTAAATTTAAAATTTAAAAATTAATTCACAATTTTGAATCCGGCATTCGTTAAGGCTGTGCGGATTTGCTGAATATGGTCATAATTCCGTGTTTCTAAAACAATCCGCAATACACAGTCTGTAATATCACTGTCTTCACTTGCCCTTTCATGATGAATAGAAACAACATTTCCGCCTAAATCGGCTAAAATTGCCGAAACGCCTTTCAATTGCCCGGGTTTGTCTTCAAGCTGTATTGTCAGTGTGTCACTTCTGCCGGATTTCAGCAAGCCTCTTTTAATTACCCGTGAAAGAATGGTCACGTCAATATTTCCGCCGGAAACTAAGCAAACAATATTTTTCCCTTGCATATTAGGAATTTTATTGAACATCACCGCTGCAACAGATACAGCACCTGCACCTTCTGCAATGAGTTTATGTTGTTCAATTAATGCTAAAATTGCTGAAGAAACTTCATCATCTGTTACTGTGACTACGCCGTCAACATATTTTTTCACAAATTCAAACGTATGCACTCCAGGTTCTTTCACTTTGATTCCGTCCGCAATCGTTCCGACTTTGTCTAAGCAAACAATTTCGTCCTGCTCCAAAGAAGCCACCATAGAGGGCGCACCGCTTGCCTGTACGCCGTAAACCTGAATATTCGGATTTAAATTTTTCAGGGCGAATGCCACGCCGGAAATTAAACCGCCGCCGCCAATCGGCACAACGACAATGTCCACATTCCGGAATTGTTCGCTAATTTCTAAACCAATTGACCCTTGCCCTGCAATCACATCTTCATCATCAAACGGATGAATAAACGTATAACCTTTTTCATCACGCAATTCTAATGCTCTTCTGTAGGCATCATCATAAACCCCTGGCACAAGGCAAACTTCCGCACCATAGCCCTTTGTTGCTTCTACTTTCGAAATCGGCGCACCGTCCGGCAGACAAATTAAAGAATGAATGCCGTTTTTCGTTGCAGCAAGTGCAACGCCTTGCGCATGATTTCCAGCTGAACAGGCAATAACACCTTTCGCCTTTTCTTCATCACTTAATTGTGAAATTTTATAATATGCTCCACGCACTTTGAATGAACCAGTAATCTGTAAATTTTCAGTTTTCAGATAAACATTTGCTTCCGGACAAATTTTCGGCGCATAAATCATATCTGTTTGCCGGATTACTTCTTTCAATACATAACTGGCATGATAAATTTTATCCAGTGTCAGCAATTCGATTCCTCCTTTAATTCTTCCGCACAGTGCAATTGTTCAATAAATTGTCTGGCAGACCTTGCCGAACGTCCGCTTTTCCGCATGGCAAATTGTTCCGCCTGAAGTAAAATTTCTTCCTGATTCGTGGTTAATCCTGCTTCTTCTGCCAAATGCGAAACAATATGCAAATAAGTATCTTTATTCGGCTTGTTAAATAAAATTTGTATGCCGAATCTTTCCGATAAAGAAATTGTTTCCTGCATGGTGTCATTCCGGTGAATTTCGTCTCCGGCTCTCTGTGAAAACGTTTCCCGGACAATATGCCTTCTGTTACTTGTGGCGTAAATTACTGTATTATATGCCCTTGCGGAAATGCTCCCTTCCAGAACGGCTTTCAATGCGCTGAAATCATCATCATTTTCCTGAAAACTTAAATCATCGATAAATAAAATAAATTTCAGCGGATTAGCATTCAGTTCTTCCAGTAATTTCGGCAATAAATGTAATTCATTCTTAGATAATTCAATTAGTCTCAGCCCCTGTTCAGCATAGGCATTCGCTACCGCTTTAACAGTTGCTGACTTTCCTGTTCCTGCATCTCCGTAAAGCAGAATGTTAGAGGCTTTTTTTCCGGAAAGTAACGCTTTCGTGTTATCAATTACTTTTTTGCGCTGTAATTCGTAATCAATTAAATCCTGCAAATTCACTTTATCCGGAAAAGCAACCGGTTCTAATACATAGCCTTTTTCAGCAGAATCTGAACATTCTAAATGAAACATTCTGTATTTCGCAAAAATTCCATAACCATGCTTTTCAATTTCCGCAAGCCGTTCAAAATATAATTTTGTTAAATCACAAGATTCTGTTTTCCATTCCGGAAAAAATAAATTTTCCGGATTTTCGCCTTCTGTGATTGTTTTTGCGGAAAGTTCCGCACAAATGGAAAGCAACTGCAAATCATGCACGGCAGCTGAACGGATATTTTCCGGAATTTCCTGCTTTTTTGCGGCAAAATATGAACAGGCATTTTCTAAAGAAAAAACAAGATTTTTCAAATAAGCTGTCCAGTTTTCCGTATGGGCTAAATTATATAACGCTCCGGCAAAATTCGCTGCTGCAAATATTGTTTCTGATTTTTCATTTTCGTAAAAGCATTGCCGGAAAGCGTGAAAAATTGGGTCACAGTTAATTTCCGCAAATACGGAAAGTGTGTCCAATTGACGGTCAAATTTTTTTCTGTCCATCAGGCAATACTTCCATTTTTAATGGATTCCACAAGACCGCCATTTTCAATAATTGTCTGAATAAATGCCGGAAATGGTTCAACGGGATATTCTTCACCAGTTGTTTCATTATGTAAAATTCCTGCATCTAAATCAGCTGTAATGATATTTCCTTCCTGAATGGCTTCCGCTGCCTGTTCAGATTCTACAATTGCTAAGCCAATGTTAATGGCATTCCGGTAAAAAATTCTTGCAAAACTTTTCGCAATCACAAGAGAAATTCCACTCGCTTTAATGGCAATCGGCGCATGTTCACGGGAAGAACCACAGCCGAAATTCCAGCCGCCAACCATAATATCCCCGTTCTGCACACGGGAGGTAAACGTTTTGTCTAAATCTTCCATGCAGTGGGACGCTAATTCTTTCTGGTCGCTGGTGTTCAGGTATCTTGCCGGAATAATAACATCTGTATCCACATTATCCCCGTATTTAATTACTTTTCCTGTCATTTTCATTATGAGATTACCTGCTACTCAAAATATGGACAAATATACCCATATGGAGAAAATTCCTGCTTCAACCTGTATGCTTTTAAAAGTGACAAGTCACTATCTACTCACAAGTTCATGTACAGTCCACAGGCGTAAATTCCCGTATAGCCTACGGTATTACTTACCATAGCATATTCTATACTATTTGATAAGTTGGACAATCTCTCAAATTCAAGCTTGCATTGAAATCCCTGTCCGCTGTGTAACCACATTCAGAACAAGTATAAACTCTGTCAGATAGCTTTAAATCATGCTTAATATAGCCACATTGATGACAAGTTTTACTTGACGGATAAAATCTGTCTGCTAATCTTAATTCAATGCCGGATTCTTTGCATTTTGCAGTTAATTTTGTTCTGAACTCAAAGAATTTCTGCTGTGCAATCGCTTTTGAAAGATGTCTGTTCTTCATCATACCACTGACATTCAAATTTTCAAGTGTAATCCAGGCTGGTTTGGTTTTCACCAGTTCAGAAATGACTTTATTGAGGTAATCTGTTCTGATACAGTCAAGTTGATGATAAAGTTTTTGTACCTTTAGCGTTTGTTTTCGGATATTCTGTCGAGTAGCTCCTCCTTTCAAGTGATTTGGTAATTTTTTCAAACTTTCGTATTTCCTCGAAAGTTTTCTCTGTTGCCGTTTCAGACTTTTTTCCAATTTTCTGATACGGGCAGATTTGTTAATATTTGTAAAAATTCTGCCGTCTGAACAGACTGCAAATTCTTTTACACCTAAGTCAATGCCGATTCCGAAATGATTCAGAACAGGCTTTTGTGGTTCTGGTTCTTCCACTAAAACAGAAACATAATATCTTCCGGCTTTCATGGAAATGCAGCCGTTTTTTATGGTATGTGTTTCTACATTTGTTGGAATATAGCCTTTTTCTTTTATTCTTACCCAACCCAGAGTAGGGATTTTGATTCTGTGCCGTTCGCAGGAAATGAGTTTTGTTTTTCCATTTCTCACAAAATACATTTTCACGTCAGAATTTCTTTTCTTCTTCCGTCTTGGGAATTTTGTTCTGTGTTCAAAAAAGTTTCTGAATGCCCTTTCAGCGTTCATGATGCTTTGCTTGACGGATTTACTGCTGACTTCCTGAATCCATGAAAATTCTGGATTTTGGGAAAGATATTCATTGTTCATCCATTTTGAAAATTCATATCCTGAAACAAATCGCTGTTCTTTTTCGTAAACTTCTTTGTTGTGTGCCAGATAAAAATTATAAACAAATCTGCATACACCAATTGTTTTATGAATAATTTGTTTCTGTTCAGGTGTAGGGAAGATTTCAGTTTTATAACTTTTTAGCAATTTCTTCATCTCCCTTAATTTTATTTTTGTATTTTCTTAATCCATAAATTCTGCAACTGAATACATGAATATAGGCTTATCATTTTTGTCAATGTTTTTACTGCTTATTTTATAATTCCTCCGGAGCGGAAATTTTCCCAGTAATGGCACTTGCAGCGGCAACTTCAGGACTTGCTAAATAAATTTCTGAAGCAGTATGCCCCATTCTGCCGATAAAGTTTCTATTTGTCGTGGCAACAGCCCGTTCACCTTCCGCAAGGATTCCCATGTGTCCGCCAAGGCAAGGTCCGCACGTTGGCGTGGAAACAACTGCTCCGCATTCAATAAATGTTTTCAGATAGCCTGCTTCCATTGCCTCAAGATAAATTTTCTGCGTTGCCGGAATAACAATACACCGAACATTTTTAGCGACTTTCTTTCCCTGCATAATTTCAGCAGCGGCTTTTAAATCTTCCAGCCTGCCATTCGTGCATGAACCAATCACTACCTGCTGAATAGGAATCGTTTCAATTTCGTCCGTTGTATGCGTGTTTTCCGGTAAATGCGGAAAAGCAACTGTATGCTTAATTTCACTTAAATCAATAACATAAGTCTTTTCATAAACAGCATCTTCATCTGCTGTGTAAACTACCGGTTCACGGTCGGAATGTTCTTTCACATAGGCTTTCGTGATTTCGTCCACGGCGAAAATACCATTTTTTGCACCTGCTTCAATTGCCATATTCGCCATACAAAGTCTGTCTGCCATCGAAAGAGAAGATAACCCTTCCCCGACAAATTCCATAGATTTGTATAAGGCACCGTCTACGCCAATTTTCCCGATAATATGTAAAATAACATCTTTGCCGGAAATGTAAGGCTTTAATTTCCCTTTCAGTTCAAAACGAATCGCTGAAGGAACTTTGAACCATGCTTTCCCGATTGCCATTCCGCAAGCCATATCTGTTGACCCGACACCCGTCGAAAATGCCCCTAATGCGCCATATGTGCATGTGTGCGAGTCCGCCCCAATGACGGCATCACCAGAAACAACTAACCCTTTTTCCGGAAGTAAAGCATGTTCAATGCCCATTTGCCCGACATCATAGAAATGTTTAATTTCCTGATTTTCACAGAAATTCCTGCACATCATGCACTGTTCAGCGGCTTTAATATCTTTGTTCGGTGCGAAATGATCCATTACCATAGTAATTTTTTCTTTGTCGAAAATTTTTTCTTTTCCCATATGCTGAAAAGCTTTAATCGCTACTGGTGAAGTAATGTCATTACCTAACACTAAATCTAAATTCACTAAAATTAACTGCCCTGCTTCTACCTGAGTCAATCCGGCATGAGCGGCAAGAATTTTCTGTGTCATGGTCATACCCATGTATGCATCATCCTTTCCGTGAGTTATTCGTTAATGATTGCGCCCTTGTCTGCTGAAGAAACCATTTTCGCATAGCGTTTCAGATAACCAGTAATATCCGTTTTCACTTTAATTGGCATAGTTTCTTTGCGTTTTGCAATTTCTTCTTCGGAAACTTTCAGTTCAATTCTGTATTCCGGAATGTTAATCGAAATTACGTCGCCGTCCTGCACATAGGCAATTAAACCGCCTCTGACCGCTTCCGGCGAAATATGCCCGATTGCTGCGCCACGTGTCGCTCCTGAAAATCTTCCGTCCGTGATTAACGCTACTTCTTTGTCAAGCCCCATTCCGGCAATAGCAGAAGTCGGTGAAAGCATTTCCCGCATTCCGGGACCTCCGGAAGGTCCTTCATAACGAATGACTACAACATCTCCGGAAACAATTTTTCCGGCGTAAATGGCAGAAATTGCTTCTTCTTCACTGTCGAATACTTTCGCTTTTCCTTCATGAACAAGCATTTCCGGCGCAACGGCACTTCTTTTCACAACACAGCCATCCGGCGCAAGATTTCCACGTAATACGGCAATACCGCCTGTTTCGCTGTAGGGGTGATCAATCGGGCGAATGACTTCCGGATTTAAATTCACACAGCCCTGAATATTTTCGCCGAGTGTTTTTCCGGTCACGGTCATGACATCTGTATGAATTAAGCCTTTTTTGTTCAGTTCGTTCAATACAGCGTAAACACCGCCGGCTTCATCAAGTTGTTCCATATAAGTATGCCCTGCCGGAGCTAAATGGCATAAATTCGGCGTTTTTGCGCTAATCTGGTTCGCAATGTCTAAATTGATTTCTACGCCACATTCATGTGCAATTGCTGGTAAATGCAACATACTATTCGTTGAACAGCCTAACGCCATATCCGCAGTTAAAGCATTCTGGAATGCTTTTTCAGTCATAATATCCCGTGGGCGAATATTTTTCCGGTAAAGTTCCATAACTTGCATTCCGGCACGTTTTGCGAGTTCAAGGCGGCGGGAATATACTGCCGGAATTGTTCCGTTCCCCCGTAAGCCCATGCCGAGAACTTCCGTTAAACAGTTATGGGAATTTGCTGTATACATTCCTGAACAGCTTCCGCAAGTCGGACAGGCGTTCAATTCATAATCATATAATTTTTCTTTGTCAATTTTTCCTGCCTGATAAGAACCTACTGCTTCAAACATGCTGGAAAGGCTTGTTCTTTTCCCGTCCACATGTCCGGCAAGCATAGGACCTCCGCTGACGAAAATCGTCGGCACGTTTACTCTTGCGGCTGCCATCAGTAAACCAGGGACGTTTTTATCACAATTCGGCACCATGACAAGCGCATCAAATGCATGTGCTAATGCCATTGCTTCCGTAGAATCAGCGATTAAATCACGAGTGACTAAAGAATATTTCATTCCCTTATGTCCCATAGCGATACCGTCACAAACAGCAATTGCCGGAAAAACAATCGGTGTTCCGCCTGCCATAGCAACGCCCATTTTCACTGCTTCTACAATTTTATCCAAATTCATATGCCCCGGAACAATTTCATTATAAGAACTAACAATTCCCACTAATGGGCGTTCCATTTCTTCTTTCGTCAAGCCTAAAGCATGAAGTAAAGACCGCTGAGGGGCGCAATGCGCTCCGGAAATTTTTTCATCAAATAACATATTCTGAATCCGTCCTTAAATTATTTTGATTTAATTATTATATTAATTATTATATTATAGTATGACAAGTTACCCCGTGTCAACAGGATAACTTGCCGATAATCATTTTTCTGAAAACTCAGTTATTGATGAGTTTATCATCTTCACTGTTCCAGCTGTACAGCTTGCGGATTTCTTTTCCGACAACTTCAGAAGGATGTTCTGCGTGAAGTTTTCTCATTGCCTTGAAATGAACCTGATTTCCAGCTTCAGACATATCCAGTAAAAATTCTTTCGCAAAAGAACCGTCCTGAATATCTGCCAGAACTTTCTTCATGGCTTTCTTGGTGTCTTCTGTAATAATTTTCGGTCCAGTGATATAGTCACCATATTCAGCTGTGTTGGAAATGGAATATCTCATGCCTTCAAAGCCGGACTGATAAATTAAATCTACAATCAGTTTCATTTCATGAATGCATTCAAAATATGCGTTTCTCGGGTCATAGCCTGCTTCGCAAAGTGTTTCAAATCCTGCCTGCATTAATGCGCATACACCGCCGCAAAGTACTGCCTGTTCGCCGAAAAGGTCAGTTTCTGTTTCCGTTCTGAATGTTGTTTCCAGAACGCCGGCTCTTGCTCCGCCAATTCCTGCTGCATAAGCTAAACCAATTTCCTGTGCATCGCCTGTTGCATCTTGCTGAACAGCAATTAAACAAGGTGTTCCTTTTCCTGCCTGATATTCACTTCTGACTGTGTGACCAGGGGCTTTCGGAGCAATCATGATAATATTCACATCTGCCGGAGGTACAATGCACCCGAAATGAATATTAAATCCGTGCGCAAATGCTAATGTTTTCCCTGCTGTTAAGTAAGGCTTAATGTCTGATTCATATAATGCCTTCTGTTTTTCGTCCGGTGTCAGAATCATAATGACATCAGCCTGTTTTGTGGCTTCTGCTGTTGTTACTACAGTTAAACCCTGTTTTTCAGCTTTTGCCCAGCTCTTACTGCCTTCATAAAGCCCAACGACAACATTTACGCCGCTTTCTTTTAAATTCAGTGCGTGGGCGTGTCCCTGTGAACCGTAACCGATAATGGCAACGGTTTTTCCGTCGAGTCTGTGAATGTCACAATCCTGCTGATAAAAAATTCTTGCTTCTGCCATGTAAAAGCACTCCTTTTGTAATAAAAATATATATTTATAGACTTGTTTCGCTGTTCAGGTAATGACAACCTCTTTCAATTGCCACTACGCCTGTACGGCACATTTCCAGAATGCCGAGTGGTTCAACAAGTGCAATAAATGCCTCAATTTTAGACGTTTCTCCGGTAATCTCTACACAAAGTGTTGACGGGGAAAAATCTACGATTTTCGAACGGAAAATATCCACCGCCGAAAGAATTTCCTGACGGGTTTCCGGTTTATTCTGTAATTTAATTAAAGCAAGTTCACGGTAAACACTTTGCGGTTTGTCCATGACTTTGACTTCTTTCACGTTGTATAATTTCCGGAGTTGTTTAATAATCTGCTGGCAAGTGCCGTCATCTCCGGTCAGCGAAATAGTTATACGGGAATAATCATGATTTTCCGTTTCACTAACCGTCAACGTGTCAATATTAAATCCTCTCCGGTTAAACATACTCGCCACACGGGTTAAAATTCCGGGCTGATTTTCCACTAAAATGGCAATCACAAAACGTTCCATCATGAAATTTCCTCTCTTTCTGTGATAATATCTTCAATGCAGCCGCCTGGCGGAAGCATTGGTAAAACAAATTCATCCTGATCAATTAAGCAATCTACCAGAACAGGCGAATTTTCAGCGAAAGCCTTTTCCAGAACGGGAGCTAATTCTGACAATTCCTGAATGCGGTAGCCTTTCATGCCGAACGCTTCCGCAAGTTTAACGAAATCTGTTTTCCGTTCGTGTAAATCTGTATTCGAATAATGTTTCTGAAAAAATAACGTCTGCCATTGGCGAACCATGCCTAAAACATGATTATTCATAATAATTATCACAAGCGGAATGTTTTCTGTGGAAACTGTCGCCAATTCATTCAGATTCATGCCGAAACTGCCATCACCGGTGAATAAAACCGTTTTCTTTCCGGTTGCTTTCGCTGCACCAATTGCCGCACCAACGCCAAAACCCATTGTGCCTAAACCACCACTCGAAATAAATGTTCTGCCTTTCTGGAATGGGTAATACTGCGCTGTCCACATTTGATGTTGTCCAACGTCTGTCACAATTGGCGTGTCCGGAAGTGTATGTTTCGCCGTTTCCTGAATTAACGCATAAGGCGTTAAACGGTCTTTCGGCGTTTCCCGTTCGAAATGTACTTTTTCTTCTGCTTTTAATTCTGCTATGCGTGCCATCCATTCAGGGTGCTGCTTAGCATCAATTAACGAAAGTAACCGCTCTAACGCATCTTTGACATCGCATTCAATGCCTAATGCAACATTAACGTTTTTATTTAATTCTGCGCTGTCTGCATCAATGTGAATGATTCTCGCTTTACGGGCGTATTTCGCAACGTTTCCGGTTGCCCTGTCGCTGAATCTCGCCCCGATGGTAATAATTAAATCCGCTTCATCTTGTGAAACACTTGATGCAAAATGTCCGTGCATTCCCTCCATGCCTAAATAACGTGGGTGGTCAACAGGAACAACTGACAAGCCCATCATAGTACAACCAATCGGAGCATCAATTTTTTCTGCAAGCTGAATAATTTCTTCTGAAATTTCTGCCGAAACTGCGCCCCCTCCAAAATAAATATAGGGTCTTTTCGCTTCAGCAATCATCTGTGCTGCCCGTGAAAGCTGGTCGCCTTGTGCTTTTTTCTGGGGCTTTTTCTGCACAACAGGACCAACCTGATAAGGATAAGTTGCTGTTTGAACATCTTTCGGAATGTCTACTAACACTGGTCCAGGTCTTCCGGATTTCGCAATGACGAACGCTTCCCGAATCGTATCCGCCAATTTATCAATACTTTTCACCAGAAAATTATGCTTTGTAATCGGCAATGTTACGCCGGTAATGTCCACTTCCTGAAAACTATCCCGCCCAATTAAAGAATTAGGAACATTCCCAGTAATGGCAACCATAGGAACAGAATCTAAATACGCTGTGGCAATTCCTGTAACTAAATTCGTTGCTCCTGGTCCGGAAGTCGCAATCACCACGCCAACCTGACCGCTTGCTCTTGCGTAACCGTCTGCCGCATGGGCTGCGCCTTGTTCATGCGCTGTTAAAATATGCTGAATCCGGTCGCTTCTCATGTATAACGCATCATATAAATTAATGACCTGACCGCCCGGGTAGCCAAACACAACCTGACAACCCTGCTCAATCAAAGTTTCTACGACAATTTCTGCGCCTGTTAAAATCATCATTTTCATCCTTTCTTTTCAAATAAAATTCAAAAAACAGTTCTTGTTTCTTATTATAGCACGTTCGGGCGGTCAAATCAAGAGAATATTTGATTTTTGCCATTATGCACAAGTTTCAACAACATGATTTGTCAAAATTCAAGACTTCCTGTGAAAATTTCAATAATCCTGATGGGTTCGTAAATACCAGTTCAGCCATGCGAACGTGTAGTCTTCCCCTTTCAGCACAAGCATTTTCAGCAGAATTTCTAAAAAACGTGATGTTTCCAGATGAATTTTCCGGTGTGATTTGCCTTTAAGAAAATATTCTAACGGTTTTCTATTCGTGTAATTTTCGCCGTTGTAAATTTTACTTGCGGCGACACGGTCGCAAAACATTTCCGCAACGTAACGTAAAGGCATTTTCACGGGTTCAAGCTGGTGTGTTGCCGGAAAATAATCTGTCCAGTATTCAAAATGATGTTTATTTCTGCCTTTATGATGCATCCATGCTTCAGAATAGCCTTTGACTGCCCGTTCCTGTTCGTTAGGGCTTCTCGTTCCCTGATAATAACGAACGCTCGGAAAAAATTCCGTCGGGGAATATTTCGATAAATCATGTACAATCCCCTGAAGGGGAATGCCTGCCCGAAAGCAGTTGCGCATTACCCCCAGACGATGCCTCCGGACTGTCCGGAGATGACCAAAAAGATTTTTCATCATGATTTTCCTTTCTTTCTGTCGGGATTCTGTCCGGAAGAAGCCCTTTCAGCGGAAATGACCCCTTTAATTTTCCGGATTTGTTTCAGCACGTCGTCAAGCTGTGCCTTATCATGTACTTCAACAGTCATGACGAGAACAACTTTGCCGTCTTTAGGATTGTGCGACTGTGAACCGACAATGAAAATGCCTTTTTCCGTCATGACGGCGGAAATGTCGCATAACATGCCTATTCGGTCATGAACGAAAATTTCAATGTTCGTGCGCATTTTCGCTGAACTGTTATCCGTCCATTTTACCGCAAGCCAGCGTTCTTTTTCTTCCGGAATGTTCCGGCTAAGCATAGATTTATAATTAATGCAGTCCGTCCGGTGAACAGACAAACCATGTCCACGAGTCACAAAACCAACAATGTCGTCGCCGTTCAACGGGTTGCAGCATTGGGCGAGTTTTACGGCACAATCGCTGATTTCATCTAAAATAATCTGACTGGTATTATTTTTCTGAACGGGTTTCACAATGGGTTGTTCTTTTTCCGAAATTTCTTCCGGATGATAATTCTTCATGTACTGGTCTTTCCAGCGGGGAATTAATTTGCTAATGCTGACACCGCCATAACCAATAGAAGCATAAAAATCTTCTAAAGTTTTACAGTTATGCCGCTTCATGTCATTAGCGAAAAACTGTTCATATTCCGCTTCCGGAATAATCATTCGATTCCGGCGAAATTCTTTTTCTAACATCGCTTTCCCGACATCAATATTACTCTGTCGGTTCTGCTTTTTGAACCAAGTGCGAATTTTAGCTCTCGCTTCGGAAGTGCGTACAATGTTCATCCATCCACGGCTGGGACCTTTGTCGGCATCATTGCTGACGAGAATTTCACAAATTTGTCCGTTTTTCAATTGATAATCTAACGGAACAATTCTTTTTTCCACTTTTGCACCAACCATTCTATGACCGATTTCCGTATGGATTTTATACGCAAAATCGATTGGTGTGGCTTGCCTTGGTAAAGAAATGGCATCTCCTTTCGGAGTCATGACCACAATTCTGTCCGGCGAAAGGTCAATTTTCAACGTCTGCAAAATTTCATCAGGGTCATCAGAAGACTTCTGCGTTTCGAGAATTTTTCTTACCCATGCTAAACGTTGTTCCATTTCGTCTTTCTTAATGCCTTGTTTATATTTCCAGTGGGCGGCAATGCCATATTCAGCCATTCTGTGCATTTCCCATGAACGAATCTGTATTTCAAAGGGAATGCCTTCTTTTCCGAGTACGGTCGTATGAAAAGACTGATACCCGTTTTCTTTCGGGTTGCCGATATAGTCTTTCATTCTTTCAGGAAGGTATTTATATGTGTTATGCACCATGCCAAGCACGAGATAACATTCATTTAAATTCGATACAATCACCCTCACAGCGTACCTGTCGTAAACCTGTTCGAAACTCTTGTGTTCATAATAAATTTTTTTATACATGCCATAAATGCTTTTCACTCTTCCCTGAATTTCAGGTTCTTTCAATAAAGGAAGCTTTTTCAGCTGGTCGGCAAGGCTTTTCTTGATGGATTCAATGAACTGTTCCTGTTCTTCTCTGGTGTTTTCAAACTGCCGGACAATTTCAGCATATGCATAAGGGTCAAGATAATAAAAAGATAACTCTTCCAATTCGTCCTGAATTTTTTTCATGCCTAATCTTCCGGCAATCGGCGCATAAACGTTCATTGTTTCGTAAGCGGTTTGCTGTTGCTTTTCTTTAGACCTGTATTGGAGCGTGCGCATATTATGCGTTCTGTCGCATAATTTAATAATCATTACACGGACATCTTTGCCCATAGCTAACAACATTTTCAGAATATTTTCCGCCTTTTTCTGATCCTGTCGGAATACTGGAAATTTCGTTAATTTCGTCACGCCGTCAACTAAATTAGCGACATCTTTTCCGAAAAGTTTTCGTATCTGTTCTTCTGTGACCGGCGTGTCTTCCACAACATCATGCAGAAGTGCCGCACAGATTGTGTCCGTGTCCATGCCCAAATCAAGCAATAATTCCGCTACCGCAAGCGGATGAATAATATACGGCTGTCCTGAGGAACGGAACTGTCCCTCATGAGCTTTTTCGGCAAAACGATAAGCCGTAGTAATCTTACTTACATCATACTGCTTTTCTCCGGAAAGCAGTTTCGTTTTAATCATGTCAAACGTTACAACTCTGTCCTCAGTCATATTGGATTCCTCCTTGATTACTTGGTTAATTTATCTCTGCAAGCTGGCGAAGTTCTTTCAGAATCGCTGAATCTTCTAAATTCACTTTCTGATTTACGGATAATCTTTTCACTTCTCCGTTTACGGTATCTTTTTCTAACAAGCCCATTTCTTCAAAAACATCTAAAGAAACAAGAAGCTGACAATAATTAATTCCCTTCTGCATCATCGGTGCAGCAAGCATTTCCACGGCAACAGCCTGACCACTGATTGACCGGTACACTGTTTCTAATATTTTCCTGTCCGGTAACATTCCCCTGTAATAAGACGGGTAAAGTTCTTCTTTCCGTTTGTATTTTTCGTAAATCCGCACTGCATTCAGCAGTTTTGTTTGTGAAATTCCTGCCGGTCGGACTTCCTGAATAATTAACGTCACGGATTTGTTGCCTTTGTAAGTATTACAGTTCAGGCAGACAAGCATGTGATAGAAATTTCCGGCAATGACTCCCGTTTGTTCCGGCGTTTTCCTGAAATACATTGCCGTGCATGGCTGATTCTGCAAAAGTAATTGCATTCTCGTATGCGTTCCGCCGGAAGTCGCCTGAATTTGCTTGACGAAAACATTTTCCGCTAAAAATACAGGCTCCTGATTTTCTGCCCCGAATGGCTCAAAACAAGATAAACTTTCTACCATTTCCGGAAGCAGAAATTCCGGACGTAATGCACCTATTGCGGAAATTTCCATAAACGGCATTTCTTCATGATGTTCCCATGCATATTGTTGAAGTTGTTCAATAAATGCAGGAATATTTTCTTCCTTCAGCGTGAATCCGCCTGCTGCCGGATGTCCGCCGAATTTTTCCAGTAAATTTTCACAGGAAGTCAATGCTTTGAATACGTGAAAATTTCCGAAACTTCTTGCTGAACCGTGTCCGTGTCCGTTCTGAATGCTAATCATGAAACACGGCTTGCCGTATTTCTCCTGTAAACGGGAGGCAACAATGCCAATTACGCCGGAATGCCAGTTTTCCCCGTAAAACACAAGCACTCTCTGATAAAGCATTTCCGGATTGTTCCGGATTTGTTCAGCGACTTCTTTTAAAATTTCCGCCTCACTGTTTTTCCGTTCAGTGTTTAAAGAATTGATTTGTCCGGCAAGAGTTAAAGCCTTTTCTTCATCTTCTTCCAGTAAAAGCTGAACGGCTAATTTCGGTGATGCCATTCTTCCGGCGGCGTTAATGCGTGGGGCAAGCATAAACGCAATGTGCATAGACTGCAAATTTTTTTCAGATAAACCGCTGATTTCCCTTAATGCACGAAGTCCGGCTCTTTCGGTGTGTTCTAAATATTCCATTCCTCTCTGCACAAGGAAACGGTTTTCCCCTGTCAGCGCGACAACATCGGCAATTGTGGCAATTGCTGCCACATCTCCGAATTGTTCCATTGCCATTTGCGTGTCTCCGTCATTCATTGCTGCCACAAGCAAAAGCGCAATGCCTGCTCCGCAATAAAACCGGTATGCAGAATAATTGTCTTCACAATGCGCATCAACAATGGCTGCCGCTTCCGGAAGCCGAAATCCTGGCTGGTGATGGTCTGTAATAATTAATTCCATGCCCAGTTCTTTAATTTTTTCAGCTTCTTCCAGTGCGGAAATACCATTATCCACGGTAACAATTAATTCTACGCCGTCGTCATGCATTTCCTGCACTGCCTGCATATTCAGTCCATAACCTTCATTCCGTTCCGGAATGCGCCATGTTACATTCGCTCCGGTTTCCGCAAGATAGGAATATAAAATTACGGTCGCCATTATGCCGTCACAATCATAGTCGCCATAAATACAAATGCGCTTTCCGGAATCTACAGCATCGTTAATGATTTGTGCGGCATCTTTCATGCCGGAAATATCAAATGGACTGCTTAATTCCTGACAACCCATAAATTCTGATACGTCCAGACTGGTCGTGTAGCCTTCCGCAACAAGCACCGTACAGCAAAGTAATGATAAACCGCAACTTTTCTGTAATTCAGCGATTGTTTGCGGGTTGGAACGGTAAATATTCCACTTCTTCATTAAATTTCCCCCAAGTAATAAATTTATTTTTCCATTATAGCACTTTTTTTCACAAAATGCAAGTGTTTTCGCACAGATTTTTTTATTTTTGAAAAATTTTGAAAATTTTCAAAAAACCCTTGACAAATGATTTAGTTTGTGGTATAATATTAACGTTGGAAAAATATTGGAGAGATGTCCGAGCGGTTTAAGGAGCCAGTCTTGAAAACTGGTGATACGGCGACGTACCGTGGGTTCGAATCCCACTCTCTCCGTCAGGGTCAGGAATCCGGTTTTCCGGGTTCTTGATTTTTCAAAATTTTTTCAAAAACCCCTTGACAAATTCAAAAAAATGTGTTATAATAAATAAGTCGTTGAAAAACTGAAGATTTTGTTTTATTCACTCTATGCGGAAGTACCCAAGTGGTGAAGGGACTCCCCTGCTAAGGGAGTAGGTCGTGAAAACGGTGCGAGGGTTCGAATCCCTCCTTCCGCGCTGAAAAAAGACTGCTGAATTTCAGCAGTCTTTTTATATTTAGTTTAGAAATTTTAGAAATAAATTTCAGCGGTGAATAATTCTTCCGTGCATGAAATTTCTAATCGAAAACCATTCGCCTGAAGTGCATTTTCCACAATGGTTAAGCCTAAACCACTGCCATTCTTCCTCGTTCGGGAAGTGTCGCTTTTCGTGAATGGCATGAGTAAGACGGAAGTGTCTATTTTTCCGTTCACGGTGTTGTCAATGTGGTAAACCTGTTTGTCAATTCGGAGATGAATTTCCCCTTTAGGAGGCGTATATTTCACCGCATTAGAAATTAAATTCTCAATAGCAGAAGTCAATGTTTCCAAATTCGCCATAATTTCCGCATTGCCTTCTATGTTGACGTTAATTTCATGTTCCTGTAAAAGTAAAGCATATTTCCGGAAGGCGTTTTCCGTAAGGGAACGCAGGTCACAAGTTGTTTTCTTCACGGAATGCATTGCTTGAATTTGATTCAGTTCTAATGCTTGATTAATTACAGAATTTGTATAATCTACATTTTCCAGAATTGCCTGTAAATATTCTTTCGGTTTGTCTTCTACCCGACAGACACCTAAAATATTTTCCGTATAACCCCGAATTGCCATTAACGGCGTTTTCATGTCGTGCGCTAAATTGTTAATTAACGTCTGCCGATAGTCTTCAAACTGGTATGCCGTGCGGTTAAGTTTATTTTTGAACAAGCTGAATATAATATCCAGTAACACGCTTAACAGGAAAAATATTTCCACTACCGCAAAAAAGGCTTTTTTCGTGATATTGTTCCATATGTCAATGCGGTATTCCATTTGTAAATAGCATTGTTTTCCGTTCACCCATACCGGAACACTGGAACCATATGCTACTCCCATTCCGGCAAGCCCTCGCATTGATTCAAAATTACTGTTTTGTAAATCTAATTTATACTTTTCATTCGAAAAAATTTCATCAAATGCAGCTGCTTCTGTTCCGGCAACAAGTGCAGATTCTGCATAGGGATATTTTTCTCTGTCCGTTGTGGTTGTGAATGTTACAGCTTGATTCTGATATTCTGACTGAACAATTACAGGCTGACTTTCTAAAATTGTTTCTTCAATTGTTCCGTCAGCGGAAGGTGTCCGTTCAATCTGATACCGGATGACTTCTGTTTCATAAGGAATGAATGTCATGTTTTCCTTGTCAATATAGGCGGATTTCACGTTTACTCTTACGCCTTCCCGAACAGGATTTTCTTTTCTGGACTCCATTTCCCGCACAACCTGCAATAATTCCGGAATTTTTTCTCCGTCACATAAATAAATACCCGCATGTTCGCCTTCTTCATCACTCCCATAAATGTCCATTCTTAATACTTCTTTACTGGAATATAACACATTCCCTTCTGTATCAATGATTCTGGAAGCAGCAGGGCAATTTTCCGTTAAATTTCCAACGAATTGCCCCTCAATAAAATTCATTGTCATAGCATGATAAGTCGTGTATACCGCTAAATAGGTCTGTAAACTTTTCATGCTTTTGTTTATTTTGCCGTTTTCCTGATTGGCAATTCCAGTAAGAATTTGCGACTGTGTCCGTATTAGTTCAGTTTTCACCTGTTGTTCAATGTCCACTTTCGCTGCACTAAACAAACACCCTGCGAAAATTCCTGTTGCCGCTAAACTGAACGCTAACCCACGAACAAATAAACGCAGAAAAGTTGTTCTTTTCGGTTTGTGGTAAACCTTCTGTTTCTGTTTTTTCATCATGTTCATCCTCCTAATAATTCTGAATTATTTTGTTAGCTTGTATCCCCTGCCCACTAATGTTTTAATTTGTGTTCCGGCTGAACCAAGGGCTTTTCTTAATTTTTTAATGTGATTGTCCACAACTCTGTCTGTTCCGTAATATTCATACCCCCAAATTCGGTTCAGCAGCGTTTCCCTGTCAACAACCCAGTTTTCATGTTCCAGTAAATATTTCAGAATAGCAAATTCTTTCGGCGGAAGGTCAATTTCCTTTCCGTTCACGAAACAGCTTAACGTTCTCGTTTCCATGCGAATAGCACCGCATTCTAAATCATTTTGTATCATTTTCCCTTTTGCACGGCGAATTAACGCCTGACATTTAGCATAGAGTGCCACTAATGAAAACGGTTTCACAATGTAATCATCACAGCCGGAATCATACCCGTATAAAATATCTTCTTCCCGTCCTCTTGCCGTAATGAAAATAATCGGAATATCCTGTTTCTTTCTGATTTGCCGGCATATTGTGAAACCGTCGATTTCCGGAAGCATGACATCTAATAGCACTAATGCAATTTCTGAAAAATCTTCCTGAACCCGTTCTAAAGCCTTCAGCCCGTTGTGAACGGAATCAATTTCCGTTCCCTGATTGCGGAAATACGTTTCAATGACTTCACAAATCTGTAAATCATCTTCAATCAGTAAAATTTTATTCATCAGTAAAAAAGCTCCTTCACTTGATAAGTCAATTATACCCTGTCAATATATCTTTTGTATATCCTTTACATATTTTTTCTGTGAAAAAAACTGACAGCCTGCTGACTGCCAGTTTTTATTTTATAAATTAAAAAATTTAAAAAATTATTCATCTTCCCAATAAGAAGTACAAACTTCCCATGCTGAATTTGTCTTGTCATGATTGATAATATATTCTAAAATTAAATTTTCTGATTCTTCACATTTTTTTCCGGAAATTACCCGATAAGCAGCAATGAGAAGTGTTTTTAATTCGCCATTGTCCACGGCGAAAGAAATAATTTTTTTCGCTATCTGGTAAGCCTGTTCTGGCTTGGTTTTCGCATAATATTTCAGCACACAAAGCAATCTGTTATGGTTTTCCTGTTCAGGGCTTTCAAGCCATTGCTGAATTAAATTTTCCGTAATTGTTAAATGTTCAGCCCCTGCCGCATAAATTCCTGTTAATTCTTCAATTGTCGGATAAATTTTAATATTCAAATTTTTCTCGTCAATGAAAATATTTTCATAAGTGCTGAATTTTACCCGTTTTTTGATTTTCGGGCGAATCCCTTTAAATCCTGAAAGTTCTTTCGCCGGAATGCAAATTTCTGAAAAAAATGCTAATTCTTCCGAAGAATCAGCTCTTTTGACTGTTCCGCTCATGGGAATAATGACTAAAGTGGACAACATACAGCCTTTTTTCGCTGCGGCATAGGCTTTATGATGTCCGTCAAGTAAAGCACAAAGAAATCCGTATTCATGATAGGCAATTGCTCTCGGAGCGTTTTTCTTGTCAATGATATCCGCATAATATTCCGCTCTTTCCAAATTCAAAACAGAATTAGATTGTGTCGGGTAAAGATATGCCGGAAATCCTTTTGTTACGGTAAAAAATGCAGAAGAATAATATCGATTACATGCGGCGGATTGTTCCGCAAGTTCGTCCGGAACATTTGCGAAATAATGTTCTTCTCCGTTAGTGGGATATACTTTCGCATCTGCCACAACATAAAAACCATCGTCAAGAAGTTCAAGCAGTGGTGCAATATTTTCCACAGCAGTTTGAAAATTTTCATATTCTGCATTGATTTGATGACGAATTTTTTTCAATTCAGGGCAATCAATATGTTCAATTCCGTAGCCCCTTGCAAGCCATGCGGAACAAGTCGGACAAAACGGATATTCCCCCTGAAGTAATGGCTTTCCGTTCAGCATCAGGTTTGCTTTTTCGGTATAATTTTCATCATCAAATTCTGAACAAATTTCCGTTAAAGCTGATTTCCCATTTTTTACCTGAATCAATACAGCCTCATCACACCATAAATATTGACTTGTGTCTAATTTTTTCTGTAAGCTAATCAAAAAATTCCCCTCCTCTGAAATTTTTCTAAAAATAAAAATATCTTCAGCTTTCGCCGAAGATATTTCCAAACGTGCCTGGAGGGACTCGAACCCCCGACCTACTGGTTCGTAGCCAGTCACTCTATCCAGCTGAGCTACAGGCACATCTTTTCAACAAGTATTATTATACCACAGCTTTTTGCATTTGTCAAGTGTTTTTTGAAAAAAATTTTTTTCTTTAAAAAAAATTCAAAAATGTATCACATCTTTGCCAAAATTCATCAAAAAATACTGGACAAACTCGAAAAAATATGTTAAAATAAAATAGCTTTCCGAAACTTCAGAAAGGCTATTGCAATTTCTGTTCAGAAATGCTATAATAGAAATGAGAATCAGAAAGGACGATTTATTCCATGGGTCTTTCCAAAACTAAAACTATGCGTGTGCATATCCGACAACAAATTCTGAAAGAAATGCTTTTCCAGATTCAAAAAGCAATCAATGGCAAAAATGACGTGATTTTTAAAATTCTGCTGGCAATTCTCGCCGGAGGACATATTCTTCTGGAAGATATGCCAGGTGTAGGGAAAACCACTCTTGCGCTTGCGATTTCCAAAACGTTAGCACTTTCCTGTAAACGGATTCAGTTCACACCTGATGTGCTTCCTACTGATGTCACAGGTTTTACCATGTATCAGAAACAAACTGACAAATTTGTTTTCAAAAAAGGTTCAGCGTTTTGCAATTTACTTCTTGCGGACGAAATTAACAGGACTTCCAGCAAAACACAATCCGCTTTACTGGAACTAATGGAAGAAGGCGCAGTCACAATGGACGGCGTAACGTATGAACTACCTAAGCCAAATATTGTCATTGCTACACAAAATCCAATTACTTGTGTTGGTACGCAAAGACTTCCCGAATCCCAAATGGACAGATTTCTCGTGCGACTGTCTTTAGGTTATCCTGCTCCGGAACATGAAATTGCATTACTGAAAGCCCGACAAAATGCCAATCCTTTAGACGAAATTGAACAAGTCGCCACTGCGGAAGAATTATTAGCAATCCGCCATGAAGTGGAAGAAATTTATATTGATGATTCGATTTATCAATATATTGTAAACTTAACGCAAGAAACAAGAAATCACCCTCAAATTCGTTTAGGCATAAGCCCTCGTGGTTCTTTAGCCTTAATGCAAATGTCAAAAGCCTGTGCCTATGCGCAAGGCAGGGATTACCTTCTTCCGGACGATATTGCATTCGTTTGTGCAGACGTGTTCTGTCATAGAATGATTTTATATGGCACAGACGACAGTTCCGCACAAGCACAAAATATTGTTCAGGAAATTTTACGTTCCGTTCCCGTTCCGGAAGCGAAAGGATAATTGCCTCATGTGGTGGACTAAACTAATTTACCTCTTGCTGCTTGTCGGATTAGCGATTTTTTCCATATTATATATTGATTCGTTTGCAGTCATTTTATTGCTGTGTGCGCTTGTTTTGCCGGTAATTTTATTCATTTGTCTGCTCTGGGTGAAATTAGCCTCCCAAGTTTCCCTGAACTGTAAAAAAGCCTCCTGCACTGTGCATGAATCTATTCCTATTTCCCTCATTGCCGAAAATCATTGCCCTTTATTTTTTCCGAAAGTATTCGCTACTGTGCGCATTTGCCACGCTTTCAGCGAAAAACCAGAAAAAATTCAGCTTCGCTTTCCCTTGCATGGCAATAATCAGACAGAATTAACATTTTATGTAAAAGCGGATTATTGCGGTGCTTTAACAATCCGCATTGAAAAATTATACATATTAGATTATTTTCATTTATTCCGAACGAAAATGAAAAAATTCAACAATGAAATTGAAATTTTAATTTTACCGGAAAAATTAGATTTCGCTTTACAAGAAACCGCTCCGCCGGTTTTCTCCGTGGAAAGTGACCAATACGCACAGGACAGAGCCGGAGATGACCCTTCAGAAATTTTCAATATTCGGGAATATCATGAAGGCGATGCTGTCAGCCGTATTCACTGGAAATTAAGTTCAAAATCTGACCAGTTATTCATTCGGGAATTTGGATTTCCTATTGAAAAACAAATTTTATTCGTTGTGGAATATTTACCGGAAGTGTTTTCCGACACAGAAGAAAAAATGCAGAAAATACAAGCCTTTCTGACGTTAGTTTATTCTTTCGCAATAGTATTAACGAAAGAAAATTATATTTCCGGAATGGCTTGGCATGATGAAAATAAATTAGTTTATCAATCTTTACGGGGAAAAGAACAGATTCCGGAAATTTTCCGTGAATTATATCACGCCATTGACCATATGACACTGGAAGCACAGGATTTACGGGAAGTTCTCGCTGACCGTCAATATTCTTCCGTTACGTTCATGACAAATGATTCCCGTGCGCAACTTCTTCCAGTACTCGAACACCAGACAGAAGCTATGCAGAAAAATTTTGTGATTCTGACAGAAGAAAAAAACGACTTTTCGCCTGAACAAGTCGCCGTCAGAATCATTCCGCCTGACCGGATTGCAGAAGGCATTGCCGGACTGATGATATAAACTTTTATCTACTGGAGTTGATTATTTTGCAAACCGTAAAAGGGGTTCAGGTTGGTTATACCCTTTCCATGACACTGGAAAAAAAACGCCCCAAACGTAAAAAATTTTATTTGATTTTGTTAGCATTTTCCGGCGTAATCAGTAGTATTTTTACTTTCCTGACAATGTTCACGCCAATGTATTCACTTCCGGTACTTTTAACGGCAATAACAGTAATTTTTGTGTTTTTCAGCTATAATGCATTGAAACCGGAACATAGTTTACTTCCGGTTTTAGGAGCGGTTTTAGTGTATTGCCTGTTATTTTTCAAGCAACGGGAACGCATTACTAACGGCTTAATGTATTTAACGAATCATATTTGCCAGGCAATTTACATGACTGACTGGGAATATTTTACTACAGATACTCATTACACAGAAGCCGGAAGTGTGACTTGTGTATTATGTTTTCTAATTTTTCCAATTATTTGGATGATTTGTTACGCCGTTCTGCGCTATCAGAATTTTTTCCTGAGTTTTTTAGTAACATTTCCATTTATTGAAATTGGTTTATTTTTCGGCATTGTGCCTGACCACACATTCGCCGCCGGAATGGTTGCGTTCTGGTTTGCTATGCTTGCGGTGCAAATGGCTGGTTCAGGAGTGACGCAAAATGTCGGGAAAACAGGATTTTTCCGCCGGAAAAATACATTTCTTCCTGTTTCGGGAATGCGGTTCATGATGCCGGAAAGTACTGGGATTCTTGTTTTGCTTTTCTTAATGCTGTTATTCAGCGGAATAGAATTTTTATTAACGCATTCCGGCTATGAACGTTCTGAACAAGTTAAAACCATGCGCACGAATTTTCAGAATTATGTTGCTTCTTTGCATTTGTCTGACCACCCATTTTTAGAAGATTACGGCAATGCGGAAGAATTTTCCAACGATACGACAAATATTCCGTTAGGCAGCACAGAAGAAAAAATTTATGAAAATCTTCCTGTCACCAGTATTGTTTTTTCTGAAAATCCGGAAACAAGAATTTATTTAAAATACCGCACAGGGCATATTTACAACGGCAGAAACTGGACAATTCTTCCGGAAGAATCTTATTCCCAAGAAGAATTTAATTATTTTGAAAAATTAAACTATTACCCTCCGGAATTTTTATATTATACTATTCCGACAGATTCTCCTGTGAGTATGTCTTTATATCACACAACAGGCATTTTATCACAATGCATTCCCTACGGTTTTCAGCCGAACAGACAAATTACCTGTCAGAAAAATGAAATGATTCAGTCTGAAATTACAGGCTATACCATTCAAGGGAAAATAGATTATGAGGCTTTTTTCGCTAATCCTGAAAATACGCAGGCACTTCCTTCAGAAAATTTATTAGCATCTTATTCAGAAAAATGGTTTCCCGTGCAGAATTTTTCCGAACACCCTTTATGGGTTGCTGGAAATCATTCATTACTTTCTAATTTTTACAATGGCGATTTGCCTTCTAATGAACAAACTTTGAAAGCTTGTCTGCTTTGCGGGAGTTTTTATGAACAATTCGTTCGGGAAAATTATTTGACTTTACCGGATAACGCCGCTATGCAGGCAGTCAGAGAAGCCTTTTCTCCACAGCTTGAAAATTTTCAGGCGGAAACCGCCACACCAGCAGAAACCATTCAAAAATTACAAGAATTGCGCAACAGTATCTGTTCACAAGTCACTTACAGCCTTACCCCGGGGAAAACTCCGCCGAATGCTGACCATGTAGAATATTTTCTTTTAGAAAATCAAAAAGGCTATTGTGAACATTACGCTACCGCCGGAACGGTTTTAGCAAGAATGGCAGGCATTCCGGCTCGTTATTGTGAAGGTTACATGATTGACTGCTCCCGTGAAGGCACATTGCAGGAATCTGAAACCGAAAACGGAAATATTGCTTACACTTCCGAAATTCTCGACAGCAACGCCCACGCATGGACGGAAATTTATTTAAACGGTATTGGCTGGATTCCGTTTGAATTTACATTTTCTTATTTCACGCCGACACCCGTGGCAAGTCCTGAAGTTCCGGAAACAGTTACTTCCACTTCTGAAAATACTGTTACAGAAACTTCTTCTGTCACGACTTCCCCCGAAACAGAAAAATTTTCTAATTCGACACCTGTTCCCGATACAGAACCGGAAAAAATTCCTGAACAATTGCTGATTTGCATTATTTTCCTGACAGTAGCGGCAATTGGTTGTGTGTTTGTTTTAATTTTCCGCATTATTCGCCTGACCGCCGTCAGAAAACGCCAGCAATTACTTGCCCAGCCCGACAAAAAAGAAGCGGCTTTCTGTGCTTATCAATATTTAACACAGTTACTTTCAGAATGCGATGTGCCAACGCAGGGAATTACCATCGGGGAAATCGTGGAACAATCTGAACTTTACTGTACGCAGTATATGCCTTCTGATTATAGCCTTTCCGCCGCTGTGCAGATTGGCGCAAAACTCCGCTACAGTCCGCACCCGATGTCTAAAGGCGAATTACATTACCTTAGTCAGACCGCAACAGCCCTCGCAGAAGGAATGTATCAGCAAGCCGGACTTTTCCGGAAATTCTATTTGAAATGGCTGAGACACTATGTGTGACTAACCCCTCTGTCGCTTTCAGGGGAGACAATTATTATTTTTATTTTTCAAGGAGTGATTTTTGATGAAAAACAAAATCAACTGGAAAACATTCTGGTACACTAATATTTTTTCTTTTATTACGCTTGCTATCGGAATTGTTTTCACCATAAAACCGGACATTCTGACAACAACTTGTAAATGGATTGGTACAATTTTCTGCATTGTTGGAGCAGTGCTGGTTCTCATTAGCCTGATTTCTAAAAAAATTTCTGACCAGAAATTTTCTTACGGCGTAACGGCTTTAATTATTGGCATTCTTTTAGAAATTATCCCCATTCTGCTGAAAGTGCTGATTCCCATTCTTTTCGGCGGTTGGATTTTAGTCAGTTCTGTTTCTGGTATGTACCGGAATTTCATTTTCCGGCATGACGTGCCGAAATGGTGGATTGGTTTTGTTCTTTGTACGCTTAGCGGACTGCTTGCATTATATATCATGACAAGACCTATTACTGTCATGAATGAAACTGTAAAACTAATCGGTATCGGCTTAATCATTCACGCCGTCATTCGTTTAATTTCTTCCATTCTCGGAAAAGACGGCTACAAAGCCGCCGAAAAAACAATCATTGAAACAACCATTCAGGAGTAAATCCCATTTATGGAATATCAAATCAATTTCGGATTTCATGCATTTTCCGTTCCGTCAGCCGTTGTGGATAATTTGCTCCGGCTGGCGAACGAAAATCATTTGAAAGTTTTGCTTTATCTCTTGCGCAATCCGGATAAATATTTTTCTCATGCCCAGATTGCCGCTTTTCTCCGCATTCCGGAAGAAAGTGTCAGTGAAGCCTTTAATTTCTGGTCAAGTGTCAATATTCTGGAAGAAAAATCCCTTGAGGGGAAACAATTAGAATTGCTTTCCATACCTGAACCGGAAAAAACTTCTGAACCCGTTCCGAAACCGGCAGTTTCCACGCCGAAAAAACTTTCCGACCCGTTTTCTAATCCAAATAGTTTCATGCCAACGTTTACAAGCGAACTAATTACTTCTTCCCCCGAACTGAAAAAACTAATCCGGAAAGCAGAAGATTATTATCGCCCATACGTGAATCAGGTTCAGGCTAATTCTTTAGCTTGGATGCTGTTTTACTTAGAATTGCCGGAAGAAGTGATTTTAACGCTTTTACACTATTGTTCAGAAACAAACAGAATGCGTCAGCAATATATCAACAAAATTGCGATTAGCTGGTATGAAGAAAATATTTTCACTTTGGAACAAGCCGAAGCAAAAGTTCAGGAACTGATGGAAGCTTTCACTTATCAGAATTTTATTATGCATGTCTTTTCTTTACAGGCAACGCCGACAACATCACAAATAAAATTTATTGAACAATGGCAGAAATTCGGATTTTCAGAAGAATTACTCAAATATGCACGGGACCTTTCTGTAGAGGCTACCGGAAAAGTGAATTTTAAATATATTGATTCCATTTTAACTGAATGGCACGAAAATCAAGTAACTGAACTAAAAGTCGCCGAGAAAAAACATGATGAGTACATTCAGCAATATATCCGCAAAAAGAAAAAAGGCAGAAAGAAAAAAACAGATTTTTATGATGATGATGTCAAACGCCAGGAAATGGACGAACTGAACGAATATTCCAGTTTAGTGAATCAATTTGAAGAGGGGTGAAACGATTTATGACTCAGGAAATTTTACAGGAAGCATTAAACCAAATTTCTGAAAGACGACAGCTGGCAAGATTAGAAAATGACCGCCGTTATGCGGAAATTATACAGGAAATTCCGGAAATTTCCGAAATTAACCGCCAAATGGCACAAACAGCATCAACTCTTCTCAGCGGAAAAGTAAACGTTGAAGCAGTCAGACGGCAAAATTTACAGGCACAGCAATATTGTTCCCAGCTTTTAGTCAATCATGGCTACCCTAAAGATTATTTAGACATACATTATGTTTGCGAAAAATGTCAAGATACTGGCTATTGTGAAAATGAATACTGTTCCTGCCTGAAAAAAATGGTTTCTTCAATCAGTACCGAACGCATTAACCGTATTTCTGAATTGGAATTATGCGATTTCAGTCATTTTTCTTTATCTTATTACCGTGATGTGAAATTAAAATATATTGACGAATACAGACAGGAACAGGAAATTGACTGCTACGACGAAATGGAGAAAGTGTTTCATTATTGCCAGAAATACGCCGCAAATTTCAAATTAGATTCGCCGAGTTTATTATTTTACGGCAGGTCAGGCGTGGGGAAAACACATCTTTCCCTTTCCATTGTGACGGAAGTCCTTGCAAAAGGCTATGAAGTCATTTACGATTCTGTCGGCAATTTACTTTCCCATATCGAAAGCGAACATTTCCAGAAAGAAAAATCAGAAAATTTCTTTTTTCGTATGGCATTGGAAACAGACTTACTTGTGCTTGATGACCTCGGCACGGAATTTCAGAATAATTTTTCAGAATCAATTATTTACCAGTTAATCAATACACGCCTGAATAAACATCTTCCGACAATTATTAGCGCAAATCTCGGAAACAAAAATCTTGCTACAATGTATGACCCCAGAATTGTTTCCCGTTTGTTTGCAACATATAAACCTCTTCACTTTTTCGGAAAAGATATTCGCAAACTGAAACAAGAACAAAATGTTGAAAATTCAGATTGAATTTTTGAAAATCTTTGTGCAAAATTGCCTTTGCCAATTTCGGAAAAATCTGTTATACTATTTTTATAATCGTGCAGCGAAAGCGTAACTCCAGATTATGCTTTTGCTGTGCGATTTTTTATTTTTAACTTCAGAGGTGTTTTTTTAAGTATGCAAAACAAAAACAAAATGGAAGTCATGCCCGTAAACAGATTATTATTAACTATGGGCGTTCCGATGATGCTTTCTATGGTATTACAGGCAGTGTATAATATCGTAGATAGTGCTTTCGTTGCCAACATTCCCGAAACCGGAGAAGAAGCCGCAAACGCTTTGACTTTAGTTTTTCCGATGCAAATGTTAATGGTTGCTTTCGGCATTGGAACAGGTGTCGGCATGAATGCGTTAGTGTCAAGGTCTTTAGGACAGAAAGATTATGAAAAAGCCGGAAAAACTGCCGGAAATGCGTTTTTCCTTGCCGGAGTAATGTATTTATGTTTCCTGCTGTTCGGCATATTCGGCGTAAAATTTTACGTTCTTTCACAGGCTTCAGCGGAAACCAGCACTTTAACGTTGAATATGGCTGTTTCTTATCTGAAAATCTGCTGTATTTGTTCAATGGGGATTCTTTGCTTTTCCATTGTGGAAAAATTACTTCAGGCAACCGGAAATTCTTTATATTCCACAATTGCACAAATCAGCGGTGCAATAGTCAATATTATTCTTGACCCGATTATGATTTACGGCTTTTTCGGCTGTCCGGAACTCGGTGTACGGGGTGCCGCATATGCTACAGTCATTGGTCAGCTTGTTTCCGCCGGAACAGGATTATTTTTTCACTTCCGGAAAAATAAAGAAATTCCTAATGCTTTGAATTATGTTAAACCGGAAATTTCACTCATTAAAGAAATTTATCAAATCGGCTTACCTGCCATTATTGCTCAGGCGTTAATGTCTCTCATGACCTACGGACTGAATATTTTACTCGTTCGCATTAGTGTTCCCATGCAGACGGCTTACGGCATGTATTATAAAATTCAGCAATTTGTGCTGTTTATGGCGTTCGGCTTGCGTGATGCGATTACGCCTGTTTTAGCATTCAATCACGGTTCAGTCAATCGTGAACGAATCCGGAATACAGTGTTTTTCGGGTTGTTGTATACCGGAATCATTATGCTTTCCGGAACAATCCTTGCGGAATGTTCAGCCGGAACATTTGCACATCTGTTCGGCATGACCGGAGAAACAGAAAAGGCTTTCCTTAGTGCAATGCATGTGATTTCGTTCAGTTTCCTGTTCGCCGGAATTAACATTGCGCTTCAGGGAATTGCACAAGCACTGAACGGCGGAAAAGAATCTCTCATTATTTCACTTTTGCGGCAATTAGTGTTAATTTTCCCGTTGATTTTGTTAATGATTCATTTCTCCGGACAAAATCCGGAAAAAATATGGCTGATTTGGTCAGCGTTCATTATTACGGAAATGTTGACCGCATTCGTCGGAATATTCCTGCTTCGGAAACTCTATCAGAAAAAAGTTTCTGTTCTTCCTTTGAAAATGTTCCCTGAACCTGCCTGAAATTAAAATTTCCCTTACAGAAAACCCTGTAAGGGAATTTTCGGACATTTTCGTGTCATTTTATTGTGCGAAATAAACAAAAAATTTTTAATTTTTTTGTATAGAAAACATATTGATTTTTTAGTAAAAATATGCTAAACTATAGAAAAAAATTTTTTAAGGAGACTTTCACAATGAAAAAAATAATCATTGCATTGTTGTTACTGTCAACAGTATTATTCATTCCCTCCTGTGCGAAAGAATCCGAATCTGAACCAAAACTGGAATCGAAATCAGAAGTAGAAACAAATACAGCAATCACGAAAAAAACCGTCCGTATTGGAAATACTTTTGATGATCAGGGTTTGTCAGAACAAATCAAGGCTTTCAATGCTGAATCAGAACTCTATACCGCAGAATTTGTCCAGTATGCGGATACAAATGCCCTGAATTTAGACATTGCCAGCGGAGATGCACCAGATGTTATATGTTTCAGTGGTGATGGTGAAAAAAGTTCTCCTGAATATTTAGATGTATCCTATTTTTTAGATATGTACCCCCTCATTGATGAAGATGACCGCTATAGCCGTGAAGATTTTCTCCCAAATGTATTGGAATGTATGGAAACAGACGGGCATTTGTACCGAATGAGTCCGACATTTGCCATTGATACAGTCATTGCGGTTGACGGAACGGAACATGTAAAAGACGGTTGGACAATTGACGATTTTATACAAGCTATGGGAAACGTCTCACCTGAAGAAATTTTTCCTAATTATAGCAGTTCATCTGTCACGGAAAATGCAAGAATTTACGTAAGGCTTTCTTCTCTTGTGGATTATTCCACACTAAAAAGTGAATTTACTTGTCCGGAATACCTTGACTATCTGAACAAATTCAAAACACAACACCCAAAATTACCTGAAAATGACAATATCGGATTTGTTTTGAATCAAGAAGTTCAAGGGGCTGTATTCAAGCCAATCACGATATATGGATTTTCTGAATTTCTGATACTTGACCACGGAGACTATGCTGAAAAACTATTTTCTTTTGTTGGTTATCCCAGTCTTCAACATATAGGCGGTTCATGGATATTTCCAATGGAAAATTATGGCATTATAAAATATTCCGAAAATGTCGAAGGTGCATGGGATTTTATTACATTTATGCTTGAACAAGAATCCCAAAACGGAATTGATAAATTATCTATTTTGACCAAAATTTTTAATGAACGGGCAGAAGCCACCACCAAAGAAAGAAATGTAGAATATGTGATTGACGGAGAGAAAAAAAATTTGAGTTGGGTATACTTTCCGGAAAGTAATTCTACATCAAATTATGTTCCTATTGACCCCTTTACCACGGAAGAATGCGAAAAATATAAAGATTTCGTTTTTTCTATTCATCAGCGTGATTACACAGATTATCATATTCAGGACATCTGGACGGAAGAAATGAGTAAATTTTTCTCCGACGAATGCACCGCTGAAGAAGCGGCTGAATTAGTAGAAAGCCGTGTAGCAATTTATCTCGCTGAACAATACGGATAACTTAAAATTTCCCTTACAGAAAACCCTGTAAGGGAATTTTTTATTGAAAAAATACATGTTCAACGAAAATTTTTACTCCTATGCCAATAAGCATTGCACCACCGAAAAATAATGCTTTACTGCCGAGTTTCCCGCCGAAAATTTTTCCTAACCGAATCCCTGCTAAAGACAACAGACAAGTCAAAACAGCAATTTCCGTAATGGCAAAGAAAATATTCATTTCTGCCAATGCCGAAAAACTAATTCCTGCCGCTAATGCATCAATACTTGTGGCAATTCCCTGCATTAACATGATTTGCAAAGAAAAATGATATTTTTCCGGTTGTGTCTGTTTGCGTTCTTCAATCGCATCAAGAATCATTTTCCCGCCGATATACCCTAAAAGAATTAAGACAAGATAATGGTCAATGGCTTCCGTATACTGCGCAAATGCCCTCCCTAAGAAAAACCCCGTCAACGGCATTAGCCCTTGAAAAACGCCGAAACATACCCCCATTTGCAAAATTTGTTTTCTGTTTAGTTCACAGCAAAGTCCATTCGTGACCGATACCGCAAAAGCATCCATGGAAAGCCCTGCCGCCGTCAGAAAAATTTCCCAGAAATTCACCCTCAGCACCCTTTCTTTGCATTAGTCGTCAGGGGCTTTTTTCGATAATTTTTCAGAATATTCCGCACGAAATTCCGCAAATGTGCCATTGTCCAGTGCTTCACGGATTTTTTCAGCAAGCGTATTATAAAAATATAAATTATGAATGACTGTTAATCTTCCGGCAAGCATTTCCCCGCTTTTGAATAAATGCCGAACGTACGCTCTCGAAAAATTCCGGCAAGCCGGACAGGAACAATTTTCGTCCATCGGGCGTGAATCCGTCTGGTAAGTTAAATTTTTCATGTGCCGCATTCCTGACCATGTGAAAATTGTTCCGTGACGGGCGTTTCTCGTTGGCATAACACAGTCGAACATGTCAATTCCCCGTGCGACACCTTCAATAATATTCGACGGCGTGCCGACACCCATTAAATATCTCGGCTTGTTTTCGGGCATGTACGGCACAACAATGTCTAAAATATGATACATTTCTTCTGTTGGTTCACCAACCGCAAGACCGCCGATTGCATAACCGTCTAAATCCAGTGCGGCAATTTCCTGCATATGTTCAATTCTTAACTGTTCAAACGTACAGCCCTGATTGATTCCGAATAATAATTGTTTCGGATTTCGTGTTTCTGGTAACTGGTTCAGGCGTTGCAATTCATTTTTACAGCGAATTAACCACCTGGTTGTCCGTTCACATGATTTTGCAGAATAATCATAAGGCGCAGGATTTTCCACACATTCATCAAATGCCATTGCAATCGTAGATGCTAAATCCGACTGAATTTGCATACTGACTTCAGGACTGATAAATAATTTTGAACCATCCAGATGTGACTGAAAATAAACCCCTTCTTCTTTTATTTTACGCAGTTTCGCTAAAGAAAATACCTGAAAACCGCCGCTGTCTGTCAGAATTGGCTTTTTCCAGTTCATAAACGCATGTAAGCCGCCCATCTGGCGAATAATTTTTTCCCCGGGGCGCAAATGCAAATGATATGTATTGCATAATTCTACCTGACATTTTAAATCTTCCAGTTCTGGGGAAGAAATACCGCCTTTAATGGCGGCAGACGTGCCGACGTTCATAAAACACGGTGTCTGAAATGTTCCGTGAACTGTGGTAACTTGCCCCCGACGGGCTTTTTGTTCTGTTTTCATCAGCTGATAAATATTCATCAATTGTTCTCCTTAACATTAACATAATTAAAAATTTAAATTATTATATATTTTATGTATTTGTGAATTTTACACAAAAAATTTTATAAATTTTTGTGCAGAATTACACCATAAAATTTCTGTTCTCTTTCGTATAATCAGTAAAATCACTTAGGGAGGAATTTTCATGAAAAAATTCACACTTTTTAAATTATTAGCATTCAGTGCCGTGCTGACTGCGTTCGCCTATACAGGCTGCCGTGCAGAGGAGGTGGAAAATTTTGCTCCGGAAAGTCCTGCTATGGAAAATTCTGCCGGAAAAGCTGAAGAAAAAACTTTTGATATTGCTCCGGCAGATGATGCCGTTGCGGAAGAAGCTGCTCCGGCTGAAGGTGCTGTTGCGGAAGATGCCGCTATGGCAGATGATGCCGTTATTGATGCCGTTCCGGAAATGGCAGCAGACGAAGAAATGAACGCTCCTGCCGATATTGCCCCACAGGAAAACCTTGATTCGGAATTTCCAATAGAAGAAATTACTCCTTCCGTGGGTATGCTTACCGCCGGAGAATGGAAAGACCATGAAAATTGGGGCTTTTTCTCTAATTTAGTCAATACGGGAATTATTACTTTCCCGAGTTTCGGCATTGACCCGACACAAAGAATTTCCGTTACGGTAACTGATTCCACCGGAACGCCTTTGCCGAATGCAACGGTTACCTTAAATCAGGATTCCGAAATTATCTGGACTTCCGTCACGGATAAAAACGGACAGGCGTATTTATTCGAAATGAATGGAAAAACTGGTTCAACGGTTACGGCTTCTTTAGGGGAAATTTCCCAGTCCATGGAAATTCAGTCCGCTTCCACTGACGAACAGGGAAATATTCAGACAGATGACCGACAATGCGCTATTTCTTTAGATACTGCTCCGGTTACTTACCCCAAAACGCAAATGATGTTTATCGTGGACACAACCGGTTCAATGGGCGATGAAATGCTTTACTTACAAAGCGATTTTTCCGCAATCGCAGAAGAAACCGGAACGGAAAATACTTCCTATTCCGTGAATTTCTACAAAGATTCCGGAGATGATTATGTCACAAAATGTTCCGGCTTTACTTCCGATGTTCAGGAAATTAAAGAAAAATTAAATCAGGAATCCGCTTACGGCGGAGGAGATGAACCAGAAGCCGTTTACAATGTACTGAAAGAAACAATCTTTTCGCCGGAATGGCAGGAAGATTCTGTGAAAATTGCTTTTTTAATTTACGATGCGCCCCCTCATGCTGAATGCGATTTTGAAAGCATTATTTCGGAAGCCTCCGCTAAAGGCATTCACTTAATTCCCATTGTTTCTTCCAATGGTTCACGGGAAACGGAATTATTCGGGAGGGCGTTGGCAATCTGCACAAACAGCAGTTATGTTTTCTTAACAGATGATTCCGGAATCGGAAATTCTCACCTTGAACCGATTATTGGCGACTATGAAGTTGAACCCTTACATGACATTATTGTCAGAATCATTCAGGAACTCAAACAATGAAATATTCCCCGTGAACCGTTCACGGGGAATTGTTCATTTCTGGTAGGCTTTTTTCAGCAGTTTCAGTTTTTTCATGAATCTTTCGCAAGCGACTTCTTCCGTTTCGTTAATCATCAGTAAATTGATGCATTCTTTCACCACAGAAGCCATACAAATTTCAATCAGTATTTGCAATTCTTCCTGACCGTCTAAATTTAACTTGTCCATGTTGATTAAATGCAGTACTTCTAAGAAAACAGGATATTTTTCTACAGAAAAATTATGATCCGTCCATAATTTTTCATAAAATTCTGCATTGCAGAACAAATGTTTCCGGTAGGCTTTCGATTCTTTATAGCATAACATGCGCACCATAAACCGATAGCCGTCTTCTAACGCAATGAAAAAATCTCCGTCATGTTCCTTTAATGACTGCATGAATTTATCAAGAATATCCCGATTATACGAAGAAATCAGATAAATCATAATATCTTCTTTATTGGCGAAATACTGGTAAAAACTCCCTCTCGAAATTCCACAGCTCCGCACAACGTTATAAATCGAAAATTCCTGAAACGGCACACGGGCAATTTCCTCTTTTATTGCTTCAATAATATGTTGCTGTTTCACAGGAGTTAGACGGAAAAAAACGTCTGTAGGCATATACTACACGCCCTTTCTTATTTCAATTCTTCTTATCACTCTATCATTATAGCATAAATTGCATGAATTTTTAAAGAACAATTTATGAACAAATGATTAAATTTTGTCAATTACTGGTAAATTAGCTTTTTTCTCCCATTTCCGGAAGAAAATCAATCACTTTCAGTCCGTTCCGGTAAGCCATATTCCGGCAAATTTCCTGTTCTTTCCGGAAATCTAATCTTCCAGGTTGATGTGCATCACAGCCAATAATTGCTGAACAACCAATTTCTCCGGCAAGTTTCAGAAAATGTTCATTCGGGTAATGCCTTTGCTGAACAAGTCCTAACAAGTTAATTTCTACAGGCGAATTATGCTGTTTTAAATATGTACACAACCGCCGGTAATGCTTGTCATAAATTTCCTGTTTTCCCGAAAAACCGACTAAATCCGGATGCGCTAAATAGGCATATTTCCCCGTTTCCATTCCTTCTATTACGGAATTGACATAAGATTCCAGAATCGTTTCTTCATCGAACGTTCTTCCCATGTAGGCACTCGGTTCACGGGTCAGAAAATGCTGCCCTAAAATCTGATAATCTACCGGATAATCTTTCAGCAGTTTTTCCTGTTCCGGTAAAAGTTCCGGTAAATATTCCGATTCAAACCCGATATAAATAGTAATGTCTTTCCGATATTCGTCTTTTAATTTCGTCAGACTGGTGAAATAATTTTCCACATCAGAAAGCAGCATTCTATTTGAAGAAACATACCCGTCCGGAAAAACCCACGGGCAATGGTCCGAAAACCCTAACACTTTCATGCCGTTCCGGATAGCCGTTTCTACATATTGTCTGTCTTCGCCTTCAGCGTGCTGACAACGGTAAGTGTGTGTATGATAATTTGCAAGCATAATCATTCATTCCTTTCAAATCCTTAATCTTATTATACTATTTTTTTAACGATTTGTCAAGCCCATTTTTCCAGAATCAGGAAAACTCCACCTGTAAATTTACAGATGGAGTAAAATTTCTTAACAGCAGAATTTCTGTCTGACTTCCTGCATTTTATTCTGTTCTGCACAATCGGGCTGATACCAACCTTTTTTGGACATTTCGGAATAAATTTTTTCCTGCATGTCCAGAGAATTGTTCAATGCAGATTTGAACGACTGCTGAACGTTTCCGGAAGAAGATTCAATTGTTCCGTGCAGATACATGTCACAACCGCTTTTTTCCAGAATCAGCAGATTTTCCATTAAATTCTGGTCATTCATTCAAAACACCTCCCGTTCAGTTCAGTAAGCCGTACAGGCTGGAGAAAATATTTTCATGTTGGGTTGCCATCTGTTCAACGCAGTGTTTCAGGGCGTTGTCCTGAAGCTGTGAAGCCGTTTCACGGCATTTCGTCTGAAAAAACTGCTCATGTCCGAGCGCATCTTCCACATAGAGTAATTCTTTAGAAGTCATGTGATCACCTCCATAAGCATACTATTCCCCAAAACGAAAATTTTATACAAAAAAATCAGGTTTGCTTGAAAAACAAACCTGAAAAATTATACTAAACTATTTGTTTCAAAATTATTTTTTATACTTTATTTTTTTCAAGTGCATTTTCAGCCTTAACGATAAACGGCACTCTGCCCTTTTTTATAGTGTCAGAAAATTGTGGATACTTGTTAATCCAGTCATAAAAAGTACCCCTCGAAATGCCAATATTTTCGGCGATTTGCTTATCTGTCAAGCCCTCTCTCGCCCAGCCTTTCAGGGTAAGCAAGCCGTCTTCAGTAAGCCATTCTTTATATTTCCCTTTTGCACCTCTTGCCAACCCTTAACACCTCCGTAAACAGATTATTTTTTGTTTTAGTTGGTTTGCTTTACATCATCGGGACTACCCTCAACTATTTCAAACACTTCAGGCGGATAAAGATAATCTTCATTACTGTCATCAATTATCCTGTACCAACCTTTTTCGACAGAAATAACAGCATACACTTTATTGTGTGTCAATACAAGATACTCTGTTTCTCCTATGTATTTAACTTTCATCTAACCACCTCTTTTCGCACCTCTTGCCAACCCTTAACACCTCCGAAAATTAGTTAAGCTAAATTTCATCATCCCACGGCACGAAACATACAGGGTCGTTTCTTTTCCATGCCTCACGGTACTCTTCAACTGTCATACCGTTATAACCGCCTTTATATCCTTTTTGGCTTCCCTCAAGAGGGTCATCACACCAACCACACACTCTACAGAAATCAAAACTGCCCCATTCGTCAAATTCAAACTGTCCACAAACCGGACATTTATGCTTTTCCTCCATGCTTCAAATCTTCCTTTCTCTGCATATCATAATACGATTTCCCGTTTATTGGTTTCATAAATGTTGTCAGGCCTTTTTCAGGATTTCCCTTTGCAAAATGATTTTTCTTTTTATCATATCTTATTACGTTGTTTTGTTTATCAATATGACCAACTATATCACCCCCAACAGGTGATTGAATAGGTTTCATTCCAGCATCAACATATTGTTGTTCTGTTGTAATTCCGTCATCTATAAATTCATTAGCGTGTGTTCTACCATTTGTATAGTGATTTTTTAGTTTTTGTTTATTTCTGAAACCATAAACCTTAAATTTATTTATTCCTGTTGGGGAAGGTTCAACCGAAACATTATTCTTTTTATTTTTACTTATACTGTTACAGCTCCCCAAATCTTCACCCCGATTATAGCATTATTCCCTGTATTTGTCAATATTTTCACGGTTCGGCTCAATTCTGTGACCGCCGCACTCAATCATCAAATCAGCGAATGATTTATTTTTACATTTCAACGCCCACGCCTGCGACTGACCTATGCACTTGAACGGTTGATAGGTGTTGGGAGCTTTCATCGCTTCTGGTGGTTTAGGCGGTGTTCACACATACGCTTCTTCACCAGCTGCTAAGCCTACAGCCAGCTTTTTTTGCTGTACGGTAACGCCACATATATTCAGCGGACTTCCCTATATCATCACTTCCAATAAAATTATAAATCCCAATTTTTAGGCTGATAGCCGTTGTGTTGACGTTTATAATTAATCAGTATCGTTTGCGCTTCATATCGCCGTCTTTCTATCGCAAAACAAATATATTCGTCAATTTGTCCAATTTCCACAAAGCCACATTCTAAAAATGCTTTTAAATTCGCTGTATGTCTTTCTTTAATAAAAGATTTCATGATATAATCAATATGTTCAGGTTTCGCCGGTTCGCATAATGCCGCCGCCAGTCTTGGGTCACAATAAACGCTGAATAAATAACCCTGAATCACAAAATGAATGACTTCCGCTGCGGAAAAATAATCTTTCGAAACCACATTTTGAATATCTTCCGGTATTAACACGAATTTCAACCAACATTTTTTGAAAAATGCGGCACAGTCAAAATTTTCCATTCCGTGGGGAATCGTCAAAGAAGTTAATTTCACACACTGGAAAAAAATATTTTTCCCGACAGAATGCACGCTGTACGGCATACGAATATATTTCATTTTTTTACAGAATGCAAAGGCACAATCTTCAATTTTTTGCAGTTTTCTTGGCAATATGGCACGAATTAAATTCGTACAGTGACTGAACGCTTCTTTCGGAATAATGTCAATACTTTCCGGAAGAATCATTTCCCCTAATGACCTGCAAAAAGAAAATGCCTCTTCTCCAATCGTATTCAGCGTTTCCGGAAAATGAACAACTAATAATTCTTCACATTCCCGAAATGCTCCCTTTTGAATTTCCGTCACGCCTTCCGGAATATGCACAACATAAAGCGAATTGCACCCGGCAAAAGCATATTTTCCGATGATTTGCACATTTTCCGGAATGGTGACTTCCGTTTCTCCAACTTCCGGAATATATCTTTTCAAAATATGATGTTCTGTATCTATCATAAATGCCACGCATTACCCCTCCTTTTTTCCATAATCCAACGCCAAGGCTTATTTTTCCAGATTTCTCCGGCGTAATCTATGCCAACACGCTTTCCCGTATGTGAAGTGAAAATTTTTCCGTCATCTTCCAGCCAGATTTCTGAATGATGAATAAAACTCTGCCCGTTTAATCTTTTCGTAATTTGCAGATAATTTGTTAATTTCCCTGGTCCTTGATAAATTTCCCCCGCACGGAATAACACCCCTTGCGGCTGATTTTCCTTTCCAGTCACAACATTCAGCAAATGATGCACGCCGTAACAAAGATAAATATATACTGTTCCGGCTTCCCGATAAAGCATTTCTGAACGTTTCGTTCTTCCTTTAGCTGCATGACATGCTAAATCTTCTTCCCCTCGGTAGGCTTCCGTTTCGGTAATTCGTTCACGAAGTTCCTTTCCGTTTGGAAGACGATGCACAAGAATTTTCCCGATTAAATCGGGGGCAACTTCTAAACAGTCACGCTGAAAAAATTCCGCTTGTAAAATTTCCGGCATACTGTCACCCCTGATAAGCTAATTTTTCCGTTAATGTCCGGTCAGGCTTGACATATAACGTTTGCTGATTAGTGAAAATTACCATTCCAGGCTTTGCGCCGTTAGGCTTTTTCACGAATTTTACTTTCGTAAAATCTACCGGAACCTGTGCGGAATCCCTTGCTTTACTGTGATAAGCCGCTAAAATTGCCGCCTGCCGGATAGCTGTTTCAGAAGGTTCTTTTCCTTCCGTCACTAAAATCACATGTGAACCTGGAATATTTTGCGTATGCAGCCAAATATCTTGCTTTCCTGCTTGTTTCAGCGTGAGTTGGTCATTCTGGCGGTTATTTCTTCCCACAAGAATTAAAAATCCATCTTCTGACTGATACGCCAACGGCGGAAATTGTTTCACTGGTTTCTGTTTCTGAGATTTATTTCGGATATAGCCCTGTTGAATTAATTCTTCTCGTAATAATAATAAATCATTTTCCGTTTCGGCTCGGCTGAGTACATCGAAAACACTTTCTAAATAAGTCAATTCTTGTTCGCCTTGTGCAATTTGTTCCGAAAGAATTTTTTTCGCTGTAACGGCTTTCCGGTAAAGCGTATAATATTTCTGGGCGTTTTGTGACGGAGTTAAATTCGCCTGCATGGGAATGCAAATTTCCGGCGCAGATTCTTCATAATAATTAATTACCCGTGCGGAAGTTTCGCCTTTTTTCAGCTGGTATAAATTCGCTGAAAGTAAATCGCCATATAATTTATTTTTCTGCATTTTATCCGTTTCAGAAAGTTCCTGTTTCTGGTGCTGTAATTTACGGGAAACTCGTTCTATTCGGTTCATGATTAACCGGAATAAATCATTCGCCCGTTGTTTCATTCGGGTTTTCAAATCTCTTTGCACATAAAATTCATCTAATGTTGCACTGGCGGAATTTGTCGGCTTGACAATCATTAAATTTCCATATTGTTCCGGTCGGAAAAAGCAGAAATCTTTTAAATTTCCTTCCGGAGTCATCAATATATGAAATTGACATTTCCGTTCACGCAGCATTTCCGCCGTCCGGTGAATCACATAGAGCAATCTTTCCTTCTGGGAAGAAGTTAATTCATGACTGCTTACGCCTGTTTTACTAACGTAATACGCCCATTCTCTCGCCAATAAAGGCGAAACACCCTCAAATAACGAAACAATCGCTTTATCTAAATTTTGTTCCGGCGCAAGCAATAATGCATTCAATATTGTGGTATCGTCCGTTTCCAGAAAATTCAATCTTTGCTTCCGGTGCGGCATTTCATAAGGGAAACCGCTTAATAATACCCGCTCACGGGTAATATCTGCATTCCGTTTCAGCGAATCAATAATTTTTCCGTCCTGATTGATGAGTATGCAATTCGAATATCTGCCCATAACTTCACACGCAAGCGTTAAATTCACTGCATCGCCGAGTTCATTCGTGCAGAGAAAATCTAAAAATAAAATTCTTTCTAAACCGTCCTGCCGGACAGCAATCAATTTTCCGCCGCTGAGGTGTTTTCTTAATAACATGCAGAACATCGGCGGCGCAGAAGGATTTTCAATTTTACTTTCTGTTAAATGGATTCTTGCGCTGTCTCCGGAAAGATTGATTAAAATTTTCACTGCCCCCTGAAAACTTCTTAAATGCAAAATTAATTCATCTTTTGAGGGCTGGTGAATTTTATCTGTCCTCGCTCCGCAATATTGTTCAATTTCCTGCCGGACTGCATACAAATATGCCCCATCAAATGCCATAGTTTCACCTTTCTTTCTTAATATCTCCAACCCCCTCGACACTCCGTGTCATTCTCCCTTTTAGGGGGAACATGGGAGGCTTTATGCGTAGCAAACCGGATTTTTCTGTGCGTGTTCAATAATCGTTAATTCAGGAAATGCCTGCCGTAATTTTTCCGCAACAAATGGAATCATTAACACTTCTGTTGCATAGTGTCCGCAATCTAACAAGGCAATTTTCAATTCTTCCGCTTTATACCAGCGGTCATGCTTAATATCTCCTGTTAAAAAGCAATCACACCGCCCTTTGAGTTCTTCTAAAAGTGAAGCCCCCGAACCTGAACAAATTGCAATTTTCTGCACGTTTTCCGAATAATTCGCCGAATAACGAACAACTTCACAAGGCAAGACAGATTTTACTTTTCTGGCAAATTCTGGTAAAGAAATTTTTTGCTTTAGTTTAATAATTCTTCCTGTTCCGTTAGATTCAATAGGAAAAATTTTATTTTCTATTTCAAAAAATTTTTTTAATTTGTTCACAATTAAATCATTGATTCCAATTTGTGCAGAATCAAGCGGAGTGTGACAGCAAATAGCAGAAATATTTTCCCGAATTAGCGCATATACAACGGATTCAGAAGAAATATGTTTCAGTCCTGAAAAAATGACAGGGTGATGTGCTATTATTAAATTGCAATGCTGTTTTGCGGCTTCCTGCACCGCCTGCAAAGAAATATCCAACGTTACTAATACGCCGCTGACTTCCTGGTTCATTTCTCCGATTAGTAAACCGGAATTGTCCCAGTTTTCCTGCGTGGAAAATGGCGCAAATGCGTTAATTTCCTGATAAATTTCTTGTACTGTTCTCATGTAATTTCCTTTCTAATTGTTGAATGATTGCAGAACGTTCCGCCGTTTCGTGAAAATTCGCTTTTTTCAGCTGTTGAATCACTCTTTTAGCATAGGCTTCCGATTCCGGAAAATGTAAATTCATTTTCCCGAAATAAATTTCTTCTATTTCAGGATTTCGAAAAATATTTGTTTTTTTGACCTGCATTACAGCATATAAAAATTGCTTATCCGGAATGCATTTTTCCTGCATAATTTCAAAACCGTGCAGATAAAGCCATTTCCGCAAAATTTCCGCTTTGCTCATCGGCTGAAAAATTAATGTTTTATGCTCTAAAGAAAACGAACTGTTTTCCAAAATATGAACGATCATTTCGCCGCCCATGCCGGCAATCACAATATCTGTAATATTCTTTTCAGGAACATTCTGCAAACCGTCCGAAAGAAAAAATTCCGTTCGTTCCTGCTGTCCCGCCTGCGAAATATTCTTCCGTGCCGCTTGTAAAGGCTTTTCCTTAATGTCACAGGCAATTGCTTTCTGAATTAAATTTTTCTGTAACAAATACACTAAAAGCTGTGCATGGTCTGTTCCCACATCGCAAACCACGTCCCCCCGCACATATTCCGCACAGGCAAGCAGTCTGTCATTCAGCATAATTTCTCCCCTTAATAAAAACAGGGCAGCAGCTTTCGCCGCCGCCCTTGCAATCTGATTTACTGATTTCCAAAATGTGCATTAAGACGGGCAACTAATTCATCCGCATCTGTGCCATGCGCACTGCACGCTTCTTCAATCGTTTCCCCTCTCGATGCCGGACACCCTAAGCAATGCATTCCGATTTCCAGAAAATAAGGGGCTACTTCCATATCTTCATCTAAAATATCTCCGATTACAGTTTCTTTCGTAATAACCATAACACTGTTTTCCTTTCTTATTCGCCTTTAATTTTAGCAAAACATTCACTGCAATATACAGGTCTGTCTTCCTTTGGCTGGAATGGCACTTTCGCCTCACCGCCGCAAGATGCACAAACAGCCGTGAACATTTCTCTTGCGCCTCTTGCTGCACGTTTTCTTGCTATGCGGCATTCTTTACATCTCTGCGGTTCATGTTCAAAATTTTTCTCTGCATAAAATTCCTGCTCTCCGGCAGTGAAAATAAACTCATTTCCGCAATCCTTGCAAACTAAAGTCTTATCTTCATACATATTTCTATTACCTCACTTAAATCATTTGTTCCGGACTACGGCAATTAAGCAATAATCCCTGATTTATTGTTACCCTTACGGGAAAACAAAACTTGTTATTCACCCGTTTTTTGCTGTGCTGTCCGCATTTTCCGACGGATTCTTTGCATAGCGTTATCTACGGATTTTGTTGTAATGTGTAGCCTTTCGGCTGTTTCCGCATACGTTGCCCCGTTCAGAATGCATCTCAGAATTTCCCATTCTTTATCGGATAGAGCTTCCATAACCTGCGTGCAACGGTCAGCATAACTTTCTTTCTGTAAAAGAATGCTCTCCGGCGTGTCGGGGTCAATCCATTCTCCGGTTTCTTCCATTTTCCGGAAAAGTGTTTCTTCCGCCGCCGCTGCATTCTGCTGTGAACGGACAATACTGCGCATTCTGTTAATAATACACGTCTGCGCAAATGAAGAAAAACGGGTATTCTGTGAACGGTCAAATTGTTTCATGATTCGCAAAAGCGTAATTAAGCCTTCCTGCGTTAAATCTTCCGCATCTGCCGCACTAATAGCGTAACGCCCCGCATGAAATCGAATCAACCGGAAATATCTTGTTAAAAGCTCTTTTTCCGCTTCTTCTGAATGAACAGATAACGCCGCTAATTCTTCATCTGTCAACGCTTGCAATGCCTGCTTATTTAGCATAGGTCATGCGCCCCTGTGAAAATAAATCCCCTCCGTAAGCATCATTGCAGACAACCAACGGAAAATTTTCTAAATAAAGCCGTTTCACTGATTCACAACCTAAATCATCAAATGCAATGACTTCTAATTGCTTAACGCATTTTGCGGCTAATGCACCTGCTCCGCCGATTGCGCAAAGGTAAACGGCTTTATTACGGACAATCGCCTCACGGACTGCTAAAGAACGTTCGCCTTTTCCAATCATTGCGGCAAGCCCTGAATCTAATAATTTCGGCGCATAAGGGTCCATTCTTCCTGAAGTAGTCGGACCACACGCTCCAATAACTTTCCCCGGGGGTGACGGCGTAGGACCTGCATAATAAATCACAGAATTTTGAATTGGAAACGGTGTCGGTTTGCCGGAATCCATTAATTCAGCAATTCGCTTATGCGCTGCATCCCTTGCAGTATAAACATACCCAGAAAGCAGGAGTTTATCCCCAATATGCAGTTTTTGTGCATAATTTTTCAACTCTCGTGCATCAAGTTTCAATAATTCCGGCATCACTCACACCTCAATCAAAAATTATTAAAAATTAGTTAGGTCTTTTCTTCTTTCGGTTAGCAGCGTTATTTTCTGCAACGAGTTCATCCCAGCTGAAATCGCCGCCGCCTTTTTTCTTATTATTTTGTTTTGGCGGAGGAGTAGCCGCTCTTGCCCGAATGCCTGTATTGAACATCATGCCGGACTGTGAAAAACTGTCAATGTCGAGAATTTCTTCTTCCTGTGGCTGGAATGTATCGGCTTCTGCTGGCGTTTTCTCCTGTAAATTAAATACATCATCATCTGTATTAGCACTATTATTATTCTTTTTCGGAGGAATTACCGGTTCAACAACTGCCTGTTCTGCTTCTGCCAGTAAAGAAGACAAATCCGGTGCCATTGCTGCAATGGGTTTAGGCTGCTTTACAGGTTGTTCCACTGGTTTCTGTGGTTTTTCAGGCGTTTTTTCTACAGTCTGAATGACAGATTGTTCCGCTTCTTCGAGTAAAGCTGAAAGCGACGGTGCCGGACTGATTGCAGGCTTAGGCTTTTCTACAGGCTTAGCCTTCTGTTCCGGAGCAGGTTTCGGCATTACCGGAGGTGGCGGAGGTGGAGCAGCAGCAGGTTTTCTATTCTGTTCTGGAGCTGGTTTCGGCATTACTGGGGGCGGAGTGGGAGCTTTAGCAGCTGGTGCTGGTGTAGCCGGTTTAACCGGAGTAACCGGTTTAGCTGGAGCAGCTTGTTGAACCGGAATGGCTTCTGCACCTGTCTGAATTTCTTCTTTTGCCTTTTCAATATATGTACCCGCTTCATCAAGTTTATCTGTCATGCCCTCTACAGACTGCATTACCGTTTCTTGAATCAGCTGTAACTGTTCTTCCAGTTTGGAAACTTGTTCCAAAAGCATGGATTGCACTTTAGAAGTTAAAGCAGAGGCGTTCTTTTCGGCTTTTTCGGCTTGCTTAATTTTATCAGCACATTCTTGTTCAGCCTGCTTGCGTGCTGCATCCAGAATTTTATCTGCTTCTGCGTTAGCAGTTGCGGCACGTTCTTCCGCCTCGGAAAGAAGTGCTTCTGCTGCTTCACTGGCTTCTTTTTCGATTTCTTCGGCTTCTTTCTGTGCCTGTTCTACCTGTTCACGGGCTTTATTTTCTGCTTCTTTGGCAAGATTAGACATCCAACCGCCGAACATATCCGCTGTAACATTCTGTACAGACTGGTTTTTCAGTTCCTGAATTTCTTTTTCCAGTTTCCGAATTTCTTCACGCTGACTTTTTTCAGAAGCTCTAAGTTCAGAAAGTTCCGATTCATAACGGGCATTTCTGGACTTCAAAGAAGAAATTTCTTCACTTTTAGAGGCAATTTCATCATCTTTCGCATCTAAAGACTGATTCAAATCTTCTAATTCCACTTCTGCATCTTCAACTTTGGATTTCTGGTCAGCAAGTTCTGTTTCCTGCAATTCTAATTTTGCGTTCAGTTCGTTAAGTTCCATACTCATGGAACTGATTTCGCTTTTCAGGTCAATAATTTCTTTCTGGCATTCTTTCAGCTTGTTTGCGTCTGCGCCGTTGGTTTTCAATTCGTCAAGCTGTTTGCCGACTTTGACAACGTCAGCCTGCCTGCCTTCTTTTTCTGCCTTGAGGGCTTCGGCTAATTTTGACGCTTTTTCCGTAGCATCATGAAATTTCTTTTCAAATTCGGAAGCCTTTTTTTCAGCAGACTGAACTTTTCTTTCTGCTTCACGTTCAATTTCAGCGGCATGACGTTTTGCGTCTTCTTCGCCACGTTTGTAATCCTGAATCAACTGATTCTGTTCAGCACTTTTAGCTTCTCGGAGTTCTTTCAGTTCATCTTCTAACTCGTTATTTTTATTTTGGAGTTCTTCGACATACGTTAGAACGGAATCCCTTTCAAAGCCGCCGCCGATTTTCGTTGGCTTCAGCACACCGGTTGGAATGGACATAATAACAACTCACTTTCCTGACAGGGCGAATTTTATTCCCCTGTGCAACATTACTGTTTTTATTATAACATATTTTTCATTCCGTTGCAAGAGAATATATGTAAAATTCCTGATAGAAAATTCGTGCAATTTCACCAAATTTACAAAAATACTCCGGCAAAACTGCCGGAGTAACTGCATTATGCAAGTAAATTTTCCAGTTCAAGTATTCTCGCCTGCAATTGTTCCACGCATTGCAGAACAGAAATTTTTTCAAACCCTCCGCCGAATTTCGCTGGTTTTAACTCAACATGAATTTCTTCATGAAGTACACCAGATTGAAATTCTAATTTTTGTATTTCTTCCTGGAGCTGTTCCAAATATGCCAAAACAGATTCTTTCTGAAAACCATTCCCGAAAAATGTTGTTTTCAGTAAAAATTCTGACGGCATATCAGTCATTTCCTCCTAAAATATCAAAAATTTCTTTCATGTCCATATCATTCACAGAAGGTCTTCTGATTGTCTGACCGGAAGGTCTCGGCATATAGCTGTTAGTCTGTTCCGACGGATTAGCACTTTTCCGTGTTTCTTTTCCGGTGTTTTCGTCAGAATCATCATCAGAATCATCCATCATCATGGAAACAGTTTCTTTTCTTGATTTAGATTTTGAAGAATAACGGGAATTAGGGAAAAATTCGTTATCTTCTTCTGGTTCTTCCTGCTTTTCTTCATTTTTGGAAAAATCTGCCGCAATTACCGTAATGCTCATTTCGTCCTGCATATCTTCCTTGAATGCTGCGCCGAAAATAAATTGTACATCCGGAGCAGCGGCTTCTGTAATCATTTTAGAAGCGGCATCTACATCAGAAGCTAATGTATCTTCTGACATGGCAATGTTAATTAATAACCGCCTTGCGCCTGCAATGGACGTTTCTAAAAGCGGGCTGCTGATAACCGCTTTTGCGGCTTCCATTGCCTTGTCTTTTCCGGAACCATGTCCGGTTGCCATATGTGCATAGCCTGCACCTTTCATTGTAGTGGAAACGTCTGCGAAATCCAAATTAATATAGCCCTCTTCTGCAATTAAATCCGAAATGCTCTTCACACCTGTTTTCAGAATATCATCTGAAAGGGCAAACGATTCTTTCATTGTGGGGGCTTTTTCCAAACCAGCTAATAATTTTTCATTCGGAATCACAATTAAAGAATCCACATATTTCTGCAATTCAGCAATGCCGGCTTCCGCCTGACGCATTTTCTGACCGCCCTCGAATGCAAACGGTTTCGTTACCACGGCAACGGTTAAAATGCCCATTTGCTGGGCAGCTTTTGCGACAACTGGAGCAGCTCCTGTTCCTGTTCCGCCGCCCATTCCGGCGGTAATAAATACCATGTCTGCACCCTTGAGTGCGGCTTCAATTTCTTCAATATTTTCTTCTGCACTGTGCTGACCAATTTCAGGTAAATTTCCTGCTCCTCTGCCTTTGGTCAGTTTTGCGCCAATCTGAATACGAGTAGCCGCTTTGGAATTTTTCAACGCTTTAGCATCTGTATTGATTGTTACATATTCAATATCACTGACATCTGAAGTAACCATGCAGTTTAAAGCGTTGCCGCCGCCGCCGCCAACACCAATTACTTTAATATTCACATCAGGTTCAAATGCTTCTTCATAAATGAAATCTGTCATTATTTGTTCCTCCTACCAGAATCAAAATTCCGTAAAAAATACTTAGATAATCTTATTTTAACACATCTCATTGAAATTTGCAATAGTTTTTTGACAAAATTTCAAATTTTCCTGAAACATACAACTTTGCCCACTGTTTTTTGAGTGATTTTCACAAAAATATACAGAAAATTTTATTCAACTTGTTCAGCACTCTCCGGCAGTACAGCAACTGTTTCTGAATTTTCCGGCATGTTTTCCGTTAAGGCTTCCTGCTGGGCGGCAGCTTTCCATTCTGCCGCTTTTTCAGCGTTTTCCACGTCGGACTTATTCCGGAAAGAACATTGATTCGTGCCAATCATCGTTAAATAGCCTTCTTTGCCTTCCGGCTGTTCGGCAATGACTTGCTCCGCAAAACGAATTTTATAGGGAATTTCACTCCAGTTTCCCATGGAAAATTCAATTCTATGGTCAAAACTGACTTGAATATTATTCAAATCAGATATATCTATAGAAGCAATCGGCACGGTTAAATCCATTTCCTGCAAAATTTCCTGAAAAGAAGAAAAAATTTTCTCTTGCCGTTCTTCTTTAGCGGAAAGGCGTTTCCCTGGAGTAGTTTCTTCCGGTTCATATCCGGTAATGCTGATTAAGCCTTCTACTGGGTCCATGCTGTTACGGAGAATTTTATTCTGTTCGCTGACAATTAACGTTCCTTCTTCATAACTGACATTATACGCCGGAATGGCTTTCTGCACGTCAATGACTAATGTACTCGGAAACTGTCTTTGAATGTCTACCTGTTCAGCATTAATCAGTAATTCTTCCGCTTTCGTTTCCTGTTCGTCAAGATGAATCCGCATCATGTTATCCCCTTTGGAAACACCAACGGCTTCAACAATTTCTTCCGGCGTATATTCCGCATCACCCGTCACCCGTATGGTTTTAATATTGAAAAAGATTGTCATTGACAAAGTGATGATAATTGCAAATGTCAGAATAATTCCCAGTAATGCATATAACGAACGCCCCCGACGACGACGACGGATTCTTCTTGTGTCTGCATCATGTGACATATTCAATTTTTCAATATCTCTCAATTCTGCTCACTTCCTCGCATTAAAAGCCTTTATCTTCTCCGAATGTCTGCCCCTATATTCGCTAAAATTTTTTCCGGTTTGTCATATCCTCTGTCGATGTGCGAAAGTTCTGTAATGACTGTTTCCCCTTCCGCACTGAGTCCAGCAATTAACATTGCCGCTCCTCCTCGTAAATCCGTTGCGCTGACTGTTGCACCGTGTAATTTTTTCACACCATGCACAATTGCCGCCCGTCCAGCAATTTGAATATCTGCTCCCATTCTCATTAGTGCATCTGTATGCCGGAAACGATTTTCAAATATTGTTTCTTCAATTAAAGATGTTCCTTTTACCTGACAAAGCACCGCCATCACGATTGCTTGCGCATCTGTGGGAAATCCCGGGTAAGGCATTGTTTTCAGGCAACGAATTGCTTTTAACGGTTTATTCGCCGAAAAACAAATTGTTTTCTTCGTGTGACTGCATGAACAATGCATTTGTTCGAATACGTCTAAAATGCCTTCTAAACTTCCCGTGTCCGCCTGCAATAAACGAATTGTTCCGCCTGTTGCAGCTGCGGCGGCTAACCATGTGGCTGTCACTATCCGGTCAGGCATAATCCGGTATGTACAGCCATGTAATTTCTTTACCCCCTCAATGAAAATTGTACTCTCTCCTGCTCCGGTAATTTTCGCACCGCATTTTTTTAAATAGTTCGCTAAATCGAAAATTTCCGGCTCCCTTGCGGCATTACTAATGATTGTTTCCCCGTCGGCAAGCACTGCTGCAAGCATGATATTTTCCGTTGCGCCCACGGACGGAAATTGTAAATGAATTTTCGCCCCGTGTAAGCCGTTCGGCGTTGTGCAGAAAAGGATTCCGTTTTCTTCCTGAATTTTCACGCCCATTTTCTGAAATGCTTGCAAATGCAAATCAATTGGTCTTGACCCTAATTCACAGCCCCCCGGATAACCGGAAATGCATTCTCCTGTTCTTCCCAGCATTGCCCCTAAAAAAATAATTGATGACCGCATTTCCTGCATTAAATTTTCCGGAATTTCCGCATTCTGAATAGTTTCCGCCTGTATGGTTACTGTGTGATTTTCCATTCTGCACCGACAGCCTGAATGCGTTAAAATCTGACAAGCGGCGTAAACGTCCGAAAGTTCCGGACAATTTTCTAAAATACTTTCCCCATCACAAAGCATTGCTGCCGACAAAATCGGTAAAGCACTGTTTTTCGCCCCCTGTACTGTAATGTCACCTTCTAAACGTTTCCCTCCGTGTATCACAAATTTTTGCATTACTGACACTCCTTTCATTTTGCATAGTATGTAAAAAGTGTCAGTCCGGTGCAGAATTATTTCTTTTCCGAAATTAAGTTCTGAATGACTTTCCAAATTCTTTCTTCCGTGTCCGGAATAGCTAAAGAAGCTGCCTGCTTAGCCATACTCCGTAATTTTTCCGGATTTTGGTAAAGTTTTTCAATATGCGCAATCATGTCTTGATTAGTAATATTTTTCTGTTCAATGACAATTGCCGCTCCGGCTTTTCCTAATACCATTGCATTATGATATTGATGATTTCCGGCAACAATCGGCGAGGGAATCAAAATTGACGGTTTTCCTAATGCTTCTAATTCCGCAAGCGCATTCGCTCCGGAACGGCAAATAACTAAATCCGCCGCCGCCATGCAAGTGTCCATATCATGAATATATTCTGTAATTCGAATGCATTTACTTTTCAGGGGAACGTGATATTCTTTCATTTTCGCCGGAAATGTTTCTTTCCCCATACCGCCGTAACCGTGAATATGATTGATTGCTAAATTTTTAGAAACATGCCATTGAAATACTTCTGCCATTGTTTCATTGATGCACCCTGCGCCGAGACTTCCCCCGAAGGATAATATACAGAATTTGTCATCAAATCCTAATTCCGCCCGTGCCTGCGCTTTAGATTTTTTTAATAATTCTGCACGAACAGGCAACCCCGTTACCGTGTATTGCATTTTCTCCGGAAAATAGTCTTTCGCTTCTTCTACAGTCAGCATCACATGACTGACTTCTTTCGCTAAAAGTTTATTCGTTACCCCGGGATAAGCATTTTGTTCATGAATTGCTGACGGAATGCCCATTTTCGCTGCCATGCGAATGACCGGTCCGGCAACATAACCGCCCGTTCCAATTGCAATATCCGGCTGAAATCCCTGAATAATTTCTTTCGCCCGTTTTCCTGAACCTGCTAAATAATAAACCGCTTTTATATTTCTTCCAATATTTTCTAAAGTAAGTTTTCTTTGAAATCCGGCAACTTTAATAAATTCTATTTTATAACCGGCTTCCGGAATGAGTTTCGCTTCCATGCCGTTCGGCGTTCCGGCGAATAAAAATTCCGTTTCCGGAATATGTTTCCGAATGATTCCGGCAATCGCTAACGCCGGATTGATGTGTCCGCCCGTTCCGCCCCCTGCGAGTAATACTTTCATGTTTGTGTTCCTTTCTGAAATTGTTAATTATGCCGTTTCCGGTTGTGCGGTTTTTTTCCGTGTGTTCTGGTTCATGACATACCGCCCCCGTGAAATATTCAGCACAATGCCCATTTCAAATAATTGCATCATTAACGCTGTACCGCCGTAACTGAAAAATGGCAAGCTAATTCCGGTATTCGGAAACAGATTGCTGACAACGGCAATGTTAATAAATGCCTGTAACCCGATTTGCAGCGTAAACCCTGCCGCAACTAACATTCCGAATCTGTCTTTGCTGTGCGTGGCAATGTGAAACCCCTGCGCAACCAAAAGCAGAAACAGTAAAATCACTGTCAATGCTCCGACAAAGCCTAATTCTTCACAAATAATGGAAAAAACAAAGTCATTTTCCGATTCCGGCAAATATAAATATTTCTGTCGGGATTCTCCTAATCCTAAACCAAATGCACCGCCTGAACCAATAGCAATTAGTGATTGCTGTGTCTGGTAGGCATCTTCATAGTCGAATGGGTGAAACCATGTTTCAAGTCTCGTTAAAAAATAAGTCTGGTCTCCACTGAGTACTTTTTGCAGAACCATTAACGCTACACCAGCTAAACCAACCAGTCCGGAAAGGACTAAATGCAAAGTTTTAGCACCGCCGATAAATAATAATGCTACGCCCATCATAGCAATTAACAGTGTACACGACAAATGCGGCTGTTGCATGAGCAATCCTGCAATAACACCCAATAAAAGCATATAAAATAATGTGCCATATTTGAATGTTTTCATTCGTTCGGAATTGACATCTATCAAATAGGCAAATAAAATCACAATTGCAAATTTTGCTAATTCCGACGGCTGGAATGTCATTCCTCCCGGTAAATTTAACCAACGTTTACAGCCTGTGCCTAAATCCGTTCCGAAAAATAACACCACAACTAATAAAACTACACTGCCCGCATATGACCCCACTGCTATCCAAGCTTTCTGATACACATGATAGTCAATAAATGAGGCAATGACCATTGCCACAATACCAACTGCCCCGAAAATTGCCTGTCTTAATGCGTAATAATACCCAGGTTTCCCTTCGTTAATGGCTATGGCATAACTCGCCGAAAACATCATAATAATGCCTATTCCTAAAAGTAACAACACCACTATTGCAAATGTCATATTTACGCCTGTCATGCGTATTTTTTTTCTTTCCAGTTTCACGAATTTCCGCCTCCCTTTCAGGTATGTTCCGGCATAATGGATAATATTCCGCAAAATAATGCAAATCCTGTCAGAATCATAATTCTTTGCAGAGCTGTCATTCCTTCACGCTTTAATAATTCTAAAAGCGTTTTCTTTTTCAGCACAGAAGGAAGCCAGTTCACTATCCATACTGCCATGTATAACAGAAAATCATTCCATTGATGCAGATTACTGCATAACATCGGAATAGTTATCCCTAACCAATAAGTTCCCGTCTGCCCTAAACGGCATTTCGATTCCGGAAGATTCCAGTAAAAACACCCTGCACACGCTCCCGCAATTGTTAAAGCATATAATGCATTGATATTTTGCTTTCCCGAAAGACTAAGTATTGCTAAACATAAACACTGCACACCGCTTGCTGTAATGCTTATGCCGTCAGTAGTCTGTTCCGGCTTTTGCATACTCGCCCAAAATCCTGTTAATAAAACTGCCCTAACAAAAACACTTAACTTTCCTGCATTCCACTGCATAAACCCTAAATTTAAAACATTTTCTTCCGGTAAAAATTTTAAAAAACTATAATTCGTGAGAAATATCATTAGTATCACTAAAAAATTAATTTCTCCGGTATCGGGTTTTCTTCTGACCGTCCGCTGATAGTCCATTAACCAACCTAAAAAGCCTGTAATTAAGCCTTGTATCATGATTAGCCTGAGCGCACGGCTTTCCGTCTGAAATTCAATTCCTGTTCTGTCTGCTCCGCCAAACTGCATATACAGTGTATAACTTAACACTAAACCTGCTGTACTCCCGAATAATAATAAAATTCCGCACATTGTAGGCTTTACTTTTTCTTGAGAAACTTCCGGTGTATTCTGATTTTCCGAATCCGGTTCACAAAAGCGGCATTTTTCTAAAAACGGAATTAATGCTATTCCCATTACCCCACTGCACAAGGCGGCACTGACTGCGGCGGTAATTTGTAACCAGACCGGCATTATTCCTCTCCGTAAAGCTCATGAATGATTTCTTCTAAATGCATTCCGTGACTTGCTTTGAACAGAAGTACGTCTCCCTCCTGAACCGTTTCACGTAATTTTTCTACTAAAATTTCTGGCTGAGTGGTGCAGAATTTCATGATTTTGTTTCCGGCATGTTCCGCAATTCGTTCAGCAGCTTCCCCGTAACAGAAAACAGCGTCAATTCCTGCACGGCTGACCATTTCCCCCACTTTGGCATGAAGTTCTTCCGTCATGTTCCCTAATTCTAACATATCTCCGAGAACGGCAATTTTTCTTCCTTCTGTCAGGTAATGGCTTAACACATTCAAGCCTGCCTGCATGGAATCAGGACTTGCATTATAGCAATCTGCAATAATAATCTGCCCGTTTTTTTCCATAATATTCTGCCGCATTCCTACAGGCTGATAACTTGCTAAACCGCATAGAATTTCCTGTTCTTCCATTCCGGTTAATTTTCCTACTAAATACGCCGCTAAGGCATTCTGAATATTATGTTCCCCGATTGCCGGAAGAACGGCTAAGCGTTTTTTCCCGTCACTGCAAATGGAAAACGTCGTCACGCCGTTTTCTTCCCGTATGTCCTCCGCTGTCACATCTGCTGCATTGCCTTTCGTGGAAAAAGTATATACCGGTCTTGACAATTCCTGTTTTAATTTGCACAGTAACAAATCATCTGCATTAGTAATTAAAGGCGCATTTTCCGGCATTCCCTCTAAAATTTCTAATTTTGCTTTTTTAATGCCTTCCTGTGAACCTAAATTTTCCACATGTGAAAAGCCAATATTCGTAATGACCGCAATTGTTGGTTCTGCACTCCGGCTCATGTTCGCAATTTCCCCGAAATGATTCATACCCATTTCTAACACCATTGCTTCCTGTTCAGCGGTGAATTGCAGAATTGTTTTCGGCATACCAATTTCATTATTTAAATTCGCTTCTGTCCGTAACGTGTTAAACCGTTCCGAAAGTACGCAAGCAATTAATTCTTTTGTTGTGGTTTTTCCAACACTCCCCGTCACAGCAACAACAGGAACGGAAAATTTCTTCCGGTAAAGATTCGCAATTGCTAATAATGCTTTTCCGGTATCTTCCACAACTAAACAAGGGAAATTTTCAATTTGCGTGTCCGTAACAGCGGCAACTGCTCCGGCTTCTATTGCCTGTTTCACAAAATCATGCCCGTTGAATTTTTTCCCTCTCAATGCTAAAAATAAACAGTTTTCCGGTAAATTTCGGGTGTCCGTGCTGATTTCCGTAATTTCTGCATCAACTGGGCAAGCCGTTCCCAATTTTTCAGCAATTTCTTTCAAAGTAAGCGTTTCCATTTTGGTTTTCCTCCGGTTCAATGCAAATTTTTCAAGGCTTCTGCCACAACTTCACGTTCATCAAAATGTATATACTGATGATTAGCGAATATCTGATAATCTTCATGCCCTTTTCCGGCAAGAACAATGACATCCCCTGATTCTGCTGTTTTCAAAGCGTGGGCAATGGCTTCCCTGCGGTCAACAACAACTTCATAAGGCGTTGCGCTGTCTTTCAGTCCTTCCAAAATATCCTGAATAATGGCTTCTGGTTGTTCATCTCTTGGATTATCAGAAGTGACAATTAACCTGTCGGCGAATTTCGCTGCCGCTTTCGCCATTAACGGGCGTTTCGTTCTGTCTCTGTTTCCGCCGCAGCCGAATAAACATACTAATTCATATTCTGTGTAAAGTTTCACATTTTCAAGAATGTTTTCCAGAGCATCAGGCGTGTGTGCATAATCACAAATTACGGAAAAATTTTTCCCTGTCGGAATAACTTCGCATCTTCCTCTTATTCCTGTGCAGGAAGTCAACGCCGGAAGAATTTGTTTTTCCTCAAGCCCGAATAATTCACAAACTGCATATGCTGCTGTTGCATTAGCAATGTTAAAATATCCGGTCATCTGCAAAGAAATTTTTTTCTGATTCAGAAAAAATTCAGCTCCGCTTGCTTTTACAGAAATCGGCTTGCAACAATATTCCCCTGTACTGCCATAGTAATATTTTTCGCAAGTAATTTCCTGATAAAGCCTTTTCCCGTATTCATCATCAGAATAAATGACTGCCTTGTCACAAACGGAAAATAATAATTTTTTCGCCTGATAATAATTTTCCATTGTGTGGTGATAATCTAAATGGTCTTGCGTTAAATTCGTGAATACCGCAATGTCAAAATGCGTTTCCCCTATGCGTTTCTGTACCAGCCCGAAAGAAGAAACTTCCATAACTACCGTATCACAACCGCTTTGATACATTTTTTCATATAATTGCATTAACTCGAATGTAAACGGCGTTGTATTATCTGTGTGAATGACTTCTTCACCGATTTCATTCTGAATTGTTCCAATTAGTCCAACTTTATGCCCATTCGCTGTTAAAATTCTTTTAATTAAATTCGTGATTGTGGTTTTTCCATTCGTTCCGGTTACGCCGATAAAACGCATTTTCCGTTCCGGATGTCCGAACCACGCTGCACAAAGTTTCCCATAAAAATTCCGGCTGTCTTTCACTAAAATTTGCCGTTCTCCGAGTTGTAAATCCCGTTCCACAACAACCGCTGCTGCACCTTGTTCTAACATTTTTCCGGCAACACTGTGACCGTCGAATTTATCCCCTTTAATACAGACAAATAAACTCCCTGCATTCACTTTCCGGCTGTCGTCTGTAATGCCGGAAATTTCCGTTTTCGCAAGTTTTTCCGAAACAGAAACAGCATTTTCCAATAAAACTGAAAGTTTCATGAACTTCATCTCCTGAATAAAATTTTTCAGTCGCCCTGACTGTCTACAACATAATCTAATTGAATGACTGTACCCACTTCAACCATTTCTCCGGCTGGTATAGACTGCGTTTGTACTAATACATTCGTCCTTTCTGTGGAAGCCCCGGCTTCAACGTAATTCAAGCCCGCATTCATTAACGCCTGACTTGCATCAGAAGAAGTATATTTTGTTACGTCCGGCACGGTGACAAATTCCGGTTCATAGTCTTTTTCTGTGTAAAGAATGACTTTCCCTTCCGGTGAAACCGTGTACCCCGTCAGCGGACATTGACCGACAACCGTTTCCCCGTTGCCGATAATTTCATAATCTAAGCCGAGTTCCTGCAATGTATCCGTTGCGGAAGTCACCTGACTATCCAGTAATAACGGCACGGTAACATCTAAATGTTCATATTCTTCTTCGGTGTATTCCGGATAATACCCTAAATAAGGCAATGCCTCTTCTAAAATCATTCTTGAAAATGGTGCTGCCACTTTAGAACCGTAATAACTTGACCCTCTGGGGTCATCTGCCATTATTAACATGACAATTTCCGGATCATCTGCCGGCGCAAAACATGCATAAGAAGCAACATAATCTTCTTCCGGTGTTTCTAATTTTTCAGATGTACCAGATTTTCCCCCGATGGCATAGCCTTTAATGTACGCATTCGAACCGCCGTTGTTGTCTACGACTGCTTGCAATAATTCCCGAACTTTTGCGGAAGTTTCTTCCGAAATTACCTGCCGTTTCACATTCGTTCCGAAACTTTTAATGACATTCCCCTCGTTGGAAACGATTTTGTCCACAATATGCGGCTGAACTAAATAACCGCCGTTAATGGCTGAGGCTATTCCGGTAATCATTTCAATTGGCGTTAAAGCATTCGACTGCCCGTAAGCACTCGCTGCTAAATCAACTGTACTCATGTTTTCTTCTGTGCGGTAACTACTGGAAGTTTCCCCCGGTAAGTCAATGCCTGTTTTTTCTGTTAAACCAAATGCACTGAAATATTGTGAGAATTTCTGTATGCCTACCCTTAAACCAACTTCAATAAATGCCGGATTGCATGAATTTGTCAACGCCTCCGAAAATGTCTGTTCCCCATGTCCGGAAGTCAAATGACAATGTATTGGCTTTACTCCTGGGATTGTGTACGCCCCCGTACAGAAAAATTTATCTTTGTCAGGGTCAATGGCTTTTTCTTCAATTGCCATAGAAGTCGTGAAAATTTTAAATACTGAACCTGGCGTGTAAATTTCCGTAATGGCTTTATTTTTCCATTGCTGTTCACGGGCGTTAATATAGGCTTCCTGATATTGCGCTTCCGGTAAAGCTTCTAATTCCGTTCTGACGGCTGTATCGTAAATTTCCGACGGGTGATTCAAATCAAAACTCGGATATGTTCCCATTGCATAAATTGCACCGGTTTTCGCATTCATCATAATGCCACAGGCACGGTTCTGCACGTCGAATTGTTCACACATTTCCTGCAAATATTTTTCCATGTAATATTGCAAAGTCATATCCAAAGTTAAATATAATGAACTGCCGTCTTCCGCTGGATAAGTTGTTGAATACCGGTAAGGCATTTCATTCCCCATAGCATCTGTTGCGGAAATTACTCTTCCGTCCGTTCCGGAAAGATAACGATTGTAATAAGCTTCCAAACCATATTGCCCTTCGCCGTCACTGTTCGTGAAACCAATCACTTGTGCAGCAAGTTCATTCTGTGGGTAATATCGTTTTGTGTCCTCTTCCGTTTTCACGGAAGTTAAACCGTAAGTATCTAAATATTCCATTAGTTCATCTGCGGTTTGCTTTTCCACTTGATTCTGCAAAATATAATATTTAATATTTTTTTCAGAAGCTTCCCGCACAGAATCTACATCAAGATTTAACTTTTCTGCAATCGTCTGTAAAATTTCTTCCCGTAATTCTTCAATTGGCTTAACAATTTTGTCTTCGTCTAATTTTCCGCCTTTGTCAAGAATTTCCTGCCGTTTCTTCATCGTTTCGCCGATTTGTTCCATGTCGCTCTGAAATTGCTGCGGGTCAATGTAAACTTTATACACTGTTGCACTTCTGGCAAGCGGTTCTCCGTTCCGGTCGTAAATGCTCCCCCTGTGCGCTTTTATCGTAATCCGGCTGAAATGCTTGTTATTCGCCTTTTCCGCATAAACATCATGATCCTTTATGCAAATCATTCCTAATTTAATGATTACGGCTATTGCTAAAAGTAAACATATGCCGAAACCACCTAAAACGGCTCTTTTCTTCATCAATACCGTTGGTTCATAATCTTTTTGCTGCAAATTCCACACCTCCGTCTGAGTGAAAAAGCAGACAGGTGTTTTCTTGTTTTCCTGCCTGCTTGTACATTCATTCCCAATTTAAGTAATTTTGTTATTATTTTATGCAGATTACCCTCTCATGTATGCGACAAACTCGTCAAATGCTGTCTTAATCCGGACGAAAATATTTTTTTCTTCTTCCGGAATTTCCACAACATCATCTGTTTGAATCTGAATATATTCCACTTGTGAAGGGTTTAATATATGCATACCTAAAACATTTTCTGCATATTCCTGTACGTTTTTATTAGAAGTCTTTCCGGCTAATTCTGTCTGCATTCTGACGTTTTCACTTTGTAAATCAGTATATTCCTTCTGCTTTTCCGTAATTTCACTGACAATCTGCAATTGCTGCACATTGCTGAAAATTACTGCCGCCAACAAAGCAAAACACACCAGCGCACAAAAAATAATTTTCACCACAGGAGCTTTCTTTTCCGGCTTTTCTTCGGAATATTCCAGTTCCTGGTCTATGTTATTCATGTGGAAAATTCCCCTTTCTGCAAAACAACAGGGTCATAATTTCTGAATCACACGCAATTTTGCACTATGGCTTCTATGGTTCTGTTCGGATTCAGCTTTTCCGGCTGTTATTGGCTTGCGGGTAAGAAGTCGGGCTTTAGGACGATTTCCGCAAACACATTGCGGAAAATCTGGAGGGCATGTACACCCTCTGCACCAGTCAGCGAATTTTTGCTTGACTATCCGGTCTTCAAGAGAATGAAAGGTAATTACCGCAAGCCTTCCGCCGGTATTCAGGCACGCAAACGCTGAATCAAGACCAATTCGAAGATGTTCAAATTCATCATTGACAGCGATGCGGATTGCCTGAAATGTTTTTTTGCAAGGATTTTTTTCTCTCCGGTATTTCTGCGGCACAGCCTGACGGACGAGTTCAGCAAGTTCTCCCGTTGTTTTCACAGGAGCATTAGTTCTGGCTTGAATGATTGCATGTGCAATTTGAGGAGCGAATTTTTCTTCGCCGTATGCCCAGAGAATTTTTTTCAGAGACTGCTCGTCCCATGAGTTGATGAGATCATATGCGCTGAATCCTTCCTGGCTCATGCGCATATCCAGCGGTGCATTTGTCTGATAGGAAAAACCCCGTTCCGGTTCATCGAGTTGATGAGAAGAAACGCCTAAATCTAACAAAATGCCGTCAGCAGCAAAGATGTTCAGGCGGTCAAGAATTTGCCGCATCTGTGAATAGTTGCCTTGAATGACTTTTGCCGGAAAATCCTGCAATCGTGCCGTAGCAACTGCTACAGCATCGGGGTCACGGTCTAAGCCGATTAACAACCCGTTTTCGCTTAATCGGGAAGCAATTTCTCTGGAATGTCCTGCACCTCCGACAGTGCCGTCAATGTAAATTCCGTCGGGACGGACTGCCAGATATTCCAATGTTTCAGATAGCAATACAGGAATATGTGCAAATTCCATTGTCATTTCTCCTTTTCAGCAGTGTTCCTTTTGTTCTGTTTGTTCTTATCTTTCTATGGCATAACGCCTGATTTAATTATAGCACATTCAACAGGTTCAATCAATAAAATTGAATCACAAAGTTTGTAGAATATTAGTTTTATTTTTTGGTGAAAATCACCAAAAACTTTCCGGAAAAAAATTTCGGGTTTTTCCCATGAAGTAAACTATTTAAACGTTTTCGGAAAATATTTGTTTCATTTCCCGAAAATTTTATTCTGACAAAATTTGACTAATTTCGATTTTTGACGTTTTCAACAAAGTTTTTAATTTTTTCGTGAAAAATTTTATCTTTCTGACAAAAATCAAAAAATTTTAATTTTTCTCTTGACAAAGTAGTAAAAATATACTATAATCAAATTAGACTAAGTAGTAAATTCATACTAACAGAAATCAGGTGACTTTTTTGACCGAAGAAGAATTTTTAACACAGTATGACAGTTCTGTTTTCCCTAAGCCTTCTGTGACTGTGGATTTGGTTTTATTTACTGTCCGGAATGAACAGCTTCAGGTGCTTTTAACCAAAAGAGAACAGCACCCGTTCCGGAATCAATTGGCTTTGCCGGGGGTGTTCGTGCAGATTGCGGAAACTTTAGACGAAGCCGCACAAAGGGCATTATTTCAGAAAACAGGATTGCAAAATATTTATATGGAACAGCTTTACACTTGGGGGAATGTCCAGCGTGACCCCAGAATGAGAATTATTTCCGTTTCTTATTATGCGCTTGTTCCTGAAATGCAAATTCCTGAACCCGAACGAGAAAAATTTTTCCCCGTGGAAAAAATACTTTCCTTTCCGGAAATCGCTTTCGACCATCGGGAAATGATTGCTTACGGGCGGGAACGTATCCGGAATAAAGTAAATTATTCGGATATTGCTTTTTCACTTCTGCCGGAAGAATTTACACTTCCGCAATTACAGAAAATTTATGAAATTCTGCTCGGACAACCGCTGTATAAGGCAAATTTCCGCAAAAAAATTGCGGATAAATTACAGCCTACTGAAAAATTTACTTCCGGTCATCAGCACAGACCCAGCAGAATTTACAGAAAGAAGGTCTCTTCATGAAAATGAAAACAAATTTTCAACCTATGGCAGGCAGTGCCTTCCTTGACGGAAAAACTGCCCTTGTCATTGTGGATATGGTCAACGGCTTTTTAACTGAAGGCGTGCTGTCCAGTCCACGTTCCGCCTCTGTTCTTCCTGAATGTGAAAAATTATTGCAATTTTTCGCTGAACATCATCTTCCCTGTGTGGCGTTCGCCGATTGCCACGAACCGGAATGCCTTGAATTTCAGCAGTTCCCTCCGCACTGCCTGAAAAATACTTCCGAATCACAGCTTGCGCCTTCTCTTCAGAAAATCGGCGGTTATGTCCTGATTGAAAAAAATTCTACTAACGGCTTTTTCGCTCCGGAATTTCAGGAATTTTTCCGGAAACATGATGAACTGGAAAATTTTCTCGTTTGCGGTGTCTGCACAGATATTTGTGTTATGCAGTTCTGCCTTACGCTGAAAACATTCTGCAATCAGCAAAATAAACCCGTTCAAATTATTGTTCCCGTCAATGCTGTGGAAACTTATGACGCTCCGAACCATTCCGCTGAAAAAATGCAGAATGCGGCTTTCGATTTCCTGATGCAGTCAGGAGTAAATTTAGTTTGTGAGGTGAATATTCATGAATCTTTCTGATCAACGTAATTTAAGCATGTTAGTTGATTTTTATGAATTAACTATGGGGAATGGCTTTCTCGGCAACGGCTGCGGAAAGAAAATTGCCTATTTTGATATGTTCTACAGAAAAGCCCCCGATAATGCCGCTTATGCCATTGCCGCCGGCTTAGAACAAGTTATTCAATATTTAAATCAGCTTAGCTTTTCCGAAAAAGATATTGCTTACTTGAAAAGCAAAAATTTATTCTGTGAAGAATTTTTGCAGTATCTGAGAAATTTTCATTTCTCGTGTGATGTGTGGGCTGTTCCGGAAGGTACGCCTGTTTTCCCGGGTGAACCAATTCTAACCGTTCGGGGAGAAGCTATGCAGGCACAATTAATTGAAACAATGATTTTATTAAGTATTAACCATCAAAGTTTAATTGCTACAAAGGCAAACCGCATTGTTACCGCCGCACAAGGTCGCCCTGTTATGGAATTTGGCTCCAGGCGGGCGCAAGGTTATGACGGTGCCGTCTTAGGGGCAAGGGCTTCCTATATTGGCGGTGTTGCCGGAACGGCTTGCGCAATCGCTGACAGAGATTTTCAAATTCCTGCCCTCGGAACAATGGCACATAGCTGGATTCAGTTATTTGATTCTGAATTAGAAGCATTCCGTGCCTATGCGAAAATTTATCCGGATGACTGTACTTTTCTTGTGGACACTTACAGCGTTTTGCATTCCGGTATTCCTAACGCAATTACCGTTTTCAAAGAATTGGAATCGCAGGGACACAAGGGAAAAGGCATTCGCATTGACAGCGGCGACATGGCTTATCTTTCCAAAAAAGCCCGTAAATTACTTGATGATGCCGGTTTGCCGTATATTCAAATTGTCGCTTCTAATTCCCTTGACGAATATATTATTCGTGATTTAATCATGCAGGGCGCAAAAATTGACAGTTTCGGCGTTGGTGAACGGCTCGTGACTTCTAAATCTGAACCTGTTTTCGGTGGCGTTTACAAATTATCCGCCGTGGAAAATAACGGGAAAATTATTCCGAAAATTAAAATTTCCGAAAATATTGTCAAAATTACTAACCCCTCTTTTAAAACCCTCTGGCGGTTATTTGACAACGAATCCGGAAAGGCTCTTGCTGATGTTCTCACTCTTTACAATGAATGTATTGACGATTCACAGCCATATGAAATTTTCGACCCCGTTCATACCCACAAACGGAAAATTTTAACTAATTTCACGGCGAAAAAATTACAAGTTCCCATTTTTCAGAATGGTGTATGTGTTTACACTTCGCCAACACTTCCTGAAATTCAAGCCTACTGCAAAGAACAACTCGAAACCCTCTGGGAAGAAGTCAAGCGTTTTGAAAATCCTCAAACTTATTTCGTTGACTTATCCCCTGAATTATGGCAACTCAAACAAAACATGCTGAATCAGCAATTCACCTGAACAGAAAAACTCCCGATATATAATTCATCGGGAGTAATTTTTTATTCAATTGTCGTTATCCGCACCCTTAACGGGCTTACAGGAGCTTAACTGTGCATCGGACACACTGCCTTTCTTACTATGGTTTATTCAGCACATTGTCACTTTTCATAAGCATCAACAACTTTCTATTTAAATTCAAAAAACACGCACTATATAGAAAGTTTCTTTCGCCATTTAAACCTTAGCAACATTTCAGACATGCGGCATTGAAACGAACAAGCATAATCTGAAATTGACTTATTCCGGCTTATCGCAGAATTGATTTGCAGTAAAAACTTTTCAGGGAACAGAACGGAAATAATTTAAATTTAATTTTCCAGTCTGATTCTCACCTGAATCACTTACCTGCGACAGACGAAACCGTCTGCTGCTGTGAACTTGTCTCTTCCATTGGTTCCGCCGTTACTGAAAACTTATAAAAAGTTATAAAGCAAACTTTTATGTTTCATTCCTTGTTCAACGTGTCCGCTTTTGAAATCGCAAGCAATTTCTACTCACGTTTGGTATAACACTCCGAAGGCGTAAATTCCCGACTAACGTATCGGTACACATTAACAACATTTGTTTTGGCTATGCAGTCAATTTTTTTGTATCGCAAATACAAAAGTCAATACTTTATTACAACATTTTAATTTCATAGAAATGTTGTAACTGTTAAACCCCTCCTGACAGAACACCCACATATTCAACAGAAATTGTTTACTCTGTTAAGTAGGATTATCTGTAAATTTACTTTCACTTCCGGAAAGTATACGGTTTCTGATTTTAGATTGCAATCTTTATCATGGTTTTATTATAGCACAACTTCTCGGAAATGTCAATAGTTTTTTTCAAAAATTTTTGAAAAATTTTATCTTTGTTAAATAATCATAATTCACTTGTTTAATTTTTATGCATATTCACAAAGAATTGCTGCACAGATTCCGCACAGCAATTCTTTTACCAATTCAGAAGATAGAAAAGAGTCAAATTTTTAAATTATAATTTAAATTATAATAATGTAATGCCATGTTCTGCACATGCCTGAATCATTTCTTCAGACCAGATAGAAGCCTGCACTTCTCCGATATGGGCTTTTTCTAACAGGAACATGCAAAGTCTTGACTGCCCGATACCGCCGCCAATCGTCAAAGGCAATGTGCCGTCAGTAATCATTTTATGATATTCGTATTTGTTTCTGTCTAATGCATCTGCTTCCGCAAGCTGGCTCTGTAAGGAAGTTTCATCAACACGCACGCCCATAGAAGAAATTTCAATCGCTTTCTGCAAAACATCATTCCAGAAAAATAAATCTCCGTTTAATGCCCAGTCATCATAGTCCGGCGCACGTCCGTCATGACGTTCTCCGCTTTTCAGTTTTCCGCCAATCTGCATAATAAACACGGTCTTGTGTTCTTTGCAGATTAAGTCTTCACGTTCTTTCGGCGTTTTGTCCGGAAATCTGTCTTCCAGTTCCTGCGTTGTCACGAAATAAATTTCTTCTTTGATTGTTGTCTTGAATATCGGATAACGCAAATTCACTTTCCGTTTAGTGAACACAATCGCCTTGACAATATTTTTCACGGTTTCTTTCAGAAAATCAATTGTCCGCTGGTCACAGGTAATGACTTTCTCCCAGTCCCACTGATCAACAAAAATGGAATGCATATTGTCTGTATCATCATCCCGACGAATGGCGTTCATGTCCGTGTAAATGCCTTCCCCAGGATTATAGCCGTAACGATAAAGAGCCATTCTTTTCCATTTAGCAAGAGACTGAACCACTTCTGCTTCTTTGTCGATTTCTTTAATCGTGAAATCTACCTTGCGTTCCACGCCGTTGAGGTCGTCATTGATGCCGTTCCCTTTCTGCACAATCAGCGGTGCGGAAACTCTGTCCAGTGTCAGCGCAAAAGACAATGTCTGCTGGAATAAATCCTTGACATATTTAATAGCGTGCTGTGTTTCTCTCAGCGTTAATGCGGAAGTGTACCCTTCCGGCAAAATCAGACTTTTTGACATAATATCAATTCCTTTCGTATAATAAAAAAGAGACGTTCCCTATTGCTATGCAATCAGGAACGCCTTTGTTCTTATGACTGTAATTATTATAGCATATCTGTTTCTGTTTGTCAAGTTTTTTTTCAAAATTTTTCAAGAAAAAAACTTATTTTTTTTAATTATCCATAGCCATGTGTAATTCCGTTAATCACATAACTAATCATTAAAAATAGCACAAATAAAATGAAAATCGTTTCTAACAGCCTGAAAATTTTATTAATTGCTTTCCCGAAATATTTTCCGGAAAACACTAAAACAGCCAGAACAAGCAAAACGAAAAATTTATTTACATTCATTTTAACGGATATAACCAGCACTTCTCGGAAAAAAAATCACATCACGAATATTTTGTACTCCGGTAACATACATAATCAACCGTTCAAACCCTAAACCAAATCCCCCATGCGGCACAGAGCCGTATTTTCTTAAATCCAAATAATCCTGATACAACGCAAGATTCATATTTCTTGCATTCATTTCCGCAATGAGTTTGTCATAATCATATTCCCGTTCACTTCCGCCGATAATTTCCCCAACGCCCGGGACAAGTAAATCCACTGCCGCAACGGTTTTCCCATCAGCATTTTGTTTCATGTAGAAAGATTTAATTTCTTTCGGGTAATTTGTCACGAATACTGCCTTGTGAAATACTTTTTCAGAAATATATCTTTCGTGTTCCGTCTGTAAATCGCAGCCCCATTCCACAGGATATTGAAATTTTTCTCCGGATTCCTGCAATAAGCGAATTGCTTCTGTATATTCACAAACTGCAAATTCATGAGAAATCAATTCTTCCAGTCGGGCAATTAAGCCTTTTTCCACGTACTGGTCGAAAAATTTCATTTCATTCGGACAAGTATCTAATACCTGACGAATGACGAATTTAATCATATCTTCCGCAAGAGCAATTACTTCCGGCAATTCCATGAAAGCCACTTCCGGTTCAATATGCCAAAATTCCGCTAAATGTTTCGGCGTGTTGCTGTTTTCCGCACGGAATGAGGGTCCGAATGTGTAAATTTTCCCCATTGCCATAGCTGCCATTTCGCCTTCCAGCTGTCCGGAAACGCTTAAACCGGCTTTTCTGTTGAAGAAATCCGCTGCATAATATTCTTCTTCGCTTTGAAATTCCGGCGCATATCCTAAAGTTGTCACCTGAAACATTTCGCCTGCGCCTTCACAGTCACTTCCGGTAATTAACGGCGTGTTCACATAGACATAATTTCTGTCCTGAAAATATTGGTGAATTGCCCTTGCTAAAACAGAACGTACCCGCATCACCGCATGAAACGTATTCGTCCGCCCTCTTAAATGCGGCATTGTCCTTAAAAATTCCAATGTATGACGTTTTTTCTGCAAAGGATATTCAGAGGGGCATTTCCCTAAAATTGAAATTTCCTGCGCATTAATTTCTACTCCGCCATTCTGCCCTTCCACGACTTCACCAATGACTTTTACGGAAGTACCAACAGGCATAGCTTCTTCATAAGCAACGCCCTGTGCCTTATCAATGACAATTTGCAAATGTGGCAGACATGTGCCGTCATTCAAGGCAAGAAACGCCATTGTTTTAGAATTTCGGGAAGTTCTGACCCAGCCGCAGACAGTGACATTCTGGTGCAGGTATTCCGGTTTTTCCATAATTTCCTTAATATCAATATGTTGCATAGTCATTTCCTTTCTGAATAAAGATTATTTCTATTTTAGCACTTTTTTCTGAATTTGTCAAGTATGCCTGAACATTAAAAACCGCCCTGCCACACGGCAAGACGGTAAAACTTTTCAACAAATTATAATATTAGATACATTATAATCACCAAGTAAAGAATCATGTGTCAAAAATAACATATCTCTTTTTGCAAGTACTTGACAAATCAACATACGGTCAAACGGGTCTTTATGTCTGGGGACGGATTCTGGTCTTTGTAATTTGTCAAGCTGATAGATACTTTCCTGCGTAAGTTGTAATAAATGAAAATCTGTTTTTTCATGACAAATTTTTTCAATAACCTCTGCTGTGTATGGAAAGATAACAGGATTATTGACACGTTTAAGCTCTATTTCCCACAATGAAATAATACTATAATAAATTTCATTATTTACATCATTGATTATTTTTCTTGCTTTTTCCGGAAGTTTTGAAAAATCCATCAATGTCCATAACAGCAAATGCGTGTCAAGTAATACTTTCATATCAAATCACTATCACTTTCAAAATCTGCTTCAATTTCTTTATCCATAGCATCAAATATTTCATCAAAATTTTCAGGTAAGGGCGGAAGAATCCCAACTCCTGCACCGATTCTCTGAACAGAACCCTTTAATTTAAAATTCTGTTCTGGTAAAACGGTCAATTCAAAGGGGATTTTTTGCTCTCTTAATGTTTGATTAACAAAAAGACAAATCGCCGTATCTGTACTCATTCCTAAATGATCACAAAATTCATCAAACAATTGTTTTTTTTCTGCATCTATATGCACTTGCAACGTTGCCATAATAATTCTCCTTTCAGATTGAAAAATTACCGGATTACTCCTTATTTCTATTTTAGCACTTTTTTTTGAATTTGTCAAGTACGCCTGAACATTAAAAACCGCCCTGCCACATGGCAAGACGGTAAATTTTTCATTCTGCTATTGTTACATAATAGGCATTTTCATTTCCCTCTACAGGAACTAACGCTAAAGAAGGCTCTTCTGCTTCCTCTGTAATTTCTTCATCGACTTCATATGCATTTTCATTTTCTTCCACAGGAACTAACGCTAAGGAAGATTCTTCTGTTTCCTCTGCAATTTCTTCATTGCCTTCATCAGACTGTTCTATGATGTAAGCAGAATTTTCCTTGTTTTCATCAGGTGAAATTGCCACAAGAGAAGGTTGTTCTTCTTGTTCAGTAATGATTTCTGCATTTTCCTGAACATTTTCTGCTGCTGCTTCCTCCTGCTGACATCCTGTAAAAATACATCCAACTGCTACTAATAAAACTGCTGACAACAAAATTGAACTTTTTTTGAATCTACGATTCAACATATCAATCACCTCTGCTATTAGTATAGCACTTTTTTTATTGCTTGTCAAGGGTTTTAGATTGTTTTTTTTTTTTTTTTATTTTATTATTATTTATAATTTTAATTACTTTGCTGAAACACTCGCTTGAAAAACTCTTGACAAGATTTTCTGCATGTGTTATAATAATGTAGTCGTCTTTAATATTGAAAGGAGAAATTTTTAAGATGAAAGTGTTACTCATTAACGGCAGTCCACGCCCGAACGGAAATACAAGCATTGCGCTTCAGGAAATGACCGAAATTTTCAAAAAAGAAAATATTGAATCTGAACTGCTTTAAATTGGCAATCAGTCAATCCGGGGCTGTATCGCTTGCGGAAACTGCGCCAAAACCGGAAAATGTGTATTCGAAGATGCGGTAAATATTGCCGCCCCTAAATTTCAGGAGGCTGACGGACTTGTTGCTGCCAGTCCGGTTTATTACGCCTCCGCAAATGCAACATTGATTGCTTTTTTAGACAGGCTTTTCTACAGCACGAATTTTGACAAAACAATGAAAGTCGGCGCAAGTGTTGTCTGCGCACGCCGTGGGGGCTGTTCCGCAACATTCGACGAATTGAATAAATATTTTACTATTTCCGGTATGCCGGTTGTTTCCAGTCAGTACTGGAATAGCATTCACGGACGGACACAGGGAGAAGCGTTTTCTGATGAGGAGGGAAAACAAACTATGCGTGTTTTAGCCCGAAATATGATTTTCTTAATGAAAAGTATCGCCCTCGGAAAAGAAAATTTCGGTCTTCCTGAAACAGAACCCCATGTGTTCACGCATTTTATTTCATAATTTGAAAAATTTAATTATCTGGAGGAAAAATTTTTAAATGAAACAATCTATCTATCAACGAGCTTTTTCTTTGGCTGTTCCTATGATGATTCAGAACGGTATCACAAATATGGTCAGTCTGGTAGACAATATTATGGTCGGGAAACTCGGCACAGAAGCAATGACGGGTGTTTCTATCGGCGGTCAGTTAATTTTCGTGTTCAATCTTGCAGTTTTCGGCGGTTTGTCCGGTCCTGGAATTTACGGCGCACAATTTTTCGGAAAAAAAGACATGGACGGTGTGCGAAATGTTTTCCGCCTGAAACATTGGATTGGCTTTTTTGTCGTATTATTAGGATTTTTAATTTTCCTATTTTCCGGTCAGTCATTAGTGGAATTTTACTTACAAGGGGAAAGTCAGGAGGCTGACCCCGCTTTAACAATGCAATTCGCCTTGCAATATCTGCATATTATGCTGATTGGGCTTGTGCCTTTCGTCATTACACAAATTTATGCAAGCAGTTTAAGAGAAGTTGGTGACAGCATAAAACCCATGACCGCCGGAATCGTTTCTGTTGTTGTGGATGTTCTTCTGAATTGGATATTGATTTACGGAAATTTCGGTTTTCCTGCCCTTGGCGTGAAAGGTGCGGCAATTGCTACTGTTGCAGCAAGGTTCGCTGAATGCTTAATTGTTACACTTTGGGCAATTGGTCAGAATCATCAGAAAATTTATCATACAATGAAAGTTCCTGTTTCTCTTGTTCGCATAATTCTTCCGAAAAGTTTTCCCATTTTCCTGAATGAATTTCTTTGGGCGGGCGGTATTGCTGCAATGACACAGGCATATTCTCAACGTGGACTGGATATTGTCGCCGGTTTGAACATTTCCAACGCCCTTTGCAATATGCTGAATGTTGTTTTCGTTGCACTCGGAACGGCTGTAGGTATTCTTATTGGTCAGACATTAGGAGCTTCACAATTCGAACAAGCTAAACAAGATGCTTTCCGGCTAATGTTATTCACGGGTGGAATCAGTGTCGGATTAACCATAATTTTAATTGCCGTGTCCGGAATTTTCCCTGAATTTTATGAAACTACTCCGACAATTCGGAATTATGGAAAATGGTTCATTATTATCACAGCTTGTTTCTTTCCAGTGCAGGGCTTGCTGAATGCATTATATTTCACTTTGCGTTCTGGTGGAAAAACATTGATTACCTTTTTGTTCGACAGCGTGTATTCATGGGTAATTCCTGTTCCGGTTTCTTTCCTGCTTTGCCGGTATACAGCTATTCCGATTTTAGCCATTTATACAATTATTCAGGCGGCAGATATTATTAAAGTGATCGTCGGCTGGATACTAATTCAAAAAGGCATCTGGGTCAGCAATTTAACAACAGCGGAAACACCTGCATAATCAATTTAACATTTTGAAATGGAGTATTCAATCATGAAAAACATGAAAAAATTTTTCATCTGGCTGATGTTATTATCAATAACGATTTTCTTTACAGGGTGTGCAATTGAAGAAACAATTCCAACGGAAATTTCTTCTTCAACTTCTTCTGTTTCGGATAGTTTCACAGAAACAGAATCAGAAACAGAAGAACAAACTTCCCCTGAATTGCAAACCGAAACCGAACCGCAAGCCCTCACTGAATCAGAAACTTTCCCTCCGTCCGAAAATGAACCGCTTCCGGCTTCTGTGGAAAAAGATGGTTCTTACACTTCTCCGGAAGATGTTGCAGAATATATTCACACGTTCGGCACTTTGCCCCAGAATTTCATTACCAAAAAAGAAGCTCAAAATCTCGGCTGGAATAGTTCTGACGGAAATTTACAGGACGTTGCCCCCGGAATGAGTATCGGCGGCGACAAATTTGGCAACCGTGAAGGGATTCTTCCGGAAGGAAACTATCATGAATGTGATGTGAATTATCAGGGCGGCTATCGTGGCGCAGAACGTTTAGTTTACAGCGATACCGGAGAAATTTATTACACTAATGACCATTATCAGACGTTTACACAGCTTTATTGAATCGAGGAAAAATTAAAATGACACATGTTTATGAACTTGACGGAAATCAAATGCAAACTCCCGTTCAGGCACACACTTACCTGAAACAAATTCTTGAATTTCCGGATTATTACGGCATGAATGCAGATGCCCTTTTCGACTGCCTGACAGAAGATTCCCGTGAACGTTTAATTTTCCTGTATTTCGCCGGAAAAATTCATTCCGGAATTTTAACCGTCTTTGAAGAAGCCTCACAGGAAAACCCCTTTCTAACGATTATTGAATCTGATGAAGAAAACTCCCTGTCTTGAACAGCAGGGAGTTTTTTCAATCCAAAAGCTTCACCAATTATATTTTTCAAAACGTTCTTCATCTAACGCTTCTTTAATGAAAATACTAATGGACATTACTTTTCTGTCGTCCAAATCATCTTCAAGCCAATAGCCTTGTGGGGATTGATAATCTTCATGCCAATCATCATATTTAAGATTGGAGTCAATTTCAAGTGCTTCATCAAGCCCCATGCCCATAGCTATTCCATTTGGAAGACAGGCTTCACATTCATTGCAAAGATATATTCTGAATAATTTATTTTTTGCAAAAAACAGATGAATTTTATTCTCTATGTTGATGATTGTCCACGGAACGGGCTTAGTGCATTCCTTATTACTCCACACTTCAACAGAATAGTTGAATCCATTTTTCCTGATGATTTTTTTGGCTTCTTCTGTACTTTGATAAAGCCGGAAATCACCACAGCCATGAAATGGAATGGCATTTATTTTCATGTTTTATTCTCCTTACCACCAATTTACTTTCACTGTTTTGCCATTTTCCTTGGCGTACTCTAAAAAATGGCAAAGAAGTTCATAGCATTCACGGGTTTCTTCAAATTCAAATGTGCGTTGATGATAAATATAGAGGTCATTCAGATACTCGTCAACATCAATAATCACATCTTTCTCCTCGTAGGTACGTTCAAGTTGCTGAAAATCACGGGTGAATCCATTCCAGCCTTTTCCATCTAATGATGGTTCTCTGAAAATATCGCTAAAATATCCTTGCCATATATGAATATTAAATTCTGGGTTTTCAGCGATGAAAAGTTCAATTTCCGGTTCATCTTCAAAGCCGTCATAAAAAGTTGTGTTATTCACTAACTTGCCGGTGTCCATTATCTAAAGTTCTCCTTCTTTCTGTTTGTTTAACATGATTCATGAATCAAAGTTAATTTTGTTTTCATTTTCAGGATATTTTTCATACTTTTTCACTGGAGCGGTCAGCCTGTGAAAATTGACCGCTTAGCAAACTACAAATTACCACCGAGTAACTTTCACTGTTTTGCCATTTTCCTTGGTGTACTCTAAAAAATGACAAAGAAGTTTATAGCATTCTCGGGTTTTCTCAAATTCAAATGTGCATTGATGATAAATATAGAGGTCGTTCAGATACTCATCAACATCAATCACAGCATTTTCTTCTTCGTAGGTACGTTCAAGTTGCTGAAAATCACGGGTGAATCCATTCCAGCCTTTTCCGTCGAATTGAGGTTCTCTGAAAATATCATCAAAATACCCTTCCCAGATATGAAGATTTAATTCAGGGTTTTCAGCAATGAAAAGTTCAATTTCCGGTTCGCCTTCAAAGCCGTCATAAAAAGTTGTGTTATTCACTAACTTGCCGGTGTCCATTATCTAAAATTCTCCTTTTTCTGTTTGTTTAATATAATTCATAGATCAAAGTTAATTTTGCTTTTATATAAGTTCATCAAGTTCTGTGTCGATTTCAGAATACATATTTGTAAGATTGTTGAAAAAATCAACAGAACTAAGTCTGCCGTGTTCATAGAGTTCACACAGAATACCATTGCTTGTCAATTGATTGAAAAGACTAATGATCAGTAAAATTCCTTCTTCGTCAACTGCATCACACTCAATAATGTATGCATTTTGAGCAACTTTACTTTTGATGTCAGAAATGGACATATCTGTTTTCGCTCTGATAATTTTTATACCCTGAACAGAAATGTTTACATCAGCTATTTTTATACCTAATGTATCCATTGTTTCATGTTGGTTAATCATCTTTTTTCTCCTTTGCCACAGCTACCTCACCCCGAAGAGAGGGCGAGGTGCTGACAACATATCATTTACTCTGCTGCAATGACTATTCGCTTATATACCTTGAAACAATCAGATTTTGACTGAGAATGAAAAAGCCATACATAATTACTGTTTGCCATTGCATAATAAGATGATTTGAATTTATTCGGTATTTCAGATACCGGTATAAGAGAATCCTCTATTTTTTCCCAGTCATAATCCGAAAACACAACGAATTTTTCAGCACGCTTGTCAACAGCAATGTTTTCATTGGCTGGAGTATAAACAGATTTTACATGAATTTTGCTATCATCAAACACAGCTATTGTTCCGCAATAAGGGCATACCCAGACTTCAAAATAATCCTCTTCAAAATCTTCCCAGATTGTGTCAGCCCTGTACAAATAAGGACCTGGTACTTTCCATTCTTCGTGTATGCGTTCATTGTTGGGGTCATAAACAGTGGAAATTATTTTTTCCCAATTTTTCAAAGGGAAAACGGTATATTGAACACCGTTTGGGATTCCATGATACCGAATACTTCCCCCACAGCCACTACATTTTAATCCTGACATAATATAATGTTATCATCTCCTATTTTATTGGTTCGCCCCTCACTTTGAAAATAGAGCGAGGGGTTGTTCATCACTGATTACCCGATTACAGCGAATCGCTTTAACTCTTCTGTGCAAGCTTCATCACGATAGGTAACAATGCCATTCTCATTGATGAGTGCATAGAAGAAATTATCGCTGTCATAACCTGCCTTTTCCAAAAATGCAGAAGCTGTCATGTTTACTTCACTGACATCATAAAACAGATAGTCGGAAAAAATCAGATATTTTCGTGCAGAAGTCATGTCGGGAGCAGTATCTGTGGAAAAATATGCACACCATACTTTTGAACTGTAGCCCTCAAATGCGTGTAGGCAGCCACATTCCGGACATCTCCAAATGAGAAAATAATCATCATTACCGTCAAGAAGATAACAAATAATTGGTTTGTCTGTTGAAGAAAAAGTATTCCACATCTCTTGTGAAATCGCCGTAAACTCTATTCCATTAGGTTCTCCGTGATAATGGATACCTTCGCCGCAATGGCTGCATTTTAATGATGCCATAGTATCATCTCCTAATTCGAATTTAATGTGGAAATGCCTTTTACCGTTATTGAAAACTGATAAAAAGTGATAAAATAAACTTTTATGTTCCATTCCTTGTTCAATGTGTCCGCTTTTGAAATCGCAAGCAATTTCTACTCACGTTTGGGATAACACTCCGAAGGCGTAAATTCCCGACTAACGTATCGGTACACATCTGCATTTCCTTAACTATGGAATGATGCAGATTTTACGCTTAAGATTTTACATACAATACGATTCGATTGTAAAACCCGCTATCTTAACTTGTCAAGTTGCATGGTACTTGGTTTTCGTACCAATTTTATCCTACCACAAAACTCCTTCTTTGTCAAGTGGTTTTTAGATTTTTATTGAGTTGTATATTTTTATCAATTTAAACGTTTAAATTGATAAAAGTCAATACTTTATGATAACATTTTATCAAAATGTTTTAACTGTTAAATCTCTCCTTTTTGTCGGGTATCTTCAGAAAATTTTCCTGAATGAGTGCTAATTTCTGTTTTCTGGAAAGTTGTTTAATAGCGTATTCTCTCCGCATTGCCTCTGAAACGGAAGTACATGTTTCCGCATAAATCAGTTTTACTGGCAGGCGGGAACGGGTATATTTCGCCCCTTTGCCGGAATTATGCTTATTCAAGCGATTTTGCAGATTGTTTGTCCAGCCTGTATAGAATGTTCCGTCAGCACATTCCAAAATGTAAACATAATTCATAGAAAATTCGTTCCGAAATTCGTCGTCACTAAATGGTGTGCGAGTTTACTTTTCTGTAAATCTAAAATTCTCTGGTTCGTACTGCCACGGAATAATAAATTTAAACTTTTCTGCGATTCGATAAATTTTCCATCTACGAGCCAGTCAGTGACTTCCAGTAAATCTTGATAATGATTTTTTTCATTCTGATTTTTCAGCAAATATTCCAGTTCAAAACCGGTGTAAGTCATAATATTTAAATTTAATTTTCTGATTTCCTTTCCGAGTTCAGCGAGTGCCTGTGCCTGACAGAAGGGTTCTCCTCCGCTGAATGTCACGCCGTCAAGCAAGGGATTCCGGCGGATTTTTTCTAAAAGTTCCCCTGTGCTGATAATTTTCCCCCCTTCAAAAGCGTGTGTTTGTGGATTTTGGCAGCCAGGGCAATGGTGCGGACAGCCCTGTGTAAAAATCGTGAACCGAATGCCTGGACCGTCCACAATAGAATCATTCACTGTTCCTGAAATGCGTAATTGCATAATCAATTCCTTCTTTCCTGTAAATCTTCAGCAAAAATATTCCTGCATGAGTGATTTTTTGAGCATTTCTGCCTGTGCGAGTGTCTGCTTTATGGTTGATTTTGATTTGTTGACTTTTTCGACAAAATCGGAAAACTGTTGCTGTAATGCAATCGGCGGAACGGGGATTCTGATTTGTTCAACAATAGATTTAGAAATTTCTTTGAATGTTGCGCCCCTGCCGAGTGAATTAAGAAAATCTGTATTATATAGCAAAATTGAATATAAATATTGTGGTATTATCGTATTATTACAAATAATATTTTTAAATCCTTGATTACAATACATTTCTGCCCCTAAAATTGCAACCTTGCCAATTGGCGCACGTGAAGTAAGTATTACTGTATTTTTTGGCAATAATTGCAATGAACAACTATTTGCACCGGCTTTTGTAATTTTTCTGACAGAATCATATAAATAACCAGTATCTAATGAAAGCTCTGCCGGAGTAATCCATTTTAAATTGCCGTTCCAGAAATCCTCAACAGATGTTTTCGGCGTTGAACCGCCGACAACCGTTCCTAATGCGGAAATTGGTTTCCATTCTGATTTCTGAGGGGTTAAGTTTATTTCTCCGAACATCTCCACAAACCGAGACTTGACGAGTAAATCTAATTTTTCAAGCATAGCGTGGCACAGGTCAATGGTGCGGGTGACTTTGTCGAGGGTATCGGCAATTTGTTTCTGTGTTTCAAGCGGTGGAAGTGGAAGATTAATTTTTAATAGATTTTGTTTTGTTAAACTGGGAATAGTTACTGTTGTATTCAATTTTTCAAAATCAAAATTCAGACAAAAATAATATAAATATTTAGGAAATAGCTTATTTTGATTGGCTTCAAGTCCAAATGCTGTATCTACGTTCCAAAATGGAGTTTCAACATAAATCGGATGGTTGATATTACCTTTTCTTCCAATAATTACAGTATCTGCATGACAAATATAATGATCAGCGTACCCCATAATTCCCCCGCTGCCATAAATAGGATATTTTCCATTTGGATTTTCAACAGATTTCTGATTTTTGCCATTAATAATAGTTAAAACTTCTGAAAACTTAGGCATTCAGAATACCCCTTTTCTATTTAGTTCATCTTGTCCGGCGAATTACTCCGCCGGATAAGATAATCATTTTGTTTAAGACAGCCCGTGTTTTACTCTGTCTTCTACTTCGCTTCTTTTAGCATCGTTGAATCTGTCTAACGTGCCGACAAGATAGCCTGTAATTCTGCGTATGCGTTCGAAACCTATTCCGTGATGATCTCTTTCCGGTCGTCCGCATTTCGGGCAGAAATCATTAATAATGCCTGTATAACCGCATACCGGGTCACGGTCTACTGGGTGATTGATTGAACCGTACCCAATGCCGGATTCTTTCATGCAGCGGATAATTTTTTCAAATGCGGATAAATTCTTCAACGGGTCGCCGTCTAATTCCACATAGCTGATATGCCCTGCATTCGTTAAAGCGTGGTAAGGGGCTTCAATCTGAATTTTTTCAAATGCGCTGATAGGATAATATACCGGAACATGGAAAGAATTGGTATAATATTTTCTGTCCGTCACTCCCGGAATAATGCCATACTTTTTCGCATCCATGCGAACAAATCTGCCGGATAACCCTTCTGCCGGAGTGGCTAACAAGGAAAAATTCAACTTCGTTGCTTGCGCTTCTTCGTCAAGTCTTTTTCTCATGCGGGTAACGATGGACAAGCCTAATTCCCGTGCTTCTTCGCTTTCGCCGTGGTGCTGTCCAATTAAGGCTTTCAGCGTTTCCGCAAGCCCGATAAACCCAACGGAAAGCGTGCCATGCTTTAACACTTCCGCTATACTGTCGTCCGGATTCAGTTCTTCAGAATCAATCCACACGCCCTGACCCATTAAGAACGGGAAATTTCTGACTTTCTTCTGACACTGAATTTCAAATCTGTGCTTAAGTTGGTCAATGGCTAAATTCATCATATTATCCAGGCTGCTGAAGAATTTTTCTACATCGTGATCGGCTTCAATGGCTAATCTCGGCAAATTGATAGAAGTAAAACTTAAATTTCCCCGTCCGGTGACAATTTCCCTTGACGGGTCATGCACGTTTCCAATTACCCTTGTCCGGCAGCCCATATACGCAATTTCCGTCCGGTAATCATTCGGCTTGTAATATTGCAGGTTAAACGGCGCATCAATGAACGAAAAGTTCGGAAACAGTCTTTTCGCTGAAACACGGCAGGCGAGTTTGAATAAATCATAATTCGGGTCTTCCGGATTGTAATTGATTCCCTCTTTGATTTTGAAAATATGAATCGGGAAAATTGGCGTTTCACCATTGCCTAAACCGGCTTCATTCGCCAGTAAAATATTTTTAATCACCATGCGCCCTTCCGGTGAAGTGTCCGTTCCGTAATTGATGGAAGAAAACGGCGTTTGCGCTCCTGCTCGGCTGTTCATTGTGTTCAGATTATGCACAAGGGCTTCCATTGCCTGATAAGCTGCTCTGTCTGTTTCTTTGTAAGCGTGTTCTGCAGTGAAGGTTAATATTTTGTCAGCTAATTCCGGAGAAATTTTTTCTTCCAGAATGGCTTTCGCCTTTTCCGTGAAACCGTTGTCATTCGCAAGAACGGGAATTAAATTTTCCTGTTCCCGAATGGTTTCGCATAATTCACAGGAAAATTCTTCCGGCTGTTCAATTTCCGTGAGTAATTCCAGCGCACGGGAAAGATTCTGACGATAACGTGCCGCATACGTTTTCCGTATGCCGTCCGCCATAGCATAATCGAAATTCGGTACACTTTGCCCGCCGTGCTGGTCATTCTGGTTAGACTGAATGGCAATGCAGGCTAAAGCGGAATAACTTGAAATGTCATTCGGTTCACGCAAAAACCCGTGTCCGGTCGAAAATCCATGCTGAAACAGTTTCACCAAATCAATCTGGCAGCATGTTGTTGTCAATGTCAGAAAATCTAAATCATGAATGTGAATCCAGCCTTCTTTGTGTGCTTTCGCATGTTCCGGCTTTAATACATACAATTCATAAAATTCTTTAGCGGAAACACTGCCATATTTCAACATTGTTCCCATAGCGGTGTCGCCGTCAATGTTGGCATTTTCCCGTTTAATATCGCTGTCTTTCGCTGAATGGAATGTCAATTCATTCAGCACGTTCATTAAACTGGTTTTCATTTCCCGTTCTCTTGTCCGGTCATACCGGTAAAGAATATACGCTTTCGCCGTCTGGGCGTGTCCACGTTCAATTAACACTTTTTCCACTAAATCCTGAATTTGTTCCACTGTAGGCGGATTGTCTCCGCACTGCCGTTCACAAATGCGGCAGACTTCTTCAGCAACAGATTCCGCTTCCGCATAATCAGAACCCCCGACAGCCTTTGCGGCTTTAAATACCGCATCAGAAATTTTCGCTACATTGAACGGAACTTTCCGCCCGTCACGTTTTATAATATACATTAACATATGGCATCTACTCCTTTTTATAATACAACATCTTGTGTTCTCTACAAGTGCTATATATTAGTATAGCGTATATTTTCGGAATTGTCAAGCTGTCAAACTGCACAATTAAAACAGTAAAAATTTGTCAACCCTACCTAAAGCAAGCAATAAATCACTTGCTTTTTTCGAAAAAATAACGATATTTGCCCATATTTCAAGCAAAATCGAACATTTGTTCCTAAACACAATATATAGTATCTTGTTTTCCTGTTAAAATAAGCCAATTTAGAAATTTATCACCATATTCCTGAAATATCTCCTCTGAAAACTCTTTTCAGTAGGTTTTCCCATGATGACTATGTAGCATTCGAAAAAAAATTAATTCACTCTTGACAAATTCAGAAAAAAAGTGTATAATAAAAGAGAATGAAAATTTAAGGAGTGTGTCCATATGGGTATGAATTTTATTCGGAAATTGCCAATTCCACAGGAAATTAAAAAAGAATATCCGCTTTCTGTCGCCTTCGAGACGTTGAAACAACAGCGTGATGAAGAAATGGCAAAAATTTTCACCGGTGAATTGGATAAATTATTGTTAATTATTGGTCCTTGTTCGGCTGACCGTGAAGATGCAGTAATGGAATATATTCACCGTTTAGCCAAAATTCAGAAAGAAGTCAAAGAAAAAATTTTCATTATTCCGAGAATTTACACGAACAAGCCCCGTACAACCGGAACAGGCTACAAAGGCATGGTTCACCAACCTGACCCAACGAAAGCGGAAGACATGCTCAAAGGGTTAATTTCCATTCGGAAATTACATCGGCGTGCAATTGAAGAAACAGGTTTCACTTGTGCGGATGAAATGCTTTATCCGGAAAATTACCGTTATTTGTCAGATTTATTATCTTATGTTGCTGTAGGGGCGAGAAGTGTTGAAAATCAGCAGCACCGCCTGACCGCCAGCGGAATGGACATTCCTGCCGGAATGAAAAATCCCACAAGCGGCGATTTATCTGTTATGTTCAATTCCATTTATGCGGCACAGTCGCAGCATACATTTCTTTATCGTGGGTGGGAAGTGCATACTTCCGGAAATCCTCTTGCACATGCGATTTTAAGAGGTTTCGTGAACAAACACGGAGAATCACAGCCGAATTATCATTATGAAGATTTATTATTAACACATCGTTATTACACAGAAAAAAATTTAGTTAATCCGGCGGTTATTGTCGACACGAATCATTGTAATTCTAATAAATGCTATCTCGAACAACCCCGCATTGTGAATGAAGTTTTACATTCCTGCCGGCATAATCAGGACATTCAGCACATGATTAAGGGCTTCATGATTGAAAGTTACCTTGAGGACGGCGCACAGAAAATTGGTGAAGGCGTTTTCGGGAAGTCCATTACTGACCCTTGTCTTGGCTGGGACAAAACAGAAGAATTAATTTTGCGTATTGCTGACCAGATTTAACAGAAAACCGGACTGAAAACAGTCCGGTTTTTTCAGCATTTGCGGAATGAAGCGGGAATTTCTTCTTCGGAAAGATGTTCTAACTTTCTGACTGCCTGAATCATAATGGCACATTCTAAACGTTTCTTTTCCAGTTCACAGGAAAGCTTATGCGACTGCAAAATATTTCCTTCATATTGGTAATTATTCGCATTACAACCGCCGCTGCAATAAAATTTCGCCCAGCAAGTTTTACATTCCGGTTTATTGTAAATATGCGACTGAGAAAATTCCTGTTTCAAGGCTTCATTGAAAGTTCCTTCTTCTAAATTCCCCATTTTGAATTTTTCTATGCCCACAAACTGATGACAAGGATAAATATCCCCGTCCGGCGTAATGGCAACATATTCATTCCCACAGCCACAGCCTTTCAGGCGTTTAATGGCACAAGGTCCTGCATTCAAATCAATCATGAAATGAAAGAAATTAAAATGCTTTCCGGCACGGTCATTTTCTAAAATCCGGTTGGCAAGCCGTTCATATTCAGCGGAAACTGCGGGAATGTCTTCTTCCGTCAGTGCATAGGGGTATTTGCTTTCGCAAACAACCGGTTCAACGGAAATCTGGTCAAATCCGGCTTCATACAAACTGAATACATCTTCTGAAAAATCAAGGTTATATTTTGTAAACGTTCCCCGCACATAATAATCACGGTCTTTGTCACGCTGTGCAACGAGTTTTTTAAATTTCGGCAAAATAATTTCATAACTGCCTTTCTGGTTCACTACTGGGCGCATACGGTCATTGACTTCTTTTCTTCCGTCAATCGATAACACAACATTCGACATTTCCTGATTGATAAAATTAATAATTTCATCATTCAGTAAAATTCCGTTCGTGGTTATCGTGAAACGGAATTTTTTGTTGCATTCCTTTTCCCGTTCCCGTGCATAGAAAACAATTTCTTTCACGGCATCAAAATTCATTAACGGTTCTCCTCCAAAAAAATCTAATTCCAGAAATTTCCGGTCTTTTGACCGTTCAATCAGAAAATCAATTGCTTTTTTTCCGGTTTCCACAGGCATTAACTTTCTTCCCGTTCCGAAATCCCCCGTTGAGGCAAAACAATATTGACAGCGCATGTTGCAGTCATGGGAAATATGCAAACACATTGCTTTAATTGGTGCAGGTTCAGCAAATTTCGCATATTTTTCATATTCATCTTCCGCAAATAATATTTTCTGCGCATAGAGTTCTTTCAGTTCGGCGTAACAATCGGCAATTTCTTCCGCTGAAAATTCTCCTTGTAAAGCATTTACGGCTTTTTCCGGACAATTTTCTTCAAATGGTGGTGCAACTTCATCTAATAAGCGGTAAGTTAATTCATCAACGAGATGCACGCCGCCGCTGTTGACATCTAAAACAATGAACAAACCATTCATAAAATATTTATGTATCATGATATTTCGTTCCTTTCTGAGGCAATACAGAAAAACGCCCTGCACGGAGTACAGGGCAGTCATTCCTGAAGTGATTTACTGATTTTCTTTTTCGCACTTCTGGTTGGCTACTGTGCAAGAAGTTTTGCAAGCGGACTGACAAGAAGCCTGACAATTACCGCAGCCACCTTTTTTCGCACTCTGCACCAGATTAGCCTGATTGATAGTCATAATATGTTTCATGCTGTGTTCCTCCTTTCCGGTTCAGGTTTCAGCAACCTTTTTTATTATTATAGCACATCTTACGGCATAATGCAAGAGAAATTGACAAGAAATTTGCAAAATCATATCAATCCCACATTTTCACCATAGACATGAATTGTTTATCTACGCAGCTGTCTTCTGAAGAATACTGAAATGTCTGCATGACCTCATTTTCATCATAGGCGAATAATTTCATTTTGATTTCCCTGAAAGTATATTTCCGGTCAAAATTTTCCGAACGAATCCGGACAAGCCCGTCGCTGGTTGTGTCTAAAATAAAACAAGTCGTATGCACATTCCGGATTCCCTGTTCATTAAAATATCCTTCTGTGTCATATAAATTTCTTAAATTGCTACACCAACTCCCGGCAAGATTCTGAATGGGAATCACATAATCTGCTAAATTATCGCCGTCAAGGTCTACGGAAAGCGGCGTTTCCGGATGAAAATATTTCGTTAAATATTGATAAAACTGCGTTGTAATTTCATCAATTTTCCCGTTAATTTTCAAATTGAAAATATCTTCCGCCGGCTGAACAGACTGTAAAGCCGAAACTTTACTCATGAAATCCGCTTCGGAAGTGTCTGCATAATTCCAGTAGCATCGGCTTCCGTAAAGCATACAGGCACTGTTCCAACGTTTGCCTTGCCATTCAAAATATTCACGGGAAATAATTGCTTCCCCATCAGCAGAACGGGTATTTTCATTTAAATAAACTTTCTGTGCGGTTGGGTCAAGGACAAAAAAATCATTTTCTATTCCCGTTGCGCCATAATAATATAATCCGGCAGAATCGTAATTGTCAAAAATTAAATTTGCACTGGTTTTTTCCGTGTAGGGAATAGAAGCAACCATTTCCACACCGCCATCATGATCCACGTCACCCACATAAAACGAATTTGTATAAATGCCATCGGCTGCACCTTTCAGCAAGGCGGCGAAAATGGCTTTATCAAAAATACTCGTACTGTAAAAAGGCGTTTGTTTTTCCGGTGCGGCGGCTGTTTCCGCAGAAGTTTCCGCTTCCTGAACAGGCTGTTCCACACTGGAATTATCTGCAAAAGATTTCGTTTCCACTGGGAGAGTGGCAATTTCAATAGGCAGTTCTGTTTCCGTTTCAGCGTTCTGGTAGGGCTGAATGCTGCACCCTGTCCATAACAGGGAAAACAGAACAGAAACAGTCAGAATTGAACTGATGCATTTCATTTTTAAATTTCCGTTACTGCTTAACAAATTTTATCTGGCTGTCAAATACTGTCAAGTGTCAATAACGGGGTTTTCGCCTCACTTTCTATTTTAAATTCGGGTATTCAGTACGGTGGTTTCCGGATTGGTGTATTCACACCAATTACACCGCCGACAATTCCGGAAAGCAGAATCAACAAACATCTAATGAGTATGCGTTTTGTGATTATTTCATGCAGTAAAGCATTTCCAATGAAAAGCAAAACACACATCAGAATGCCGCAAAGCAATCCCCTGAACATGCCGTATCTTCTGCCATGCATTCCCATTCGTCTCGCTAAACAAAATGCACTCATACTCCAAAGTAAATGCGCCATCCAGATGAGCATGACTGCCGGAATTGTGCCGGAAAGCATCATTCCACACAGACAAAATCCCCCTATGAAAAATATTCCCGTACTCTCAAGCAAAAAACAAATATACCGGAATAATTTAGATTTTCTAATCTGAATGACATGCATTATTTTTCACCTCAAAAAGAGTATATGCATTTTCTTCTGAAAATTATTCGTCTTTCGGTTTGCCTGGGTTTAACGCATGATTCATTTTATCTTTCTGTTTTTTGGCTTTTTCAGCGGCAATTGCTTCTTCAGCAGTGATATTCTGGGCAATTGCTTCCTGAATAACACGAATGCGAACATGATTACTTCCTGTTTCAATTAACACTGTTTTCGTGTTGTTGTCCACACGGAGAACAATGCCAACAATTCCGCCACGAGTAATAATTTCATCTCCAGGCTGTAAATTTTCCTGCATGGCTCTGACTTCTTTTTCTTGTTTCTGCTGCGGGCGAATCATTAACAAATATAAAAATACCAATACAACCATTGGCAAAATAAATGTCGAAAGAATCGCACTACCTGCGCTGACTTGCTGACCGCTTTCGCCAGTATCAGCGGCAAATGCTGTTAAATTCGCCGATAAAAACAACATTCCCGTTGTCACAAAAACAGATAATTTTTTCAGCATATTTTTCATGAAATCATTCCTCCTGTTTGGTTCGTTTCTGTTGAATATATTCATCAATGGACTGTGCTGCAGATTTTCCGGCACCCATTGCCATAATCACTGTTGCAGCACCGGTTACTGCATCGCCTCCGGCGTAAACGCCTTGTTTAGTCGTCATCATGGATTCGTCCACAATTAAACAGCCTTTCTGATTGGTTTCCAATCCTTCAGTTGTTTTGCGCAAAAGCGGATTCGGAGAAGTGCCAATTGCCATAATTACAGTGTCTACAGGCAATTCATAACAAGAATCCGGAATAGGAACAGGCTTTCTTCTTCCGGAAATGTCCGGTTCTCCGAGTTCCATTTTCTGACAGACAAGCGCACGGACACGGTCATTTTCATCTCCTAAAATTTTTACCGGATTCTGTAACGTCAGAAATTGCACGCCTTCTTCCTGAGCGTGGCGGACTTCTTCTTTTCGGGCAGGCATTTCATTTTCCGAACGGCGGTAAATAATATACACCTTTTTCGCACCCATACGAACAGCACTTCTTGCTGCGTCCATGGCAACGTTTCCGCCGCCGCACACAGCAACCGATTCAGAAGATAATACCGGAGTATCATAGCCTTCCTGATAGCTTTTCATTAAGTTAATTCGGGTAAGATATTCATTTGCAGAACATACCCCCACAAGCGATTCGCCTTCAATGCCCATGAATCGTGGCAAGCCTGCCCCTGAACCAACAAAAACCGCTTCAAAGCCTTGTTCCATTAGTTCATCAATGGAAAATACTTTCCCAATGACCATATTCGTCATAATTTCTACGCCTAATAATTTCAAATGGTCAATTTCTTTCTGCACAATTTCTTTCGGAAGGCGAAATTCTGGTATGCCGTACATCAGCACACCTCCGGCAACGTGAAACGCTTCAAAAATTGTTACCGCATATCCACGTTTTGCTAAATCTCCCGCACAAGTTAAACCTGCCGGACCTCCGCCGACAATGGCAACACGATGCCCGTTAAATTCCGGCTTTTTCACCGGAAAATGGCAATTTTCCATGTGCCAGTCTGCCACAAACCGTTCAAGCCTGCCAATGCTGACAGAATCGCCCTTTTTCCCTCTAACGCATTGACTTTCGCATTGTTTTTCCTGTGGGCATACTCTTCCGCAAACTGCCGGTAAACTGCTTGACTGGTGAATAATTGCATATGCTTTTTCATAATCTTGTTCTTTGATTTTCTGAATAAATTCCGGAATTTTCACATTTACCGGACAACCGGACATGCAAGGCATAGTTTTACAATTCAAACAGCGTTCTGCTTCTTTCTGTGCCATTTCCGGCGTATATCCTAAAGTCACTTCCGAAAAATTCTTTTTCCGTTCGTCAGGATTCTGTTCAGGAACGGGAATTTTCCGTTCAGACAAATTCGGCATACCAAAACAACCTCCTTTTAAAGTTGGTCAGCCTGTGCCAGAAGCCGGCATTCCGCTTCACGTTGATGAAAAGTTCCGTTCCGGTGCATGAGTTCGTTAAAATCTACCTGATGTCCGTCAAAGTCTGGTCCTTCTACACAAGCATAACGAATTTTTCCGCCGACAGTCACCCGACAACAACCACACATTCCCGTGCCGTCTACCATAATCGGATTTAAAGAAACAATTGTCGGAATAGCATAAGGTTTCGTTACCTCACAAACAAATTTCATCATAGGAACCGGACCAATTGCAATCACTGCATCATATTGGTTCCCCTGTTCAATTCTTTCCTTAAGGGCATCAGTGACAAAACCTTTCTTTCCATAACTTCCGTCATCTGTGCAAATGATTAGTTCATGGCAATTTTTCCGAAATTCTTCTTCCAGAATGACAATTTCTTTTGAACGAAATCCAGCAATGACATCTGTTTCCATTCCCTGAAGAAAGCAAGATTTCGCTTGTGGGTAGGCAATCGCACACCCGACACCGCCGCCAATAATGCAAATTTTCTTTGCCTGTTCCGGCAATTTCGTTGGCATTCCTAACGGTCCTGCTAAATCAGTAATGCTATCCCCTTCTTCAAGAGCATTCAATTTCATTGTCGATTGCCCGACAACCTGAAAAATCAATGTAATTGTTCCCCGTTCAGGGTCGCTGTCCGCCACAGTCAAAGGCACTCTTTCGCCTTGTTCATCTACACGGAAAATGACAAATTGCCCTGCTTTTACTTTTGCTGCAATAAACGGAGCATCAAATTCCATGAGTGTGACGGAAGCGTTTAACTTTTTTTTTCTGATAATCCTGAACATTTCTGCCGCCTCCATATAAATTTAAATCTTCATATATTATAACACAAAAATTCTTTTCCGTCAATGCTAATTTTCCAATTTTACGAATTTTTCTGATATTCTGAAAAAAGCGTAAAAAATATTTACTTTTTTGTGAAATTTCTCTTGACAAAATCAAATTTCTGTGTTATAATTGTGTTAAGAGTTAAAAAGTTTTCTGGAAGTAAATTTCATTTACGCAGAAAGGAGAAGAATCATGACAGGTTATTTAATTTTCTGGGCTATCGTGCTGGTTGTTTCTGTTATTGCCGAAGCAGTTACATTCCAGTTCGTGACAATCTGGTTTGCCGTTGGCGCATTGGCAGCCGCTTTCGCTGCTGTTTCCGGCGTGCCTTTGCTGACACAGGCAATTTTGTTCACTGTTGTTTCGGCACTGTTTCTCTGTGCGACAAGACCTTTGGTTCGGAAATTAAAAGTGAAAAACGTTCTCCCCACAAACATGGAAGCCGAAATTGGAAAAATTGCTACCGTTACGGAAGAAATCAGCAATGAAGCCAATACTGGAAGAATCCGCATTGGCGGTGTCAACTGGAAAGCTCGTTCCTTTGACGGAAAAGATTATTCCGTCGGCGAAAATGTTTGCGTGGAAAAAATTTCCGGAACAACAGCGTATGTCAGCATGGCAGAAAATTCTTATCTCAAGGAGGAATCATTATGAATATGAGTGATTTTGTAATTATTATTATTTTTATTGTTCTGATTGGTGTGTTCATTTCCTGTATTAAGATTGTTCCGCAGGCATATGTTTACATTGTGGAACGTTTCGGAACATTCAAAGCAGAATGGTCAACAGGTCCGCATGTGCTTATTCCATTCATTGACCGTGTCGCCAAAAAAGTTTCCCTGAAAGAACATGTTGCCGATTTCAAGCCGCAGCAGGTAATTACTAAAGACAATGTCACAATGCAAATTGACACAGTAGTTTTCTTTCAGGTCACTGATGCGAAAAGTTACACTTACGGCATTGAATCGCCCATGCTCGCCATTGAAAATTTCACCGCTACGACATTAAGAAACATTATCGGCGAATTAGAACTTGATGCAACTTTAACTTCCCGTGATACCATTAACAAAAAAATTACCGCTATTCTTGATGAAGAAACTGACCGCTGGGGAATTAAAGTCATTCGTGTTGAACTGAAAAATATTCTCCCGCCCCGTGAAATTCAGGAATCTATGGAAAAACAAATGAAAGCTGAACGTGAACGCCGTGAAAAAATTCTTCAGGCAGAAGGTGAGAAAAAAGCACAGGTTCTCGTTGCGGAAGCCGAAAGAGAATCAAAAATTCTCCGTGCAGAAGCAGATAAACGTGCTGAAATTCTTAAGGCAGAAGCCGAAAAAGAAGCTATGGTTCTCCGTGCTGATGCCGTGAAAGAACAGAAAATTTTAGAGGCACAAGGCGAAGCGGAAGCCATTCAACTCGTTCAGAAAGCCTTAGCTGACAGTTTAGTCATGCTTAATTCCGCAAATCCGAATGAGGCTGTCTTACAATTAAAAGCTTTAGAAGCCTTTGCAAAAGCAGCAGACGGAAAAGCCACTAAAATTATTATTCCCAGTGAAATTCAAGGACTTGCCGGATTAACTGCCGGAATTACTTCCATTGCCGAAAAAGAAAAATCCTGAATTTTACCATAAAAATGGTACATCTTTATGATGTACCATTTTTTTATTCGTTGGGAATTAAATTTTACTTATCAAACGTTATGGAAATAATTATTTTTCTCCGTCCTCCTCTCCGGACAGTTGTTCCACGATGACTGCCCCGTCCTGATTCGCTTTGTCGACCGTTCCGGAATACATTTCCGCATTCTGCATTATTGTCTCTCCTGTTGGCACGGAAAGAACTGGTGAAGAATTAATGACAATCACCGCTGCTGCAAATAATTCCGCTAATTTCTGAAAGTTCATCCTCAGAACCCCCTTAAACGTTTAATCTATTTATAGTATAGCATATTTCCGACAGAATTTCAAGTCTGTTTTGAATATTTTTGTAAAATTTTCATGAACAAATCAACACTTTTTGTTCGTTGTAAAAATATTGACTTTTCAGGTTGGATATGCTATAATAATATCAAAATTCTATTTCAGAAAGGAAATTTTCATATGTTTAGTATGGACAATTACAAAGGCTGTCTCGTTGGCGGTGCATCCGGTGATGCACTCGGTTATGCAGTCGAATTTCTAAGAAAAAGACAAATTCTGAAGAAATTCGGGGAAAATGGCATTACTGAATATGTTCTGCATGACGGAAAAGCTTTATTTTCCGATGATACGCAAATGACATTATTCACGGCTTCCGGAATACTTCATGCGGACTCGCCCGAAAAGTATCTTCCTTCCATTCGGAAAGCCTATTTGGATTGGTACAGCACACAAATTCATTCTATGCACGAAGTACAAATATTAGAACCGTTAAACGTTCCGGAATTATTTTGCAACAGAGCTGCCGGAATGACTTGCCTGAATGCGCTCCGTGACGGCGGAAAGGGTACGCTTGAAAATTCCATCAATCAAAGTAAAGGCTGCGGCGGTGTCATGCGTACTGCTCCAATTGGCATGATTACCGGAATTTCCCTTGAGGAAACCATTTTACTCGGCGCAAAAGCCGCTGCAATTACTCACGGGCATTCCCTCGGCTGGATACCTGCCGGAATGTTTTCAGGAATGATTCATTTAATTCTTCAGGAAAATTATGATATTCGGGGCGCAGGGTATACGGCTTTACACGCAGTGAGAAAATTATTCCCGTCGAATGATTTTCTTCCGGATTTCGTGGAAATTATTCAAAATGCACTCGAACTCGCTAATTCTGAAGAAACCGTTGAACAGGCTTTTTCCGTTCTCGGTGAAGGCTGGGTTGGTGAAGAAGCACTCGCTATTGCGATTTATTGCGCTGCTAAATTCGAACAGGATTTTGATTTGTGTATCCGTGCAGCGGTCAACCATAACGGCGACAGTGATTCCACAGGAGCAATTGCCGGAAATTTACTCGGCGCAAAACTCGGTCTTTCCGGCATTCCGCAAAAATATCAGCAAAATTTGGAATTATATGATTTACTTCTTTCCGTTGCTGAACGATTATATTCAAAAAAGGACTGATTATGATGAAAACAGAAAAAATTCTTGACTGGCAACATTACCTTAATACTGCCATACAGGCTGTCGCTGAGGGAATTGTTTTACTTGAAAATAAACATCATGCACTTCCGCTTTCCCGTTCGGAAGAAATTGCTTTATTCGGAAGAATCCAGTTTCATTATTACAAATCCGGAACGGGTTCAGGCGGAATGGTCAACGTTTCCCATGTAGTCAGCATTCCGGAAGGCTTGCAAAATGCCGGAATAAAACTGAATCAGAAACTTTTACAAGCCTATCAGCAATGGGACAATTCGCACCCTTACGATTTCGGAACAGGCTGGAGTGCTGAACCATGGTCACAACAGGAAATGTTTCTCGAAGAATCCCTCGTGGAAGAAGTTTCCCGAACGGTAAAAACTGCTGTTATTTTAATTGGCAGAACTGCCGGAGAAGAACAGGATAATTCCCTTGAAAAAGGCTCTTTCTTACTCACTGATGAAGAAAATCACATGCTTGCTCTTACCCGAAAATATTTCGAAAAAACAATTATTCTGCTGAATACCGGAAATTTAATTGACATGCAATTCATTGAAAATTATTCTCCTGATGCAGTGGCGTATATCTGGCAGGGCGGTATGATTGGCGGAACAGGTACAGCGAAAGTTTTAACCGGCGAAATTTCCCCTTCCGGAAAATTGCCGGATACGATTGCGTTTTCTGTTTCGGATTACCCTTCTGACCAATATTTCGGCGGAAAAAATGATAATTTTTACAAAGAAGATATTTACGTCGGCTATCGATATTTTGAAACAATGGCAAAAGAAAAAGTCCGTTACCCGTTCGGCTATGGCTTAAGCTACACGAATTTTCAAATTCAGTGTCATGACTGGTTTTCTGAAGAAGAAAAAATTTTCCTCCGGCTAACGGTGAAAAATATTGGAAAATATTCCGGAAAAGAAGTTGTGCAAATTTATTGTCAGGCTCCTGAAGGAAAATTACACAAGCCTGCACGGGTGCTAACGGCTTTTCAGAAAACAAAACTACTTCAGCCGAACGAATCGCAAAATTTAATTATTCCGTTAATTCCGCCTGTTTCCTACGATGAACAGCAGCATTGTGATATTCTTGAATCCGGAACATATACATTTTATGTCGGAACAGATGTCCGGAATGCCACTGCGGAAGCATTTATTCAAATTCCTGAAACGGTTAAAAGCCCTTTACGCCGTCAGGCTATGCCCCCTGTGGAAAATTTCCAGCGCATGACAAATCAAAAACATCAATTTGAACCTGTTCCGTTATTAAATTATGACGAACAAAAACGAATTGCTGAAACTTTACCAGAAGAATTTCCCCCGACGGAAAAACATTCCGTTCTTGCGGACGTTCTTCACGGAAATGTCACTATGCAGGAATTTATTGCACAATTTTCTGATGAAGAACTTTGTCAGATTGTCCGTGGTGAAGGCATGGGAAGCCCTGCCGTGACTGCCGGAACGGCTTCTGCGTTCGGCGGTGTCACAAACGCTTTGAAAAATTATGGCATTCCGGCGGCGTGCTGTGCAGATGGTCCTTCCGGTTTGCGCATGGATTGCGGAACGAAAGCATTCAGTTTACCGATTGGAACAATGTTAGCTTCCACATTCAACCCCGATTTAATCGAAAATTTATTCGTTAATGTCGGTTTAGAAATGTGTGTGCATCATATTGACTGTTTGTTAGCTCCTGGAATGAACATTCACCGTCACCCCCTCAACGGCAGAAATTTTGAATATTTTTCAGAAGACCCGCTTTTAACAGGAATTATGGCTTCTGCTGAATTAAACGGTCTTCACCAGTCCGGCGTTACTGGAACATTAAAACATTTTTGCGGAAATAATCAGGAAACAAACCGGCATTTTTTAAATTCCGTCATTTCTGAACGGGCATTGCGGGAAATTTACCTTCGGGGATTTGAAATTGCTGTCAAAGAAGGTCATGCTGATTCAATTATGACGACTTACGGCGCAGTCAACGGAATCTGGACGGCTTGCAATTACGATTTATGCACCGAAATTCTCCGCAAAGAATGGAATTTCACCGGAATTGTCATGACTGACTGGTGGGCGAATTTAAACGAAAACCGACAAGCCCCCGACAAAACAAAATTTTCCGCTATGGTTCGTGCGCAAAATGACCTTTACATGGTATGCGCCGACTGTGCCGAACATGAAGATGACCTGCTTGTTTCGCTTCAGAATCATTCTTTAACCCGTGCGGAACTGCAAAGAAATGCTGCCCATATTTGTTCTTTCTTAATGCATACCAATGCCATGAAACGCTTACTTCATGAAGAACCCGAAATGAAAATTCTTCATCAGCCGGAACAGGATAAACCTGATTTAACACCAGTGGCAACTTATTCCGTTAATGAAACATTCACGTTAGATTTACGTCATATTCCCACAACGAAAAATTCCGACTATTGTTTCACGTTAAATTTACAAACGCCTGCATGGTATGAAATTACTTTAACTGCCTCAAGCACACAAAGCCCCCTCGCACAAATGGCAGTGACTTTATTCAGCATGGGAACGGCAAGCGGCACTTTCACATGGAACGGAACAAATGGAAAGCCTGTTTCCTTTTTGAAAAAAATTCCCTTGTTTTCAAAATATATTTCTATGCGGTTGCATTTCGCCCAAAATGGCTTGAATATGCAGGAAATGCGTTTCGTTCTTGTTTCTGATGCGCTTGATGCTACACAATTGAACGACACCGAAAAATAAATTTTTTTAAAAATTTTTCCAGTTGTGAAATTTTTGAATAACAAATATGTTATAATCAATGCAGAATCTATTTTGTCACTGGAGGAATTTTTATGCAACTGCTTATTTGTCGTGACGTTTTGCAAGGCTATTCCAGCGAATTGAACGAATTTCAAATTTGTTTGCCGGAAGGCATTACCCGAATCCGGCACTGTACTTTTCGGGGCTGGAATACTTTGCAATCCGTTCAATTACCTGAATCTTTAACGCATTTAGAATATCGTGCGTTTGAATTTTGTGAAACTATTCCGGAAATTCATCTTCCCGAACGTTTAGAATATATCGGACAGGCTTGTTTCTGGGGGTGTAAATCTTTGGAAAATGTCACCATTCCCGAACATGTCAGCCACATTGGCGCAGGCGCATTCGCTGAATGTGATGCTTTACAGGCAATTCACGTTGACGAACGAAACCCCTGTTTCACTTCTATAGATGGCGTACTTTATAATAAAGCCGTAACGGAATTATATTGCTGTCCTGCCGGAAAATTCACTCTTCATCTTCCGGAAACGGTTAAAATTATCCGGAAATTCGCTTTTGCCGGCTGTCATTTTCCGGAGGAAATTTCCTTTCCGGAAAATGTTATATATGATGATGCCAATTAAAATAAATTAATAAGGAGTTTTTATTTATGGAACAGAATTTTATTAAACCCCCTGTAGAAATCCGCTATGCGGAACAGTTAGCATTTCTCAAAGCTGCCGACAAACTGAACAAAAAGCCGGAAAATTGGCAGCTTTCCCCGAAATCCGTCAGATTATTTATTCTCGGCGGTAAAGCCATTAACCCCGAAACAAAAGAAACAATGGAAATTAACCGGAAATTTTACGGTAATGATGCACTCGTGGAACGCTGTATTATTACCCTTGCCGGAAATCGTGGTTTAATGCTTGTCGGCGAACCCGGCACAGCAAAAACAATGCTTTCTGAATTATTTTCCGCAGCCATTTGCGGAAAAAGTACAAATACAGTTCAGGGAACTGCCGGAACAACAGAAGATATGATTAAATATAGCTGGAATTATGCGTTACTGCTGTCTAAAGGTCCCTGCCATGAAGCTCTCGTTCCGTCGCCTTTACTGATTGGCATGGAAGAAGGCATTTTCGCCCGTTTTGAAGAAATTACCCGAACGCCTGCCGAAATTCAGGATAGCTTAATTTCTGTAATGAGTGACCAGATTTTAACTATTCCGGAACTCGGCGATGAAGGCTTAATTCTTGCAAAATCCGGTTTTAACATTATCGGAACGGCAAATACTCGTGACAAAGGCGTGAATGAAATGTCCGGCGCACTGAAAAGAAGATTCAATTTTGAAACAGTTTCCCCTGTTCGTGATGTTCGCCTTGAAAAAGAAATTATCATTCGGGAAGCGAATGATTTAGCTAAAAATGGTCATATTGACTGTGAAATCAATTCGGACGTTGCAGAATTACTCGCCGTCACTTATCACGAATTAAGAGAAGGCATTACCGCAGAGGGAACAAGAATTGACAAGCCTTCTGCCGTAATGAGTACAGCGGAAGCCGTTTCCGTTTTCTATCAGACTGTTTGCCATGCGTGGTATTACGGCAACGGAATAATTGAATTACCTGTTCTGACTGAAAATTTACTCGGCGCAGTTTGTAAGGAATCCCGTGACGACCTCGAACAACTCAAAACTTACTTCAGAACTTCCGTCAAAAAGAAAAGTGCCAAATTCGGCGGTATCTGGAAAGCCTATTATGAAACGGCTTCTTTCCTGAAATAACGGAAAGGATTTTGACATGAGTTTTCAAATTTTTCACGAAAAATTGCTATATCGGTATCGAGAAGATGAACCTTTGAAAAAAGTAATCATTCCGGACAGAATCACTATTCTTGGACGACAGTCATTTTTTCGGGTGAATGATATGGAAGTGGTAATCATTCCTGAAAGCGTGCAAATCATTGAAGATAAAGCATTTCATTATTGTTATTCCCTCAGGGAAGTGCATATTACGCAAGGCATAGAAACTATTTCTGAATATGCTTTTCAGGACTGTACACAATTGGAAAAACTTTGTTGGAAGTCGTTTTCTTTTTCCGTTTCGGCTGGCGGGCATTCAAAAACTTATCTTCCTGTAATGATGAAAGCCATTGCGCAGAAAAATTTACGCTCCAGTCTGCCGAAATATTTAAAATATCCGCTTAATTTAGCCCTATATCAGAATTATCCCGATGATGAAAAAGTTTCTCAGCGTTTCAAAAAAGCCATTTCCCCAATGTGTGAATTTCTGATTGACACGAAACAAACGGAAAATTTACAGCAATTACTTGCTTTAATTCCTGAATCGGCGATTGATTCGTTAATTCGTTACGCCATTGACCGGAAAAATTATACTGCACAACTTCTTCTGACAGATTATAAATATCAACATTTTCCATTTCAGGACATTCCGAAAAAATTTAAACTTTAACAGAAAGGTGAACTCTATGGAACTTCTTTTTTCTCAACAGGAAATTGCTGAACGCATTCCTTTTGCATGGACACAGCAAGTGATTTTCTTTCCGGTCAGACATCACAGCCCCGTTTGCAGCTATCACCTTCGGAAAGCGTTTGCACTTTACCAGCCGGAAATTGTTTTCATTGAAGGTCCTGAAAATGCGAATGAGTTAATTCCCGTTCTGACCGATGAAAAAACAACTCTCCCTGCGGCGATTTATTATTTTTACAAAGATAAGAAAAAATATGTTTCCGAACAGGCGGAAGATTATCACTGTTATTATCCGTTCCTGAACGCTTCTCCGGAATATACCGCCATGAAAGAAGCGAAAAATTTTCACATTCCGGCAAAATTCATTGATTTGCCCTATAGTGAAATTTTAATTCACAGCAATCACCAGCCGAAAAATTACGCTGATGATTCGTATTTAGTGAAAAGTCAGTTCTATCAGAAACTTTGTGAAAAAACAAATCTCCGGAATTTCGATGAATTTTGGGAAAAATATTTTGAAATTTCCGGTTTAAGACTTTCCACAGAACAATTCATTCAGCAAATGTACATGTATTGCCTTTTAGCCCGTCAGGATACCCCACAGGAAGAACTTGACAATGACGGTTGTTCCGTCCGTGAACGGCACATGGCATTTCGCATTCAGGAGGCTATGCCAAATTACAAGAAAATTCTTGTTGTCACGGGAGGTTTTCATTCTTCCGGATTAGCGGATTTATTGCATTCTCCTGTTAAACCGGTAAAATTACATAAATTCACGGAAGAAATTCAGAATTGCTATCCAATAGCGTATTCTTATCAGGCAGCCGATGCCCTCAGAGGGTACGCCTCCGGAATGATGCACCCTTATTTTTACGACCAAATTTCTGAAAATCTCGCTTCTTCTGATTCTCCTGAAACAATTTATCAGCAGCAGGCATTAACTTTTCTAACATTAACCGCCAAACAAAGCGCAAAAAAAGATATTCCCATTTCGATTTCAGATATTACTTCCGCTTATTCTTTAGCGGAAGGGCTTGCCGCACTCCGGAACAGTCCTGAACCAGGAATTTTCGAAATTTATGACGGCGTAATCAGTGCATTCATTAAAGGTGAAAAAACCGCTTCTTCTTCATTGCCGTTAGAAATTTTATCTCGCCTGGCAACTGGTGACGCTGTCGGACATATCGGAAATACAAACCACATTCCGCCTTTAATTGCTGATTTTGAAAAATTTTGTCATTTATTCCGGCTAAAAGCAGATACTGTTGTTCCAAAAGAAACGGAACTTTCCCCGTTCGCTAATGAGAAAGATTTACAAAAAAGCCGTTTCTTTCATCAGATGAATTTTTTACAGACAGATTTCTGCCAAATGATGCAAGGTTCTGATTTACATGCTAACAAAGGGCGTTCCCGTGTGCGGGAAATTTGGAAATATTGCCGTTGTCCGCAAACAGATTCTGCCTTAGTTGACCATACAACAGACGGTTCAACGTTAGCAGAAGCCTGCCGGACGGTTGCTTCTGCAATAATTCATCAAGAACACCGCTGCGAAAAAATCGCACAAGTTAGCGTAGATTGTTTCTTAATGGGAATTACACTTTCGCCGGAAGATATTTTATTCATGGAAAAAGTTTTATCTGATGACGGGGATTTCTTTTCTTTAGGGAAAGGCTTATATTATTTCGACATGCTGCACGAACTCCGTTCGTTGTATCATGTTCAGGACGATGCTATTTTCATTTACATGGAACAATGCTTTTCTAAACTGATTGCCTTACTTCCTTCTATGGGGGCAGTACAGCCGGAACAAGCGCAGGAATGCATTCACATTTGCAAATTATTATACAACGTTTCCGGAAGAGTTTTCCCCGAACGTCAGGAAGAATTGAAATCCGCTTTACAAACTCTTTCCGAACGTGAACAAAAAGAACCTTCCGTTTTCGGTGCGGTAATGGGTTTACTTTACGCCCTCGACGGAAATTATTTGCAAGCTGCTGAACAGGCAATGCAAAGTTATTTGCAAGGCATTCCGTCCATTCAGAAACAAGGGGCTTTTTATTTAAAAGGCTTATTTGAAACTGCCCGTGATATTGCACTAATGGATAAAAATTTCCTGAATTTAACAGATTCACTTCTTTCTGAAATGGATTATGATAATTTTATGGAAATTCTGCCGTCTTTGCGGTTAGCTTATAGTTATTTTACGCCATTCGAAATTCAGCAAATCGCTGAACAGGCAGCTTCTTTACACGGAAGAAAAGACAACTTTTCCGAACAAACCGGACTGAATGAAGGGCTTTATGCATTCGGGGAAGAATTAGATGCGGAAATTTTCAGAAAACTTCGGGAAACTATGCAATTTGAATAAATTTTAAATTTAAGGTGATTATGATGACCAATGAAGAACAGGTAATTAACCGCTGGCGTTTGATTCTCGGTAAACAGTCTGAACAGGAAATGGTTTTTCAGGGTTCAGAAAGAGAAATCCAAAATTTAGAAGATATGGAAAATTTACTTGAATATCTCTACGAACAAGCCGCCGGTGAAGATGTCCGCCAAGGAGAGAGAAAAGGCGGTTTAGGAAAATCAAACCTGAATGCCGCTAAATGGATTACTAAAGTCAGAAAACTTTTTCCGAAACAAACCGCCGAAATTCTCGAAAAACAAGCCCTCGAAGAATTTCACATGACGGAATTGCTTACAGATAAAAAAGTTCTCGAACAAATTCAGCCGGATATGCATTTACTGAAAACGATTCTCCAATTGAAACATTTAATGAAAGGGGAAGTTCTCGAAACGGCTAAACAAATCGCCCAGAAAGTCGCTGACCAACTTCGGGAAAAATTGGAAAACAGTGTCCGGCGTTCCATTCTCGGAAGAATTGACCGCAATTCTTCCAGCCCCGTCCATTCTGCCAGAAATTTAGACATGAAAAAAACTATCCGGAAAAATTTAAAACATTACGACCCCGAAACAAAACAGTTAGTTTTACAGGAAATTTATTTCAGCAACCGTGTTAAAAAATACAGCACCTGGAATGTAATTATTGCCATTGATGAAAGCGGTTCCATGTTAGGTTCAGTAATTTATAGTGCAGTTATGGCGCAAATTATTTCTAAATTGCCTTTCGCAGAAGTAAAATTAATTATTTTCGATACAAGCGTTGTTGACCTTTCCGGACAAGCGGAAGACCCTGCTGAAATTTTAATGAGTGTTCAACTCGGCGGAGGTACGGACATTGGAAAAGCCCTTGCCTATTGTGAACAGTTAATTGAAACTCCGTCTAAAACTTGCATTTTATGCGTTACTGACCTTTACGAGGGCGCACCGGAAAAATATTTATTGAATACAAGCCGAAATATTTTAGAATCCGGCGCAAAATTAAATTTCTTAACAGCTTTAGACGAAACTGCAAACCCTGCCTTTGACCGTCAACTCGGTCAGAAACTCGCTAATCTCGGTGCATTCGTCGGCGCACTCACGCCGGAACAACTCGGCGATTATATCGGAAAAATTTTTTCCTGAAAATAAAACTTATCACAGAAAGAAGTGTGATTCTGAATGACTGCTTTACAGCAAGCACTTTCTGAAGCAGATGAAAATTATTTTATCGGCATTTCCAATAAAGGCATTTATAAGCGTGCCTGCAAAGACCTTGAACAAGCAGACGTTTCTGTTAATGAAGAGGAAGATTCCGCTGAAATCCAAATCAGCGGCGAAACTTGCTTAATTAAAACACCTCTTTGGGAAAGTTCCTGTTCCTGTCCGTCAAGAACGGTTTGCCGGCATATGATTTGCGCCATGTTATGGCTGAAAAATCATTCTTTTTCGGAACAGGACACCGAACCGGAAGAATTTGAAGAATTAACAGAAGAACCAATTTTCCCTGAAATGCTGAAACAGGAGCTTTCCGCCGTTACTCCGGCACAACTGAAAAAAGCAATGGGCAGTCAGTTCAGAAGTTTTCTTTCCCAACTGGAAAAGATTACTCTTGAGGAAAGCAGCATTCTTTCCGGAACACTTCCGGACGGAACTGCTGTCCGGTTGCTGTATCCTTTGCAAAATTCTACTTGCGCATGTCATAAAAAAGATTTGTGTATGCATAAAGCTGCTATCATTCTTGCGTGGCAATGCAAAGAAAAGTTATGTTCTGTTTCCGATTTTGAAACACAGGCAACAATGCTTTCTGAAACGGAAAATTCCGCCATTCAGCAAAGTGCTGAAAAAAGTTATCGTTTACTTTGTGATGTTCTTCGTTGGGGGCTTGTCCGCCTTTCGGAAAATATGTCCGAACATTTAGAAGCCGCCGCTGTACAAAGTCACGCCCTGAAAATGGCAGACGCTGAAAGAATGTTACGGGAAATTGGCGGTAAACTTTCCGATTATCGGGAACGCCGGACAATTTTCAGAGCCGATAATTTCATGAAAAAATTATGCCTTTGTGCTGAATATTTACATGATTTGCAAACAAAACCCATTTCAGAAGAAATGCTCGGACAATTCCGGAAAAATTATGAAATTTTGCCGGAAGATTTAACGATTCTGCCCATTGGACAGCGTTCAGTTAATAGTAAAGAATACGCCGGAGAAATATATTATTTCCTGAATATGGACACTTCCGCTGAACAACGTTTTCTGACTTTTTCGGACATTCGACCAGTATTTTATGAACATACCCCCACACGCCGGAAAGAAATGACTATTCCGTGGAACGCAGACGTTCCCATAGATAGCCTTATGCAGTCGAAAATGATTCTTCATCATGCGAAAATCAGTGAAGGAAAACTTTCTTCTTCTAAAGATACTATCATTGTACTGAAAACAATCGCTAATTTGAATTGTCCGGAAGTGCAGGAACTGATTTACACCGATTTCCGGAAATTAGCCATTGATGCCGCACAGGAACACCAGCAACAGGAACAGTTATATTTCCTACACCCGAAAGAATGTATCAGCAGCGAATTTGACACCCATTCCCAACGCTTTATCATGAAAATTTCCGACATGCAGGGAAATATACTTACTATTCAAGTTCGTTATCAGGCGGAAACAAAATCTTTCATTCAGCAATTGGAAACAATTGGAAATCTAATGCTGTCACACCCTGAAAATCAGTACACTTGGCTTTGTTCAGCCTATTTCGAAAACGGAAATTTATGCTTATTTCCTATTGATGTTTATGATTTTATTGATATTCCTGAACAGGAAAAATTTTCACTTCCGCCAGTGTACAACATTCAACACGCTGATTATGCGGAAAAAATTCTTGACTTGTTGCAAGAAATTCAAGATTATCTTTGTGCGCTTTTACAAAGCGGTTTACAATCATTTTCCACAAGTCACGCTTCCGCATTCGTTCAGCAGGCGGAACAATTCGGTATGCTGGGTTTGTCTGAATTACTGAAAAAATTCCTCACTTCCGCAGAACAATTCCGGCATTCCCTTCAAGAAAATATTTTTCAGGTCATGCAGAATTATGTTGCTATTCAGCAATATATTCAGATTGGTCTTGAAAAATTAGATATTTTATGCGCATTGGAACACATGCAGCCAGAAAAGGAGAAATAATTATGCTTTACGCAAACCAGACGAACAATGGGAAACTGTTTCCCGCAGTCATGAAGGCGTTTTCCGATTTAGGGGTTGATTCCGAAAATCTGAAAATCGCTGAAGAATACCTGAATTTAGAACAGGAACGCAATAATTCCTTGTTAGACAAAATTCAGCAGCAGGATTTTTCAAAGTATGCCAATCGTTATACTCCTGAAACTTCCCAAATGGACAAAGCCGTCAAAAAGGAAATCAACCGCCAGAACTCCGACGAACTGGAAGAAAGATTTTACTTGTTGACTTACGCACTCGCCGGAACAACCTGTTCTGCATTAGGCTTTTATATCGTCGGTGACGCAAATCAGAAACAACAGCTGAAAAGAGTAAAGACATTCCGTTCAGTTTACGGAGAAGATGCCCTGGCAATACTCATGGCAATCGAATTTTCCGGCAGGGATTTGATGTACTGGAGATTTCAGGAAAATCTTTTCAGTTCTGAATATAAAGTGGAAGATTACCTGAAAGCCATTGCTTATACTCAGAAAGATTCCACAAAATTAGGATTTCTGATTGCGGCAATGAATCGGATACCGGCAAAAACAAATCCGCTGAAAGCACTGCTTACCGGAAAAAAACAGGAAATACAGCAGATAATGAAAATTATGGATCAGCTTATTCCCCTCAGGAAAAATTTTGAAAAATACGTTTACCTGATTGCTTTAGCCTTGGCAAGCGGTTATGATTACAAGTATTTTGAATTGTTCAGACAAGAACAGAAAACACAGCTGGCATTTGCCAAAAGTGTTCTTAATTCCTACAATCCGGACAGTCTGGATAAAATCAGAATTTTTGATGTTCTCGAACGTGCCGAAACACCTTCTGCTGAGTATATTCAAATCATTGCAGAAGCACGCACTAATGAAGAATACCTTTATTCATGTCAGTTGAAAGAAAAAGACAAAGATGCCCACATGAAAAAGTTAGCACAGCAATTTCCGGACGAATATATTTCCAGTATGCATGAAGAAAACAATGTGAAAGCTGCCAAATACATGGAAGATATGTTGAAATCTGTCAATTCTTCCTATCAGGGAGGAACGACATTAAGAGATTCCGCCCGTATGCGTATCATCAATTTGCTTACTCATAAAAATCCGGAACACGCTGACATCGTGGAAAAATTCCTGACGGGGGAATTAAGCACAGAAGAATTATTGCCCATTCTGCCCAATTTAAAAGCAACTCTTCTGCCTTTTAATTCTTCCGGAAGCTATCTTTCCGCTTACCCTATGGACGAGTTCGCCGAAAGATGCATTTGCTACCGTATCATGAAAGACACTGAAGGCGGAATGCATACGCTTATCACGTTACCAGGCTATGACCTGAAAAACCATGAAAAAGAACTGATTCACATTTTGCGGAAACATCACGTTCCTATGATATATATTCTGAATGGTATTTCTTCCATTATGGAAAGTTATTACTCCTACGCCGAAAAAGGCGTTCAGGCTTGTATTACTGCATTAACAAAATATGCTGATGAACTTTTCACAATGGAAACAAAACCGTTGACTGCTGATTCCCGTATTATTCGAATCCGTGTACTCGGTCAGGCAAATCCGGCAAAATATCAGGAAGCCTTTTTCGCCGCCGCTGATGACGGCAGCAAACTTGTTCGGGAAAATGCTGTGAATTATCTTCCTGTTCCCACTAACGAACTGAACCAGAAAATTCTTGACTTACTACAGGGGAAGAAAATTTCCCGTCGGGAAATGGCTGTTTCCCTTTTAGAAAAAAATTGCCCTGAATGCTATCATTCTGCCATTCAGAAAGCCCTTGAAACAGAAAAGAATGAAAAACTGCAAACCCGTATGGCGGCACTTTTACACCAGAATCAACCGGAAAAAGCTAAAGAAATTACCGTTGACGGACTTGTGGAAACTCTTTCCAAAGGCAACCGCTCGAAAAAAGTTGCCTGGCTTTTTGATAAGCCCTTTTCCCCTGTCAGAAATCTGCAAAATGAAGTTTTAGAAGAAAAATATTTAATCGCTTTAACGAACTGTTACGCCTCTATGGCGAATCTTTCCCGTAATGAAGATGCCGAAAAAATTTCCTCTTTGCTGAATCCTTCCGATTTGGAACGTTTCGCAAAAGAAGTGTTCAGCCGTTTCATTGACAGAGGTGCAGAGGCAAAACAAAAATGGGTGATTTATTTTTCCGGAATACATGGCGGTTTTGAAATGGTTTCCGCCCTCCAGAAATATATTAAAGAATGGTCAGAACATTCCCGTGGTGCAATCGCTTCTGAAGCGGTGACTGCTTTAACCCTTAACGGCAGTTCAACAGCGTTAATGGCGGTTGATGGCATGGCACGGAAATTCAAAAACAGACAAGTCCGTTCAGCTGCGAATGTTGCTTTATCAGAGGCAGCTAAGGCATTGAACATTACCCGTGAAGAACTTGCGGACAAAATTGTTCCTGATTTAGATTTTGACGAAAATTTATGCAGAATTTTTGACTACGGAACAAGACAATTCCGTGTGTATTTAACGCCTGCGCTGGAACTGGAAATTTTCGAGGGCGAAAAGAAATTGAAAAATCTCCCTAAACCCGGCAAAAATGACGACGCTGAAAAGGCTGAACAGGCTTCCAAAGCATTCAAAGAAATGAAAAAACAAATGAAAACCGTTGTACAAAGCCAGAAAACCCGTTTAGAATATGTTTTACTTTGTGACAGAAAATGGACGGTTGACAGCTGGAAAGAATTATTCATCCGAAAACCCGTCATGCATTGTTTCGCTATTGGGTTAATTTGGGGCGCATATGACGAAAAACAACAGCTTTTGCAGACATTCCGCTACATGGAAGACGGAACGTTTAATACTGCTGATGAAGAAGAATATACTCTTCCCGAAAATGCTTACATTGGTTTAATTCACCCTGTTGAACTCGATGAAGAAACCCTTTCCGCATGGCGTGAACAACTTTCCGATTACGAAATTACACAGCCGTTTTTACAGATTAACCGCCCAATTTACCGGATTCTTCCGGAAGAAAAAGGAAAAAATGCCCTGCAACGCTATTCCGGAACGGAAATCAGCAATTTATCTCTTTTAGGGAAATTAACAAAACTCGACTGGGAAAAAGGCGAAATCATGGACGGAGGTTGGTTCTACACGTTCACCAGAACGGACATTGCCCGTCAGGAAAAAGACGGCAGTCAATTCCGGAAAACTGGCTATTATGTTGAATTATCCTTCAGCGGAATGCATGTTGCAACGGGTTATACAGATGCAGAAGAGGTAACAATTGAAAAAGTTCATTTCTGGACTTTGGACACGCCTAAACCGGAAGAAAATCATGCTTTAGCGTTAGAAAATATCAATCCGAGATATTTCAGCGAAATCATTACACAACTTACCGGAATATTCGGAGGAGAACAAACTCATGAAGAATAAAAAAATAAAATTCGGAATCATTTTCATTTCTGCTGTATTGCTGACTGGCTGTAATGCCAATCAGCAAGACGGCGTTTCCGTGCTGAATCAGGGGGAAGCAATTTCCGGAAATACTGAAGCAGAAACAAAACCTGAAGTTCCGGAAGGCGCAATTGCTGACGATTCCGGAAATTTCGTCTATACTGGAAAATTACAACCTGTCAGAGATGATGAAAACGGCTATATGCAAGTGCCTTTAGGATATTCGCCGTTTCAGGAAGAAGGCACGGAAGGTTTAACACAATATGCTGATGCCACAGGAACACAAATTTTCACGTTAGATTATTATGAAAATATGTCCTATGAAGCCGCCGCCGAAAGTATGCGCTATTACCTTGAAAGTCAGGAAAATATTGAAGGCTTACAAGGTGCAGTAGCTACTGTCCATGGCTACCCCGCAAGGCAATTATATTGTCATTTCACTGATGCAGATATTTTCTGGGTAATTTGGATGATTCAAGACACCGCCAACCCAGAAAATACTTATTATCTTTCCATTGAATTTGATTCCGAACATCAGGATATTCTCGCTTGTTCTTCTACTTTCCAGACTGTGGACGACCACAAAAAAACGGAAAATTCCCCCTGAATCATCAGGGGGATTTCTTCAAATTAAAACAAATGCATGATTCTGATAATCAATTTTCAGCACTGTTCCCGGGGCTGGGTCATCGCCGATAATATGCTTAGCAATCAGCGTTTCAAATTTCTGCTGCATGTATCTTTTCAGCGGACGTGCGCCGAAATTCACATCATAGCTGTTGTCGACTACGGCATTTCTTGCGGCTTCGGTAATTTCCACGTCTAATTGTTTTTCTTCTAAACGCTTTTTCAAATCATTCAGCTGTAAATCCACAATTTTGAAAATCTGTTCACGCTGTAACGGCTTGTAAAATACAATTTCATCTAAACGGTTCAGAAATTCCGGTCTGAATTGCTGCCGTAACAACTGGTTGACTTGCTTTTTGGCTTCTTCGGTAATTTCGCCGTTTTCCTGCATTCCCTCTAAAATCATTGGCGAACCTAAATTAGAAGTCAAAATCAAAATTGTATTTTTGAAATCTACCGTTCTGCCTTGCGAATCTGTAATTCTTCCGTCATCTAATACTTGCAGCAGTAAATTAAATACATCAGGGTGGGCTTTTTCCACTTCATCTAATAATACTACGCTGTAGGGCTTTCTTCTGACGGCTTCCGTTAATTGTCCGCCTTCCTCATAACCAACATATCCGGGAGGCGCACCAATTAAACGGCTAACGCTGAATTTTTCCATGTATTCGCTCATGTCAATTCTGACCATGTTCGCCTCATCATCAAATAACGCCTGCGCTAAGGCTTTCGCTAATTCTGTTTTTCCGACACCTGTAGGTCCTAAAAATAAGAACGAACCTAATGGTTTATCTGGATTCTGTATTCCGGCACGTGAACGTAAAATGGCTTCACTGACTTTCGTTACGGCTTCATCTTGACCAATTACACGTTCATGTAAAATGTCTTCCATGCGGAGTAATTTTTCCCGTTCGCCTTCCATGAGTTTAGAAACCGGAATGCCTGTCCAACGGCAAATAATTTTTGCAATTTCTTCCGCTGTGACTTCATCTCTTAATAAACTTTGAGAAGCACCCGATTCAGAAGCGAGTTTTTCCTGTTCAGCAAGCTGTTTCTGTAATTCAGGCAATTTCCCGTATTTCAATTCTGCGGCACGGTTCAAATTATATTCCCGTTCAGCCTGTTCCATTTCTGCGCTGACCTGTTCAATTTCTTCACGGAGTTTCTGCACTTTGGAAATTCCGGTTTTTTCGTTTTCCCAACGGGCTTTCATTTCAGCGAATTTTTCCCGTAATGCGGAAAGTTCTTTTTGAATTTCCTGCAAATGCTCCTGTGAAAGTTTATCTGTTTCTTTTTTCAATGCCGTTTCTTCAATTTCAAGTCGAATCATCTGGCGGGAAATGTCATCTAATTCTTGTGGCATGGAATCCATTTCCGTCCGAATCATTGCACAGGCTTCATCAACTAAATCTATTGCTTTATCCGGCAGAAATCTGTCTGAAATATACCTGTCCGAAAGTGCCGCCGCTGAAAGTAATGCTGCATCATGAATTTTCACACCGTGGAAAACTTCATAGCGTTCTTTCAGTCCTCTTAGAATTGCAACAGTATCTTCTACTGTGGGTTCGTTGACCATGACCGGCTGGAAACGTCTTTCTAAAGCGGCATCTTTTTCAATATACTGCCGATATTCGTTGAGCGTTGTTGCCCCGATACAATGCAATTCCCCTCTTGCCAGCATTGGTTTTAATAAATTCCCTGCGTCCATTGCGCCGTCTGTTTTCCCTGCACCAACAATTGTATGCAATTCATCAATAAATAAAATAATTTGTCCTTCACTTTTTTTGATTTCGTTCAGAACGGCTTTCAGACGTTCTTCAAATTCGCCTCTATATTTCGCTCCGGCAATCAATGCGCCCAAATCTAAAGAAAAAATTGTTCTTTCTTTTAAATTTTCCGGCACATCTCCCCGAATAATCCGCAAGGCTAATCCTTCCGCAATGGCAGTTTTTCCGACACCCGGTTCACCAATTAAAACAGGATTATTTTTTGATTTTCGGGAAAGAATCCGAATGACGTTTCGAATTTCGCTGTCTCTGCCGATTACAGGGTCAAGTTTATTTTGTTTCGCTAATTCTGTCAGATTCTGTCCATATTTCGTTAAAACGTCGTAAGTGTCTTCCGGATTTTCACTTGTTACACGAGTATTTCCTCTTACCTGCATCAATACCTGCAAAAACTGGTCTTTTTTAATGTTAAACTGATTCAGAATTTTTTTCAAATCGTTATCCGGATTTTCCAGCAAGGCAAGAAAAATATGTTCCACAGAAACATATTCATCTTTCATTTTCGCTGCCTGCTGTTCTGCCTGATTTAACGCCTTGTCCACGGACTGCGAAATTAAAATCTGCCCTGGCTGTCTTCCACTTCCGCTGACTGCCGGCATACTGTTAATGACATTCTGCACAGTATTCCGGAGCTGCTGCAAATTAACATTCAGCTTTTGCAAAAGCTGACCAATTAACCCGTTTTCCTGCTGAATCAGTGCCTGAAACAAATGCACCTGTTCAATGTGCATATTCTGTGCAGATAATGCGATACTCTGCGCATTCTGAATGGCTTCCATTGATTTTTGTGTGAATTTCTGAGCGTTCATGAAAATTTCCTCCTCAAATAAATTTTTGCGTATGCTGTAGTTCTTTCTGGAAAATATTTTCCAGTTCTTCGGGTGATTCTTCCGCAAACCATACTTTCATGCAATTGTCAAATCGCTGAACATACGCATTCAGCAATTTTCCAAATTCTAATTCGTCAACGTCCGGATTTTGCAGCGTGCGTTCTAATTTTCCGGAAGTTAAATCATATTTTGCATTGATTTGCAAATATTTCTGTTCCAGTAAAATCCACAATTCAAAAAATTGCTCCAGTAAAAGCAATAATTTTTGATTCTGCGTGCGGAGCTGAACTTTTAATTTGCCTATTTCATGGGTTTTCGGATTCCGGTATAATTCCACAAAATACTGCACTGTCGGCTTATACCGGTAATTTAATTGACTTTGCACGGCGAACACATGTGCGGAAGTCTGTTCCGGAATACGGAAATGTTCAACGAGTGATTCCATTTCGGAAAAAATCGCCTGCATACGCATTTCCGGCGTGACACAGGAAAAATGTTCCGCTAAAACCTGATTGATGACGTTTGAACGGCTTGTGTGAAGCTGATACGCCAATTCATCCACTTTTTTGACGACACTGTCCGAAAGAACTAAACTGTAAATACTTTTCTTCAAGTCATCATCTCCTTTCTAATCATAATTATAACACGGATTTCTTAATTTGTCAAGAGGTTTATTAAAAATTTTTTCAAATTTTTCAGGGTATAAAAACGCCCGACTTGAGATTGTCGGACGCTTTCATAAAGAGGAAGGTAAAAATGTTATTTTACAGCTTAATTCCGGACATTTTCGTCCACTGCACTACGAGCTGTAATAATGAAGAGAAATTTTTTAACTGAGAAAATTCTCACTGCGCTAAAGTTAAAAAATTTTGTTTCTACACCAGCCCCATTTTCAATTTGTTTGGAACTCCTGAAAAAACTCATCAATGTTTGAGAGGGGAGACATTTCTGATTTCACACAGGAACAAATGAAAATTAAAGAACTGTGTTTCTTTTATTTTACTGTATTTTCTGGAAAATGTCAATAGCTAATAGTATAAATTTCTGAATTATTGTCTACAAAATTCAAAAATTTTCCAAAAAATTTCGCCGGACGTGAATCATATCCGGCAAAAAATTTATTTTTCATAAATTCTGTCTTCATAACGGAATAATGTTAATTGAATAGTCATATTCCCGTTAAGGGTGCGCAATTCATCAAGGAATTTTTTCTGTTCCACATTATCAGGCAGTTGAATGCTGTAAATGCAGTCAAATAATGAACCGAAATTCGTTGTTTTCACCCGACGTAATTTCCAACTCGTGGTATATTTATTCAGAACAGCATCGAAAAGATTTTCATAATTCAAATCTTCCGGAACAGTAATTTTCAACGTCATGTCGCTGGTTTTCGGAGCAGCGTAATTCAATGCACTCAGCACATACAACACAATTGCCATGACGATGAAAAACATTATCGCTACTGCGAGATAACCTTCCCCGATAATTACGCCGCTTGCCATTGCCATGAAAACATAACAAACGTCTTTCGGGTCAGCCGCTATGCTTCTAAATCTGGTTAATGTGAATACCCCTGCCAATGCTAAACCTCCGGCAACTGTGTCAATTAACATCAGCAAAACTGCCACAATCGGTGGTAACATAATTAACGTAATTGCATAACTTTGTGCAAAGCCTTCTTTTTTGTGCGTAAGCATATACACCGCACTAATGCCGAAACCAATTGCCAACGCTGCAATTAACAATAAACTAAACGTGCCAAATTCTAAATTCACAAGCCCTGTCAATTCATCTTGCGAAAGAACAGAATGAAACATCATTACATTCCTCCCTTCTGATAAAGTACAGCAGGATTTTTCGTCTGAATAATTCTGGAGGTTTTTGTAATTTTCGGTTTTCTTTCTGCATAAAGCTGTTCCCGAATAAAGCGAGTGTAAGCTCTTCCATATTTAGAAAAACTAATATGCTGAATTTGCAATTCAGACATTGCTTCCGCAAGCCATAACGGCATTGCTCCGGAAATTTTCACTTCCATTAATCTTTGATTCGGTGCAATAATCTGTGCGCCGTAACTCGGCAGTTCTAATGATAAATCATAACGCCGTTCCGTAATCTGACGGTCGAACGTTAAACGGAAATTCGGGTCATCTTTTCCGAAAAATGCACTTCTCTGATAACTAATGTACTGTTTCGGCTGAAGATTTGCATAATGATCCATGAACACATCTAATTCACTGAAAATTTGCTTCTGCAAATAATTTGATAAATTCACAGGTTTTTGCCTTCTTGATAAATAGGCATCTGCTTCCGCAAGTGTTAAAGTTACTCTTCTTTTCGTGACAACGCCATTAATTTTCTTCTTAATTTCAAGAAACGCTCTGTCGTCAGGGTTTGCCGGAGAAGCGTAACTCCGGAGACGAATTTTTTCTTTGTAGCAGGGCTTGCTCAAAGAATTACGGATTAAATAGTCGTCCGGCGTATCATAATATACATTGTAAATGCCGTAATCTTTGCCGCCAACACAGAATTTATCCGGATTCATGTGCTGATGAATCTTTTCTAAAAGTGCTTCGTACTGTTCCATAGACAGCATATATTTCAGTTCTTTTCTCATGAATGTACTGATTGCCATAAGTAAGACTCCTTTCCCTGAACGGGTTCTGTTTTTTGATTACAGTTACAGTATACAGGAGTAATCTTAAACAAAACTTAAAAATTCAGCAATCTGTAATTTTTTTTGAAAATTTTACAAAAAAACTGCTGCACAAGCTATGCAGCAGTCTGAAATTAAAATTCTTCAATGATTTTGACGATATATTTCATAATCATTAACGCATCTGCCGGTTCTGGTGTTCCGTTAAAATCTACATCGGCATTTTTCTTCTGCACATCGGAAAGAACTGATTTCCCTAAAACACTTCTGTTCAGAAGAATAACATCTAAAATGTCAATTCCTCCGTTCAGGTCAACATCACCTAATTTCACGGAATCTGTTCCGGAAGTGGTTGTTGTTTCAGAAGTGGTTTCAGAAACAGGTTCAGAAGTTGTTTCTTCCGTGTTCGCTGTCGGTTCAGGAATTTCCGGCTGAACGGTTGAACCATCCGGTTCAGTTCCGCCAACTAAAACACCGTTGTCATAAACGCAAATACGGTCAGTTTTCGTTTCATGATTATCCCCAAACATATCATTATCGGTTAATACAGGTAAATCCTGATAGCTGTAGTCATTTTTCGGGTTCCATGTATCGCCGTAATACATGCCCATGGAAAATTGATATTTCTTTCCGGAATTGGCAATTTTATAGCCGTCCCAACTTACTTCTATGTAGTAAGTATTTTCTGCCTTGTCATATTTGAATGGTCCTGAAACAATGCCGTCAGCACCATCTTCACCGGCTTCCACGTTAGACTGGTCATAGAGTTCACTTGCCGTAACAGAACTAATATTCGCAATTTCTTCCGCATTGAAATAATATCTCACGGAAATGTTATCTGAAGGCTTATTCGAATCTGTACGCACCGTGAAAGAAATTTTCGTTACGCCTGCGCCGTCATCGTGTAAATCATCTACCGCAAAGGCTTCCACCCAGTAAGCATTACCGCCATTTTCGCCGGAATTTTCTTCTTCCGGAGGGAAATTTTCATCAATCGGGTCTTCCGGACTTCCGTAAAAATGATATAATCCGGCAGCCGCTCCGACAAAAGCGGCGTTATAGTCAATGGTTACTTCATTATATGTCCAGTCAGAAGTTACATCAAAATGTGCATCGTTTCCGTCAGGTCCTCCGACTAATGCACCATATAATACATGTCTCTGTTCGGCAGGGTCTTCCGCTTTCGTTAAACCGGAAGCTGCTCTGTGATGTGGATATTTACAGGAATTTTCATTGAATCCCACAATAAAACAACGGCTGCCGTGTTCGTTTCCGCCTTTTTCCAAATAGGTAATATCATTATCTCCGCTACGATAAATATATACAAATTTGTAAAAATTAAATATATCTATACTGTGATATTCTTCACAAAATATCTTCCTGTTTCATTGTGTCCAATTTTGCCGGAGCTACTCTTAGTTGGTGTGACACTCCACAGGCGTAAATTTCCCAGTAGCGATAGGTATTTTTTTATTATGCTAATGCATAATTTGCTAAATTTAAACTCGCATTAAAATCTCTGTCTATTTCAAGTCCGCATGTTTCGCACTTATAAACCCGTTCGGAAAGTTTCAAATTATGTTTGATTTTTCCGCAACATGAACAAGTTTTCGAACTTGGATAGAATGCTGGAACTTCAACGAAAGAAATTCCATATTTTAAGCATTTATAAGCAATCTGACGCTTGAACTCATAAAATTTCTGTTCTTGAATTGCCTTTGCAAGGTGCTTGTTCTTCATCATGCCTTTTACATTCAATGTTTCCATCACAATCCGAAAAGGCTTGGTTTTCACGATTTCGGTTGTGGTCTGATGTAAATAATTATTTCTGATGTTCACAAGTCTTCTGTGCAGTAATTTTATGATGCTCTTTTGTTTCTGAAAATTTCGGCAATCTTGTAACGGTCTAATGAAAATGGGAATCCTTTTCCCGTTCACTGTTTTATAGCCTGAAATATTAGCTTCCATCATTCGGGATAATTTCCGTTGTTGCCGTTTTAAGACTTTTTTCAGCCGCTTAACTTCACGAGAATAGTTAATATTTTCATAAGTTTTCCCGTTTGAACAAACGGCTAAATGCTTAATGCCTAAGTCAATGCCGAGACTTTCGTCTGTCAGTTTTTCTTGTTGTTCAGGAATTTCATATTGCACGGATAAGTACCAATATTTTCCGTCAAAGGAAATATGCGGGTCAGCGTATTTTGTTCCTTTGGGTAATTTTGGCAACGGTTCGGAAGTCCTCACAAAGCCTATCTTTTCACCGTGAAAACCGCCATTTTTTCTGGAGAGAGTTTCATAATTCACATAAAAAGATAATTTTGTCTTGTGTTTTGCCTTATAGCAAGGTCTGCCGGAAACGCCGTTGAAAAATCTTTCTAATGCATTCCATGCATCTTTTACTGCTTGTTTCGTCACGTTGCAACCGACTTCTGCAAGCCATTTGCAAGTTGTTTTCTTCAAAACAGTAATTTGTTTCCGAACCTCACCCGCAAGGATATATTTTTTTCCTGTTTCGCCGTTTTCCAGATATTCCCGATAAACACGGTCATTTTCCGCAAGAAAATAATTATATGCCCAACGAGATATTCCGGCACTTTTCCGGAATAAAATCTCCTGTTCAGGTGTCGGCTTCAGGCGGACTTTCTTTGCTATCCACATTCGCCGGTCACCTCTTTAGCAAATTCACCTATCAATTTCATCATTACACCTCATTAAAACTTAATTCTTATTCTATTATGGCATAATCATGAACTTTTGTCAATAGATATGTTCAAATTTTTAAAAATAATATATATATTTATCTCATTCACATCAAAGCGCAACTTCTGATGCAGTCTTACCATTACTGGCAGACCTCTCATGCTTTCACATGAGCGTAGACTATATCTTCACCTATAATTCTGCAATTATAGGGCAACATTTTTCTTTCGCCATTCGCTTGCGGCTTTACTTTCCCTCAAGGAAATAGTCGTTGGGGGTCTCCCATGCAGAAAATATTTACTTTCTGTTTAGGGCTTTCCCTGCTAAACACCCATTGTCAAAACCCTTAGCACCAACGTTTCTGATGTGTCACGCTACGCCTTTCATCAGCACGGTTTGGCTTTTTTTCAGCTTAGGTCATCTCACTGTTTTTTCTGATTTCTCACCGTAGTTATTTTATTTTTACTCAGCTTGCCGTTTCCGGCTACTGTTTCGGTTGTGAGCTCTTAGGGATTAAAAGCATTTAACGTTGAGTTTGCACCGTTTGCACGATACAAAGGGTATTCATTTCAATAAATTTTTATTTATTTATTGTAACTGTTTAGTTACCCATTAAATATTCCATTTGTTTTTTTGACCATTCACTTCCGGAACTCGGCTTGTCATTATTTTTATATTTGTCGTAAATCAATGACACTAATTGCATTGCTGTGTCATATCTTGCACTTCCCCATGTACTCATGAAGGCGTACCCTTGCGGCGTGGAATAATTATTCTGCCATGTCTGCATCGCTTTTTCAATCTGAAGCCAGAAATCCGCATCATCATATTGATTTTTCCCTTGTGCGCTGCGGTACATGTCTTGTAAATTCAATTCCGGGTGCTGCAAGTCAATAATGCCTAATAACGTATTCGCACCGCTCCAGACATCATTCCAGCAATACGCCCAACCAGGCGGAGCGTAATAATCCACATAAGGAAGGCAATTATTCAGATATTCCACATTCCCTGTAGCAATATACAGCCATGCAGCCGACCAGACGAAATCATCTTCCCATTTATTGGATAAATAATATTGTTTCGGTCCGTCGTCGTTATCACTTTTCAGGAAATCGTCACCTTCCCCGACAGGATATGCTGAAATATGTTTCCATGCGAAATCATATAACGCTTTCGCATAAGTTAAAGATTTCTCTGCGTATTCTGGGTCAGTATCTTTGAAATTCAAATAATTAATTGTCAAAGAAGCCGCTGCTGAAGTCACATAATCCACTTGCGGTTTTTCGTCTGTTAAGAAAAACGCCGGTCTTGCCATAGTATCCACTTCCGGAGACTGCCAGACAGCGTGGTCAATATCGCCGTCGCCAACCTGATAGCAATGCGCAACGACTTTCCCAGTACTATCTAAAAATGTACACTTCATTAAATAATCATTGAAATATCTCAGCAACGTTTCAATATGGTCATCTTGTTTTGTTTCCTGATAGGCATCACGAAATTCATAATATCCCCAGCCTAAAGTTGCAGCGGCGTAATTTTCCGGCATACCAAATTCTACATGGTCTCCGGCATCGTGGAAACCTCCGGCAACGTCAACGCAACCGTCCCCATCTGGGTCAAGCACGTCTTTATACTGGTCAATAAACGCTTGTGAAAGATTCGTGCCAACGCTTTTTTCGTCCATAGGCTGTAACGGTACTTGTGCATCATAAGCATGACAATTCCCACGCCACGACAAACGAGTATTTTCTTCTACTCCTGTTCCGCACATGTTCGCATCGTAAAAATACATAGAATGCTGTAACAAACGGGCGAAATTATCTTTTTCGGTTAATTCGGCAGAAGCCTGCACTGAATGAAACAACGGCACTGTGCTTGCTATTAAAACAGAAGCCGCAAGCATTACCGCCTTGAATTGATTTTTCAAAGAACGTTTCATGTTTTTCCGTTACTGAAAACTGATAAAAAGTTGTAAAACAAACTTTTATGTTTCATTCCTTGTTCATTGTGTCCGTTTTTGAAATCGCAAATAATTTCTACTCACGTTTGAGATAACACTCCGAAGGCGTAAATTCCCGACTAACGTATCGGTACACACCAATTGCATTTGTTTTAGCTATGCAATGAGTTTTTTGTAGCGCATTAAATTCACACTTGCCTGAAAATCCCTGTCAATCACAAGTCCACATACAGAGCAATGATAAACTCTGTCAGA
>CANPYZ010000001.1 GCA_947589035.1 uncultured Clostridia bacterium | reverse complement strand
TGGGGCATATCAAATACTGAAGAAAGCATTCCCAATCAAATGGGATAGAGGGTGTGTGCTACATCCAATTGTAGTAAGTATGGCATAAGCCTGTTGAACAATAAAGAAAAGCTTTTTTAATAAAATTTGAATATGTTTTCAGATTTTTAATGCTTTTTATAGCATGAACGGAAACGGAACTTTTGAACCAGATGATGCATTGATGATCATGAAACAAATTGTTGGAATTATTTGAATTACTTCAGCAGGGGCGAATGCTCCTGCTTTTATTTTTTAAAAATTATATTTGATTCTTTGGAAACTATTGACAAATCATGTGCATTTTTGCTATAATAGATTCAGGGATTATTTTTCCCTAAATTTACAATGCAGGAGTTAATTTTTATGAATAAAAAAGATTTATCCGAACTGAAAAAGCATTTCCTTCCGGCAGATGATTTGCTGATTATTCAGCATGTGTTCAGCTGTTTCGTTGACGGCGAAAAAACAAAACGCTGTCAGAATGTCCGCAGTTTCGCCGAAATTCCCGATGAAGAAATGTCCGTGCTTTACCAGACGTTCGCCAAAGTCTTAAAAGGTACTCTCGGTAAAGGACTTGTGGAATATGCTTTCCCCAATGAAGCCTATGAACAAAATCAAATTCAAAACCTTCTTTGGACAACGCTGCAAAATTCCCTTACTGATGAAGAAGCCTTGCATTCACTCGTTGACCATATTATGGAAAAAATGATTTATCCTTTGCCTTATGCGTTATTTATTGCCCAGTGCAGTTATACGGTTTTCGCTAAAGATAAATCCGGTGAAAAAAATCATTACAATGATTATGAATATCGTTTTCTGTTGTGCGCTGTCTGCCCTGTGGAAGCCCGTGTGGACGGCTTAATTTATGATGAAGAAGAAAATAATATCATTCGGAAAATGACATTCGATAAAATTGTTGCGGATTCCCCGACAGACGGATTTTTATTCCCGACGTTCACCGGTCGTGGTCCGGATGTGAATCATGTGCTGTATTACGCTAAAAAAGCTAAAGAAATGAATACTTCCATTGTGGAAGATGTGTTAGGCTGTCAGTTCGTTCTTTCCGCCGATGAGGAAAAAGAAACTTTCCGTGCCGTTTTAGATAAGGCTGTCGGTGAGGAATTAAATTTAAATGTCATTGCTTCCGTGAATGAAAAAATTCAGGATTATGCAAAATCTTTCGCTGATGAACCAGAACCCCCTGTTGTGAATGATATTATGGTCAGGGATATTCTTTTAGATTCCGGAATCAGTCAGGAAAAAGCTGAGGCAGCACAACAGCTTTACAAAGAAACCGTCGAAAATAATTATTTCAAAGCGTCCAATTTAACCGAAAATAAAACTACTTTGACTTCTTCCGGCGTAACGGTCAGCATTAGCGGCGATGCCACAGATAAAATTACTACCCGTGTCATTGACGGCAGAAAGTTCTTAATGATTTCCCTTGACGACCCAGAAGTGACAGTGAACGGTTTTCAAATGAAAATTCAGTAATGCTGCATTTTCGCTGAATATTAGAAAAAATTTTTCTTTCTTCTGTTCCGCTTTCAGAAAAAAGTTAATTTTCTGAAAAATCTCCAAAAACTACTGGACAAATCTTTCTGAATATGTTATAATAGTTAAAAATCAATCTGACGGCACAGATTGCGAATTTGCATAATCGTTGTAACCTGAAACGCCTTCTGTCTGCCGACAGGGGCGTTTTTTTGAGAAATTCTTCCGAAAAGAGGCTTACTTCATGAGTTTACTAATTAAAAATATTCGCCTTGCTGAAACAAACCTGAACCAGAAAACTGACATTTTTATTCAGAACGGGAAAATTATGCGCATTGCGCCGAATTTAACTTATTCAGCAGACAGAATTATTGACGGTTCAACTTTCGTTGCTATGCCGGGTTTATTTGACATGCATGTGCATTTCCGTGACCCCGGTCAGACACATAAAGAAGATATTTTCACAGGTTGTCAGGCTGCCCTTGCCGGCGGTGTGACCGGCGTTATGTGTATGCCGAATACTTCCCCCCCTGTGGATTCTCCGGAAATTTTAACCTATATCCGGAAAAAAGCGGAATCTTCCGGCGTTCAGGTCTGCCCTGCCGCCTGCATTACTAAGGGTATGCAAGGCGAAGAATTAACGAATTTCGCTGAATTGAAAAATGCCGGTGCGGTTTGCTTTTCCGACGACGGAAAACCCGTTCAGAATGCTGAACTTATGCGCCTTGCCCTTGAACAAGCCCGTCAGGAAAATATGTTAATCGCTTCCCATTGTGAAGATTTAGCCATTATTCACGGCGGAATTATGCATAAAGGCAGCGTTTCCGCTGAACTCGGCGTGAACGGTATGGACAGAGTTTCTGAAGATTATATTACTGCAAGAGAAATTATTCTTGCGCATTCTGTTCATGCGAAAATTCATATTTGCCATGTCAGCACAAAAGGCAGTGTAGAAATTATTCGTCAGGCAAAAAAATTCGGTATTCCAGTAACTTGTGAAACTGCTCCGCATTATTTCATGTTCACACATGAAAAACTCCGTTCCCGTAATGCCAACGACCGCATGAACCCTCCGCTTCGTGAAGAAGAAGACCGCCTTGCCATTGAACAGGCTGTTCTTGACGGAACAATTGACTGCATTGTGACTGACCATGCACCACACACACAACGGGAAAAAGCCGATTTCGAACACGCCCCGAACGGAATTGTTGGATTGGAAACTTCCCTTGCGGCAACTTTAACGGCGTTATATCATACCGGAAAATGTAGCCTTGAAAAAATTATTTCCCTGATGTCTTCCCGTCCACGAGAATTATTAAATCTTCCTCCCGTTCACATTCAGGAAAATGCACCCGCAAATTTCATTTTAGTAGATATTCACCACGAATGGACAGTTGACCCTTCCGCACTACATGGGAAATCTTGCAACACGGCTTTCCGAAATCAAAAACTTACCGGAAAAGTGATGTTCACAATTACAGACGGCATAATTCGCTATGAATACCATGCTTGAAATTTAATTTAATTTAATGCTGAAAAGGAGAAATTTTTATGGGTTTTGACAGACTGATTCAGAAAATTAAACAAACCGGTAATCCCTCTGTTGTGGGATTAGACCCGAAATTAGATTACGTTCCGGAATTTCTTTTCCGGAAAATTCAAGAAGATGACGGCTTAACACTGAAATCCGCCGCAAGAGCAATTTATGCTTTTAATAAAGCCATTATTGACGAAATTTACGACATTGTTCCGGCAATTAAACCACAGGCGGCTTATTACGAAATGTACGGTTCTTACGGCGTGAAAACGTTAGAAGATACAATTAGTTATGCTAAACTTAAGGGAATGTTCGTCATTACTGACGGCAAAAGAAACGACATCGGCGCAACTATGCAGGCTTACACGGCTGCCCATATCGGAACAGTGCAAATCGGTGAAGTGGAAATTGAACCATTCGGTTCAGACGCTTTAACCGTGAATGGCTATCTCGGTTCAGACGGCATTTTACCTCTTTTAGAAACTTGTCAGAAACGTGATAAAGGCATTTTCGTTTTAGTGAAAACTTCTAACCCGTCAAGCGGCGAATTACAGGATAAATTAATTGACGGTGAACCGCTTTACGCACACATGGGCGACCTCTGCGAAAAATGGGGGGCTGATTCTATCGGCGAATTTCAATATTCCGCTGTTGGTGCTGTTGTCGGTGCAACTTATCCCGAACAACTGAAAGAATTAAGAAAACGTTTACCACACACATTCTTTTTAGTGCCTGGCTACGGCGCACAGGGCGGCGGTGCGGAAGGCGTTTCCGGCGCATTCGATGAAAACGGTCTTGGCGCAATTGTTAATTCTTCCCGTGCCATTATGTGCGCTTACCAGAAAGAAGGCTGCAATCCTCAGGAATTTGCAAAGGCTGCACGCCGTGAAGCTCTCCGCATGAGAGATGACCTTACTCAATTTGTGAAAATCAAATCATGATTTTATGTTAATATACTTAAGGAAGGATTTCTCATCCTTCCTTATCTATAAAAAATTCAGAAAGGATGTCTTAACATGGCATTAATGAAACACTCTACTCCTGCCTGGCTTGTTCTTGCTGATGGGCAAATTTTCAAAGGAAATAGTTTCGGTGAAACTGGTACTGTCATTGGTGAAGTGGTTTTCACCACAAGTATGACCGGCTACCAGGAAACTTTAACTGACCCCAGCTATTACGGGCAAATTGTCACACAAACTTTTCCCTTAATTGGTAATTATGGCATTAACTCACAAGATAACGAATCAGATAAATCTTACGTCAGCGGTTATATTGTCCGTGAATGGTGCAATACTCCGTCTAATTTCCGTTGTGAAGAAACAATTGACCAATTCTTAAAACAACAACATATTATTGGCTTATACCATATTGATACCCGCCGATTAACCAGAACACTCCGTGAAGCCGGTGTCATGAACGGCGCAATTACTACGGAAAACCCTGAAACAAATCTTTCTTCTTTGCTTGAACAAATTAATTCCTATTCCGTGACGAACGCTGTTGAATCTGTCACAAATCCCGTCATGAAAACTTATTCCCCTGCATGTTCTGCTGCTTATCGGGTTGTTTTATTCGATTTCGGTTATAAAAGAAATATCCGTCAGGAACTCGTCAAGAGAAATTGTGAAGTGATTGTTGTCCCTGCTGAAACAACTGCCGACACAATCCGGAATTTAAATCCTGACGGCATTATGTTATCTAATGGTCCTGGCAACCCTGCTGAAAATGTTCAGATTATTGAAAATTTAAAAGAAATTTCTCAATTAAATATTCCGACTTTCGGCATTTGTCTCGGTCATCAGCTTATGGCTTTAGCCCACGGCGCACGCACGGAAAAATTAAAATATGGTCACCGTGGCGCAAATCAGCCTGTAATTGATTTACAATCCGGGAAAACTTACGTCACCAGTCAGAATCATGGTTACGCTGTTGTCGGTGAAAGCCTTAATCCGGAAATTGCAGAAGTTTCCCATATTAACGCCAACGACCGGACTTGTGAAGGCGTTCGCTACCGGAATACTAATGCATTTACTGTTCAGTTTCACCCAGAAGCCCACGGCGGTCCTTTAGATACGGATTATTTATTTGATGAATTTATTTCCAGAATGCAGAAAGGGGTTTAATTATGCCGTTAAGAAAAGATATTCAAAAAGTTTTAGTCATTGGTTCAGGTCCTATTATTATCGGACAAGCAGCGGAATTTGATTATGCCGGTGCGCAGGCTTGCCGTGCATTGAAACAAGAAGGGTTAGAAGTTGTTCTGATTAATTCTAATCCGGCTACTATTATGACTGATAAGGCTATGGCAGATAAAATTTACATTGAACCATTAACTTTAGATGTGGTGAAGCGTGTCATTGAAATTGAAAAGCCCGACAGCGTATTGTCTACACTCGGCGGTCAGACGGGTTTAACGCTTTCTATGCAACTCGCTGAAGAAGGTTTTTTAGATTCACATCATGTGAAATTACTCGGCGCAAATCCGGAAACAATTCATAAAGCAGAAGACCGTCAGGCATTCAAAGATACTATGGAAAAAATCGGCGAACCTTGCATTCCGTCTAAAGTTGTCGAAACTGTAGAAGATGCGGTTGCTTTTGCGGAAGAAATTCATTATCCGGTAATCGTTCGTCCGGCATTCACTCTTGGCGGAACTGGCGGCGGCATTGCTTACGATGAAGAACAATTAAGGGATATTTCTACTAATGGCTTGAGATTATCCCCAATTACACAAGTCTTAATTGAAAAATGTATCAGCGGTTGGAAAGAAATTGAATTTGAAGTCATTCGTGACTCTAAAGGAAATGTCATTACTGTTTGTTCAATGGAAAATTTCGACCCTGTCGGCGTGCATACTGGTGATAGCATTGTTATTGCTCCGGCGGTGACTCTTTCCGATAGAGAATATCAAATGCTCCGGACGGCTTCTTTAAATATTATTTCCGAATTGAAAGTAGAAGGCGGTTGTAACTGTCAGTTCGCTTTACATCCGGAAAGTATGGAATACGCTGTCATTGAAGTAAATCCCCGTGTTTCCCGTTCTTCCGCTTTAGCTTCTAAAGCAACTGGCTACCCGATTGCTAAAGTTGCTACAAGAATTGCCGTTGGCTATACGCTTGATGAAATTATCAATCAGGTTACCGGTAAAACTTACGCTTGTTTTGAACCGGCATTGGATTACGTTGTCATTAAATTCCCGAAATGGGCTTTTGACAAATTCGTTTATGCGAAACGCACACTCGGCACACAAATGAAAGCTACCGGTGAAGTCATGGCAATCGGCACAAGTTTTGAACAGGCTATGATGAAAGCGGTTCGTTCTACTGAACTCGGCGTGGATTCCATGAACATGAAAAAATATTCAGATATGCCTAAAGAAGATTTATTACAATTACTGAAGTCCGGCGTGGAAGATGAACGTTCTTTTCAAGTGTTCGCCGCTTTGAAAAAAGGCGTTTCCATTCAGGAAATTCATGAAATTACGTTAATTGATGAATGGTTCTTAGATAAATTATTAAATCTCGTCGAACTCGAAAATTGGCTTGCTGACGGCGAATTAACAAATGAAAAATACCAGTTGGCAAAACAATTCGGTTACTTAGACAAAACCATTGAACGCCTTTCCGGTCAGCCTTGCCCCATGCATCAACATGCTGTGTTCAAAATGGTTGACACTTGCGCAGGCGAATTTAAAGCCGAAACGCCTTATTTCTATTCTACTTATGATGAAGAAAATGAAGCGGAACAATTCATTCAGAGAACTAATTCCGGAAAAAAGAAAATTATTGTTTTCGGTTCAGGTCCTATTCGTATCGGGCAAGGCATTGAATTTGATTACTGTTCTGTGCATTGCGTCTGGTCATTGAAAGAATTAGGCTATGAAGCAGTTATTTGCAATAATAATCCTGAAACTGTTTCCACGGATTTTGACACGGGGGATAGGTTATATTTCGACCCTCTCACACCGGAAGATGTCGATAATATTATTGAAACAGAAAAGCCTTACGGCGTAGTTGTTCAGTTCGGCGGACAGACGGCAATTAAATTAACTCGTCACTTAGCGGACAAAGGCGTGAATATTCTTGGCACTTCCGCAGATGACATTGACGCAGCAGAAGACCGTGAACGTTTCGACGAATTATTAGAACAATGCCAGATTCCCAGACCGGAAGGGTTCACGGTTATGACTACACATGAAGCCATGAAAGCCGCTGAAAAACTCGGCTACCCTGTATTACTCCGCCCTTCCTACGTGCTTGGCGGTCAGAATATGATTATTGCCCATTCTGAACAAGATGTCATTGAATATATGGGAATTATTACTTCCCACATGATTGAAAACCCTGTGTTAATTGATAAATATATGATGGGTACTGAAGTAGAAGTCGATGCCATTTGTGACGGTCAGGATTTCTTAATTCCTGGTATTATGGAACATGTGGAACGTGCCGGAATACATTCAGGAGATTCTATTTCCATTTATCCGGCGCAGAATCTTTCCAAAAAAGTTACTCAGACAATTATTGAATATACTAAGCGTTTAGCCCTTGCTTTACACGTTTCCGGTTTAGTCAATATTCAATATGTTGTTTACCGTGGGGAAGTTTACGTAATTGAAGTTAATCCCCGTTCTTCCCGTACTGTTCCTTACATCAGCAAAGTAACCGGAATACCTATGGTTGACATTGCCACAAAAGTCATGTTCGGCGCAACATTAAAATCCCTCGGCTATGAATCCGGTTTATACCCTGCCGGTGATTACGTCGCTGTGAAAATTCCTGTGTTCAGTTTCGAAAAACTTCAGGACGTTGACACCATGCTCGGACCTGAAATGAAATCTACTGGCGAATGCCTCGGTATTGGCAAGAATTTTGAAGATGCTCTCCTGAAAGGTCTTGTCGCTGCTGGTTACGATTTGAAAAAAGAAGGCGGTGTATTGATTTCCGTCCGTGACAGCGAAAAGAAAGAAATGATTAACATTGCGGAAAAATTCGCCCGTATGGGTTTCGAACTCTACGCCACAAGCGGAACGGCAAGTTACCTCAACCGGAATATGATTGCGACAAATACAGTCAGAAAAATTTCCGAAGGCAGCCCGAACACGATTGATTTACTCGAAAGCGGAAAAATTCATTACATGATTTCCACTTCCGCAAAGGGGCGTATGCCTGCACGTGACAGCGTGAAAATGCGCCGGAAATCAATTGAACGTTCAATTTGTTCCTTAACTGCCGTTGACACGGCAAACGCTCTCGCTAATGTTTTACTTTCGGGAAGAACAATGAATGATGTGGAACTAATTGACATTACAAAAATTTAATTTTAATTTAAATTTAATTAAATAAAGGAGTTTTTTATTAAAATGAAATATGTTCAGGGAAATTACCCTATTATTCAAAAAAAGGCTATCGCTGAAAATGTGTTCAGTTTTACTGTTCTGTGTCCTGAAATCGCTGAAAAGGCTTGCGCCGGACAATTCGTGCATATTCTTCCGGAAGGGTTTTCCTTACGCCGTCCAATTTCCATTGCAGGAATTGACCGGAAAAATGGAACAATTCGAATTGTTTTCGTGATTAAGCACAAAGGCACTCAGGCTCTTGCTGATTTACATCAGGGTGAATATATAAACATGATTGGTCCTTTAGGGCATGGCTTTACCCTTATGCCAAATGCACAGCATGTCATTCTCGTTGGCGGGGGAATCGGCGTTCCGCCTATGCTCCCACTCGCAGAATATTATCAGGAAAAAGCGACTGTCATTACTGGTTTCCGGTCATTTCCGCAGATTATTCTTCAGGAAGATTTCGAAGCTTGTCATGCGCAAGTCATTTGCTGCACAGAAGACGGTTCAGCAGGTGCAATGAAAGGCTTAGTCACAACGCCACTCGAACAGTTACTCAGTGAAGGCGCAGACGCTGTTTTCGCTTGCGGTGCGCTCCCTATGCTGAAAGCTGTCGCTTCCGTTTGTCAGAGGGCTGAAATTTACTGTGAAATTTCCCTTGAAGAACGCATGGCTTGCGGTGTCGGTGCTTGTTTAGGCTGTGCCTGCCGAATTAATCGCTCCGGTAATGAAGAATTTTTACATGTCTGCAAAGACGGTCCTGTTTTCAAGGCTGAGGAGGTTGTTTTTTAATGGCTGATTTATCTGTTGATATTTGCAATATTAAATTCAAAAATCCAATTATTCCGGCTTCCGGCGTTTTCGGTTACGGGCGGGAATATGAAGAATTTTATCCTCTTTCCGAACTCGGCGGAATTGCTACCAAAGGCACAACCGCAAAAAAACGTACCGGAAATCTTTCTCCACGAATTGCGGAAACTACTGCCGGAATGCTTAATTCCGTTGGCTTGCAAAATCCCGGTGTAGATTATTTCATTCAGCATGAATTGCCCTATTTATTAACAAAAAATACGGTGATTCTTGCGAATATTGCCGGTTCTACGCCGGAAGAATGCGCTGAAGTCGCTGAAAAATTAGATTCAACTGATGTGCATATGATTGAATTAAACATTTCCTGCCCGAATGTGAAACAAGGCGGTGCTGCTTTCGGTACTTCCTGCACGATGGCGGAACAAGTGACTTCCGCTGTCCGGAAGGCTACTGCTAAGCCGTTAGTGGTGAAACTTTCCCCGAATGTCACCAGTATTACAGAAATTGCTAAAGCTGTGGAATTTGCCGGCGCAGACGCTGTTTCTTTAATTAACACACTTCTCGGAATGAGAATTGACATTCACACGAAAAGACCCGTTCTGAAAAATAATGTCGGCGGACTTTCCGGTGCTGGAATTTTTCCGGTTGCTGTCAGAATGGTTTGGCAGACGGCTAATGCGGTGAAAATTCCTGTGATTGGTATGGGCGGCGTGACTTCCGGAGAAGATGCAATTGAATTGATGATGGCAGGGGCTTCCGCTGTTCAGGTCGGTATGGCGGTTTTCACTGACCCTTACGCACCAGTGAAAATCATTCAGCAAATGCAGAATTTCTTAGAAGAAAATCATATTTCTTCTGTGAAAGAAATTATTGGTTCTGTTCAGCCGTGGTAATTACTGATGAAAATTATGGGAATTGATTTCGGCGATGCCCGAACAGGACTTGCCATTTCAGATGTATCAGAATTTTTAGCTTCCCCGCTGTGCGTGATTCATGAACAGGATTTTCAGCAATGCGCCGCTAAAGTTGCCGAACAGGCAAAAGCACACCACGCAGAATTATTAGTTGTCGGCTACCCTAAAAATATGAATAATACTATCGGCGAACGGGCGGAAAAATGTCAGGCTTTCGCTGAATTACTCCACGAATTAACGCATTTGAATTACGTTCTCTGGGACGAACGCTGTACCACTGTTTCCGCTCATCAATATTTAAATGTCACGAATACCCGTGGCAAAAAAAGAAAAGCTGTGATTGATGCCGTTGCAGCAGTCATTATTTTAGAAAATTATTTAGCCTATAGAAAAAATCAAGGCAAAGCCGGAGCTTTACCCTGAATAAATTTCTTACATGACAACAGAAGAAATATCTTCTACTAAATTTTTAGCAGATTTCAGTGTCTTTGAAGCGTCCCGCCGGATATTTCTTTTCTTGGTTTCAGTGGCTTTCACTAACATGAATACCGCTGAACCAACTGTTGCACCAATGGAAAGACCTTTCCAAATTGCATTCATATTCATGAATTATTTCCTCCTTTCAGGATTCTGTGAATAGTATTTCCTGAAAGTCTGTCAATTTTCATGGAAATATTTTTCATTAGGAGTTATGTTTTATGCCTAAATTGCATATTGTTCTTGCTGAACCCCAAATTCCCCAGAATACCGGCAACATTTCCAGAACTTGCGCCGTTACCGGAGCAACTTTGCATTTAATTCAGCCTTACGGATTTGAAATTTCTGATAAGCAATTAAAGCGTGCCGGTTTAGATTACTGGGATAAATTAGAAATTTTTCAATATTCCTGCCTTCAGGAATTTTTACTTCAGCATGAACAGGCGTTAATTTATTATTTTACCACGAAAAGCCGGATTTGTTACAGCGATGTTCACTATCCCGAAAAAGAAATTTATTTCATGTTCGGGCGTGAAGATGCCGGACTTCCGGAAGAATTACTCGTTCAGCACCCCGAAACCGCTGTGAGGATTCCCATGAAACCCACTCTCAGAAGTTTAAATTTGTCTAATTCCGTTGCAATTGCCGCTTATGAAGTTCTCCGGCAATGGCATTTCCCTGAAATGACTGCTGAAGGCAGTTTAACAAAATTCGAATGGAGCAACTAATTATGATTATCAGAAAACAAAAGCCTTGTATAAAAATTATTCTTATTGAAAAAGAACTTTCCGTTTTCGACAGTAAAGTCGGCGGTTATGGGTATATTCCCCCTTCCGGAAATGTTCCTTGTGATGAAGAAGGCAATCAGTTCCGGCTGTTGGCGCAAATTCGCTGTGAAGAAGTCGATTTTCCGCCGTTTCCGCATTCCGGATTGCTGCAATTCTGGATTTCAAATTCGCCGGAAAATGAATTATATGGTTGTGATTTATCTGAACCAACGAAACAGAAAAATTTCAGAATTTGTTACTACCCTGAACTGAATGAAACGATTCCCGAACAGGAAATTATTGCTAAATATAAACCAATCCCTGAAGAAGATGAAGAATTTCCCGTTTATGGGGAATTTGGTATGCAATTTTTGAAAGACCGGTCTTTATATTTCGACTGGGAAAATATGGAAGATGAAGATTACGAAAAAATAGAAGATGAACTTTCTGAACTTCATCACCAAATCGGCGGATTTCCGTATTTTACACAAGCTGACCCCCGTCCGGAAAATTCAGCATACCAGTTTTTGTTATTCCAGTTAGATTCAGAATATTTCCCTTCTGCTGCGCATGAAATCGCCTGGGGAGACTGTGGTATCGGAAATTTTTTCATTGACCCCGAAAAACTCCGAAATCTTGACTTTTCCGATGTCTGGTATAACTGGGATTGCTGCTAATTTTCAACAAATAGGAAAGGACTGATTCCCATGCCAAAAATTAAATTAATTACCGATACTGCCAGCGATTTACCATTGAAACAGGCTTTAGAAAATGATATTGAACTGCTTAGTTTCGGAATTACTATCAACGGTCAGGCTTATCAGGAACAACGGGATTTATCTAAAGAAGAATTTTATGAACTCATGGCGCATACTGAAGATATGCCTTCTACTTCTCAGATTACAGCATTCACATTTCAGGAAGTTTTCCAGAAATTCTATGAAGAAGGCTATACAGATTTAATTTATGTCAGCATCAATTCCAGTGGTTCCGCTACAAATCAAAATGCCCATAACGCCAAAGAAGCCCTCTATCAGGAAATTCCAGAATCCCGTAACATGCAAATTCATATTTTAGACGGCGGAAATTATACAATGTGCTATGGCTATCCTGTTTTAAAAGCTGCTGAAATGATTCGAAATCAGGCTTCCGTTGAGGAAATTCTCGCTTATATTCAGCATTGGCTTGATTTCGTCGGCGTGTACTTCACACCAATGACATTGAAATATGTCCAGAAATCCGGCAGATTAACCGCCGTTTCCGCTTTCGCCGGTGAAGTTCTCGGCTTAAAACCAATTATTCGCATTTCTCACGGGAAAATTTCCGCCCCCGAAAAAATCAGAGGCGAAAAAAATATTATTCCCCGCTTAACAGAAAAAATTCTAACCGTAATGCTCCCCGATTCGCCGTATTTAATTATTCAAGGCGTGAATCCTGCTTTCGCTGACAGTGCCGAACAGGTTCTCACAGAAAAATTAGGCTATCCGCCTGTTGAACGGGTTAAAATTGGTTCAGCCGTTGCCGTCAATGCCGGTTATGATTTAGTCGGTGTTGCCGTTCTCGAAAAACAAAACTAATTATTCAGGAGGGATTTCTATGCAAATCATTACACCCGAAAATCCGGAAATTTTATCCGCTGTTGTCATGAAAGACGGCGAAATTATCGCCAAAACTGAACAAACTGAACAACTTTACCCGCAATATTCTATTATGAAGAGTTTGCTTTCCTTGCTTGTCGGCAGACTTTGCGGTGAAGGTCAGCTTACCCCAAAAACAAAAGTGAAACAATTACTGCATACCGGCGCAGCAGCGATTTCTGATTTAACGTTAGATGAGTTAATGACGATGCGCTCTGGCATTGATTACCGGCTTCTGTTCGACGACAGAAAAAATTATTCCGATTATTTGGAAACTTGCTGTCAGGCAGCAGTTACCCCTCTCGGAGAAAATCAGGAACAGCACACGTTTTTTTATAATAATGCTTGTGCTTACCTCGTCGGGCGCATGGTCGAAGAAGAAGAAGGTTCTCCGCTTGACAAGCAAATTGAACAATATTTGTTCAAACCTTTGGGAATTACGCAATATTCATTTGAATATGACCCTCAAGGACATGTTTTCGGCGCAAGCGGCTTGAATTTATCCACGGAAGATTTAGCAAAATTCGGTCATGGTATCATGACGAATCAAATTTGTTCAAAAGCCTGGCTGAAAGCAGCTACTCAACCCCGTGTGATGACCCCTGAACGCATTCCTTACGGTTATTTCTTCTGGGTACTCGCCGACGGAAATTTCTACATGAGCGGAAAATTCGGTCAGAAATGTTTCGTTCTTCCCCAATATCACGCCGTTATTGCTCTTAATGCCAATATGCAAAGCAGGGATTTTTCTAATAGCTACATTATTAAACAGCTCCTGCCTTTGCTGAATAGCTAATATGTTTCCTGTACAGTTGTTAATTATCGGCGGCGGTGCTTCCGGTTTAGCCGCCGCCGCTACTGCTTTTTCTATGGGAATAAAACAAATTGCCATTCTTGAACGGCTTCCCCGTGTCGGGAAAAAAATTCTCGCTACCGGAAACGGCAGATGTAATTTAAGTCATGATTCTGTTTCCGTTCAGAATTATCAAGGCAGTTATGACCCAACAGAAATTTTAATGCAATTCGGCAGTGCGGAAAATTTTTTCTCTGCATTAGGTTTATATTGCCGAACTGACCAGGAAGGCAGAATTTACCCTTACAGCCTTTCCGCTTCTGCTGTTTTAGACGCTCTCCGGCTCGCTTGCGAAAATGTTCAGCTATTTTGCAATACTTCCGTTAAAGATTTATTTTTCCATTCCGGAAAATGGCACGCCCTCACAGAATCCGGTCAGGAATTTTCCGCAGATTCTGTTATTTTTTCCGCTGGCGGTATTGTTCAGCCTAAATTCGGCACAGATGGTTCAGCTTGGAAAATTCTTGAACGTTTACAAATTCCAATAGTACAGGGTAAACCGATTCTTTGCCCTTTACTTTCAGAAAAAAAACTTCTACAGCCTCTGAAAGGCTTAAGAGTTAAGGCTTCTGTCACGTTATGCCGTCAGAAAAATTATTTATCTACAGAAATCGGAGAAATTCAATTCACGGAAAAAGCCATTTCCGGTATTTGCATTTTTAATTTGTCAAGTTGTTTCATTCATCAGCCAACAGAATATTTTCTTTCGGTTAATTTCTTCCCTGAACTTGACGTTCCGGAAATCATTTCCCGATTATACGCTTGTCAGGCGGTGCGCTGTTCTTCTTCCTGCGTGGATATGCTTTCCGGATTACTGCTGAAACCTCTCGCCGGAGTGATTCTGAAACAAGCGAATATTTCTGTTTCCATGCCGTGCAGTGAACTTTCCGCTTTGCAAATCCGGAAAATTGCTTTACTTTGTCATGAATTTCATTTTCCTATTCTGGGAACAGTCAAAGAACAGGCACAAGCTACCGCCGGAGGAGTTCACGGTTCTGCATTAGATCAGCATTTACAAGTGAAACAATTCCCCCGTTTGTGCATTACCGGTGAAGCGGTCGACATTCACGCCCCCTGCGGCGGTTATCAACTTCACTGGGCGTGGGCAAGCGGCTATTCCGCCGGAAAATTTCTCTCTGAAAGGTGAATATTTATGCTTAGAATACAAAATATTCGTTTGCCATTAGATTACACAGATACCGATTTGAAAAAATCTGTCGGCAAAAAATTACATATTCCTTTTGAACAAATTCAACAGATTCAAATCAGAAAACGTTCCGTAGATGCCCGAAAAAAAGATAACATCAGTTTTCTGTTTACTTTGGACGTGAAAATTTCCAACGAAAAGAAAGTTTTTCAGAAATGTTCCAAAGATAAAGATATTTCCCTTGCTGTTATGCAGAAATACCGTGTGAATATCTGCCATTCTTCCGAAAGACCTGTTGTTGTCGGGTTCGGTCCTGCTGGTATGTTTTCCGCTTATGTTCTCGCTAAAGCCGGTTTACGTCCGATTATTCTTGAACGTGGCTGCCCCGTGGAAGAACGTGTTCAGCATGTGCAGAATTTCCGCTCTTCCGGAATATTAAAACCGGAAAGTAATATTCAATTCGGGGAAGGCGGTGCCGGAACTTTCTCTGACGGAAAATTAAACACCGGAATTAAAGACGACCGCATTCGTTTTGTTTTAGAAACTTTCGTGCAGTGCGGCGCACCTTCTGAAATTCTCTGGCAGGCTAAACCGCATATTGGCACAGATTATTTACAGAATATGGTGAAAAATTTCCGGTTACTTATTCAGCAACTCGGCGGTGAATTTCATTTTCAGGCGAAATTTACTGAATTTTCTTTGAATCATCAGCAATTAACGGCTATTCGCTATATTCAGAATGATGAATTACACGAAATTTCAACAAAACATGCTATTCTTGCCCTCGGACACAGCGCAAGAGATACTCTCGAACAACTCTACCAGAAAAATATTATATTCACACCGAAACCGTTCGCTATTGGTGTCAGAATTGAACATTTACAAAAAGATATTAATAAGGCTCTTTATGGAAAATTCTGGAATCATCCCGCCCTCGGTGCGGCAAATTATCAATTAGCTGTCCATTTAAACAATGGCAGAAGTCTTTACACGTTCTGCATGTGTCCAGGCGGTGAAGTCGTTGCTTCCGCTTCCGAACCGGAAAAACTTTCCGTTAATGGAATGAGTTATTTCCGGCGTGACGGAAAAAATGCCAATAGTGCTTTACTCGTTGGCGTTTCCCCGAAAGATTTCGGCAGTGAACACCCCCTCGCCGGAATTTTCTTCCAGCGTGAATGGGAAAAAAAAGCTTTTCAAGCCGGAGGTGGGAATTATTTTGCGCCTGTCGTCTGCGTGGGAGATTTTCTTCATCATCGGGAATCTAATTCTTTCGGAAGAATACAGCCGACATATATTCCCGGCGTGAAATTCGCTTCCCCTGACCAGTATTTGCCGGATTATGTTTGCGAAACTCTCCGTTCCGGTATTCAGGAAATGAACCGCCGTATACAAGGTTTCGCCTGTGAAGATGCGATTTTAACCGGAATTGAATCAAGAAGTTCTTCCCCTGTCAGAATGTGCCGTGACGAAAATTATTGCAGTACTGGAATTTCCGGTTTATACCCCTGCGGAGAAGGTGCAGGCTATTCCGGCGGAATTACTTCTTCCGCTGTCGACGGAATTAAATGCGCTGAAGCCGTTCTCCGGCAAATTCGTGCAGAAAGGATTTAATTTATGCCGGAATTAACTAATATTAATTATATTAAAACACTCATGAATCAATATCATTTTCAGACTTCTAAATCTTTAGGGCAGAATTTTTTAATTAATCCCTCTGTTTGTCCGAAAATTGCTGAATTTGGTCATGCGGAAACTGGTTTCGGAATTTTAGAAATCGGAACGGGTATTGGCGTTCTCACAAAAGAACTCGCTAAACGTGCAGACAAAGTCGTTGCCTTAGAATTAGATGAAAAATTATTTCCCATTCTGAAAGAAACATTGTCTGAATTTCTTAACGTGAAAATTATTCATGCAGATGCATTGACTTATGATTTACATCAGCTAATTCAGGAAGAATTTCAGGGCTTGCAAGTCGCTGTATGTGCTAATTTGCCTTATTATATTACTTCCCCGTTAATCATGAAATTACTGGAAGAAAAACTCCCTTTGAAAACGATTACTGTTATGGTGCAGAAAGAAGCCGGTCAGCGGTTATGCGCCCCTGTGGGAAGCCGTGAATCTGGTGCAGTGACTGTTTCCGTTGCCTATTACGGAAAAGCTGTGAAATTATTTGACGTGTCAAGAGGCAGCTTTTTCCCTGCGCCGAATGTGGATTCTTCTGTCATTCAAATTGAATGCTATGCCGAAATTCCGTGGCGTGTTCAGAATGAAAAATTATTTTTTCAAATCATTAAAACAGGATTTTCCCAAAGAAGAAAACAACTCGCCGGTGTGCTTGCCGGAAATTTTTCTATTCCTAAATCAGATATACAGGAAATTTTCCAGAAAGCGGAAATTTCCCCTTCCGTCAGAATTGAGGCGTTGACCATGCCACAACTTGTTGAATTAAGTAATTCTTTTCATCAGTATTTATTTTTATAATTTGTTTTTATGAGAAGGAGTGATTTCATGGATTTTGATATTCGAAATCATGTGTTAGTTAATGTTCGGAATCAGCCTGTTCCAGATGTTTCCATTCCAGTTACTGTGAAAGAAATTGGCAGTTTTGCTTTTTCTGATTATTCGGGAATATGTTCTTTACATATTCCCTATACAGTAGCGGAAATCGGTTATCATGCCTTTTACGAGTGCGGAACACTCGAAAAAATTCATGTGAACAAACTGAATCCATATTTTTCTGATGTGGACGGCGTATTATATGACCGTTCCCAGAATACTTTGCTTTGCTGTCCGCATACTGTTCATTCTGTGCATATTCCGGCTTCTGTCAGTAAAATTAATTTTACTGATGCTTTCGCCGGCTGCCCCTCCCTTGAAAAAATTACTATTGATCAGAAAAATAAACATTTTACGCTTGTTAAGGGCATTTTATACGAATATAATAATTTCCGTTTAACTAAATTAGTTCGCTGCCCTGTTCACGTTCAGCAAGTGAAAATTCCTGAATCTGTTACCGAAATTTGCAACCACGCTTTCGAAAATTGTCATTCCCTTCAGGAAATTACTATTCCTGAAAATGTTCGGAAAATTGGCGGTTATGCCTTTAAACATTGTTCTCAGCTGCATTCCGTTCATTGGCAGTCACATCAGATTGATTCTATCGGCGATTCCGCTTTCCGGTTCTGCACAAGCCTGAAAGAAATGATTCTCCCACAAGGCACAAAATCAATTACTGCGGCGGCGTTCACTTCCTGTTCTTCTTTAGAAACGTTAGTCATTCCGAAAAGTGTTACTTTCGCCGGATATATTGCCGGACACGACACCAACCTGAAAAATTTAACTTGTCATGATATACCAGTTTCCCTTGTGAACGGCAAATACGCCTCCGAAATCATTTACATGATTGTTCGTCATGCCTGCGGAGAAAACATTGACCCTGCATTGAAAAATTCCATTCTTTTTCAGATGTTTCTGCAAAATCCTCAACAGATTAAACTTAAACAATATATTCAGGAACATTTTTTAGAAATTATCTGTCAGACAATTCAATGCCATCAACAGGAAGTTTGCCTGAATTATGTCAATGCCTTCCCTGAATGCATGACTCCGGAAAATTTAGATTTATTCATTCAAACCGCCATTGCTGAAAAACAATATGAAGTGCAGCTCTCGCTGACACACCTTAAATATGAAAAAAATACATTTACCCCGAAAGACTGGACTTTGTGAAAAATTTTTCTCCGCTGAATCATTAGCGGAGATTTTTTTAATTTGCTTTTGATTCACTTTTGCAAGCAAAAAAACATCTTTTTTAACTCTATACTTTTCTTGAAAAATGCTTTATAATAAAATTACCGGAAATACTTCCGGAAATTTTTACATTTTCAAGGAGGAAATTTTCATGAATTTCTTATCAATGTTTACTGTTCCCGTAATCCAGACACTTAGTTATTATGATGACGCTGTTAATACGGTAACGCTTTTTATAGAGCTGATTGCTTTATTGATTGGTTGCTGTGGCTGGGGCTTTGTCACCAAAAAAGTAGGCGAAAACCGTGGTCATTATGACTGTTTCTGGTGGGGGTTCTGGTTAGGACCAATTGGTCTGATTGTTGTCCTCACTAAACCAAATAATATAACTTCCTACCAACGCAGACCTACCTATGATACCCAAACCGACCGGGAAAAACTGAATCAAGGTTACTGGAAATGCAGCCGCTGCGGAAAACTTAATCCGCCTTATTACACTTCCTGCGATTGCGGCTTAGATGTAAAGGAAAGTCAACGTATGCAGCAAGAAAAAGAAGCCAAAGAATCCCCCGAAACTCCTCGCATTTCCTTAACAGAAGAATTAGTGAAATTCAAATCTTTATTCGATGACGGCGCACTCACGGAAGAAGAATTTCAACATGTGAAAAATAAATTACTCTCCCTTCCTGAATCCGCTGCCCCCAGAAAATCTCTCGCTGATGAACTGAAAAAATTAAAATCTTTGCTTGATGCCGGAGTAATCAATCAGGAAGAATTTCAAGCAAAAAAACAATCATTATTATTATTTTAATTTTTCCCCGTCTGCATAAGACGGGTTTTTCCTTGCTCCGGAAATAATATTCGGCAATATTCCGGAAAAGTCCCTATCCGCAGGAAATAACTGACTTTCTTTGCAAATTTCCCTGAAATACTGTCCGGATTCGACTTTTTTTTCAGAATGCTTCTGCTATAATCAAATTATGATTAATTTTATGTTAGGAGCTGGTTCACTATGCTGAAAAAATTACTTCACTATGAATGGATTCAAGTTCCGCTCGGTTGTATCCTTTCCGCTGGAAGCGGATATTTGCTTTCAATGGGTACAGTCAGCGGTATTGTTTCCCCTTTGGCGGCTGCCCTCGCCGGAATATGCAGCCCTCTTGCGGTTTTCTGTATTCTGTTAGGTAGTTTATTCGCCTATTGCGTTCAGGGCGCACCGCAGGAAATGCAATTCTTATTAACTTCTTTAATTGCTTTACTCTGTGTCAGAATTTTCTTCTATGAACGTCAGAAACCTTGGTCAGCCGGAATTTTCACCACAATTACCTGTATCGGCGCAGGAATAATTGCAGATTTGCTTTTTCAGAACGGTGCCGGAAAATTACCCTTGTATATTTTGGAATCGTTCATGACCGGAATTGCTACGTTTTTCCTTGCCGATGCCGTCCAGAATTTAAAAGAAAATCATGTGATTACTCTCGGCGCAGGGAAAAGTTTTACTTATGCAATTTGCTATTTATTATGTATTACTGCACTTTGCGGAATTGATTTTGAATTTTGTAATTCCGGAAGAATTATTGGTATGACCGTTACTTTACTTGCGGCAAGGCAATTTAAACAGTCCGCCGGAACGTTATGCGGCGCACTTTCCGCTTGCGGAATTGTTTTATGTGATGTTTCCCTCGGAACGCCTTTATTATTTCTTCCTGTCACGGCTATGCTTGCCGGATTTTTATGCAAAATTCCTAATGCATTTTATATTCCGGTTTTTTTCTTAATGCAAATTTTCAGCAGTGCGGTGCTTGACAGCAGCATTGGCATGATTAAAATTCTTGCTGAATTGATTATCTCCTGCACACTTTACGCTGTGTTCTGTCATGTGGAATTTCGGCATTTTCTTTCTTTTCCGGTTCCTGCTCCGGCTAATCAGAAACAAGTCATTCAACAGGAAATTTTTCTTAGTCAGGCGTTTCAGGAATTAAGGGAAGAAAGTGCTACCATTATGCGTCATTTAACTTTGACTAATCCCCCTGACCCCGTTCAGCAAGTGAAAAATTCCCTTTGCCGTGAATGTCAATATTTCGACACCTGCTGGAAACAAAACCAAAAGCAAATTCAACAGGCATTTCAGCAAATTCTGCATTCGCCGTCAGTCATTCCGGAAACACTTGAATTTTGCCCCGAAAGAAAACATATTCCGGATAAACTTTCTGTGTATATTCAAAGAAGAACCGTTCGGCAAATGCAGAATATTACTTTATTACAAAATCGTGAAATGATGCTGCAATATTTACAGTTACTGGAAAATTTAACTTCCGATTCCGCACGCCGGAGAGCTGCGAAAATTTGCGACACGGAAACAGCCATGCTCCGGAATATTCTTCTGCGCTGTGCCGCTTCTTCAGAGGGTTGTTTCGTGTATCAGCTCAGAAGTGGGCGTTATGCTGCTGAAATTTATTCTACTCAGGAAGATTTCCCACTCGCTACAATTCAGGAATTATTAAGCCGCCAATTAGATACAGAATTAAAAAGTTTCGCCATTAACCAGAAACAAATTACCCGCTATTGTTTTTACGCTCTTCCGGCGTATTCTATGGAATATGCTTTACAAAGTCAGAATGCTCCTGCTTATGAACGCTGCGGAGACCATGCAGAGGCTTTCCCTGATTCCGCCGGAAATCAATATTTAGTCATTTCTGACGGAATGGGCAGCGGAAGTTCTGCGTCTTTAGCTTCCCGAATTGCTGTGAAAACGTTCCGGAATTTAATCAGTTGTGAAATGCCGGCGGATTCCGCTATCCGTTTAATTAACGCCCTACTCATGACCGAAACCAATACCGAAAATTTCGCTACTTTAGACGTAGCTGTATTAAATGCTGATACCGGAGAATTAACTTTTTATAAATCCGGTTCAGCAGCAGCTTTATTCATTCATGAACAAAAATTACAACAAATTTCTTCCCGTAGTTTTCCTTTAGGCATGATGCCGGAAGCCTCACCTTCCCGAACAACTCTTCACGTTCAGTCCGGTGACAGGATTCTTTTACTTTCCGACGGCATTAACGAGGCAGAATTTCCTTATATTCGGCAATTAATTTCTCAAAACCCCGAACCGGAAAATTTCATTCAGGAAATTTTCGAACAAGCTCCCGTTTTCCACGGCGGAACGGTTCGTGACGACATGACCGTTATTTCTGCTAAAATTCACTGTCCGTCAGCTGTTTCCCTACGGAAACCTGTTTCCGCTAAACATTCCGCTTCTTCTGATGCCGTTTTACAGGGAAAATTTTCCTGAGTTTGTGCATTTTTCACAATTTCTGAATATTAAAATTGGATAAGTATATAAAATTTTGCTACAATCAAGAATCACACTTGAAAAATTTTTAATTTTCTGGTAAAATAATTATAAGGGGTTTTTCCCCTGCATCATTCTCTGAGGCAAAATTCTGCTTTTGCCTTACATCATATACAAAACCCTATCAAAATTACACAATTCTTTCAGAACACGAGACTAACTCATCATTGGCAAATTCAAGTAAGAAAGGATAAGTTACTGGTATTGCAATGATATGCCCGTAAGTCACGGGATTTACGCCTTTAACGTACCATATGCCAACATCATTGTATTTATTCTGCAATGTGGGTACAAAATTAAGGAATGAACTATTCAGTTTCCAGTAACGGAAGAAATTTCATGAATACTACAACGATAGAAAATCCGAATGATTTTCCTCTTTATCTGTTTTATCAGGGGAAAAATAACGAAAGTTATAAGTTTTTCGGCGTTCATGCCATTGAAGAAGACGGCGTGAAAAAACATCGTTTCCGTGTGTGGGCCCCTAATGCCGTTAGTGTTTCCGTTGTCGGAGATTTCAATGAATGGGAAAGAGAAAGTCACCCCATGGAATTGATTGCTGACGGTGTCTGGGAAGCCGTTATCGGAAATCTTTCACAGTTTGATGCGTTTAAATACAGCATTGAAACAAAAGACGGTCAAATTCTGACCAAAAGTGACCCCTATGCGCATCATTTCGAAACTCGCCCAGCGACTGCTTCCAAAATTTACGAAAGCAATTACGTATGGCATGATGATGCATGGTTCGAACAAAAGAAAAAAAATATCGTCTACAAAAGTCCAATGAACGTTTATGAAGTCCATCTCAATTCATGGAAACATAATGAAGACGGTTCTGTTGCCGATTACGTTTCTTTTGCTAAACAAATGACCGAATATCTGAAAAAAATGTCCTACACGCATATTGAATTTATGCCGTTGACAGAATATCCTTTCGACGGTTCATGGGGGTATCAGGTAACCGGTTATTTCGCTCCCACTTCCCGTTATGGTACGCCTGACCAATTCAAAGAAATGATTGACATTTTTCATCAAGCGGGAATCGGCGTTATTCTCGACTGGGTGCCGGCTCATTTCCCGAAAGACCCTTCCGGTTTATGCGAATTTGACGGTACATATTGCTATGAATACAGCGACCCTAAAAAAATGGAACATAAATCATGGGGTACTCGTGTATTCGATTACGGAAAAGGTGAAGTCCGCTCTTTCTTAATTTCCAGTGCGTGCTATTGGTTCGATGAATTTCATCTTGACGGCTTAAGAGTCGACGCTGTCGCCTCTATGCTGTATTTAGATTATGACCGCAGAGACGGCGAATGGACACCTAATATTAACGGCGGTCATGAAAATCTTGAAGCAGTTGAATTTTTCCGGAATTTAAACGAAGCTGTTTTTTCCAAACACCCCGATGCCTTAATGATTGCGGAAGAATCTACCGCTTGGCCTTTAGTGACAAAGCCAACGGACATTGGCGGTTTAGGCTTTAATTTCAAGTGGAATATGGGCTGGATGAATGACATGCTCCAATATATGTCACTCGACCCGATTTACAGAGCATTCAATCATGACAAGCTGACATTTTCATTCTTCTACTGCTTTTCCGAAAATTATATTCTGCCAATTTCTCATGACGAAATTGTTTACGGCAAGTGTTCCATGATTCGGAAAATGCCCGGCTATGAAACAGATAAATTTTCTTCTTACCGTGCCTTTTTAGCGTACATGATGGCACACCCCGGAAAGAAAATGCTTTTCATGGGTCAGGAGTTCGCCCAGATTAACGAATGGAATTACGAAACTCAACTTGATTGGGATCTTCTTGAAAAGCCCGAACATCAACAAACACAGGATTTCGTTGCAGCATTAAATCAGCTGTATCTGAATACGCCTGCTTTATGGGATAATGATGATTCCTGGGGCGGTTTCAGCTGGATTTCCCATGACGACTATAAACAAAGTGTTATCGCTTTCCGCAGAATTGCCGACGACGGCAGCGAAATTATCGCCGTTTGCAATTTCTGTCCCGTCACCCGTGAAGATTATAAAATCGGTGTGCCGTTCGATGATGACTATGAATTGCTGTTCAGCACAGATGACCCGAAATTCGGCGGTCAGGGTCTTGCCTTCCCCAGATATGAAACACTTGATTTCAGTATGCACGGATTCGACCAGAGTATTTCTTTAACTTTGCCGGCTTTGTCTGTTCTGTATCTGAAACGTGTTCCCAGAAAACAGAAAACTCTCGCAGAACTCGCTAACGAAATTGCCGACAGAAAAGAAAAAGAATTAGCGGAATCTGCTGAACTCACTCCAGAACCTGAAACGGAAAACCCCACTGCTGAATCATCTGATTAACAAAATCATTTCAGGGCAGATGGTCTTGAACTCTGCCCTGTATTTAGGAGGATTATTTTTATGAATGCTAAGAAAAAAGTAATTGCAATGCTCCTCGCCGGAGGACAGGGCAGCAGATTATATGCCCTGACACAGAACGTTGCAAAACCCGCTGTTCCTTATGGCGGAAAATATCGTATTATTGACTTCGCCTTGTCTAACTGCACAAATTCCGGTATTGATACTGTCGGCGTATTAACACAGTATCAGCCACTCGTGCTGAATGAATACATTGGCAACGGTCAACCGTGGGATTTAGACAGAATGTACGGCGGCGTGCATGTGCTTTCCCCGTTCGAAACAAAAGAAGGTGCTGACTGGTTCCAAGGTACTGCTAATGCAATTTACCAGAATATGCGCTTCATTGAACGGTATGACCCCGAATATGTGATTGTTCTCGGCGGCGACCATATTTACAAAATGGATTATTCCAAACTCGTGGAATATCACGAAAAAAATAATTCCGACGGAACAATTGCCGTGATTGATGTGCCTAAGGAAGAGGCTTCCCGTTTCGGCATTATGACCTGCGATGCGGAAAACCGTGTTGTTCGTTTCACGGAAAAGCCCAAAAATCCTGAGTCTACTCTCGCTTCTATGGGAATTTACTGCTTTACCTGGAAAAAGCTGAAAACTTACCTGATTGAAAATGAAAATGCCAATACTGGTTCAAAAGATTTCGGAAAAGATATTATTCCGGCAATGCTCGCCAATAAAGAACGTTTATTCGCTTACACGTTCGACGGCTATTGGAAAGATGTTGGCACTTTAGACAGCCTTTGGGAGGCAAATATGGACTTGCTTAGTCCTTCCGTTCCGTTGGATATTTACGACCCCTCTTGGAAAATTTACGCTCGCCATAATAATATGCCACCCCAATATATCGGCGAAACGGCACAAATCGAAAATTCCATGATTACAGAAGGTTCAAGTATCAGCGGTAAAGTGGATTTTTCCGTTATTTTCTCCAATGTTACCATTGAAGAAGGCGCAATCGTGAATTATTCCATTCTGATGCCTGGCACTGTGGTGAAATCCGGTGCTGTTGTGGAATATGCCATTGTCGGCGAAAATTGCGTTGTGGAATCCGGTGCGAAAATCGGAATCAGCCCTGAAAATATTGATAACAGAGATGATTGGGGTATTGCTGTTGTCGGGCATAATGTGACAATTTCCAGCAATGCCGTTGTCAAGCCGAAAGCTATCATTTCTGAAAATGTTTAATTATCTGTAATCAGTAAAAGGAGGCTCTATTATTATGAGTGTAAATAATAACGTACTCGGTCTGATTTTTGCAAGCCTGCATGATTCGACTGTGATTGAATTAACCAAACACAGAACAATGGGTTCTACTTTGTTCGGCGGCAGATACAGACTGATTGATTTCCCACTTTCTAACATGGTCAATTCCGGTATCACTCAGGTTGGTATCATTACAAAATCTAATTACGGTTCTTTGCTGAATCACCTCGGCGCAGGGCGTGAATGGGACCTTTCCAGAAAAAAAGGCGGTTTGCATTTACTTCCGCCATTCAGCCAGAATGTCAGCGACGGCGTTTATCGTGGCAGACTGGAGGCGTTAAATAACGTCTGGAGTTACGTTGAACATTCCAAATGCGAATATGTTGTTCTGTCCGATTGCGATTATGTCGCAAATATTAACTTCGACAATGTCATTCGTCAGCATAAGGAAACAGAAGCAGATATTACAATCGTTTGCGGAAAATACAAATATAGTGAAGAATCCGCTTCTGGTGTAGATGTGCTGGAAATGGACGAAACCGGAAGAGTCAATTCCGTTCTGGTTGACCCGTTAATTTCCGGTGAATGCAATATCAGCTTAGACATGTTCGTCATGAGAAAAGATTTCCTCCGGAAATTAGTGAAAGATGCCGCAAGCAAAAACCAATATAGCCTTGTTCGTGACTGCCTCCAGCCCCGTGTGAAAGAATTAAAAATTATGGGCTATGCATTCGACGGCTATTTCAGCAGAATTGACAGCGTAAAGCATTATTATGAAGCTAATCTCGCTTTACTCAATCCTGAAAACAGAAAACAGCTTTTCAAGCCGGAAGCCCCCATTTACACCAAAATCGGCGACAATGCCCCCGTGAAATATGGTCTTGAATCAAAGGCTTCTAATTCGTTGATTGCGGACGGCTGCGTGATTGAAGGGACTGTGGAAAATAGCATTCTGTTCAGAGGTGTGAAAATCGGAAAAGGCAGCGTTGTGAAAAATTGCATTTTAATGCAGGGAACAACAATTGGTGAAGATTGCTCTTTAACAGCTGTCATTACAGATAAAAATGTGACCACTGAAAACGGTCGTGTTCTGACCGGTTCGGACAGTTACCCCGTTTACATCAGCAAAAACGCAAAACTTTAATGCAGAAAAAAGGTGATTCATTTTGAATATACTGTTTGCCGCAAGCGAAGCTGTGCCGTTTGCTGCATCAGGAGGGCTGGCGGACGTTATCGGTTCACTTCCTGCCGCTATTCACAATAAAGGACATGAATGTCGGGTAGTGATTCCCTTGTATAAATCTATCCGCCCTGAACTCCGTGCGCAAATGACTTTCTTAACAAATATTACTGTTGACGTTTCATGGCGGAAACAGTATTGCGGAATTTTCACCGCACTCTGGAATGGTTTAACTTATTATTTCATTGATAACGAATACTATTTCGGAAGAGATGGCTTGTATGGCTTCTATGATGATTGTGAACGTTATGTATTCTTTTCCAGAGCCGTTCTCGAAATGCTGCGCTGTATTGACTTTGTACCGGATATTATTCACGCTAATGACTGGCAGACGGCTTTAATTTCGGTGTTCTATCAGGTATTTTACAAATATCAGCAGGGCTATCAGAATATTAAAAATATTTTCACAATTCATAATATTCAGTACCAGGGCAGTTATGGACGTGAAGTCCTGAATGAAGTCATGGGCATTCCGTTATATCATATCGGCATTCTTGAATATGACGGCGCAATTAACATGCTCAAAGGCGCAATTGAAGCTGCTGATAAAGTAACTACCGTTAGCCCCAGTTACGCCTGGGAAATTCTCGACCCGTATTATGCACACGGGCTTGACAGAATTTTAGTCAATAAGCAATATAAACTTTGTGGCATTCTTAACGGCATTAACACGGAATTATATAACCCTGAACAGGATAACTTAATTGCTCAAACATTCAGTTCTGCGGATTTCTCCGGAAAAAAAGTCTGCAAAGAGGCTTTACTTTCCGAACTTGCCCTTCAGGAAGGTGACGAACCCGTCATTGGCATTGTGACTCGTTTCGTTTCCCATAAAGGCATTGACTTAATTCGCTACGTGTTTGAAGAAATTCTTAACTTAGGGTATAAATTCGCTATTCTGGGCAGCGGTGAAAAAATTTATGAAGATTTCTTTTCCGAAATGCAATGGCGTTACCCTGACAGTGTGAGTGTGACTTTAGGTTTTCAGCCGGATTTAGCGAAAAAAATTTACGCCGGCGCAGATATGTTCCTTATGCCTTCACAAAGTGAACCCTGCGGACTTGCGCAAATGATTGCTATGCGCTATGGAACGATTCCCATCGTTCGGGAAACTGGCGGTTTACGGGATTCTGTTAAAGATAATGGAAATCAGGACGGAAACGGTTTCTCCTTCCGGACGTATAACGCCCATGATATGCTTAACGCCTGCAAACGGGCAAAAGAGTGTTTCGACCAGCCCGACCAATGGAAGGCTTTAGTTAAGCGTGCTATGGAATGTGACTATAGCTGGAATGTTTCCGCTGATACTTACATTAACTTATATAAAGAATTATGCCAGTAATGCCAATAAAAAATTCTGCTCCCAATTCAAATTTGGGAGCGTTTTTTTAATTTAAATTTTAATTTTAAGTTTAAGTTTAATTTGAACAAGAAAACCCTGCCGGAGCGGGGTTTTCTTATTCGTATTAAGTCAATCAGACAAATCAATCAAAATTTTCAATGATTTTTACGATGTATTTCATAATCATCAGTGCATCAGCTGGTTCATATTTGCCGTTTTTGTCCACGTCTGCTGCGGTTACACCTGTTTTCGTCAGTTCAGACTTACCTAATATTGCACGGTTCAACAGAATGACATCCAGAATATCTATTGCATCGTTGTTGTCTACATCACCCATTTTCACCGTTGTTGTTCCTCCGGAACTTGTGGGTTGTTCAGTCGGCTGTTGTGTACTGCCGCCCGCCGGTGCATATGCCATGTAGGCTAAATTCATGCTATCGCCTTTGGTAATTTCTACTGCGCCGGCTTTCACTTCTACAGTCACTACGCCGTTAGCATCGGTTTTATATTTTTCACCGTTGACTTTAATATTCTTGTTAGCTGTATCTGTAACTAATGTCAGCTTGCCATCAGCTGTTGCGGTGAACGTAATGCTTGTGGAAGATTCCATTTTCAAGCCTTTGGTTAATGTTAAACCGTCATACGAAACGGAAATGTCTTTCGAGTTCATATTTCCGGTAATGCTGTAGAACGTGCTGTTCGTGCCGTTTTCCGTGAAATTGTGAACTGTCGTTCCGGCAACAGGATTCTGTGACGGGTTTGTCGGTTGTGGTTCTGTCGGTTTCGGGTCAGTGGGTTTCGGGTCTGTTGGTTTCGGGTCTGTGGGCTTGGGTTCTGTCGGGTCTGTTGACGTTCCGCCGCTGCTTGTTCCTGGTGTCGTTTGCTGTGTAACGCCGCTTGCCATGTGATACCCTAATGCAGCATATGTACTTCCGGAAGCCGTTTCTGCAAAGCCTGCCGGATTCGGTGAACCGTCTGCGTTTCTCCATGCTACATGGAAATCTGTTCCCATTTTCGGAGCAGTAACAGAAATAAATTCTCCGTCTCCTAATTCCACAACGTCGCCTAATTTAGCACCATTGTCCAGTTTAGTTGCTTCTTTTACATAGTAATATTTACTGTTGTAATATACGCCGTCTGTCATTGTGCCGACAAATTTATCATTGGAAACTTTTATTCCGGCTGCTGGTCCAACATCACTGACAATTGAGGTGTTATGATAAGACAACATGTCTGCAAATGTCGCTGTCGGGCTGTTCCGGTAAATGCTGAAGTTCGGTTTCCCATTTCCGCCAACACTGTTATTGAATGCTGTGCAGTTCTTCATGTCGCCAAATTCAGGGTTGTTATTATCTGTAAAGCCACAGTTCAGATTCTCAAAGGCAAGGCAGTTTTCTAAAACGTGCCGTGTGCCAATTCCGCCGCCGCCGAGTTTAAACCCGTTGCCGTCGCAATCGCCGTAACCTTCACCAAATTCTGTGAAACCATTCCGGAAAGCAATGCAGTTCTTAATGGTAACAACACCAATTGGTCCTGTTTCTTCTTTCGCATAAAGATCCCAGCCGTCATCAGAATTGTTGTAAGAAATACAACCGTCAAAGACGTTTCCTTCACCACAGGTTAATTTTGCGGCGAATCCGTCAGCATTTTCCATTGTGGCATCATCACAGTTATTCTTAGAAGTGCAATTCTTCACTAAATTGTTTGTAGGCCATTCCGGAATGGTTGCTGCATCCGTTCTGTAACGGGATAATTGCAAACCTGTATCCTGGTTATTATTAAATACCATCATTTCAATGATATTATTATTACCGGAAAGTAACATGCCATTATCGCCGGCATTGTCAATTTCAAAGCCGTAGAAATGCCAATAGCTTCCGTCTAAAACAAATCCTCTCGCTGAACTGGTAACTGCCTGACCTGTGAAGTCAAAGACAACTTTCGCATTATTATATGCGGACATAGTTTTATATTTGCCTTCTGCGCCGGAATTAGCCTGGTCAATCAGAATTGTATCTGTATATTTGTAAGTTCCTTCTAACAGGTAAATGCAGCCGCCTGCCGGAACATTCTTAATTGCGGTTAAAACGTCTGTCGGGTCAGAAGCGGATTGCCCTGTGCCTTTACCGTCCGGAGAAGCATAAATTACTTCTGAATAACTCGGTGTTGCTGTGGGTTCAGTCGGGTCGGGTTTCGTCGGGTTAGTCGGGTTAGTTGGTTTCGGGTCTGTGGGCTGCGGGTCAGTCGGTTTCGGGTCTGTGGGTTTCTGCGGTTCGGTAGAATCACTGAATCCGCTGCCAATGGCAACGATTGTATCATCATAAGCCACTAATGCTGCTTTTAAGCCTTCATCTACTGCATAACTTTCATCTGCTGTAGCATTATCAAATGTCCATTTGAAATCTCCGCCCTGTACACGTCCGGCATTCGCCATAACTTTAGCGGGAACATCTTCTGCTGAATCCGGTGTATAACTATACATTAAGCTTGCATTCGTGTCAAAATTGTTATACCCTGTTCCGCCTTGTTTCGTTTTCACGGAGTCCGGAACTTTTTCATCTTTGGAACTTGCTTCATAAGCATCAAATTCTACAGCATCTTGCTGATAGGTCACATAGGCTTTCTGCCCTTCCATAATATTGCCGAAAGATTTAATAATTCCGCCGTCTTCTCCGGAGAATGTTCCGCCGTCCCCGCTTGCAATGTCAGAACCTTGCATTGAGGCTAACATAGGATATTTACAATTTCTGAAATAGTTGTTTTCCACAAAGGCAGATGCGCCCATTGTTACGCCTGCACCATATTTCGCATTGCCGTCATAGTAGTTGTTGTAAATATGTACTGTGCATGTTCTGATTCTCGGATGACGTGAATCAGAATGGTCATACCAGTTGTGATGATAAGTAATGTAATTTTCCGTGCTTTCGGACTTCATGCCCTGAAGATTACATTTCCCATTGTCCCAGAAATGATTGTACGAATGCGTGATATAACTGGAAGTTTTCGTGTCTAATGCGCCGTCGCCTTTCACCTGGTCAGCGTCAGAACCCGCATCACCATAGAAGAAATCACAGTTATGCACCCAGATATGGTCATTTTTCTGCTGAAGTCCGCAGTCGTCGCCTTCGCTGCTGTTGCAGTTCATGAATCCTAAATTTCTTACTTCCACGTTGGAAGAATTTTTCATGACTAAACCAAAACCGTTAAATGTTGCATCTGTGCCGACACCTTCAATTGTCAGTCCGCAAGTTACCGCATCTACATATAAATCGCCTTTGGACATGCCTGCCGGGTCAGTGATATTGCCAATAAACCGAATGTCTACAGGTCCACAGCTTGTATTGCTTTTCAGATTAGTGATAATTGCCTGAACGCCAGTCAATTCAACAGCATTGCCCTTTTTGTCAGGAAGTGATACTGTTACACTGTCTTTTGTGTCTTCTGTCACATAAATGACTGTAGCATTTTCTTTCAATGTGCCGTCTTCATTGTATGCGCCGGAAGATGTGCCGTTCACGAATCCGAAACCTGTTCTTTCATGCGCTGATACAGTGACTTCCTGTTCTGCTGCTTTGGAAGTGTCTTCTGCATCACCAATCACCGGAACAACTTTCAGTGTGTGCGTTCCTGCCTTCAGTCCTAATGCATCTGCACGGAAACGGTCAGCATACTGCCGAATCAATAAAGAATCAATTTTCGTTCCGTCGGCATACACATTATAGCCCGTTGCGCCGGAAACGGCAGCCCATTCCGCAAAAGCTCCTTCAAGATACCCTTCTGCCGCTGAAATGGCTACGCTGTCTGTGCTTGCTTCTGCCATTACCGGAATTTCCACCGGTTCACCGGAAATTGCTTGCACCGGCAGGCTCGTTGAACAAGCTACTGTTGCTGCTGCTAAAATAACAGCTAAATAAGATTTCATCGCTCTTAATTTCATTGGAAATTACTCCCTTCAAGTCAATTGGATTTTATCCGAAAATTGCTGATTCTATTATAGCAAACTTTTCCGAAAAATACAATTGGTATATTTCACAAATTATTAAGGCTAAATTCGTCAAATTAAACAAAATCTTTAAAAGATTAATTTTTTTACTAAATTAAAAGTTTGTTTTTCGACTTGAGTTGAAAAACTTTCTTCCGAACATACTTGACAAGCCCGAAAAAACATGCTATAATTAAAGAAAAATTTCAGGGCAGACAACCCGTTTGTCTGCCCTCATATATTCAAATTAAACAAAAAACAGCAGTTCATTTTGTGCATGTGTACGAAATTTTCAGAAATTTTTAAAAAAATGTCATTTTTTCCTCCTTTTCGTTGTCTTATTAGTAGAAGCCTTTTTCACAGGTAATTTTTAAGGAGGTAATTTAATATGACAAACGTTTTACAATCCCGAATCCGTACACTGCGGAAGTCCGCCCATATCACTCAGGAAGATATGGCTCTTCATCTCGGTATCAGCCGGAGAACTTACGCTAATTATGAACGTGGCGTTCATGCTATGCCCGTGGAAATTTTCATTTGTATTGCGGACATGTTCCACGTCACGTTAGACGACTTAGCCGGAAGAAATGCACCGCCTGAACTGCCTGAAAGCAGGGGAAACTATGACGGAACCGTCCCGAATCGGGATTATTACGGGGAAAATTAGTCAGAATGCTAACGCTGAACAATTGTCCGGTATTCTGAAAGAAGCTTTCGCCCGAAATATTCATGTTGAGATTTTTGTTTTGCAGGAAGAAAAACAAGAACATTTGCTTAATGCCATACAGTTTTCTTTGCTGGATGGAGTGATTTTCCTGCCGTATTCATTCGATTCAAAAGAATATAGCGATAATTTAGAACAATTTCTGGTTGAACATTGCACGAAACCTGTTGTGCGTATCGGCATTGAAAAAACATCTTTCACGCAAATCTGGTATTCCGCAAATAAAGAAATTGCCGAAATCACAAGGCATTTAATTCAAGTACATCATTGCAGACAGTTACTTTGCCTGACCGAACAAGAACAAGATCCTGTTTCTTTCGAACGGCTTTCCGGTTTCCGTGAAGCCCTCGCTGAAGCCGGTATTCCTTGCCGTGAACAGGAAAATATTATTTACGGGGATTTCTATTTGTTCACCGTGCAGAAACTCGCTCAGGAATTTGCCAACGGAACAAGAACTTTACCAGAGGCAATTGTCTGCACAGATGACCTTTTAGCCATTGCCCTTTGCGATGCACTTCGTTCTTATCAAATTTCCGTTCCGGAAAACGTTCTCGTTACTGGTTATGAAAATACTTTCGGCACGGCAATGCATTCCCCCTCTGTGACGACTTATGCGCCTGCATGGGAACAACTCGGAAGAAGAGCTTTATGCCGGCTTTACAAATTAATCACCGGAAAAAAAATTTCCCCTCTGAAACGGGAAAAAGGGTCTTTCATTCGCCGGCATTCCTGCGGCTGTCCGGAAAAATTTTCGCCGGAAATGTATTCTTTCTATCCGGAACAAAACATGATGGAACATTCATTATTCACAGAATTGCTTTCTTGTAACAGTTTAGAAAAATTCAGCATTATGATGTACCAATTAAATTATTTATTTCTTCAGCCGGATCATTATCCCGACGAACGCTATTGCCTTTGTTTACATGAAAACTGGAGCCAGAAAAAATTTTCCCATACTAACCATATGCTCCGGTTATATGAACATGGCGGTTATGCGCTTTTCCCTGCGGAACAAATGCTCCCCCCTGATTTTCAGGATTCCGAACAACCTACAGCAACTTTTTTCTGTCCTGTTCAGTTTCAGGAAAATTATTTCGGTTATGCACTTCTTCAATATACCGGAATAACGGAAAAACTTCACCCGTATTATTTACCATTCTGTCAGGAAATCAGCCATGCACTTGAATTTCTGCGCATTCGAAACGAATTGGAAAGCCTTGCCTATCATGATTATTTATCCGGCGTTCGGGATACGCTGACCGGATTATATCATTTAAACCAATTGCCGGAAATGTGGCAGGAATACCTTGCAAGAGTAAATTTCCGGAAACAGAAAGCTTTCTGGCTTGCGCTGAATATTTCCGGAATTGACCAACTCGAAGAAACTCAAGGTTCACTCGCTAAAGATAAATTATTAGTCGCTTTTGCGGAATTACTTCAGAATGTTTGCAGCGAACAGGAAAATTGTTTCCGTGCCGGAGACCATACTTTTTTAATTCTCGGTTCTGAACCGGAAGCCGCCCCCTATCATACAATTATGGTACAGTTCATTCGGGAACGTTTCGAAACATACCAGTATCACCGGAAACAAATGCTTTTACCCGTTCAGGCGGCTGTGCTTACTGATGAAGAAATTCAACTTTTAACAGAAGATACCCTCATTACTGCCGCTTCTTCCCTCGTGGCAAGGTCAAAAGCAAACCAAATTCTTTACGCTGACCGCCTGCACGATAAAGCCTTGAAAAAACTCCGTCAGCAAATTTACCAAATGCCTGAAAAAGAATGGTCCGTGAAATTATGCAGTCAACAACTGAATATTTCTATTTCTTACTTCTGCAAAATCTATTTTAAAACATTCGGCGTTACTTGCGCTTATGATATTCGCCGTTCTAAAATGGAACATGGAAAATATCTTCTTCTGCATACTTCCGACACAATTCAGGAAATTTGCCGAAAATGCGGTTATGAATATTCGCATTTCATGAGAACATTCCGGAAATTTTACCAGATGACCCCGACAGAATACCGAAGAGGAAAATAGTTGCTTAATTTTTAAATCACTGCTTAGTCCGTAAATCGATTAAGCAGTGATTTTTTCAAAAATTCATTGACAAATATCCAAAATTGTGTTATAATTATATTATTATTCCGGCAAAATGCACAGACTAATCCAGTAATTTTCTTTTTTTATCCGGAAAAATTCCCCTTTCTGATTGCAGAAAATTTCATTGTCTTTCATTCGAAATGCTACTTCATTCATGCGGAAACTAATGCCTTTCCCGATTGCTTTCACATAGGATTCTTTTAATGTCCATAATGCTGTAAATGCTTCTTCCGGAAATTCTGCCGTTTGTAAGAATCGCTGTTCTTCCAGTGTGAACACTTTCCGCACTACCGCCGGACGAATTTTCCGGATAAATTCGACATCTACGCCGCATTCCCTTTCCGAAAGCAAACACACCGCAAGCCCTCCACTATGACTTAAATTAAAGCGAATTTCCGGATAATGCTGAAAATAGGGTTTCCGGTATGCAGTATAATTTAATGTTAGTAAATTTTCGTTCAGAATTATTTTCTTCCGGCTTGTGTAACGCTTTACTGCATAATGTAATAATTCATGCGCCGTTTCGTGTTCTGTCTGTTTCTCCTGTACGGAACAAATAGACAATGCGCCGAATTTTTCCGGAATGTCAATTTCCTGAATGTTCATACTCTCGGCTGATAGCCCTTTTTCGTCATGTAGGAAAGTAACCGTAAAAATGTTTCTTCACTGATGACGTGTTCAATTCGGCAAGCATCTTTTTCCGCTGTTACCGGATTCACGCCGAGTTCTTCCGTGAAAAAATCCATTAACAGCGTGTGCCGGCTGTAAACGCTTGTCGCCGTCTGATACCCTAATTTCGTTAAACGAATTTGCCCGTCTTCCGCCATAGTAATTAACCCTGCCTCTTTCAGCAGTTTCATTGCCCTGCTGATACTCGCTTTAGAATAATTCAATTCTGTGGCAATGTCAATAGAACGCACAAAATCTTTCTTCTTACTGAGAAGATAAATCGTTTCTAAATAATCTTCTCCGGATTCATGTAATGCCATGTTCATCTTCCTTTCTGCAATGCTTTCACATTGCCTGTCATGTGTAATTATTTATAGTTTACCACATCTAACAAAAAAAATCAATAGGAAATTTCATTTTCAAGGAGGCTTTTTTTCATGGAACTTGCTCTTGATGTTCAGCATATCGCTAAAAGTTACGGCAAAAAACAAGCCGTTAAAGATGTTTCTTTTCAGATTCATCAAGGGGAAATTTTCGGGCTTATGGGCATGAACGGTGCCGGAAAAACAACCATTCTCCGCATGTTGGCTACTTTGCTCCGTCCAGATTCCGGTGATGCTTTCATTGCCGGAAACAGTATCGTTCAAACCCCTGAAAAAGTCCGTGCCTGCATTACTTACCTTCCCGATGAAGCCGGTGCTTACCGGACAATGACCGGAAAAAATTATCTTCAATTCATTGCCGGCTTATATTTCAAAGACGAAAAACAACAAAAAGAATGTTTTTCCCTCGGTGAGGAAATTTGCGGTTTAGGTGATGCACTCCAACAGAAAATTAACACTTACAGCCGAGGCATGACAAGAAAATTAGTTCTCGCCCGTACGGTAATGCCAAGACCTAAATTAGCCATTTTAGACGAACCAACAAGCGGTTTAGATGTGTTAAATTCTCTTGATATCCGGAAAATAATTCGTCAGTGTGCGGAACAATACGGAACGGCGTTTCTTCTGTCCTCTCATCACATGCAGGAAGTCGCCACAACTGCCCATAAAGCCGCTATCATGAAAGACGGCGTATTTTTAGCAGAAGGTTCCCCGCAGGAATTACTTCAGCAATATCAGGCGGAAACTTTAGAAGAAGTTTTTGAAAAGGTGGTGCGCAATTCATGATTCATTTACTGAAAAAAGAACTTTCGGAATTACTCAATAAACAAATGCTTTTAGGCTTACTGTTGAGTTTTATTTTAATTATTCTGTTCGGGTCAATTATGACTTCTTCCGTGACAGAAACAGTAGACGACACCGGAGAAGTGCATATTATCGACCAGGACCAGACAAACTTCACGGAACAAATTAAAACTCATCTCGAACAACAAGGTTACACTGTTTTAATTATTAACGAAAATGAAACGGAAAATTTCGAATCAGAACTTTCCGCTCATGCGTGGAGCGATGCGGTTGTTCTTCCGGAAGGGTTCACGGATTGTTTATTAAATCAACATCAGCTCTGCCAGATTCAAAGCCTTACCGAACTGAAAACAACTTCTTCTATTGGTATTGCTTTCGGAAATACCGGAAGTGCGGAAATCGTTTCTTCTGCCATTAAAGAAATTCTATCAGAAACTTATTTAGTTGATGAATTATCTTTTATTGAAAATCCTGTGGAAGTTACCCCATATACAATTGCTAACGGAAAAATTGTTCAGGCAAGCAGTACCGCTTTAATTGGTTCTCTGTCCATGTTTGACCAGCTAATGCCATTAATTTTATTTCTTTTAATTATTTTAACAGCGCAAATGATTATTAGTGCAGTAGCTACGGAAAAAATGGATAAAACCCTTGAAACTTTGCTTTCTTCCCCTGTTTCCCGTTCAACAATTATTTGTGCGAAAATGCTTGCGGCGTTGATTACTGCGTTAATTTATGTCATTGTTTACGGGTCAAGCTTTTTCATTGCCATGCTTTTTAATGTTGACAATGCCGCTGATAATATTAACATTGCAGAAGCCTTTACTGGGTTAATGAATACTCAAGATGCTTTGCATACTTTGGGACTGCAAATTTCTTTCTGGGGTTGGATTGGCGTAATTGCACAATTATTTTTAACAATTTGCATTTCTTTAACTGCTTCAATGATTCTCGGCGGTCTCGTGGAAGATGCGAAAGGTTCTCAAACAGCAAGTATGCCGATTTTAATTTTCACAACGTTTCCCTATATTCTTTCCATGATTTCAGATATTCGGAATATGACTTCCCCTGTGAAATATTTATTATACTGCATTCCCTTCACACATACTTTCATTGCAACAGGCTGTCTGCGTTTTCATAATTACGGGCTTTTCTGGGGCGGTATGATTTACCAGTTAGTCTTCCTCGCTGTGATTGCTTTCGCCGCTTTAAAATTATATCAGTCAGACCTTTTATTCACACACCAATTCGCCAGCAAGAAAAATAAACAATCCTGAAAGGAGCATTTTCATGTTCAAAAAATTTGCCATTCCTCTTGCGTTAATCATTGCCGCCGGAACATTACAATTATTTCCGGCAAAGGCAGCTACTGCCAATGAGGACTACTTAATCCGGAATATTTCTACAGGGCGTTATCTTACCGCCGCTAATGATGAACTTTCTTCCGGTGTGCCAGTGATTGAATATTCCGCCGACGGAATCAGTTCCGGAAATCTATGGATAAAAACCACTGACGAAAATCATATTACCCATTTCGTTTCAGAACAATTTCCGGATTCTTTCGCCCTTGGCGTAAACCAAGAAGGAAAATTAACCGTTGTCAACCGAAATGACAATGACCTCTATCAGCAATTCATTCTGGAAGAAACGGATTCCGGAACGAAAATTACTGCCAGTGGGTTCACTTTATCCCCTGAATTATCTGAAACAGACGGCGCAAGGCTTTCCATGCAGGAAGAAAATGTTAATTCTTTTTGGGAATTGATTCCCGTTCATCAAAATTCCGGCATAAAAGGCGACATTCAGCAAGATGAACTTGTTAATATTTATGATTTGCTTCTTGCTAAACAAATTTTACTTCAATCTCGTTCAATGAGTATTGAACAGCGTTACCTTGCGGACGTTGACGGAATAAGCGGCTTTTCTTTAACGGATATTATTACATTAAATCAGTATCTTCTCGGAAAAGGAAATCTTTCTTCCGGCGATTTTCCGGAAAATACTATTCCGCCTGTTTCCGATTTGCCTAAAGAAGAACCTACAGAACAAAATCCAACAGAAACAGAACCGGAAGAAATTACTCTTGACGATATGCCCGAAAATTATCGTGAACCTTTAGAATGGATTTGGGAAAACCGTTTCGCCCGTGAAGGGTCAACAACTCGCTGGAATACGATTTTTGACCAGATTTGCGCCGGAAACGGAACGTTAAATTTTGTCGTCAGATGGCAGTCTTACAAAACGATTACTTACGAACAAAGACAACAATTTCAGAAATTAGCAAGCGACTGCATTAACGCTTGGAATGACTATTTGCGAAATTACGACGGCTGGCAATATGACCACATCGACGTAAATATTACCGGTTGGGCGGTTTTAGATAAATCCTGTTTACTGGATTTGCACGAAAATGAAATTGTTTATGACAATCTTATTTCTGATTATGATAGCCAATATGATACCAGTAATGGCATTGAAACTATTCCGGATAAGTTGCCGAGTGCGCCTGCGGAATTATCCCGTTTCGACCATTTCGCTGAACCGAATTACACTTACCCCGGCGGACTGGACAAACGTTTTGACATGTATCTCTGGTGTACGCAAGGTTTTCCGGCTGTCGGCGGTGCCGGCGGTGACTGGGGGCAAAGGCTTTCAGATGATGCCTATCTGAACATGCTGGACGGGCAGAACATTCACGTTTTAGAACATGAAATCGGTCACGGTTTCGGCATTACGGACTTTTACGGCGGAGAAGGCGAAATTGACGGTTTCCCCCCTGGCGGATTTCCGGACGGCGGCACTTCTATTATGATGGCGGGGTCTTCTATGGAAATTACTGATTTTGATGGCTGGATGCTCCGCTATATCTGGAGCAAAATTAAAGACGAAGACGGAAGATTTCCAAATTGATTTCCCAAAAATCCATAAAAAAAAAAATAATTTTCAAAAGCAGTGAAATAACTATTGACTTTTTCTGAAAAGTGTGCTATAATAATGATAGTGAGAATTTTCACTATTTAGCATATTAAAGGAGGAATCTATAATGAAAAAAATTCTTACTCTGTTAAGCGTTCTCGCCTTGTTTGCTAACGGTTCAGCGTTGATTCCGGCAAATGCTGAACGTGCAGAAACGCTTCCTGTTTCCACTTCCGCACCAGAAGAAAAAGCGATTTCCGACAAAATCGGGAAAATGCTTTACTACAAAAATTGCGGTGACCATATTCAGATTACTTCTTCCGAACCAAGAGCCGCATTAGTCATTCCGGAAATGATTGAAGGCTTGCCTGTAACGGAAATCGCTGACGGCGCATTTTCCGGAAAATTCGGTTTGCAATCTGTTGTCATTCCGGAAACAATTACTACCATTCCGGAAAATGCGTTCAGCGGCTGCACAAGATTGCATTCTATTTGCTTGCCGGCTTCCTTAACCAAAATCGGGAAAAATGCTTTTTCCGGCTGTGACGGTGAAGGAAATCAATTGTCAGATATTCTTTTCAAGGGTACTGCTCAGGAATTAGATCATTTAATTATTGAAAGCGGCAATGACTTCCTGAAAAATGCTGTAATTCACTGTGAATACAATCATTCCGCTAACCATTCCGGAACATTTAACCCTGAAACAGATGCATTCAATTTTTCTGATGCGGATTTTGACTTCACTTTATCTTCTGAAACATTTAATCAATATCTTGAAACTTTCGGTGAAGAAACAAAAGCCGACCTTGAATATGACAGAGTTTCCCGTTTAACCAATGAAGAATTATATTCCGAAACTACATTCGCATTTAACGGAGAAACAGTGATTTCCTTCTTAGTCAGCAAAGGCGCATTAACGCCTTCAGCCATTTATGCAGGCGCAGAAAACCTCAAAACTATTCCTCTTTGTACTGAATCGAAAGAAGCAATTTCTTTCTATGGTGAAATTATGTATTCTTATAATCATTACGGATTATTGGATTTCTGCCCGTTCGATGCGGAAACCGTTTCCGCACACCTCAAAAATTCAGATTCCGTGCTGATGAACCTTTCTTATGCAAACGGCGGTATAGGTGAAATTATCGCTTACGGTTTAGAATCCGGCGCATGGACATATCACGACACAGTTTATCAAAACAGAATTTTAGCCTATAATTACTACGCAGACGAACCGGAAAATTATTACTTATATTTCAATAATGCAGATATGACGGATATTTATGTTCCGCAAGCTGACGAAACTTGCACAATCACAAGCGCAACCGCTAATCCGGATATTTTCCTTTGTGGTATTGATTGTTCCGAAACGTATTCTCCAACTTTCGCATTGGGTGACGTTGACAACGACAAAAATTATAACGCTTCCGATGCAGCCGCTATTCTTTCCGCCGCCGCTAAAAACGGAATTGGTCAGGAAACGGAACTTTCTTTCGGTCAGGAATACGCCGCTGATGTCAATCAGGACGGAATAATCAATTCTGTAGATGCTTCTTTAGTTCTTCAGTACAGTGCCGCAAAAGGTGCCGGAAATTCAGAAACACTTGCGGAATTTGTTCAACATCAAAATTAAACTTTTCCCCTGCTTTTCAAAGTAGGGGATTTCTTATTCCTAAAACGAAATTAAAGTGAAATTTTTGTGAAAAAATCCCGAAAATAAAAATTTTCTCTTGACTTTTTTAAAAAATTATGCTAAACTATTAGTAAAGAATAACAGACTAAAATTTTTCAATCGTAAAGGAGGGTTTTTCATGCGAAAAAAACATGTTACTTTGTTTTGTGCTTGTCTGCTCGGAATTGTTGGTGTGTCAAGTGTTTTCGTTCACGCTCAGGAAACTTCTGACCCTGAACAGGAATTTTCAGCCATGTTCGCCCCGTTTCAGGAAGTCCTTGACGAATTTAACGCCACACACGGCACAAGTTATTCTGTCGTCAATCAGGAAGAACTTGACCATCTTCTTGAATCTGAACATAAAACCAAAGAAGAATTTTATCAAGATATGATTGACCATTATTCTAAAATGACTCCGGAAGAATTTAACTCTCAGCTTGAACAAACTTACGAACAAGATATTGCCCAGCCATCAGCAGGAATCCCCACGCAAACAGCAAATACTGCTTATTTTCCAAATTCTTCCCCAACTGCTGAACATCTTCCCTATTTCAACCAAACAGAACCCACGAAAAAAGTCGTTTCTTCTTCCCAGAGCAATGCCAGTTTGTTTCGTAATCTTTCCCAATAATTCAACGAAAAAAAGCCCCCTGCACAGGGGCTTTTGTTTTTTTCTTTTCTCAAATCAATAAATCTCTTGCTTTTTTGCAAAGACTGTGCTATAATAATAGAAGAAATTCAAAAATTTAAGAGGTGAACCCCTTGCCAAAATTCGATTCAGCAAATTTGCCAGCTCCGGAATTTTGCATTCAGGAAGTCCGGAAATGGCTTTCCGCTTACCCTCAGAAACCGCTTGCCTATGTGCATAGTTTCGGTTGTCAGCTGAATGTCGCTGACGGCGAAAAACTTTCCGGAATTTTGAAAGAAATGGGCTACGGCTTTACACAGGACGTTGCAGAAGCTTCCCTGATTGTCTATAATACCTGCGCTGTGCGTGAAAATGCAGAAGACCGGGTATTCGGTACGCTCGGCAGTATTAAGAAATTAAAACAAGATAACCCTGCGCTAATTCTTTGCTTAACCGGCTGCATGACCACTCAGCCACAGATTGCGGAAAAAATTCAGAAATCTTACCGCTATGTGGATATTGTACTCGGTTCTTCCGCTGTCAATCATTTTGCCCAAATGCTCTGGGCGCATATGCACGGTTTGCGTTATGCACAGGATATTCAGATTGACACGGAAATTTCTGAAAACATTCAGCCCCTCCGCCAAAATTCCCTGAAAGCCGCTGTGCCTATTATGTACGGCTGCAATAATTTCTGTACTTACTGCATTGTGCCTTATGTGCGGGGCAGGGAAAGAAGCCGCCAGCCGGAACAAATTCTTTCGGAAGTGCGTTCCTTAATTCAGAACGGCTACAAAGAAATTATGCTCCTCGGTCAGAATGTTAATTCTTACGGGAAAGATTTACCGCAGAAAATTTCTTTTCCGGAACTTTTACGCCAGATTAACGAAATTTCCGGTGAATATTGGATTCGGTTCATGTCGTCTCACCCTAAAGACGCTACGCCGGAACTCATGCAAGCCCTTTTAGAATGTGAACATCTCGCTAAACATTTACATTTGCCCGTGCAGTCCGGCAGTAATGCCATTCTTAAACGCATGAACCGGAAATATACCGTTGAAAAATATCTTTCTCAAGTCGAAATGATTCGCTCGGAAAATCCTGATTTTTCCTTGACAACAGATATTTTAATCGGTTTTCCGGACGAATCCGAACAGGATTTTCAGGAAACACTTGATTTAGTTCAGAAAGTCCGGTATGATAATATTTACTCGTTTATCTACTCTAAACGTTCCGGAACAAAAGCAGCTCTTTTCCCCGATTCGACACCGGAATCAGAAAAAGTGCAGAGAATGCAGCGGCTTCTTGCCTTGCAACGGGAAATTTCCGTGGAAAATCACAGAAAATTTCTCGGAAAAACTTTAACCGTTCTTTGCGACGGCGAAAGTAAAAAACGTTCCGGAAATCTTACCGGAAGAACTTCCGGAAATATCCTCGTGGAATTTTCCGGTTCAACGGATTTCATTGGTAAATTCGTGAATATTCAGATTACAGAAAGCCATAATAATATGATTTGTGGAAATTTAATTTAATCAACAGGAGGAATTTTTTATGGATATTATTCAAATGACAAGAGAACTCGGTAAAGCCATTCAGGCTGATGACCGCTATATTGCTTATTGCCTTGCCAAACAAGCTAATGATGAAGATGAACAATTGCAAAACCTCATCAATGCCTTCAACCTCAAACGAGTGGAATTGCAAATGGAAATTTCCAAACCCGACAAAAATAATGAAACCATTCAGGAATTGAACACGCTGATTAAAGACACTTACCAGAAAATTATGACTAACCCGAAAATGATGGTGTATAACAGCACAAAATCCGCTATGGATGATTTGATGAATCAAATCAATAATATTATTACCATGTCTGCTAACGGTGTCAACCCTGATGAAATTGACCTCAGCACAATTTGTGCCGGTGATTGCAGTTCCTGCGGTGGTGGCTGCGGTTAATGTTCACCCTAAAAAGAAAGGAGTTTTTCTCCCTTGAATTTTAAAGAACTCAAAAAAGAAGAATTATCCCCGATGATGCAGCAATATATTGATGTGAAAAATCAATATTCCGATTGTATTGTGTTCTATCGTCTCGGTGATTTCTATGAAATGTTTTTCGATGATGCCATTAAAGTTTCCCGTGAATTAGAATTAACATTAACCGGACGGGAATGCGGTCTTTCCGAACGTGCGCCTATGTGCGGTGTGCCTTATCACAGCTATGAACTTTACTTGAAAAGACTAATCGATTTAGGCTATAAAGTCGCCATTTGTGAACAAATGTCCGACCCTGCACTCAGTAAAGGTCTTGTTGAACGGGAAGTTATTCAAGTTGTTACTCCCGGGACAATCATTGAAAAAGATATGCTCGACGATTCCACGAATAATTATTTATGCAGTATTTACTGCAATGATAACGAATTAGCATTATGTTTCGCTGATTTGTCCACCGGAGAGGCTTCACTTCATTTCGTTCCGGAAAGACAACAACAAGATGAAGCACTCAATTTGCTTTCCCGTTATGCGCCTGTGGAACTAATCGCTAACCCGAAATTTTCCGAATGGAGAGAAATTTATAATTTCGTTCGTATTCGCTTAAGATGTTTATGCGAATTGCAGGAAGAAAATAATTTCTCCCCCGAACAGCAGAGCGAAATTGTTTGCCGTCAGTTTTCCGTGCAATCTTTACTGCAATTAGGCATTCCCTTAGAGGGCGTGCAGACTTCCGCTGTATGCGGAATGTTCGCTTATATTCAGCATACCCAGAAATTACCCGTCGGCAGATTCACACATTTAGAATTAAGCGACCAATCCGCCTATTTAATTTTAGATTATAACGCTTTGCGAAATTTAGAATTAACGTCTACCATTCGCACCAGAGAAAAAAAAGGCTCTTTGCTTGCCGTTTTAGACTGCACACATACCGCTATGGGAAAACGCCTGCTGAAACAATGGATTGAACGCCCCTTGCGCAGTCCTGCTAAAATTTTAGCCCGTCTTGAGGCAGTGGATTCTTTAATGAAACACGCCATGCAGGCGCACCAGCTGGAAGAAACTCTCGAAAATATTTACGATTTGGAACGGCTCATGACACGCATTATTTATAAAAAGGCTACTCCTCGTGAATTACGCTTACTTTGCACCACTGCACAGCAACTTCCCGAATTGAAAACAATTTTAACAGAATTTCAAGACAGCAAATTACTAAACCAATTGGAAAAATCAATTTCCGGACTTCAGAAAATTTCTGATTTAATTGACAGGGCAATTGTTCCTGAACCGCCCGTTTTACTGAAAGACGGCGGCGTAATTCGTGAAGGATTCGATGCCGGACTTGACGAACTCCGGAATATTATGCATAATGGCAATTCCTTAATTGACAAAATTTGTGAACAGGAAAAAGAAAAAACCGGAATTAAAAATTTAAAAATTGTTCCTCATAAAACATTCGGTTACTGTTTAGAAGTTACCCGTTCTTATTATGATAAAATTCCTGATTATTATATCCGGAAACAAACGCTTGTCAATTCAGAACGCTTTATTACGGAAGAACTGAAACAGGCTGAAAATACTGTTCTCGGCGCAAAAGATAAGGCTTTACAGCTTGAACAGGAATTATATATACAAGTACGGGATTATTTAGCAGATTCTTTATTGCAGGTACAGCAAACCGCCGCTTGCGTTGCGCAAATTGACGTATTAGTTTCTTTTGCGGAAATTGCCGCTAAAAATAATTACGTCAAACCGGAAATTTCCATTGACGGCGTAATGGATATTCGTGACGGTCGTCACCCTGTTGTGGAACAAATGCTGACAGAAGATGTTTTCGTGCCTAATGACACTTATTTAGACACTCAGCAAAACCGGCTTTCTATTATTACAGGTCCGAACATGTCCGGTAAATCTACTTACATGCGGCAAACGGCTTTAATTGTGCTAATGGCGCAAATGGGCTGTTTCGTTCCTGCCAGCTATGCGAAAATTTCCGCTGTTGACAGAATTTTCACCCGTGTCGGGGCTTCTGATGATTTATCCGCCGGAGAAAGTACATTCATGGTAGAAATGAAAGAAGTCGCTGAAATTTTAAAATATGCCACAAATAATAGCTTAGTCATTCTTGATGAAGTCGGAAGAGGAACTTCCACTTTTGACGGAATCAGCATTGCCCGTTCCGTTGCGGAATATATCTGCACTGCTCGTCATCTCGGCTGTAAAACGCTTTTCGCTACACATTATCATGAACTAATTACCCTTGAACAAGAACTCGACGGTGTGAAAAATTACAGCGTTGCCGTCAGAAAAAGTAAAGATGGCATTCGTTTCCTGAGAAAAATTGTTCCAGGCGGTACAGATGACAGCTACGGAATTGACGTTGCCCGGCTCGCCGGACTGCCGAATAAAGTTCTCGAACGGGCAAAAAAATTACTTCAACAAATGGAAAAAGAATCTGAACAACCTGTTCTTCCTCTTAATCCGCAAAAACAGCAATTCAGTTTTACCATGCAGCGGGAAAATTTAATTCTTCAAAAATTAAGAAAAAGCAATGTTGCTGAACTGTCTGATGCAGAATGTCGGGAATTTTTAGAAGAATTATCCGCTCTGCTAATTTAAATTAATTAAGAAAGGAGCATTTCATGTCTGTCATTACTGTACTGGATAAATCCGTTTCGGAACTTATTGCCGCCGGTGAAGTCATTGAAAAGCCTGCTTCCGTCATTAAAGAATTAGTCGAAAATTCCATTGATGCCGGCGCAACAAGAATTACTGTGGAAATTAAAAACGGCGGAACTACATTCATGCGCATTACTGACGACGGCTGCGGAATGTCCGCTGAAGATGTGCCGAAAGCTTTTCTCCGCCATGCTACCAGTAAAGTAAAAGAAAAAGCTGACCTCGAAAATATTCATACTTTAGGCTTTCGTGGTGAGGCATTAGCTTCCGTTTCTGCCGTTTCCCGTGTCACTGTGCTGACTAAATGCAGAGATGCTGAATTTGGTTCCCAATATGAAATTTCCGGCGGTGAAGGTTCTCCTGTGGAAGAATGCGGCTGTCCGGACGGAACAACACTCATGATTAAAGATTTATTTTTCAACGTTCCAGCAAGAAAAAAATTCATGAAAAAAGATACCGCTGAAGGAAATGCCATTTCCCAAATTATTCAAAAAATTGCTATTTCTTATCCGGAAATTGCTTTCAAATTCATTCGGGATAATAAATTAGAATTTCATTCCGACGGCACTGGTGAACTAATTGAAGCCATTCATGCCGTTTATGGAAAAGATTTCGCCCATGATTTAATTCCCGTTGATTTACAGCAAGAAACTATTTCCGTGAAAGGTTACGTCATTAAACCCCTGTACGCCCGAAATAACCGCAGTTTTCAAAATTTTTTCGTGAACCGGCGTTACGTGCATTCAAAACTTTGTTCTGTTGCTTTAGAAAGTGCCTACGAAAATTTACTCATGAACGGAAAATTCCCTGCCTGCGTGTTAATGCTGGACATGCCGCCGGATGCCTTAGATGTGAACATTCACCCTTCTAAGGCGGAAGTGCGCTTTTCAGAAGAAAGAAAAATCAGCGAAATCATTTATTCCGCTGTTAAACAAGCTTTTCTGAATCATCATTTAATTTACGAATTTCAAACCAGTAAGGGGAATTTTTACGGCGAAACACCTCCTCCTCCGAAATTACCGGAAAATTCTTCCGTTCAGGAATTTCAACAGAAAGATATGCCTTTCCCGTTCAATGTTCCCCCGCCGGAACAGTATTTTGAAAAAGAACCTCAGCCGGAAAAATTTCCTATTATTCAGGAATCACCCCCGAAAACCGTTACCGTTCCGGAAAATTACATTGACATTGAACCCGAACCAAAAGATTTTGATTTCATTCCCCCGCCACCGCCTGCTGAACCGAATTTTCCGCCCGTTCCGGAATATTCCCATGACCCGACTTTCCCAGAAGAACAGGAAAATTTTCAACATGTTCACGTTATCGGCGAATTGTTCGCTAATTACATTCTTGCACAGTCAGGCGAAAATATGCTGATTATTGACAAACACGCCGCCCATGAACGAATTATTTTCGAAAAACTCCTTCACGATAATTGTCAGCAATATCAGCAAAAACTTCTTGAACCTTGTAAAATTCTTCTTGCGTCAGAAGATTTTTCCGCTATGGAAGAAAATTCTGAACGGTTATTTCAATTAGGGTTTACTGTGAATTTTTCGGAAAAACCTTTCGTAATTGTTACTTCTGCGCCGATGTTCTTTTCTGAAATGAATATGGAAGAAATCGTTCAGGAAATTGCCCATAATTTACTTCTCGGAAAGCAAAACCCCCAAAGTCACGCCCTTGACGAAACTTTACACACGCTCGCCTGTAAATCAGCCATTCGGGCAAATGACCAGAACACTTTGCAAGAATTGCAATCCCTCGCTGAACAAGTTTGCCATAATGAAAATATTCGGCATTGTCCGCACGGCAGACCGGTAATGTTCGTCATGTCCCGTTATCAGCTTGAAAAACAATTTAAAAGAAAGTTATAATTTTATGAATCAATTACCTTTACTTGTGATTGCCGGAGCAACCGCTTCCGGAAAAACTGCCCTCGGCGTGGAACTCGCCAAACAATTCAACGGAGAAGTCATTTCCGCTGATTCTATGCAGATTTATCAGGGGCTTGATATTACTACTGCAAAACCTACCCCTGAAGAAATGCAGAATATTCCGCATCATTTAATTAGTATTATTCCCCGTTCGCAAAATTTTTCCGTTGCGGAATATGTCACTCTCGCTAACCAGAAAATTCAGGAAATTTCCGCAAGGCATAAACTTCCAATTCTCGTCGGCGGTACAGGCTTATATATTGACAGTGTCGTTAATGGATTACAATTCACGCCTTCAGAAGAATCTGACTGCCGGAAAATTCTTCTTGCGCAGGCTGCCAAAGAAGGCAATGATTCCCTTTATCAGAAATTGCAATCCCTTGACCCTGAAGCCGCTGAACAAATTCACCCGAATAACACCGTTCGCCTCGTTCGGGCTTTGGAAGTCTGCCTTACTTCCGGCATGACGTTCACCGAATACAAAAAGAAAAATTTGCCTTCCGTTTCACCGTATCAAACATTTTACCTCGGCTTAGATTACGCCGAAAGACAAGATTTATATGACAGAATTAATCAGCGTGTGCTGAACATGCTTGACAATGGCATGTTGGAAGAAGTTCAGCAAGTGTATTCGCAAAAGCAAATGACTACTGCTTCTTCTGCTATCGGCTACAAAGAACTAATTCCTTTTCTTGAACATCGTGATTCTTTTGAACATTGTGTTGCCATGATTCAACAGGAAACCCGCCGTTATGCTAAACGTCAGCGCACGTGGTTTCGTCGAAATGCTCAAATTCAGTGGCTGATATTGAGTAAATATGATGAACTGCAAGAAATTTTTGAAAAATCTCAAAAAATGATAGCCAAAACCGGATTTTTGTGCTATAATAAATCATAAGTGCTTTTTTACTTTGAAAGGAGAAACCAAAATGCCAAATAAACCGATGAACCTTCAGGATATTTTCCTGAATCAAGCAAGAAAAGAAAAAATTATGGTAACAACTTATCTCGTCAACGGATTCCAATGCAAGGGCATTGTCAAAGGCTTTGACAATTATGTTGTCATTTTCGACTGCAACGGACAACAACAGCTTGTTTACAAACATGCCATTTCTACAATTGCCCCGTCCCGCCCTGTTTCCGTTTTAGACAGTGAAGAAAAGCCTGATTATACATCATGAACTCTGAAATGCTGTCTGTTGTGCTGGTTCTGGTTGCCGCTTTCATCATTGTTACTGTTGTCAATGTTCTGGTCAAGCAGTTCAGCAAAGGCTACGAAACAGAAACGGCATTACTTTCCGAAATTACCGACTCTGAACAAGTTCACGGCGTGTTCATTCGTGATGAACAAGTTCTGAATTACCACGGAGAAGGCGTAATTAGTTACGCTGTTCCTGACGGCGGAAAAGTCGGTGTCAATGGCGTGATTGCTTATGTTTACGCCTCTGAAAATCAAATCGAAATTCAACAGAAAATTTCCGCTCTCCAAAATGAATATTACCTTCTGGAACGAATTTCCAACCCAGGAACAACACAAACCGCACAGCCGTCCAATATTGCAGAATTATTCACGCAAAATTATAAAGATTATCTCCACGACAGAGAACAACATCAGCTTACTAATTTACAGTCTTCTCGTGAAGAAATGCTCGTTCTGCTTAGCACTTATCAGCTGATTACGGGAAAAGATAACAGTTATGCGCAAAAAATGCGGGAAATTCAATCGGAAATTACTTCCTTGCAACAGTCACAAGGACAACCCCTTGACACCATTACAACAGATTCTTCAGCGTATTTTGTTAGTTATGCTGACGGCTACGAATCGGAATTAACTATTGAAAATGTCCCTTCTCTGACCGTTGAACAATTAGACAGCATTCAGGAACAGCAGACAGAACCTTCCGACCCGTCTGTCATCGGAAAACTTATTGACCATTATCAATGGGTTCTGGCGGCAGTCGTCGACAACTCCCAGAAAAAATATCAACTCGGCGATTCCCTTACATTAAAATTCGCCTCCACTGCGGAAACGGTCACCGGAGAAATTACTTCTTTAAATTCCGCCGACGGTGACGAACAAACCATTATCGGCATTACCTGCGAAGCAATGACTTATGATTTAGTTCAGCACAGAACCGAAAATGTCGAATTGATTTTTGATGAATATCAGGGGATTCAGGGAATCCGTGTTCCCCGAAATGCTTTGCATTTCAACAGTATCACGGAAGAAGTCAAAGACGAAAAAACCGGAAATATTAATCAAGTCACTACCCGTTACAGAGGAGTTTATATTCTTGACGGCGAACAACCGGAATTTCGCAAACTCGATGTGATTTATGAAGGTACAGATTATGTGATTTCCGCACAACATTCAGAAAGCGGTTATCTGTCACTTTATGATTCAATTATTACGAAAGGAATTGATGCAGATGGAGAATAACCTCCGGCAAGTGCAGGAAAATTATGCAAAAATTCAGGAAAATATTGCACAAGCTGCTTTACTCAGCGGAAGAACTCCGGAAGAAATTACGTTCATGGCTGTGACAAAAACAGTCCCTCCGGAATTAGTCAACTGCGCTATTGACTGCGGAATCCGTTTACTCGGTGAAAACCGTGTTCAGGAATACCAGTCGAAAAAAGATGCTTACCGTTCCGGCGTTCCTGTGGATTTTATCGGCACTTTGCAGACAAACAAAGTAAAATATTTAATCGGAAATATCCGCATGATTCAATCCGTGAATAAATTTTCCCTCGCACAGGAAATTGAACGCTGCGCCGGAAAACAAAATTTAATTCAGAAAATTTTACTGGAAGTCAATATTGGCGGTGAAGACTCTAAAAGCGGTATCCCTCCGGAACAACTGCCTACACTTTTAGAACAAATTTCTGAAATGCCTCATTTACAAGTATGCGGTTTAATGACCATTCCTCCGCCAACACAGGATACACGCTTTCTTGAAGCAATGCAGGAATTGTTTTTACGCATGAAAGAACTGCATTTTCCTAATGTTGAAATGAATATCCTGTCCATGGGCATGTCTGATGATTATGTACAGGCTATTCAACACGGCGCAAATCTTGTCCGTATCGGTTCCGCACTGTTCGGGGCAAGAACTTACCCGTTATCTCATGCATGATACAGATTGGAGTAAATAATCATGAAACTTTTTGACAATATGAAAGAATTTTTCTTTCCTTCTGATGATGAACCCGAACAAAAGGTGCATCACTCCATTGAAACACCCTCTATCCCGAATATTGAAGAACAACTCGCCGGTCACGAATCCGGAAATATCGTCAATATTCAGGCTACTGCCCAATTACAGGTTGTTCTCGTCAAGCCGGAAGTGTTCACTGATGCGAAAGCAATCGCAGACCACTTAATTAGCCGGAAAACGGTTGTGCTTAATCTCGAAACTGCTTCACCGGAAAACAGAAGAAGAATTATTGATTTTCTGGTCGGCGTTTCCTATGCCATCAGCGGCAGCCTGAAACCTGTTGCGAATTTAACATATATCATTACCCCTTATAATGTCGGCTTTATCGGTGACGACCTCACCGCTGAACTCGAAAATAACGGAATGATTATTTAAATGATTTAAGCGATGACACCAGAACAACAATATGCGGATCAACTTCTTCTTGCCCATATTCGGGACAGAATCAGAAAAACTACTTGGCAAAGTTTTACTCATTTTCTCGATATGCGGCAATATACCCTTGTCCGCCCACTCCTCACAGAAGGAAATTACCGGTTTTTCGGCGGCTATCCGGATGCCGAACGAGGCATTCTCTGCATTCATGCGGAAAATGCTTTTCCGGAAAATCAGGATTTCCCTATTTCCTGCCTGACGTTCACTTTCCGTCAGACGAATCATTTAACCCATCGGGACGTTCTCGGTTGCTTCATGGCACAGCAAATTCAGCGAAATTTAATTGGCGATATTCTCGTTTCTTCCGGAAAAATTCAATGTTTTGTCACTGGTGCCGCTGCTGTTCTCGGTATGCAAATGACTAAAATCGGCAACGTTGGCGTTCATGTCACAGATACACTTCCTTTTGATTTTGATTATCATCAGGAAAAAAAAGAAATTTCCGGAACAGTTTCTTCCCCTCGCCTTGATGCCGTGCTGAAAATTGCACTTCATCTCAGCAGAGAAGCCTGTACTGAATTAATTTCCCGCCAGCTTGTTACGCTGAATTATCAGGAAGTTACCCAAAATTCCCGCTATTTGAAATCCGGAGATATTTTTTCCGTCCGTGGTTACGGAAAATTCCAGTTGAAATCAATCAGTATGCCGACGAAAAAAAACCGTCTGCATATTGTGATTGAAAAATATTTATAATTTATTTTGCAGAGGTGAATTAATTATGATGACCGCACAGGAAATCAGAGAAAAACGCTTTGAAAAAGCCGCTTGGGGCTACCGTCCGGAAGATATTGACGAATTTCTCGGACAACTCGAAGCAACTTTTCAGGAAATTGACAACGAACGGGAAGACAGTAACCATAAAATTCAGGTTCTTGCCGATAAAGTTCGGGAATACATGAAAGATGAAGAAGCCCTGAAAGATGCGTTACTCGGCGCACAGAAAGAAGGTCACAGAGTTATTAAAGAAGCTAATGAAAAGGCTGACCAGATTCTGAACCGTGCCAAAGAAGAAGCTGCTATGCTTCTCGATGAGGCTACCCGTCAACACGAAATCGCCATGGAAAAAAACCGTGCCGAAATCGCTAAAGAAAAAGAAGCCCTCGCTCAGGCGAAAAAAATGGTTGCCGATTTCAAGCGCAGTTTGTTTGATATGTATAAAGGACATCTGGAAATGATTTCCAATATTCCGGAAGAAAATCAGGAACTTCCTCCCCCGTCTCCGGAAACAGCAGATATTGAACTTGATGAAGCGAAAAATGCCGTTCTCGCAATGGCTCCCGATTTGAATAATCTGGAAGATTTTACTTAATTCAACAAGAAAGGACTGATGTTCATGGCTCAGGATTACAAGAATAGTCTGAATATGCCGAAAACGAATTTTCCCATGAGGGGCAACCTCCCTAAACGTGAACCCGATATGCTCCAAAAATGGGAAACACAAAAACTTTATGACCTCATGATGCAGAAAAATGCCGGAAAACCGTCTTTTATGTTTCATGACGGTCCGCCCTACGCAAACGGAACAATTCATATTGGCACGGCGTTAAACAAAACGCTGAAAGATTTTATTTTCAAGCAGAAAAATATGACCGGATATTATGCGCCTTATGTTCCAGGTTGGGACACGCACGGTTTGCCAATTGAATTGAAAGCGTTAAAAGAAATCGGCGTGGAAAATGGCGCAATTCCTCCCGTTGCTTTGCGGAAAGCCTGCAAAGATTTTGCTTTAACGCATGTCGAAAACCAGAAAAAACAATTTAAGCGTTTAGGCACAATTGCCGATTATGACCACCCTTATTTGACGTTAAGACCGGAATATGAAGCCCGTCAAGTAGAAGTTTTCGGAAAAATGGCGAAAGACGGCTATATGTATAAAGGGTTAAAGCCTGTTTACTGGTGTCCGGACTGCAACACCGCCCTCGCAGAAGCTGAAATTGAATATGAAAATGACCCTTGTCAATCTATTTATGTGAAATTCAACGTCACGGAAGATAACGGCTTATTCACGCAAATGGGACTTTCGCTGAAACAAATTTATTTCGTAATTTGGACAACAACTACATGGACAATTCCGGGAAATTTAGCAATTTGTCTCGGACCTGAATATAATTATACACTCGTAAAAGTCGGGGAAGAATATTACGTTATGGCAGACGAACTCGTGAAAACAGTTATGGACACTGCCGGAATTAAAGATTTCTCTACTTTGGGCATGTTCACCGGCGCACAGCTGGAAGGCATGAAAACCAAACACCCGCTTTATGACAGATGTTCTCCAATTATTGTCGGCGATCATGTTACTTTAGAAAGCGGTACAGGCTGCGTTCATACTGCCCCGGGTTACGGCGTGGAAGACTATGAAGTCTGCAAAAATTACGATGATATTGGCATTATTGTTTGCGTAGATGCTAAAGGTAAACAAACCGCTGAAGCAGGTGAATTTGAAGGGTTAGACACTAATCAGGCAAATCAGAAAATTGCTGAACGCTTAACGGAAGAACATGCTATGCTTGCTATGCAAAATATTGTTCACCAATATCCGCATTGCTGGCGTTGCCATGCGCCAATTATTTACAGAGCTACAGAACAATGGTTCTGCTCCGTGAATGGTTTCAAAGAAGATGCCGTGAACGCTATCGAAACAGTAAAATGGATTCCTGAATGGGGTGAAGATAGAATTAAAGGCATGGTGCGTGACCGCAGCGACTGGTGCATTTCCCGTCAAAGAACATGGGGCGTTCCAATTCCGGTTGTTTACTGTCAGGACTGCAAAAAGCCTATGATTACTGACGAAACAATTCAAAGTATTGCTAACGTTTTCCGGCAGGAAGGTTCTGACGCTTGGTGGACAAAAGACGTTTCAGAATTGATTCCGGCAGACACGCAATGCGAATGCGGCTGTAAAACATTCACTAAAGAATATGATATTATGGACGTTTGGTTCGATTCCGGCGTTTCTCATACGGCTGTTTTAGATAATTATGCTGAACTTTCTTCTCCGGCTGATTTATATCTTGAAGGGGCTGACCAATATAGAGGTTGGTTCCAGAGTTCGCTTTTAACTTCCGTTGTTTATAAAGGCTGCGCTCCGTATAAATCCGTTTGCACGCATGGCTGGGTTGTTGACGGTGAAGGAAAAGCTATGCATAAATCTCTCGGAAATGGTATCGCTCCGGAAGAAATTATTCAGCAATATGGTGCAGATATTCTCCGTTTATGGGTGGCTTCTTCCGATTATCATTCTGATATTCGCATTTCGAAAGATATTTTAAATCAACTTTCCGATGCGTACAGAAAAATTCGGAATACGGCGAAATATATTCTCGGCAATTTCAGCGACGGCGAAACGGTATTCAATCCGGATACTGATTCCGTTCCAGATGACCAACTCGAAGAATTAGATAAATGGATTTTAATGCGTTTAGACTCTCTCACTGAAAAAGTGAATGCTGGTTATGATGCTTACGATTTCCACATTGTTTTCCATGCAGTGCATAATTTCTGCATTGTGGATTTGTCCAGTTTCTATCTTGATATTATCAAAGACAGACTCTATTGTGAAAAAGTTAATTCTCCCACGAGAAGAGCTGCGCAAACAACGATGTTCCGCATTTTAGACGCACTCGTCAGAATGATTGCGCCAATTCTCAGCTTTACCGGAGAAGAAATTTGGATGAATATGCCACATCGTTCTTCAGATGACGCAAGAAGCGTTTTCCTGAATGAATTTTTACCGAAAACAGGCATTTCCCTTGATGAACAATTCAACGCTAAATGGGAAGAAATGTATTCCCTCCGTGAAGCCGTGAATAAAAAACTCGAAGAGAAACGCAATGAAAAACTAATCGGAAAATCCCTTGAGGCTAAAGTGATTCTCACAGTAAATCCCCAGACGGCTGAACGGTTGAAAACTTACTCCGAATTGAAAGATGTATTCATTGTTTCCGCTGTAGAAATTACTACCGGAGAACTTCCCGAAAATACAGATATTCAGATTACTGTTGAAAAAGCCTCCGGCAATAAATGCGAACGCTGCTGGTGCTATTCCGAAGAAGTCGGAAAAATTACCCTTCACCCCACATTGTGCAAACGCTGCGCTGATGTCATGAGTGAATAAATTCATTACGGCGGCTTGCCGTCTGTTTCCAGATGGCAGGCTGTTTTCCGTAACATAATCAGAAAGGAAGTTTTATTTTGTTAGGTTTGGCACTATTGGTCGTTTTAGCAATCGCCGGAACAGACCAGTATATTAAATACTGGATTGTCAGCAATTTTGAACTGCACCAGGAAAAACCTTTCCTGCAAATCGGCAGTTTAGATATTTTGCATTTGCATTATATTGAAAATACTGGTTCAGCGTTCAGCAGTTTTGCCGGACAGACGGCTTTTCTTCTGATTGTTTCTATATTAGGAATTATTGCAGGAATATATATTTTAATTCGCTACGGGAAAAAACATCCGCTTTTCTTCTGGAGCTTAGTCATGATTCTCGGCGGCGCATTCGGGAATTTACTGGACAGAATTTTCCGTCATGGGGCTGTTGTGGATTATTTCGACATACAATTATTTTCGTTTGCGATTTTCAATTTAGCGGATTGTTTCGTCTGTGTGGGAACGGCTTTACTCATGCTGTATATTATTTTTTTCATGGAAGAAGAACATAAACCAGAACAGGAGCAGAAAAATGACCACGCATGAACTAATTTTTCCGGAAGAGGCTTGCGGAACTCGTTTAGATAAATGGATTGCCGGAACGGAAATCGGTTTAAGCCGCTGCGCTGTTCAGGGCTTAATTGCTACGGGAAATGTGACCGCTGACGGAAAAATTATTCCGAAAAATTTTCGCCCGAAATCCGGCATGAAAATTATCATTTCCGTTCCGCCTCCGGAAGAAATTGAACTCATTCCGCAAAATATTCCCTTAGATATTCTCTATGAAGATAATGATTTATTAGTTGTCAATAAGCCGAAAGGCATGGTTGTTCACCCTGCTGCCGGAAATTATGACGAAACTTTAGTGAATGCATTGCTTTTTCATTGTAAAGATTCCCTTTCCGGAATTAACGGCGTAATTCGTCCGGGAATTGTTCACAGAATTGATAAAAATACAAGCGGTTTACTTATTGTAGCGAAAAATGATGCTGCACATCAGGGACTTGCTGAACAAATTAAAGCGCATAGCTTTACCAGAGAATATGAAGCTCTCGCTGTCGGGAATTTTTCCGAAACAACTGGTGTCATTAACGCCCCTATCGGAAGAAATCCCCTCGACCGGAAAAAAATGTGTGTCATTCAGCAAAATTCCCGTTCCGCTGTTACGCATTATGAAGTATTAACACAATATCAGAATATTGCACATCTGAAATTAACACTCGAAACAGGAAGAACACATCAGATTCGGGTTCATTTAGCCTATATCGGACATTCCGTTTATGGTGATGACGTTTACGGAAAAGCCGTGAAAGGCATTCAGGGACAATGCCTGCACGCTAAAAAAATTGGTTTCATTCACCCGAAAACAGGCGAATATCTCGAATTTTCCTGCTCCCCTCCGGAATATTTTCAAAAACTGATTCGGAAATTAGCATCAGAAAAGAGGTGAATTGTTTTGCATTTAACAAAACTTTGCATTATTACTGACCTTGACGGAACTTTACTTCCGGCAAATAAAATTCTTCTGCCGGAAGATTTACAGGCAATTCAGAAATTCGAACAATTCGGCGGAATGTTTTCCATTGCTACCGGAAGAACTATACAGGCATCTTTGCAATATATGCAAAAATTAAAGTTAAAATTTCCGGCGATTTTATTCAATGGCGCAATGATTTACAACCCCGTTTCCGGAAAACCATTGTTTCTTCGTTCACTTCCTGAGGAAGCTAAGGTAATGACTGCTGAAATTCTTCATGAACAACCCCACGCCGGCGTGGAAATTCTTTGCGCTGAAAATACATGGGTTGTGAATAATACGTTTTATGAACAGGAACATGTGCGTGTTTGCCAAGTAACGCCTAAATACGGCACAATTCCGGAAGTTACTGACACCTGGCTGAAAGTGCTTTTCGCTATGTCGCCGGAAGAAATTCCCCCGTTCATTCAGTATATTCAGCAGAAATCTTTTCAGCAAGTTGATTTCATGCGTTCCGAAAAAAAATTTTATGAAATGCTCCCGAAAAACATTTCCAAAGGTTCTGCCCTTGCGGAATACCGGAAACTTTCCGGAATGGAAGATGTTCAATTTATTGCTGTCGGGGATTTCGATAATGATATTGAATTACTTCAGGAAGCTGATTTCGCTGTTTGCCCTGCTAACGCTGCCGATTCCGTCAAAGCAATTGCAGATTACGTTCTTTCCCGTACCTGCGAACAGGGCGCAATGGCTGAATTGATTTCCGAAATTTTTAAACAGAAAGGTTTATCATGAAAATTTTAAATCTTCACGGCTACGCCGCTAATAGTCAAAATTCTTCTTGTCGGGCGTTGCGTTCCTGCGGTTTATCTGTCGTTTCTCCTCAATTGGATTATGACCATTTACTTCCGGACGATATTTTTTCTTCAATTCTGCATCTTTACGACGCTGAACAATGTCAGGCAGTCGTCGGAAGCAGTCTCGGCGGATTTTTCGCTATTCAAGTAGCCGCTTTGAAAAAATGTTCCGCTGTGTTAATTAATCCTTGTTTAGCACCTTTTCAGACACTTCCTGAACTCGGTTTTCACAACAGAACTTTCCTTTTGCGTTATATTGCCATGTTTTCCAAACTTGCTGAACTTGATTTTTCCCGTACTTTCGCCATTATCGGCATGAATGACACGTTAATTCAAACTCACCCCATCATGCAATATCTTCTTGACAAACAAAATTGTATTCTCGTTCCGGAAGGCGGTCATGCTGGTTCTTCTTTGCCTTTAGAAGAACTTTTCCGGACTTATCATAAAAAATTTTTCTGCTGATAACAGTTTTCACTGTTAAATATGATTTGGAGGCTTATCCATGAATAATTCATTGAAAATTCAACTCCGGAAAATTGCTGTTCATGTCCGTATGGGCATACTGACAGGAACATTCCACGCAAAATCCGGTCACCCTGGCGGTTCTCTTTCTATTGCTGAACTGCTGACTTATCTTTATTACCAAAAAATGCACGTCAATCCTCAACTTCCTGATGACCCCGACCGTGACAGGCTCGTGCTTTCTAAAGGGCATACCGCTCCGGCTTTATATGCCGTTCTCGCTGAAAAAGGCTATTTCGACAAAACAGAACTGGAACATTTACGCCATATCGGTTCAATGTTACAAGGTCACCCCTGCATTAACACTCCCGGGATTGATATGTCAAGCGGTTCCCTCGGTCAAGGCATTTCCGCCGCCTGCGGAATGGCTCTCGCTGGTAAACTTAACCGGAAAAATTACCACGTTTACGCCATTTTAGGCGACGGCGAAATTGAAGAAGGTCAGGTTTGGGAAGCCGCAATGTTCGCTGCACATTATCATTTAGATAATTTAATTGCAATTATTGATAATAACGGTTTACAGATTGACGGCAAAATTACAGAAGTTTGCTCCCCTGAACCAATTGACGAAAAATTTTCCGCTTTCGGCTGGAATGTTATTCTTCTGCAAGATGCACACGACTTTGACCAAATTGAACAGGCTTTCCAGAAAGCAGAACAAATGTCCGGAAAACCTGTTGCCATTATTCAGAAAAGTATTAAGGGTAAAGGCGTTTCTTTCATGGAAAATCAAGTATCTTGGCACGGTGCTGCCCCGAATGCGGAACAGTATCAGCAAGCTATGCAGGAATTGAACGCCGCTTTAGCAGAATTGGAGGTTCAGTAATGAAAAAAGCTACCAGAGAAAGCTATGGAGAAGCATTGACCGAATTAGCACAGAAATATCCTAATCTTGTTGTTTTAGATGCGGATTTGGCTGCGGCAACTAAAACAAATATTTTCAAAAAAGCCTATCCGGAAAGATTTTTCGATTGTGGCATTGCTGAAGAAAATATGATGGGCGTTGCGGCTGGTTTAGCCACTTGCGGAATGATTCCTTTCGCAAGTACGTTCGCTATGTTCGCCGCTGGGCGGGCTTACGAAATTGTCCGTAATTCAATCGGTTATCCGCATTTAAACGTGAAAATCGGCGCAACTCATGCGGGAATTTCCGTCGGAGAGGACGGCGCAACACACCAATGCAATGAAGATATTGCCTTAATGCGAACAATTCCAGGAATGACAATTATTGTTCCCTGTGATGACGTGGAAGCTAAAGCCGCTGTAGAAGCTGCTATTTTGCATGAAGGTCCTGTGTATATGCGTTTCGGACGGCTTGCCGTTCCGGTATTAAATCAACCGGAAAATTATCATTTCACAATCGGAAAAGGCATTACGCTGAAATCTTCCGAACAAGACCAATTAACCATTATTGCTACTGGATTAATGGTTGCGGAAGCCGTTGCCGCCGCAAATGCACTCGAAGAAGAAAATATTCATGTCCGTGTCATTAACATGCACACAATTAAACCAATTGACAAAGAATTAATCTGTCAGGCTGCCCACGAAACCGGAAAAATTATTACTGTGGAAGAACATAGTATTATTGGCGGTTTAGGCAGTGCCGTTGCGGAATGCGTCACGGAATGCTGTCCCGTTCCCGTAATTAAAATTGGCGTGAATGACGTATTCGGGCATTCCGGTCCGGCGGTGGATTTGCTGAAAGAGTTCGGCTTATCTAAAGAAAATATCATTCAGACCGTTAAACAAAATCTTAATTAACAAAAAAATTGACTTCTGCTTTAAACAGAAGTCAGTTTTTTTCAGTTCAAATTATGCTTTTTCAGCCATTTTTCCATGTGGTCGGCAATTTGCTGATTGTTCATTTCCTGAAACATAAAATGTGAATTGCCTTTAATGCCTTCTTCCGGTAAATCAACAACTGTGCAGTCTCCGCCATCTGCAGTGTATTGTTCCGCAAATGCAACAACTTCTTCATGAATTTCCTGCCAATATGCCGTGGAAGCAAGTTCTTTTCCGCTTTCTTCCTCTTCTTCATCATTTTCTTCATCGTAATTTTCTTCGTCGTTTTCATCTTCCGTTTCGGGTTCTTCTTCTTCGAAAATATAATCCCCGAAATAAATCACAATGGGAATGTTCGCTTCCAGTAATTTCTGATACTGCGCTGAACTCGTACTCGGTACAGTAATCGGTTCAATAGCAATAATCGCTGAAAGATTTTCTACAGATAAATCCCACGCCGCTGTGCAGCCTTCCGCATGTGCCATGAAAATTGCTTTCTGTCCGGTCATCGCCTGCACATCATTCATGACTTCTCCCATTGCCTTAGAAACAACGACTTTGTCATAAGTTCCTGTGTTCGGTGTCGCCTGACGGAAAAATTGATTCAATGCGTTTTCATCAGACGGGAATTGTGAACCCTCATAAGCCTTTTCCGGCGTTTCCCCTATCCGGTAATACGTATACCATGCCTGGTCTCCAGGTTGATATTTAGTTGCCGTTTCAGGAAGTTCAGCTTCTGTTTCTTCTTCGTCATCGTCGTAATAGTCTTCTTCTTCACTTTTCGGCTCTTCCGTGGGAAGTTCCCCATACCACATATCATGTTCAGTATCATCAGAAATTTCCAGTGTTGCGCCGGCTTCCCCTCTTCTCGGCTGGTCAACTAAAAATGCACTGTAGCCTTTCTTCAGAAATAAATCTGAAAAGCCTTCCCTTCCGTCCGGTGTCGTCATCCAACACATTCTTGACTGCCGATAACCATGTAAATAAATTATCGGATTGCCGTTGTCTTCTTCCGGTATCTGGTAAAATACATTCGCATGGTCAATATGTGCCGTGTTTCCGGCGTGACTCTCGTCCTGAAAACTTTGTTCAGGGTCATATTCCCCTGAAACTGCACTGGTAATAATTCCCCCTGATGAAAACATTCCCTGTTTCGCAATAGATAAAACATTTTCATTTTTTGTTTCTTCTGTGGGGGCTTCCGTTTCTGTAACAGCTTCTGTAGTTGTTTCTTCCGTGTTTTCTGCATTTTCAGCAGAAGAATTTTCATTACATGCACTGAATGTCAATGCCAAAATGATGGCGGATAATCCCAACATCACCCGTTTAATGTTCATCATTAATCTGCACCCTTTCTTCTGTATATCTTTCTGATTTTATTATAGCACAGAAATCTGCAAATTTCAACGAATATCCGAAAATTCAACAGTTTGAATTATTTTTCTTCTGAAAAGTGTATAATTTGTGTGAATTTGTCAGATTATTCCTGTTCAAATACAAATTCCCCTAACGCACAGGAAAAATTCCCTTCCGGTAAAATAACATTCAATTCTGCCTGATAAGTTTCATTTTCCGTCAGTTCAGCAGAAGAAATATATAATGACCAGCCATTGTCTGAAATTTCTTCTGTGTTCAGTTTATCCGATTCATAACAGTTATATGCCCGATAACCTGAAATTTTTCCGGTTGTGTCTTTCAATGTGAAAATATATTCCGGTGCGGAAGTAAGATTTTCCGGAAGTTCAACCGTTCCGTAAAATTGTAAATATGTTCCGTTCCGGTCGGTGAACATTTCCGCCGTTCCGGAATTTTCCGTTTCCGGAATGGTTTCTGCTTTCAATGCGCTGTGCAAAGGGGCTTCTTTCTGAAGCCATGCAATATTTCTTTCTACAATTTCTAAAATTGTCAAGTCAAATTGCGTTGTTTCTAAATTAGATAACGGATTCGGTCTTGCTCTTGAATATCTTGCCATTTGGAAATTTTGCGAAAAATAGGGAATAATCGCTGCCCCGAACGAGTCACGAAACATTAACACAGAACCTGTTCCATTCGGGCTAATCGTATTAATGTTAATGTCGTCCGTGTCATGATAATGCCCCTGATATAAATAATCAAAAGAAATATCATAAATTGCATTATCATCTAAAACTTCCGATTCCGGAAATAACATATTCTGTAAATCCCCTTCCCAGTTGCGTTCAATGTGATATTCTGCATCTGAAAAATCCTGATATTCTTTTCCGGTTTTGTCCATAATTGCCCGATAACCAAGCAATGCACCGGTATTATTCCAGTGTGTGTCTTGTTTATGATAAAGCAATTCTTCTTTGTTAAAAGCAGATAATAAATCTACTGCCGGAACTGTACTGTTTTCTAATTCTTGCATTAAATTGGTATAATTATTCGTCTGATTTAATTTTTGATAATTTTCCGGCATGTATTCGCCGTAAACGGAATTTTTATTCGGCACTATCGCAACTAAAAACTGACTGTTATGCAGTTCTGAAAATTCCTGCATCATTTCTAAATTGTGACGGATATTTTTAATTCCCATTTCGGAAACTGTCGGCTTCCCTAAATAATCATTCACTGTCGGCGTGTAAAATAACCAACCGTCTTTCCCGATAATGACTTGTTCTTCTGCGGAAATATGCAGTAAATCCGCTTTTAAATGGCTGTCTATATTCACTAATTGCTGACGAAATCCGAAATGATCCGCCACATAAGACTGAAATTCTGAACTCCAATTCTTATTCCAATTATTGTTTTCATCTTTGAATGACGGCATTTCCGCAAGTTGTCGCTTTTCCGCTGTGCTGGTGTCTTCTCCCTTTCCGAAAAGCATTACACCAGGTACTGCACATACCGCTAAACAAATTACACTATAAAGTAAACAGGCAAATTTTTTCATGGTTCTCTCCTCAGAAATTCAAATAAATAAACGGGCTATACGTTCCCGAAGATAAATATAACAGACATAAAAATAATAATCCTAATGAACCGACATAAGACACGCCCTGTAAAAGCGTTTTCGCTTTTTCCGTGCGGAAATATCCTGCAATTCGATTTTTCACCGGAACGGAAAAAATAATTGCGATTAACATTGTGATTAAAAATAAGCTGTTGCATTCTTTTAAGAATAAACTCAAGCCAATTTTCCGGTGCATTTCGTCCGCTATGCCAAATCCTGCCATTGTTCGCCAGAAATGCATTCCCTGCTGTAAATTTTCCGCCCTGAATATCGTAAAGCAGAAAATCACGGCTAATATTGTGTAAATATGCCCTAAACATTTTCCGAAACGGCTTTTCTGCATTTTCTTCACCGGAATAATTTCATAACTTTCCAACATCAGAAAACCGCCATTCAGCAAGCCCCAGATGACAAACGTCCAGTTCGCCCCGTGCCATAATCCTGTGAAAAAAAAGACAATCCATTTATTGATTACGGTTCTGACTTTCCCTTTCCGGTTGCCACCTAAAGGAAAATATAAATATTCTTTGAACCATGTGGAAACGGAAATGTGCCATTTCCGCCAAAATTCCGTCATACTCCCTGAAGAATACGGATAGTTGAAATTTTCCCTGAACGTGAAGCCGAAAATTTCCCCTAAGCCAATCGCCATATCACTATAACCGCTGAAGTCAAAATAAATTTGCAGCGTGTAACAAATTGCCCCCATCCACGCTAAAGCACAAGTTAATTCTTCTCTCTGCAAAGAAAAAATATGTTCTACCGGAATACTCACAATATCGGCAATGAGTAATTTTTTCGATAAGCCGTAAATAAAGCGTTTTATTCCGTGTGCTGTCTGTTCCGCCCGAAAAGGTCTGTAGGCAAGCTGTTGTTCAATGTCTTTATATTTCACAATCGGTCCTGCAATTAACTGTGGGAAAAACGTAATATATAACACTAAGTAAAATAAATTCTTCTGAATTTGAATATTCCCACGATAAACATCAATCACATAAGACATTGCCTGAAACGTGAAAAAAGAAATTCCTATCGGCAAGGGAATTTCCGGTACAGGAAATTCCACGAATGGCAAAACATTCAGCATACGAACAAAAAAACCTGCATATTTATATACACCCAGTAACCCTAAATTCCAGATTAACGATAAAATTAAACTGAATTTCCGGAGTTTTTCTTTCTGCATTAACAAGCCTAATAAATAATTGCAAACAATAGAAATTAACATTAAAAATACAACAAACGGCTCCCCGTAGGCGTAAAATAAAATGCTTGCTATCATGAGCAAAATATTTTTCACATGCCGTTCCGGTATTAAATAATATAATACTGCAACCGCCGGAAGAAACAAAAATAAAAATACTGTACTGCTAAAAACCATTGTTACCCTCCTATAACAAAATCAGGAGTGCCGTTCTGCACAGCACCCCTGCACGAATCTAATTCAATTATAAATCTTTATTGTAGCTGATGCTGACAACACTGCCGCCAGCAGCAATTACCATAATATTACAATTGTCGCCCATGTCAAATTTCTTTTCTCCGTCAAATGTTGCCGCTGAACCTATGTCCAGCCCATTCACGGAAACAATCCCTGGTGACATAATATCTATTCCGTAAATCATATAATTCCCGTCTTCATTCCAGACATAAATCGTCAAATCATCATAATAATAATTAATGTTTTCCCCGTTTCCGTAACAACTCGGTGCAGATTCCTGACTTGTTGGAGGAACTGCCTCTACAAAGGCTTTCGCACTTTCCCCTACAGTTAAAGCATATCCCTGATAATTTACTGTCATGGATAATTCTTCCGCTGGTGTGTCCGGCGTTTTCGGAACTTCCGGTGCTGGTGCATCGTTCGGGTCAGGGGCATTGATATTTTCTTCCGGTCGTGGGTCATTTTCTACAACAACTTCTGCCGGAGCATCTGGTGTATTGTCGTTTCCGTCATCTTCTATAATAACTACTTCTTCCTCTTCAGGTGCAACAGTTTCTGCTGCTTTTTCCGTTGCTGCCTGTGTTGTTCCGGAATTGCCGGAATTCGTTGTCTGCTGCGTTTCTCCGCTTGTTGTTGCTGTTTCCGTTCCCGTTTCTGCAACACTTTCCGCTTCTGTTTCTGCAACAGATTCAGCAGTTTCTTTTTTCGTTTCGGAAATGGATTTCGTTTCCATTTCCGTTTCCTGTTCAGCTTCTGTTTCTGCTTGCGTTTCCGCTACAATAACAGAATTTTCAGCTTGTTCTGTTTCTTCCTGCTTTCCACAGCCTGAAAGCATTCCCAGTAAAGCCATACTCACCAGAATTAACTGAATTTTTCTATTTTTCATGGTCATTCTCCCCTTTATTGATATTTCGGCGTAACATAACCTAAAAATCTATAATTTCCTGCCGCAATAATGCTATTCCAGCCATAGCCGTTATAACCGTTCGTGCAGTCGTAATTCAGCCAGCTGCCGTTGATATATACCTGATTCCAGTAATGGTCACCGCTGCCGTGCGTAGCGTGAACAATTCTGCATTCATATCCGGCTTCCTGCAAAATGAAATCCATTTTCGCCGCTAAATAATAACATACTCCGTAATAATGCGTGAATGCATAATCGACGTAATATAACCAGCCGTTCGCTTCAATTTGTGAAAGTGACCTCGTGGCTTCAATATATTTATATCTTGTCGTTGACCGCACATAGCTATAAATTGAACCAACTGAAGAACCATACTGACTTAATGCCTGTTGCGCTCTCTTCTTATTTAAAGCTAATTTCCCTTCTGCCGGTACGCCGTTCGCATCTAAATAAACTCCGTCAATAGTTGTGTTGACGGCTAATTTTCCGTTTTCCGGATAGAAATAATATTTAATGTTGTCAATCGTTGCCCAGCCTGTGGTCATTACGCCGTTGACATTGAAATAATATTTTGCGCCGTCAATCTTCTTCCAGCCAATTGTTTTTGCGCCGGTTTCCTGATTCAGGTAATAGGTCGCTTCACCCTGTACGAACCAGCCTTTCTGCATTGTGCCGTTGCTTTCATCGAAATAATAATCCTGGTCGTCTACAGTTGTCCAGCCTGTGGACATTACCCCGCCTTCCGGTTGGAAATAGTAAATATATCCAGTTAAATTCTGCCAGCCTGTTAAGCAGTCGCCTTTCAAGCCTAAATAGTACGTTTTCCCGTCTACAACTAACCATTTTCTTTTCTGTTTTACACCGTTGTCACCGAGATAATAATAGCACCCGTCTGTGTAAATAAAGCCCGTTGCCATTGTGCCGTCAGGATTGAAATAATATTCTTCTTCATTTTCAGTAATCCAGCCCGTTTGCATTGCGCCGGAAACATCAAAATAATATTTCTGGTTTTCAATTTCCTGCATTCCTGTCAGCATTGCGCCCGTTTCGTCAAAGTAATATTGCACTTCTCCGATATTCTGGAAACCTGTGACAAATGCACCTGTTTCATTCGTGTAATATTTCTTTCCGTCTAAGTCTAACCAGCCTGTTTGCATTTCGCCAGAATCATTGAAATAATATTTCTGGTTTTCAATTTCTTGAAATCCTGTCAGCATTGCGCCCGTTTCGTCAAAGTAATATTGCACTTCTCCGATATTCTGGAAACCTGTGACACTTGCGCCTGATTCATCTAAGTAGTAATTCTTCCCGTCTAAATTCAGCCAGCCGTTTTTGGATAATACACCTTCTGGATTAAAGTAATATAACTTATCATCAATTTTTTCCCAGCCTGTCTGCATTCCGGAATTTTTGTCGAAATAATATTCGTTTCCGTCAATTTCCTGAAATCCTTCCGTGAATGCTCCGCTTTCATCAAACCAATATTTTTTCTGGTTCAGCGTTTGCCAGCCAGTAGACATAGCATAGGAATTTTCATCGAAATAATACCGTTTCCCCTCGTTTTCTATCCAACCGGAAACTAATGCATAATCATCTTGCGCATAATACGTTTCCCCAGTATCGGCATTTTTCAGAAATCCTTTCTGTAAATAACCGTTTTCATCACTGTAATAACTCGTATAGCCTAAGGCTTTCACTTCCTGCCCTGCACCCATTTCAGCAGCGTAAGTTAAAATTCTCGCCGCATCTGTCGCATCAATGGCAAAGTTCCGGTCAATGTCGGCATAAGAAGAAGCGGTTTTTGATTTTCCATATTCCGGAACTTCTTCTAATAAAATTTCTTCCGCTGTGCCGTCACCTGCACCAACACGGGCAGCCACTGTGAGAACTACTGCCGCATCAGAAGCATTAACTGAAGTATCCTGATTGACATCTCCGGAAAGAAAATCCGGCGTTAAACTGAATAATCCGGTTTGTTTTTCTTTCCCTTGCTGATACCAGACATGCCCTTCTTCATCTTGCTGGAAAACAATTCCTTCTTCGGAATACGTCAATACAGCAGATTCTTCCGCATGGGCGGTTGCCGGAACTAATACGCCTGCCGCAAGCAATCCGCCTAAAAAATAAATCATTTTTCGGTTGTTCTTCATTGTTATTCTCCTATTCGTAAAACATTCTACGAAGTTTATTATAACATACTCCGCCTTGAATAGCAAGGTATTCCGCACTATTTCGGCGATTTGTACAAAAAAATGCCTAAAACTGATGATTTTGATTGGATAACTGAAATTATGCTTGCATTTTTCTGCGAATTGTGTTACAATAGAAGAAATACTATTCATGAAAGATGTGACAAATTTTGAACTCTCAACACAAAAAATGCCTTTCCGGCAGTGTCCTGAAAATCATTGCTGTGGTAACCATGTTAATTGACCATACTGCACATATTCTTTTAGAAAATATTCCGGAAGTCGTGAAAGTTTTCTGGGAAACGCCTTATTTTAACGTTTCTGTGTATTTTCTTCTGCGTATGATTGGAAGAATTGCTTTTCCGTTGTATGGATTTCTATTAACAGAAGGTTTTCTGCACACTCACGACAAAAAGAAATATGCAATGAATTTATTCTTTTTCGCTGTCATTTCCGAAATTCCCTGGAATTTAGAACATTCCGGAACATGGTTCTATTCCGGTCAGAATGTATTTTTCACATTGTTTTTAGGGTTGTTATGCATGATTTGCTACGAAAACTATTCGCATTCTCCGGAAAAATTACTTTCTTCCCTGTTAGTGATTTCTTTCGTTGCCTTGGTGCTTAATGCGGATTATGGCTTGCGTGGAGTAGGATTTCTATTTCTATTGTATTTACTCAGAAATCAGCCTGTTCTTCAAGCTGTCGTTCCGTGCAGTATTTTAAATCAGCCTGCTGCCTGCATGTTAGCCTTTATTCCTGTTAGTTTATACAATCAGGAAAGAGGTTTCATTCAGGGAAAATTCTGGAAATATGCTTTTTACGCCATTTACCCCGTACATATGTTAATTTTATTTTATCTTAAATTGTCTTTATTTGGTTACGCCTGAAAGGAGTGTTTCTCATGTATGATGAAAATGATGATTCCCGTGAAGAATTATTAGAACTCGCCCGAAAACGAAAACAACGGAAAAGAATTTTCGCTTTCGTTCTCGCCGTTGTCATGTTAGTCACTTTCGCTATTCCTATTAGCATGATGTTTCCCATTCAAAAACCGGAAAATTCCGATGAAGACGATTTCAAACCGCCTTTATATTCCGCCGATGCGGAAACATAAGCAAAACCGCCTGAATTTCAGACGGTTTTTTATTTCTGCACTAAATGAAGAGATTGCTCTAAATAACCGAAATTTTCATCACGAAAGGCAAAATAACTGAATCCGCCTTCCTGAATAACATTTCCATATGCTGCCCATACGGCAATTGTGGTATTTTCCATTAAAAATTTCCGGAATAAAGCGACTTTCTTGTCATGCCGCAGGTGTCCTAATGTGTAAGACTGCAAAATAATATGCCTTAATTCGTCATGTAACATTTGCTGACAAATTGCACTTAATGCCGGACTATTTAATTTTTCTCCGACGTTTCCTAACGCTGTATAATACGTTAAAGCAATGATTTCCGCTGTAACCAGCACGGAAATTTCTGAAAAAATTCCCATAGATTTCCGAATTTCCCGGAAAATTCTGTCTAACTCAATTTCTTTTTTCAGCGGTTCACGGTAAAAATGCATGTATCTTGCTAAATAGGACGAATGGAAATTTTCTTCCCGAATGAAATATTTCATCACTTCCAAATAATCCGGTTCCTGATAGCGTTCCGCAAATTTTTCCGCTTCATGCAGAAGATGTATTCCGTCACTGTGTTCCCCTCGTTGAAATGCGGTGATTGAAGGGAAAATTAACTTTCTTTCCGAAAGATTTAACACTGGTTCTTCCGAAAAATCAATTTTCAATCGGCATTTGTCATTTTGTTTTAACTCGTTCAGCCATTCTGAATAAGAATATTTTACATATTTTGTTGTTAATAAATTATACATGAGTAAAATTCCTTCCTTGCCATGTGTCTAATTTTGCTTGTAATTGGTCTATTCCGCCTAATGTGCGGATTTTGTCTTTGCTCCATAAGGGAGCTAATAATTTCACTTTTTCGCCGTCTCCTGTTACCCGTTCAATCACTGTTTCCGGCGGGAAATATTCCAGTTGTTTCACTACAGCGTAAATATATTCTTCCTGTGTCATAGGAACATATTCACCGGAACGGAATAATTCCGCATAACGTGTCCCGTTCAGAACGTGTAAAAGCTGAATTTTCACTGCTTGTGGTTTCAGTTTCCCTAAAATTTCCGCTGTAGCTAACATGTCCTGAATGCTTTCCCGATGTAAGCCGTTAATCATATGCAGACATGTTCGAATGTTCAAATTTTGCAATTTCTGATAACTTTCTAAAAATTCCGAAAATAAATATCCCCTTCCAAAATCTTCCGCTGTTCTGTCGTGAATTGTCTGCACGCCTAATTCTACTGTTAAATATGTTTTCTGATTCAGTTCAGCAAGGAATTGCAATACTTCTTCCGGCAGGCAGTCCGGTCTTGTGCCTATGGATAACCCAATAATTCCTTCAAATTGCATTGCCTCTTCAAATATCGTTCTTAAATATTCTACTGGCGCATAGGTGTTCGTGTGTACCTGAAAATAGGCTATTGCTTTCGCTTCCGGTCGTTTTTTCCGGATTCTGGTCATTTCTGCATGTAATTGTTCCTGTAATGGCAACGCCTTTGTAAATGCTCCGCTCCCCCCGTCACAAAATGCACAACCTTGATTTCCTTTTGTGCCGTCCAGATTCGGACAAGTAAAACCGCCATTTAAAACGGCTTTTTCAATTCTGTGTCCGAATCTGTGCCGGTTATGATAGAAGAGAGTGTGATAACGTTTATTATCATCAGAATAAATGAATTTACTGTCCATGATACATAATTTCCCATGCGGAAAGATTTAATTTCTGATAAATGTCTTTTTCCAGTTCTTCGTGAACATCTTCAAAAATTTCTTCCGGATTGATATTTTTCTCCTGATGAGAAGAATATAATTTAATTAAATCATTTCGGGAATAACTTGCCATTGCTGCCCATGCATCTTCGGACATTTCCGAAATGACTCTTGTATCAAATTCCGGTAAATTTCCTGAAAGATATTGCTGCGCATTATAACGAGTTATCCATTCGTCAGGTCGGGAAAATACTAACACCCCGAACAGAATACTAAACGCAATATATGCCGTTTTTCCAATGTTCAGCGTATACCGGAACTGACGGAAAATTAAAATCATAAATCCAACCACTAACAAAATCATAAACCATGTTGTGTAAATTCTTAATCTTGTCATGCCGTAGTAATGAATATATAAAAACATTTTCGCTATAGCCGTTCCAGCTAAAAATAATGAACATAAACTTAAGCCAATATTATAGATTTTCAGCAGTAAAGGCTTTTTCTCTCCGGTCACTTTCGCTGAAAATTCCATTCCGGCAATTAATGCGATATTGATACAGCAAACAACACATAATTCAAAAAATCCTTTTCGTGCATACTGTGCGTAAGTATAGCCTTCAGCTAATTTTCCTAAAAATCCGCCCATGAAATAATTTAATTGCGAAATGACATAAAGTATATATAATAAACCTATCGGCGTTACGGCTGTATAAAGCATTAAATTCGGAATAAATCGGAACTGTTCAGCTTTTCTTCCGCTTTCTTCCCCGTCTAAAATAATTCCTCTGTGCGTGGAATTATACATTGCGCTGTAAATTGCACAGCCAATTAACATTCCGAAAGCAATTTCCGGAATGAAAATTAACAAATCTTCCGGCGGAATTTTCAGAAAACTTCCTAAAATTGCAGACATGTTTTCATCTGCCTGACAAAGTAATGAAGCAACGGCACACGTCAACGGAAAAGCAATCAGCAGCCCTCCGAAAATATACCACGCATTTTTCCATAAGGCATTGCCTTTAGACTGTTTCACCGCCTCAAAACATTTCCCGAAATCCGCAAACGGCATCGCAAAAACAGACAAAGATAACGCTTCCGGCAAAAACCGGAATATTGTATTCAAGGAAGTGCTTACCCCTAACAGAAATATTCCGCTGTTTAAAATTAGAAAAATTGTGGTTAATGTTCGCATAGTTTCATTCGCTGTGAAAATATATACTGTTGAAAAAAGGTACATACTGCCAATGAAAATTTTTTCCGCTGTGCTGAACGTCATGCCGGATTTTTTCACGAAAAGCATTTCTGTTGTAATCAAAAACCAATAAGAAAGTGTAGTGAACAAGCCCATTTCATGATGTAACGTGAACCGGATAAATAAAAACCCTGCAATCATTGCTAAAAATGCTCCGATTTGTTCAATTCGGGAATATTGTATTTTCGGCTGTGGTTCTGCGGGCTGTGCGTAAATTGTTTCGTAATTTTCTGGTTCAATCATGGCTTGCTCCTTTTTTCTGGTCGTCGTCATCGTCTGCTTGATTCTGGTCAATTGCTAAACCTTGCTGGTGCATGATTTGCTGATGAATAATACTTTGCCTGCTGAAATCCTGCAAATGACTGTTCTGGTTCGCATTATCTAATGATAACGTTCCTGTACATAACAACGCAAACATCATTGCAGAAAAAATTGCTTTACTCATGGTGAAAAACTCCTTTCAGATACATTCCTGCGTAAATACATAACATGCCGGCGAAATAACAAATAATATCTAACCAGCTGAAACTTGTGCCAATTAAAATACTCATTAAACTACCCCTCGCAAAACCTAACCGGTCACTTAAATGAAAATATTGCGCTATTTCCGCCAAAAATCCTATTCCACACACCAATACCGGAAGTAATGCCGGAAGTTTATTCGTGAATATTCGAATTATACTGTAAATTAACGGTATCACTAATATATCTCCCCCGTATGACCTTAACCATTTTGTATGAGGAACAAACGCCCCAATGAAAATTTCCACAATCAGCAAAATTCCCGTTAATACACAATAATATTTCCATTCAGATTTTTTACTGTCCATTGGTATCTTCCTTTCTGTACTCCAGAATATCTGCCGGCTGACAGTCTAACACTTCACATAATTTTTCTAATGTGGAAAACCGAATTGCTTTCGCTTTCCCCGTTTTCAAAATAGAAAGATTAGCAGGAGTAATTTCAATTCTTTTGGCTAACTCTCCGGAAGAAATTTTCCGTTTCGCCATCATGACATCTAAATTGACAATAATCATGTTCTTCTCCTGTTCAGATTGTGTAGTCATTTTCTTCCTGAAGTTCTACCGCACGGACAAAAACATTTTTCAGCACCCGCAGCACTATTCCGAAAAAAATTGCCGCAAATGCTACGAAAAACCCTAAAAACCGCCATATTCCAAATATTCCGAACGGAATTGCCACAAGCAGACAACACCACGAAATATAACGTAAATGCTGACAGTTTTCCGGCTTGAAAATAATATCTTTCCGAATATTATTCAGCAGTTTCCCTAAATGAAATAAACAAATTTCCCCTAATATTGCCGTTAAATATAAACATATCGTCAACGGTACGAAAATTGACCCTTTCACCAGTCCTGCCCCGTTCGGCAATGTAATGTCATACCAATGCACCATTACCGGAACGCAAATTGCTAATAATATAATTAATATAAATAACACTTTCACTAAAATAATTGATAAATTCAGGGATTTATCCTGATTCCATTTCATTGCATTCATCCTTTCTGCCTTTCTGCTTTTTTATAGTATAGCACAGAAATTATCTTTTGTCAAGACTTTTTTATCGAAAAACGATAAATTTTTTTCGAATTTCAGAAATTCAGAACTTTTGTCCAAATTTTTCTCACATCTTCTTGACAAATCCGGTAAAATGTGCTATACTGAAACTGTAAATATTTTATTTTAACACGAAAGGAAGTTTTTCCCATGGCAATGTTTGACAAATTACTGGATAACCTCAAGGCAAGCAGAAAGAAAATCGTTTTCACGGAAGGAACTGATGCGAGAATCCTTTCCGCCGCTTCCCGTCTTCTGAATGAAGATTTAATGGACGTGATTCTCTGCGGAAATGTGGACGACGTGAAAAAGGCTGCCGCTGATGGCAATTTCCAGATTGACAAGGCAGAAATCCTTGACCCCCTGACCTACCCCGAAATGGAAGAAATGGTGAAGACAATGGCTGAACTCCGTAAGGGCAAAATGTCTGAAGAAGACTGCCGTTCCGCTCTCCAGAAATCAAATTATTTCGGCACAATGCTTGTAAAACTCGGAAAAGCAGATGCTTTACTCGGCGGTGCAACATATTCTACTGCGGATACAGTAAGACCGGCTTTACAGATTGTGAAAACCAAAAAAGGCGCAAATTTAGTTAGCTCTTCTTTCATTCTGTTCCGTGAAGTCAACGGCAAAGAAGAAAAAATTTCTATGGGCGACTGCGCAATCAATTTAGGCTATACGGATAAAACCGACAAAGAAGGCAATGTTGTTTTAACGGCTGCTCAGCAGCTCGCTGAAGTCGCTGTGGAAACTGCCAGAACAGCGGCGTATTTCGGCATTGACCCGAAAGTTGCTGTATTAAGCTTTTCTACTTATGGTTCCGGTAAGGGCGGCACTGTTCAGTTAAGCCATGATGCTGTCATTGAAGCAAGAAAAATTGACCCCGAATTAACCATTGACGGCGAATTTCAGTTCGATGCGGCTGTCTCTAAAGAAGTTGCCGCTGTAAAATGCCCCGATTCACAAGTTGCCGGACAAGCAAACACTTTCATTTTCCCGCTGATTGAAGCCGGAAATATTGGTTACAAAATCGCTCAGCGGCTCGGCGGTTTCGCTGCATACGGTCCTATTCTTCAGGGATTAAATGCCCCAATCAATGACCTTTCCAGAGGCTGCGACGCTGACGAAGTTTACAAAATGGCAATCATTACTGCCGGTATGGCGTAAAAATTACCGTCCGGAATTTTCCGGACGGTTTTTCTTGCTTAATTGTTCTTATTCAAAATGCGGATTTCTTTTTGTGGGTAGGGAATGTTAATTTGATTTTCGTCAAAAGCTTTTTTCACTTGTTCATGTAAATCATAATATAAATCCCAATAGTTTTCGTGCGTTGTCCATACCCGTACATGCAAAATTACTGCACTGTCGGCTAATTCCCCAATTCTGACTGTATACGCCAAATCATGCAGAACGGCTTCATGCTTGTCCAGTAAATCACAAATAATTTTTTTCGCTGATTCTACATCTGAATCATACCCAATCCCGAAATCAATCGCTAATCTTCTTTTCGGGTCTTCTGAATAATTCAAAATTACCGCATCGGAAATTTTCCCGTTCGGAATAAATACTGTCGTTCCGTCTGTTTTTTTCAGTTTTGTTTGCAAAATTCCAATACTTTCCACTGTTCCGGTAATGCCTGCATAGTCAACGAAATCCCCTACTTGTAACGGTTTCGAAAATAAAATCAGAAATCCCCCTGCAACATTAGACAAGCTGTCCTGCAACGCTAACCCCACTGTTACCCCGATTGTACCAATCACTGTAATAATTGAAGTCATCGGCACATTCAGCACGGAAAGCACAATTACTGCAACTAACACATACAAAATAACTCTAATTAGCGAATGCAGAAACCCTGCCGCTGTTTTATCTAATTTACTCCGCTGAACTGCCCTTTCTAAAAAACGTAACAAAATTCTCGTGAAAATAATCCCTAAAATTAACACTAACACTGCTGACCCCAAAGAAGGCAGGATTCCCTTGACATAATCCAATAACCCCGTGAAAATAGAAGTCACATGTTCCGCCTCTTCGGTAATGACTTCTCCGATTTCCGGCATTTCTGTTGTTTCCATAACAAAATTTTCCCCTTTCCGTCAGAATATCCTGTTTCTATTATATACCAGGACAGCACTTTTTGTCAATAGAGAAATTTTTTCAAAAAACGCTTGCAAAACATGTAAAAATATTGTATAATAAATACATGTGCAGAATTCTTAAGAATGGAGAGTGAACCCCAATTATGCATCCCTTATTATTGGCAAATCATTTAATCATGCTCGCCGGCGGTATCGACGGTGACAAACGCCCTCTTTCCGGTTCGGAAAAATGGGGCGTGACCCTTGTCGGCTTAGGTGTCGTTATTGCCGCTCTGGCGATTCTGGTCGTTGTCATTATGCTTTTCGGCAAAATTTTCGACCAGATTAACAAAAGTCAACGCCCTAAATCACCCCCTCCGGCGAAACCTAAGCCTAAACCGGCTTCCACTCCGGCGAAACCTTCCGCTCCGGTAAAAGCCAAACCTGCTCCAACAGTTCCCGTTCCGGATTCTTCCAATTCGGAAAATGAAGAAGAAGTCATTGCAGTAATTTCCGCTGTTGTGGCGATGATGAGCGAACAGGACGGAAAAACATACAGAATTAAATCTGTAGCAAAATCCAGAAATACTTCGCTGAGTAACCGTTCCGCCTGGGCTATGGACGGCAGACGGCAAAACGTCAAGCCGTTTTGAACTGAATGAAAAGGAGTGTTGATGATTTATGCTGCAAATTTTACAAGATATTCTCGGCGGTCTTTGGGAAACCAGCGGGCTTGCTGGTTTAGCCGCTGACCCAATGAAACTATTGATGATGTGCGTTTCATTTCTATTTATGTATTTAGCCATTGTCAGAAAATTTGAACCTTTATTACTGTTACCGATTGCTTTCGGCATGTTTCTTTCCAATTTGCCGGCAGTACTTCCGGAAGATATGATTTTCCATGCGGAATACTGGAACGAACAACAAAGCGTTGACTGGCTGTGGAAAGTTCTACATGACGGCGGATTGCTGGATAAATTATATTTAGGCGTAAAATTACAAATTTATCCCTGTTTGATTTTCTTAGGCATTGGAACAATGACCGATTTCGGTCCATTGATTGCTAATCCGAAAAGCTTTCTTTTAGGGGCAGCGGCGCAAGGCGGAATTTTCTTCACTTTCTTAGCCGCTGGTTACATGGGCATGAGTGCTGCGGAATGTGGTTCTATTGCCATTATCGGCGGTGCAGATGGTCCTACTTCTATTTACGTTTCCAGTAAATTATTAGACGGGGCAAATTCTAATTTGAATACCGGAACAATCGCTTTAGCGGCATATACCTACATGGCATTAGTTCCCGTAATTCAACCGCCAATTATGCGTTTCCTTACCACTGAAGAAGAACGCAAAATTAAAATGCCCCAACTCCGCACCCCCTCCAAAACAGAAAAAATTGTTTTCCCTGTAGTCGTTACTTTGATTGTGGCTTTATTAGTTCCTTCTGCGGCTGCTTTAGTCGGAATGTTAATGTTCGGTAATATTTTAAAAGAATCCGGCGTTGCAGGGCGTTTAGTGGATACCGCACAAAATGCACTGATGAACATTGTGACAATTTTCTTAGGCGTGTCTGTCGGCGCAACATGTACCGCTTCTAATGTGGCTAACTGGGATTTCATTAAAGTGTTAATTCTCGGCGTGATTGCGTTCAGTTTAGGTACAGCCTGCGGTCTGCTCCTTGCAAAATTCATGAACTGGCTCAGCGGCGGGAAAATCAATCCTTTAATCGGTTCAGCTGGTGTTTCCGCTGTGCCTATGGCTGCACGTATTTCCCAACAGGAAGGCGCAAAAGCTGACCCGACGAATTTCCTGTTAATGCACGCTATGGGTCCTAACGTTGCTGGTGTTATCGGTTCTGCCGTGGCTGCCGGCGTTCTGCTTAGTGTCATCAATTATTAAAATTCTCTATTCCGGCTCTGTGTTCAGGGTCGGGATATTTTTTTCTGCCCTGTCATATATTTGATTGTAAAAAATTTGTGAACTCTCTTTACAGATGCTTTTTTTTGTGTTATGATAGAATTATATCATTTTGACGAAAGGAGTTATTATGAAAAATTTGAAATGGATTACTGTCATGCAGTCTGTTTTAATTGTCGGACTGGTTTTCATTATTTCCGGTTTGCTCGTCATGCGGAAAAATTCCCCTGAAACCGTTCCGGCTTCCCTTGAAGTGAACACTTCTGAAAAGTCTGTTCAACAGCCTGCCACGGAAATTCTTGAATCAGAAATTATTTACGAAACAACCGGAGAAAAAATTTTCCTTCAAGATGCTGAATTTGGTGAAATCTGGATTCCGGTTTTAGCAGATGTTCCCCCTTGTGAATATCATTCCGAACAATTCGTGAAAAGAAATCATTTGACTTACTATGTCGAAAATCAGAAAATTGTTTCCTCATTCGGAATTGATGTTTCTTCCCATCAAAAAGAAATCGACTGGAAAACCGTTAAAAAAGCCGGCGTTGATTTCGCTATGATTCGTGTAGGCTACAGGGGCTACAGCGGCGGAAAACTTATGCTTGATGATTATTTTCAGCAGAATATTCAAGGGGCTATCGATGCCGGAATTGATGTAGGATTATATTTTTATTCTCAGGCAATCACTCCGGAAGAAGCCGTTGAAGAGGCGGAATTATTACTTTCCGCTATTGGTGATTTTTCCATTACTTACCCTATTGCTTATGATTGGGAACTTGTCACAACAGACGTTGCCCGAACAGATTACGTTCCCGTGAAAACTCTAACAGAATGCAGTATTGCCTTCTGCGAACGAATTAAACAAGCCGGTTATTTGCCTATGATTTACCAGAATAAACGAACTTCCCTGCTGAAACTTGACCTTCCGGAATTAACAGAATATGATTTCTGGCTTGCGGAATATAACGAACCTGCTACTTATTATTATAATTATCAAATGTGGCAATATGCCTCTGACGGTTCCGTTCCTGGTGTACAGGGCGACGTAGACGTGAATATTTGCTTTAAAAATTACCACTCCGACACTAAAGAACCTGAAGAAACTGAAGAAACAGAAAACAAAGAAAGTAAAGAAAGTGATGAAAATGCGTAGAAGATTTTATTATGGATTCCTCCCTTCCACAAAAATTATGTTCTGTATATGGGGATTTTTAATTTTAGTGAATATTTTATCCCGTTTCTGCACTCCGGCAGTTGATTTTTACATTCAACATATCTTTCCGGTGATTTCGGACTTCTGGAGCGGTTTTTCCGGAATTGTTTCATTTTCCATCGGGGAATATATGATTGTTTCCGGAATTGGCATTCTTGCCGTAGGAATTTTCACATTCATTTTATTTATGATTTTCGCCAAAAGAAGAAGAATTGTCATTTCTTGGATTTACGGAAGAATTTTCGGCTGGCTGTTCACGGTTGTTTTTTTCGTGCTGACGTTTCATTTCTTCATTCTGTATCAGGGTTCACGCATGAGTGAAACACTCGAACATAAAGAATTTACTAATGCGCAAGTTCTGGAAGTTTACGAAATTCTCGTTGACGAAACAAATCGGCTCGCTAAACAAGTGGAACGTGATGAAGACGGGCATTTTCAGCTTTCCGACAAAGACGGCGTTATGCTTGAGGCGCATAAATGCATGAGAAAATTATCACAGGAATTTCCCCAATATAAAGGCGTTTACCCTGATGCAAAACCAATTTCACACGCCTATTTTTTCACTCAGCAAAATTTATTAGGCATTTATTTCCCGTTCTCTATGGAAGCGAATTATAACCCTGTTATGTATGATGTGAATTTACCGGCAACACTCTGCCATGAATTTACTCACTTAAAGGGAAATATTTTCGAAGATGAAGCCGGTTATTTCGCTTTTCGGGCTTGCCTGACCAGTAATAACCCGGATTTCCTTTACAGCGGATATATCAGTGCGCTGAACTGGCTGGAAGTCGATTTCGGCGGTGATTCCGCTTCATTGAAACGCTATCAGGAAATTAAAAATAAACTTTCTGATGATGTTCTTCACGATTTATACAGTTTCGTGCCGGAAGAATATTACCAGACACACCAACATGAAGAAGTCATTCCGACTTCCATTGTTTCCAATATTTCGGACAAAGTCATGGACACTTCCCTGAAAGCTAACGGCATTCCGGAAGGGAAAGCCACTTACCACGGCATGACCGCTTTAATTCTTTCTTATTATCTTTACGGTTAAAGCCCTCTTGACAAATTTCTTTGAATGTGGTAAAATAACAAAGTCAAAACTTTACTTAAAGAAAGGGATTATACATGGCAAGAAAAAAAAATCTTCCCCCCGCCAGACAAAAACCAATGTTAGACGCTTGGTTCGAAAATGCCGGAATTACTCAGGAAGAAGAAATTACTGACACTCTCGAAAAAAATTACCTCCCCTATGCAATGAGTGTTATCATTTCAAGGGCTTTACCTGAAATTGACGGTTTCAAGCCCTCTCACCGTAAATTGCTTTATACAATGTATAAAATGGGTCTTCTGAACGGCACAAGAACAAAATCTGCAAATGTTGTCGGGCAGACGATGCGCTTAAATCCTCACGGCGACCAGGCAATTTATGAAACAATGGTCCGCCTTACCCGTGCAAATGAATGTTTATTGCACCCTTATGTTGATTCGAAAGGCAATTTCGGCAAGCATTATTCAAGAGATATGGCTTTCGCTGCTTCCCGTTATACGGAAGTCCGGCTCGCTCCGATTTGTGAAACGTTATTCAGCGAAATTGATAAGGAAACCGTTGATTTTGTTCCGAATTATGATAATACAATGCTGGAACCGACTTTACTTCCGGCAACGTTTCCGTCTATTTTAGTGAATGCTAATATGGGCATTGCCGTTTCTATGGCAAGTAATATTTGCCCGTTCAATCTCGCTGAACTTTGTGAAACTTGCATTGCGTTAATTCAAAATCCGGAACATGACCTTCTTTCCACGCTGAAAGGTCCGGATTTCCCCAGCGGAGGATTTCTGCTTTACGATGAAGAAGAATTGCGCAAAGTTTACGACACAGGCAGAGGAAGTCTTCGCCTTCGGGCAAAATGGAATTATGATAAATCCGCCGGCTGCATTGAAGTCACGGAAATCCCCTACACAACCACTCTTGAAGCCATTAAAGATAAAATTACTGAACTTAGTAAAGCCGGAAAACTCCGTGAAGTTACTTATGCCCGTGATGAAATTGATGTCACCGGTTTCCGGTTAGCCATTGACATTAAACGAAATACTGACCCTGAAAAACTCATGCAGAAATTATTCCGTTTAACTCCTCTTCAGGACAGTTTCGGCTGTAATTTTAATATTCTGATTGGCAATACGCCTAAAGTTATGGGCATACGGGAAATTTTGCAGGAATGGACTGCGTTCAGGCAGGAATGCGTGAAACGCCGTGTTTCTTTCGATTTGAACAAGAAGAAAGAAAAATTACATCTTTTATTAGGATTGAAAAAAATTCTTCTTGATTTGGATAAAGCCATTTCCATTATTCGGGAAACGGCTAAAGAAACTCAGGTCATTCAGAATTTAATGGACGGTTTTGCCCTTGATGAAATTCAGGCGGAATACGTTGCCGAAATTAAACTCCGGCATCTGAACAGAGAGTATATTTTAACTAAAATTTCTGATGTGGACACCCTCCGGAACGAAATTCAGGATATGGAAGACATTCTCGCACGCCCTGAACGCATTCAGAAAATTATTATTAAAGAACTTAAGGACACGGCGAAAAAATACGGTCAGCCCCGTAAAACATTATTCTATTACACGACAGAAGCCGACGAACTCCCCATTGAAGAAGATACTCCGGATTACCCTGTTCACCTCTTCTTAACCAAAGAAGGCTATTTCAAAAAAATTACTCCTCTTTCCCTCCGTATGAGCGGCGAACAAAAATTAAAAGAGGGCGACTGCATTATTCACCAGTCAGAAGCCACGAATAAAACAGAACTCCTCTTTTTCACTAATTTAGCACAGGTTTATAAAATTCGTGTCAGTGCTTTTGAAGACGGTAAAGCAAGCCTTTTAGGCGATTATATCCCCGTGAAACTCGGTTTTGAAGAAGATGAAAAAATTATTGGCATGATTGCCACAACGGACTATTCCGGAAAAGTGTTATTCATTTTCGAAAATGGCAAAATTTCCAAAATTCCCCTTTCCGCTTACCAGACTAAAACTAACCGGAAAAAATTAACTGCTGCCTTTTCGGATAAATCCCCCGTTTTAACTATGCTTTTCCTGAAACAAGAAGCAGATATTTTCCTGCGGTCTAACGCTAATAAAGCCATTCTCTTCCGTTCAGAACTCATTACCGAAAAATCGACCAGAAGTTCTCAGGGCGTGCAGATTATGACTTTACGACCGAAACAGCAAATTATTTCCGCTGAACTTCCCACTTCTGAACGCCTTCCCTCACTCGAAAAATACCGTGTTCAGAATATTCCCGCTATCGGTAAGGCAGCGAAAAATCTCGAAGAAGCAAACCAACTTCCCCTGATTTAATTTCATTCAAAAAAAAACCGCCTGTTTCTCAACAGGCGGTAAAATTTTAAGATGTTTACAGTTTCGGAAATAATTTCTTGAAAATTATTCCTTTACGCCGCCCAATGCTACACCAGCAATGATGAACTTGGACAGAATGAAGTATACAATGACAATCGGCAGAATAGACAGCGTTACGCAAAGATAGTTTACACCGTTGTCAATGTTCTTGTCGAATGCTAATACTTTAGAAACCATGATTGGCACTGTTGCAAAATCGGCATTTTTCAGAATCATGTTCTGCGTATAGTAGTTGTTCCAGTTGGAAACGAATGCGAAAATTGCCTGTACTGCAATTGCTGGTCCCATCATCGGAATAGCAATCGTAACGAATGTACGAAATTCTGTGCATCCGTCAATTCTTGCCGCTTCTACAATTTCTAATGGGAAACTCGATTTCATATACGACACCATGAAGAAAATAACTGCCGGGGCGGCAATTGCCGGAACAATTAACGGAATAAAGTTGTTAATTAAATTCAATGTATACATGAATCTAACAAAACCTGCGGAAGATACCTGCACCGGAATCATCATGACGGCAATAATAAACGTATATGCCGGACCACTTAATTTGAAATCATAAACGGTCAATCCGTATGCAGTCATTGCAGAAAAGAATACTGTCAGTAATGTGGAAAATCCTGCAATAATTAAACTGTTCATGTAGCCTTTTCCTACGTTGAACGTGGAAGAATACTGTTTCGCAATACGTTTCGCTGCTTTACCAGCATCTTCCGGAAGATTGTTCATCAACGTTTTCATGTTGTCCCCTAAGTGCGAACCAAAGAAGAATCTTGACGGGTTCTGCGCAAGGTCGTTACTTGCATGTGTTGAGTTTACAATCAGAATATAAATCGGTACTAAACAAATCAATGTCAACAGAATACACACAATCAGAATGGCTATGGATTTCGCCATAATCTTCTTATGGTAATCGTCTTTTACTTCACCATATTGACTTTTTGTACTCATATGGAAAAACCTCCTCCTTGCTTCATTTTCGCTTTCAATTGTTTTTCAGCCTTTTTGCGCTGTTTCTTCTTAGCGATAGCATCCTTGTCACGGTTCATGTAGAACGTAATTGACCCGAGAATTGCCGTAATAATGAAGATGATAATGGAAGCCGCACCGGCATAACCATAACTTGCCTGGTCAACTGTACCTTTGTTGAAGTTATAGTAAATGTACACGGCAACTGTTTCCAATTGTTTAGAGAAGTTTGCGCCGTTGTGGAATAAGTAAGGCAGGTCGAACATCTGCAAACCACCAATCATAGAAGTAACCAGCGTGTAAACCATAATCGGCTGAAGCAGCGGAAGTGTGATTTTGAAGAACTGCTGTGTGGAATTTGCGCCGTCAATATCAGCAGCTTCAAACAAGGACGGGTTAATTCCCATAATACCAGACATCAGCATAATCATTGTGTTACCAAACCATAACCATGTCTGAATAAACATAACCATGACTTTAGAGGCAACTTCACCGCTGACGAACTGAATGGTCGTGCTTTCTGTGACCATTCCCATTTTAATCAACAATGAGTTGACAAAATAGTTTTTCGAATCGCCGAATAAATTTAAATATAATGCGGCAACAGAGGCAGCCGTAATAATATTCGGCATGTACATTACGATTTTGAAGAATCCTTTTCCAGGAAGTTTAATTTTCGCATCGGTAAACCATACTGCCAACAGAAGAGAAAGCAGAATCTGCGGAATAAAGTTACCAATCCAAAGAATAAACGTATTGCCTAAAGAACGGGCAAATTCTTCATGAGCTGCGGCAGCACCGGCGGCACTACCTGTACCAAATAAAATTTGTGAATAGTTGTCAAATCCAACCCAGGCTTCATTATTTGCCTGGTTGCCTTTAAATGACAAAATGAACGTGTAAATCAGCGGCCAAATCTGGAAAAAGCAATACACAAGGAAAAAAGGTGCAATGAACATATATCCGTATTTAGCGTAGCTGATGGACTTAATGCGGCTTTGAGCAGCAGAGGCCATTAACTTTCACCCTCTCGAACATAATTTTTAACAGAATATGACATATTGCCTATGAGGGCAGACTTCGCCCCCACAGGCTATATATGTTGTTTTAAGACGTTTTTTCAGTGTTCTGAATTATTCAGCAGCGGAATCTTCGCCGTCAGCAGCTGCGTCTGCATCGCCTTCAGCAGCGGAATCTTCACCTTCAGCAGCTGCATCATCAGCAGGAGCGGCAGAACCGTCACCAGCAGTTAAGTCTGGGTTATCAGCAAGTGCCTGAGAAGTGAATGTGGAAAGAATTGTGTCTGTGTCAGAATCGATATTATCTTTCAGAGTTTTTAAGAATGTATCTTTCAGATTCTGGTCATATTTAGAAATTGTGTCACTCATTGTGATACCAGCAGCAACATCTTTCAGAATAGCGAACTGGTTCTGATCGCCGAGCAGCGGGTTAGTGTAATCGCCAGCAGCTTCTTCTTCCATAACGGTCTTGTTGTTTGCAAAGTCGCCGGAATATTCTACATATTCTTTCATAATATCCGGATCAACTGTGAAGGATCTTACAAAGTTAGCAGCTTCTGTTGCTGTGTTGCAGTTCGGGGATACGCAGAGCCATGAACCGCCCCAGAAGTATTCCTGAGGTCCGATAACGATTCTCCAGTTACCTTCTGTACCGCCGTTCTGTTCGAGCTGTGCAGCTTCACCGAGGCACCATGTAGAATAGAAGTAACCTAATGTTTCACCGTTCAGACCAACGTTTGTCCAGTCAGTTGTCCACTGTTCAACAGCAGGATTAACATAACCCTTGTCAACATAGTCTTTTGCCATGTCTGCAAATTCTCTTGCAATGTCTGTCTGAATGTCTGTGCCATTTACCCATGCTGCACTCTGTGCTGTGGAGAATGCCTGCCACAGACCGCCAAGTGTTGCTGTCATTGTTACAGCACCGTTGGAAGCATCATGCAATTCCTGTGCAGTTGTTGCGAAATCGTCCCAGCTGCCGATTTTAGCCTGCATATCTTCAGGTGTTGTTACGCCGAGATACTGTTCAGCAAGTGTTGTGTTGTAAGCAAAACCACCAGGAGCAGCCTGCCATGAAGCAGCTTTCAGTACGCCGTTATTGTCTGTACCGATGTCTACTGTGTACTGGTAAGCATCTGCATAATCTGCTTCTGTTAAACCTAAATCAGACAGAGGTGCGGACATGCTGTCATCATTGATGTAGTTCAGAATCCAGCCAGCTTCTGCAACGAACAGGTCAACGTCGTCACCGCTGTTCAGATATGTTGCATACTGTGTGGAAGCTTCTGTACCATTACCGCCGCAGTTCTGATATACAACTGTTGCATCAGAATGATCTGCATAAACATCAAACATGTTCTGTAAGTCTGCATCTGTCCAGCAAACAATGGTCAATGTCGGGTCATCATCACCGAGGTTGCCGCTCGGAGTTGCTGCGCTGTCTCTGCTGTCTGCATCTGCATCAGCGTCTGCATCGGCATCAGCGTCTGCATTAGCATCAGCATCAGCACTGCTGTCTGCTGCACTGGAATCTGCTGCGCTGCTGTTATCTGCTGCCGGTGCTGCACTACTTGTTGAATCTTCTGAACCGCCGCCACATGCAACGAATGCTGTGGATACTACAGCGATAGATGCCAACAGTGCCAATGTTCTTGTTAATTTGCTCATTAGTATTTTCCTCCTCTAAGATATATCTATTATATTTCCCTTCGGAAATATAACATATTGAGATGATTGTTACACCCTGTTACGAGTGTTTTCGAATGTTCCTTATTCTGCTGCTGAGTCTGCTACAGAACTGTCTGCTCCTGCATCACTACTGGAGTCTCCGCCACCACATGCGACAAATGCAGTACTCATCACTGCAATAGAGGCTAACAGTGCAAGTGTTTTCATTAATTTGCTCATTAGTATTTCCTCCTTTGAATTTGCAAGGTTTTCCCTTGCTTAAAGTTGTGCTACAGTTTCTCCTTCCAGAAATGAGCCTTCACAATAGACGACCCGTTCTTCTGGTGTAATTTGCTCTTTTCGGAGCAATTTCAGCATCAGTTCCGCCGCTTTTACGCCCATTGTATCTGTATCCTGCTGAACGGTTGTCAGATTTGGTCTGAGCAGTCTTAATGTCGGATTTCCATCATAACCAATCACTGACACATCTTTCCCTGCTTGCAGATGATTATCTGTAATTGCCGCAATTCCTGCAATTGCACAAATATCATCCGGATAAACTATACAACTTGGTCTTTGCATACAGTCCATTAATAATTCCTGCGTGAGCTTGTAAGCAATTTCTGGCGCAAGGTATTTCCCTTCACGAATGAACTGATTTCTGATTTCACAATGATGTTCCGCAAGCACTTTCCGGAATGTTTCGCAACGTGTATCCGTCACTTGTGACGCATCACCGTAAATGTAAGCAATTTCCCGATGTCCTCTGCGAATCGCATAGGAAACCGCCTCACGGATTCCTTTGGCATTGTCCGAAGCGACTGTATACCCTGTTTCGGATAAGTAATCTATTGACACAACAGGTAAATCGCTTTCCAACAGCATTTGTATTTCCGGTGTCCGGAAATCCACACACGCCGCTAATACGCCATCTACTCGCCGATACTGACAATGTTCATAATATGAACATGCCTGATTGCCAATCTGATTACTGATGAATGTCAAATCATATCCGTTTCGTTCCATAACAACTTTGAAGCTGTCCAGAATGGAAGCAAAATAATGATGTTTTAAACCGCTCTGCGCTTTGTCCACCATAAGAACGCCAATATTATATGTTTTCTTTGTCTTTAATGCCCTCGCCATTGCGTTGGGCAGATACCCAAGTTGTTTTGCAGTTTCCTGCACACGTTCTTTTGTTGCCGGATTCACATCATCACGGTCATTCAGTGCCTTGCTGACGGTAGCGGTGGAGACTCCGCAAGCTTCAGCAATGTCTTTAATTGAAACCACTGTTACACCCTCATTTTTCTTCGGTAATTGCTTTACTAAAATAAATATACACCAAATATTGCAGAATGTCAATAGCAAAAACCATTCTTTCACTTTTCTTGAATATTTTGCACAAATTCACTGTATATTTTTTGTGCAAATTCACATTAAAAATGGCTAATTTCGATATTTGTTACAAAACAGTAACTATTCCGATTTTCAGACAAACTGCACAGAATCCCTTCTGCTTTTGGCTCTGAAAAGACACATTTCCATTCCGCTTTCCGGCATATTGCACAAATTTCATACAAACTTGAATAAATTTCAAATTTTGCTTGATTTTTCCGGAAATATATGCTATAATAGAAATGTTAAGAGTTGTTCCTGTAGCTCAGCTGGATAGAGCGACCGCCTCCTAAGCGGTAGGTCGGGTGTTCAAATCACCTCAGGAACGTCAGGCAGTTTCCGTGAAAATGGGAACTGCCCTTATCTATCATAACACATTTTCTGAAAAAAGTCAATAGCTTTTTTGGATATTCTGCATAATTTTTTCAAAAATTTTTTCTTTCCCCGTAATTTCACTGAAAATCAACAAAAATTTCCTCCCTTTCTGAACAAAGGGAGGAATTTTTTCAAGGCAAATTCGTGTAGCCCATTAAATACTGGTCAGTTTCTTTCGCTGCCATTCTTCCGTCAGCAATTGCACGGACAACTAAAGACTGCCCTTTGTGCATGTCGCCGGCAGTGAAAATTTTCGCCGTTGCTGTCTGGTGAGAATTGCCTAATGTTTCCGGCAAACTTCTGCCATTCAGGGTAATGCCAAACGCTTCCGCTATATCGTCCTGCGCTCCTAAAAAGCCTGCGGCAATTAACACTAAATCTGTTTCTGTTTGCCACGTTTCGCCTTCTTTCATTTCCCGTTTCCCCGTTTCCGGATTCACTTCAAAATGTACTTTCACTAATTCAGCGGAAGTTAAACAATTCTGTTCATCAGCGAAAAATTGTTTCACTGTCGTTTCATAAATTCGAGGGTCTGCCCCGAATACGGCAATCGCTTCCTGCTGTCCGTAATCCGTTTTACAAATGCGTGGATATTCCGGATAAGGGTTGTTTTCCGCACGGGTATCCGGTAATTTCGGCATCATTTCTAATTGTGTCACGGAAACTGCACCTTGACGAATTGCCGTCGCTACACAGTCATTTCCGGTGTCGCCGCCCCCGATAATCATTACTTTTTTATTTTCAGCAGTAATTGACGGCTTACTTCCGTTCAGTAATGCTTTTGTTGCCTCTGTGAGGTATTCCACCGCAAAATGAATGCCTTTCGCCTCACGTCCGGCAACGGCTAAATCTCTCGGCTTTGACGCTCCACACGCTAAAATCACCGCATCATATTCTGATAAAATTTCTTCAGCAGAAATATCTTTTCCGACATATACGCCCGTCCGGAAAATTACGCCCTCTTCCTGCATTAACTGCATTCTTCGTTCAATGACAGATTTGTCTAATTTCATGTTCGGAATGCCGTACATCAGCAAACCGCCGATTCTGTCAGAACGTTCAAAAACGGTCACAGAATGCCCACGCTTATTTAATTGATCCGCTGCTGCCAATCCTGCCGGACCTGAACCAATTACCGCAACTTTTTTCCCGCTGCGAACTTTCGGAACTTTCGCTTTCATTAACCCATTCGCAAATGCGTATTCAATTAAGAAATTTTCATTGTCATGTGTCGTTACCGGTTCATCATGCAAATTGCAAATGCAAGCCGTTTCACATAACGCCGGACAAACTCTTGACGTAAATTCCGGAAAATTATTCGTCATTAACAATCTTCTGACCGCTGTTTCTAATTCCCCACGGTATAATAAATCATTCCATTCCGGAATTAAATTATGCAATGGACAGCCATAATCCGACTGGCAGAACGGCACTCCGCAGTCCATGCACCTTGCTGCCTGCTCCTTCCGGATTGACTCCGGAAGGGGTTTATGCAGCTCTTCATAATTCTTTATCCGTTCCAGAACCGGAACATCCGTATTCTGACAGCGTGTATATTCTAAAAATCCAGTTGGTTTTCCCATCACTGAACACCCTTTCTCTTATTTTCTTATCTGACTGTCAGATAAAATGCTTCAATTTCGGCTTCTTCCGTTCTCATGCCTTTTTCTTCCATGCTTAAAATCGCCTGCCGCATTCTTGCGTAATCATGCGGCATAATTCTTTTGAATTTCGGCAGATACTCGCTGAAATTTTCCAGAATTTTTTTCGCTTTTTCTGAACCTGTTGCTTTTGCATGTTCTTCAATTAAGCTTTTCAGTTCCAGAACGTCATATTTTTCTTTTACTTCCTCAAGGGAAACAAGTTCTTTATTCAATCGCATGTATAAATCCCTGTTTTCATCTAAAACGTAAGCAATGCCGCCGCTCATACCAGCAGCAAAGTTTTTCCCTGTTTTCCCTAAAACAACCACTCTTCCGCCGGTCATGTATTCGCAGCCATGGTCGCCTACGCCTTCTACTACTGCCAACGCTCCGGAATTTCTCACGGCAAACCGTTCTCCGGCAATTCCGTTAATGAATACTTTTCCGCTCGTCGCACCGTATAACGCAACGTTCCCGATAATAATATTTTCTTCGGCTTTAAATGCTGCATTTTTCGGCGGGTAAACAATTAACTGCCCTCCAGAAAGACCCTTCCCGAAATAGTCGTTACTATCGCCGCATAACTCTAATGTTAAGCCTTTCGGAATAAACGCTCCGAAACTCTGACCGCCGCTTCCGATACAGTTCACATGATACGTATCTTCTTCTAAAGAAGTGCCGAATTTCCTTGTAATCGCTGAACCGAACATTGTTCCGAATGTTCTGTCTGTATTCGTCACATGTACGGTAATTTTCTGCTTACGTCCGTTTAACGGCAATTTCTTCAGCAAGACTTTTTCATCTAACGTGTTTTCTAAATGGAAATCATATGCATCTTCCGGCTTGAAATGGGAATTTTCCTTCTTGTGCATTAACGCCGTTAAATCCATTAAATTCGCTCTGCTCTGTTCCGGTTCTTCCTTAATGCATAATAAATCCGTTCTTCCAATTAGTTCGTCTACTGTGCGAATGCCTAATTTCGCCATGTATTCCCTTAATTCCTGTGCAACGAACGTCAGGAAATGAATGACATATTCCGGTTTTCCGGTGAAACGCTTTCTTAATTCAGGGTTTTGTGTGGCTATGCCTACCGGACATGTGTCTAAATTGCATACTCGCATCATCATACAGCCCATAGTGACTAACGGTGCTGTTGCAAAGCCGTATTCTTCCGCCCCTAATAACGCCGCTACTAAAACATCACGCCCTGTCATTAATTTCCCGTCAGTTTCAATAACTACTCTTGAACGCAAATGATTCAATAACAACGTCTGGTGCGTTTCCGCTACGCCTAATTCCCACGGTAAGCCCGCATGATGAATGGAAGTCGCCGGTGCTGCGCCTGTTCCGCCGTCATACCCTGAAATTAATACTACTCCTGCTCCGGCTTTCGCTACGCCTGCCGCAACTGTTCCCACTCCGGCTTCTGAAACTAATTTCACCGAAATTCTCGCTTGATTATTCGACATTTTCAAATCGTAAATCAATTGCGCTAAATCTTCTATGGAATAAATATCATGATGCGGCGGCGGTGAAATTAACCCTACGCCAGGCGTGGAATGTCTCGTTTTCGCAATCCATGGATAAACTTTCCCAGCAGGTAAATGCCCGCCTTCACCAGGTTTTGCACCTTGCGCACATTTAATCTGCAATTCTTTTGCACTGACTAAATATTCTGACGTTACGCCAAATCTTCCGGAGGCAACTTGTTTAATTGCTGAACTGTTGTCATGTTTCGTTCCGGCAGTAGCAATTCTTTCCGGACTTTCTCCGCCTTCACCGCTGTTTGACTTTCCGCCGATGCGGTTCATGGCTAAAGCAAGCGTTTCATGCGCTTCCTGAGAAATTGAACCATAAGACATTGCCCCTGTTTTAAAACGTTTCAAAATGCTTTCTACGGGTTCTACTTCCTCTAAAGCAATTCCGCCGTCTTCCGGATAGACAAAATCTAACATGTCTCTTAATTGCATGTTTCTGCCTTCCTGATGTACAGATTCAGCATATTGTTTATAAGTTGCATAATCTCCCGTTCGGCTTGCTTTCTGCAATAAATGAATCGTTTCCGGACTGTAGAGGTGTTCTTCATGGTGACTTCTCATTTTATGCGTGCCAATGCTTAACACTTCATTTTCTACGCCTAATTCCAATGGGTCAAATGCAGATGAATGTAATTCATCTACCCTTTGTTCAATTTCTTTCAGCGTAATTCCGCCAACACGGCTTACTGTTCCGGTGAAATATTCGTCAATGACTTCCTGACTAACGCCGACAGCCTCGAATAATTTTGAACCCTGATAAGACTGAATTGCGGAAATGCCCATTTTAGAGGCAATTTTCACTATGCCGTGTAAAATGCATTTATCATAATCAGATTCTGCTGCATAGTAATCTTTATCTAATGCGCCGGATTCCGTTAATTCCCGTATGGTTTCATGCGCTAAATACGGATTGATTGCACTTGCGCCATAGCCTAACAACGTGGCAAAATGATGAACTTCCCTCGGTTCAGCCGTTTCCAGAATTAACGCCATTGCCGTTCTTTTTCTCGTGGTGACAAGATGTTGCTGTAAAGCCGAAACTGCCAATAATGAAGGAATTGCTACATGAAATTCGTCTACATCTCTGTCCGACAAAATCAGGAAATTTGCGCCGTCTCTGTAAGCTTTATCCGCACGAATAAATAATTGCCGGATTGCTTTCTGTAAAGAAGTATTTTTATAATACGTAATGGGAATCGTCTGCACTTTCATTCCCGGGATATTCATGTATTTAATTTTCAACATGTCCGTATTCGTCAAAATCGGGTTATCTACTCGGAGAACATGACAGTTAGCGGCTTTTTCTTCCAGTAAATTCCCGTCAGAACCAATATACATGCTTGTGTCTGTGACAATTTCTTCCCGAATTGCATCGAATGGCGGATTCGTGACTTGTGCAAACAACTGCCGGAAATAATCAAATAACGGCGGATTCTGATTTGACAATGACGGCAAAGGATTATCTGCACCCATAGAAGCAATCGGTTCATTTCCTTTTTCTGCCATTGGCAAAATGGAATTTCTGATTTCCTCGTAAGTATACCCGAACGCCCTTTGCATCTGGCATAATTTTTCATGTGAATAATAATCAATATGCCGGTTCGGAATGTGTAATTGACGAAGTTTCACTAAATTCATGTCAAGCCATTCCCCGTAAGGCTGCTGACAAGCATAATATTCTTTCAGTTCTTCATCATCAATCAATCTGCCCTGTATCGTGTCAACAAGTAACATTTTCCCAGGTTTCAGCCTGTCTTTATGCAGAATGTGCGCTGCATCAGATTCCAGTGCGCCCACTTCCGACGACAAAATTAAAAATCCGTCATCTGTAATATAATACCTTGACGGTCTTAAACCGTTCCGGTCAAGCACTGCACCCATGACATCACCGTCAGAAAATAATATTGAAGCAGGTCCGTCCCATGGTTCCATCATTGTGGCGTAATATTGGTAAAAATCCCGCTTACTGCGTGACATTACCCGATTATGTTTCCACGGTTCAGGAATTAACAGCATAACCGCTTTCGGAAGTGGTATTCCCGACATGACCAAAAATTCCAGTGTATTATCCAGTCTTGCCGAATCTGAACCGTTTACGTCAATGATTGGCAATAATTTATGCATTTGTTCTTTCAGCAATGCACAGTCAATAGATTCTTCACGGGCAAGCATTTTATCCGCATTTCCGGTAATTGTATTAATTTCCCCGTTGTGTACAATAAATCTGTTCGGGTGGGCTTTCTGCCAACTCGGCGTAGTGTTCGTACTAAAGCGGGAATGCACCGTTGCAATTGCGGATTCATATTCCGGACTTTGCAAATCCGGAAAGAACTGCCTTAATTCTTTCACTAAAAACATTCCCTTGTAAACAATGGTTCTGCTTGACAAAGAAACAACGTAAGTATTTTCATTACTTTGTTCAAATACCCGCCTTGCAATATACAGCATTCTGTCAAAGTCTAAACCCTTTGCACAGGATTCCGGACGTTTCACAAACGCCTGATAAATTGCCGGCATACTCTGAAATGCCATATCCCCTAAAATTTCCGGCACTGTCGGCACTTCACGCCAACCTAATACTTCCATGCCTTCTTTTTGAGTGATAATTTCAAATAATTTCATTGCCTGACGGCGTTTCAGTTCGTCTTGCGGGAAGAAAAACATTCCTATTCCGTAATCTCTTGCTTCCCCTAACGAAATATTTAATTTTTCGGCTTCCTGCTTGAAAAATTTGTGTGAAATCTGTAACAGTATGCCTACGCCGTCACCAGTTTTCCCTTCTGCATCTTTTCCGGCACGGTGTTCTAAAGTTTCCACAATATGCAAGGCATCTTCCACAACTCGCCGTGAGGGAATGCCCTTAATGTTCACTACTGCACCAATGCCACAGGCATCATGTTCAAAACGGGGGTCATATAAGCCCTGTTTCGGGTAGGGGTCTCCTGCTCTGTAATTATTATTCATCACGTTCCATCTCCTGCCTATATGTTCATAAAAACAAAAACGACACTGTTACAGTTTTCCCCTTAAAGAAAACTAATTCAAGCGTCGTTGCTTTTGTTTGATTTACATCATTATTTTACAACGAATCTGCTCTTTTGTCAATCACTAAGCCGGAATAATTTAAAAATTCAAGAAAATTTATTTTCAAGCTTTCGAAAATTCATTTTTTTCTGAAAAAAATAAAGTCTCCCTGTTTCCAGAGAGACTTTTTTCCTGTTACACGAATTAAAATTCATCAATAATTTTGACAATTTTTTTCATAATCAGCAATGCATCTGCCGGTTCTGCTTTCCCGTTTTTGTCCACGTCAGCAATTTTTACTTGTGTTGCATTTATGTCTGATTTTCCGAGAACATAACGGTTCAGCAAAATGACATCTAAAATATCAACGCTTTCATTCATGTCAACGTCCCCTAATGTAATTTTTTCCGTTTCTGTAGGGTCAGGAGTTTTTGTTTCTGAAGAAGTAGGAACTTCTTCTGTTGGTTCAGGAGCTTTTGTTTCCGTAGTGGGTTCTGGGGCTTTCGTTTCCGTTGGTTCGGGTTCTTTTGTCGGTTCAACGGTTTCAACCGGAACAGGGTCAGTTTTTCCGCCGGAATCTAAATTGCTTTCTTTTCCGGAAGCGTAATATTCTGTTACTGTCAAGCCCGAATCGCCTAATTTATGCGCATGGTCTAAGCCGATATATGTTCCGTCTGTCGTCTGCCAGAGTGAAGGCTCAAATAAGCCGTATTTCTCTTCGTCCCATGTCGTGAAGTCATACCCTAATAAACCGCCTGTGTCGCCTGAATTTGGATTCAGACACCAGAATGTGTGGTTAATATGATTGTCAATCATGTAATCCCTCAGCAGTTCCATCCATTTCTGATTTTTACCGCCGTCCATGTGTCCGCCCCATTCACCAATTAACAACGGGGCAATGTCTTCTTCATTGATGTATGCCCATGTATCATACCAGTAATCATCAAGTAATGTTTCTGTGGTGAAATCTTTATTGAACCATGTCTGTTCATAAACAGAAGGTCCATAGTCATGTGGCGAATATACAATCTGACTGTTTTTCTTCGCATCGCCGAAATCTATCGGGTAATCCCTTACCCCTCGGAGATTTCCGCCCCACCAAGCACCATACCAGGGGGAAACTTCTTCAGAGGCTTGCCAGATGTCTGCTGTATCATAAGTTGCACCCTTGTCTGTTTTCGGGTACTGTTCCACGCCTTCAATTAAAATTAAGGCATTCGGATTAACGTTTAAAATGGAATTTCCGCATTCTGTCGCTGCATGGGCCCAGTTATTTTCTAAATCTGTGTCATCCCAACGGGCTATTCCGTCCGGACATGTTGAACCGGAATACCCTCTTTTCCCGTGCGGTTCATTTTTCAAGTCATACGCTAAAATCGTATCATCATTAGCGTAACGTTCCGCAAGCCATGTAATCGAATCAATCCAATCTTGATAGGAAACTTCTTTTCCGTCCGCTGTTTTTGCCATGCCGTCAGCATCTTCCGCCGCAGAATTATAATACCAGAGATTATAATTATGTCCGGAGTTATGCGCTGCCGGACTATGCACGTCAACTAATACTTTCAGACCGTATTTCTTCATTTTGCCCATAATCACGTCAAAAATTTCTAAAGAATTTTTCACGGTTTTCCCGTCGGCTTCCACAAAGTCTTTGTTGATATTCACATAAGACCCTGCCGGAGTAATACTTCCGTCTTCCCCGACTTCGTCCGTTGGCGGGTCGTATCCGGCATTCACGCTCGAAACTTCATTCGGCGTTCCGTTCATCCACGAAATCAATAATTCAGAAGAAATCGGCATTCTGACAATGTTAATTCCGTGATTCGCTACGGAAGATAAAAATTCATCACAATCCGCTGCATACAGTCCATGTGCTAAATTTTCCGAACAGTTGAACCCGAACCAGTTCGCCCCCGTCAGCCAGACTTCGTTTCCGTCTTTGTCGTAAAGTCTGCTGCCTACGGCGTGTAACCAGTCGTCGTTGTTGTCGTCTTCAGCTGCTGCCGGAACATATCCGGAAATAGCCATTCCGGCACATAATCCTAATGCAGTTACTCCGGCAGTGATTCGTTTAAAAAGTTTCATGAAAAAAAACCTCCTCTTGTTTTTTTAGATGCTTACTAATATTATTTTAACTTATTTTTCTGCACTTGTCAAGCTGTTAGCGAAAAAATTATATTTTTTCAGCAAAAAAACAGACATCAGTATTAAACAATATGTCGGAATGGCACTCGGTGCGCTGTATAAAGAAACTTTCGTTTCACTCCAGAAAACTGGTATACTTTCCGGAAATAAAAATTTCATTCCTGTTCTGCATAATATTCCTGAAATGCCTGCCGTTAAACTCCGGGATAGCCAGAATTTTTTCCAATTAAAATGATTTTCACTGATTGTCGCAAGCTGAATATGTACGCAGATTCCCCCGAATGATAATAAACTTACCGCTGTTGGAAGATTTCCGCCGTTCTGCATATATTTTGTTAAATTGCTGATTTCTAATATACTTTCCGCCCATTCTGGCAAATGTGCAATGATATTGTTAAATATGCCCGTCCATGCACTGAAGGCTAAAATCATTCCGCAAATTTTCAGCATTGCGGCGGCGGCATTTTCCACGCTTTCTGTTAATAATACAGAAAAATTTTTCCTTTCCGGTAAAGAAAAATTTTCCTGTTCAGGCATTGAACGCAAAATTAACCACGCAAGAAAAAAATTCGGAAGGCTTAATATTCCCCATAACGTCAAGGCAAGTGTTAAATTTCCGCCCACTGTCGCAAATAAAAATCCAAATCCGCTTCCCATGCAGCTGCAAAGTAAATTTTCTTCCTGTTGTTTCGTGAGTCTGCCTTCCTGATATAGGCTGTGTAAAAGCTGTGCGCCTGTCGGATAACCGCCGATTTGCGAAAAAAAGACAATTCCCCATAATTCCGCATGAGGGGAAATTTTCCGCAAAGGTCTTGTGAAATATTCTAATATTCCTGATTTAATCATGAAAACAGATAATATTGAAAATAAATATAATGACGGCAAAATCACCGAAATGCACCGTTTTCCGGCTTCTAATACAGCTTTCCCCACTTGTTCATGAAAATATACCGCTCCTGTAAAACTTATTAACACCCATATTAATAATAAATTTTTCCTATCTGAAAAATGCATGTTCATCACCTTTACAGCGTATGCCAAATGAAAAAATATTATTCGCATATCTTTTCCATTCCGTTCATAAACTGTAGTAAGCAAGGAGGGATTCACTTGCGGAAAAAATTCACTCCCGCTTTTCCAGGTTGGGTTTATTTAGATACTTATTTGCATTTACACGGAAATCAACGCCTCCGTGTGGAAAATTGCCGGCGCATTTTAGAATATAATGACGTTCTCGTCCGTTTGCAAACTGTGGATATGATTGTTGAAATCTGGGGTTCTCGCTTGCGTGTCGCTGATTATAACGACAGCAGTGTCATTGTTACCGGAAAAATTTCTTCCCTTAATTTAACCGAAAAGAGTTGATTTCATGCAAATTCATGAATTTTGTGATGTTCAGGCAATCGGGAAAAATCCTTACCCTTTTATTAACGCTATCCGGAATAGTACAATTTCCTGCACTAATCAATATTGCAAGGGAAATATGTTCTTCTGCCGTGTCGCCGGAAAAGATTTACTCAAATTACAACATCTTGCTGAATTATATCAAATTCAACTCGTCATTAAGAAAAAGCCTTCTCTTTCAGGAAAGTTAAAACGCTATCGTTTCCGGTTCGGGATTCCTATAGGCATTTTATGCAGTATTATCATTATTTTTTATTATTCTAATACTGTGGAAATGATTGACATTCAAGGCAATCAGAAAGTTAGCAATTCTGTGATTCTTTCCCTATTAGAACAGGAAAATGTGAAAATTGGCACTTGGATCACAGACATTGACATGAGCCATTGCGAAACGCTTTTACGAATTAACATTCCTGAAATCGCCTGGGCGGGTTTGCGCCATACCGGAAATCGCCTTATTGTTCAGGTTACGGAAGAAGCCCCTGTTCCTGATATGGTGAACGAACGCACCCCCTGCCATATTATTTCCCGCTATAATGCACAAATTACTGACGTTCATGTTTACAGCGGACAGCTTATGCATTTAATTAAAGACGGCGTTTCTGCCGGGGAAATTCTCGTTAGCGGTATCATTCAACACGAAAACGGACAGGTTCATTACCGGCACGCCCTCGGCAGTATTACCGGCATTTACACCCAAAAAGCCGAACTCACACAATATTTTCAAACCGTTCAAACGAAACCTACCGGAAAAATTACTACACAAAAATTTCTTCAGATTTTTAATTTAAAAATTCCCCTTAGTTTGCAAAAAATAAATTATGCAGAATGTTCCGTGAAAGAATTTTACACCCCGTTCTGCTTTTTAAAACACACTCTTCCAATAGGCATTTTCCGGCGTATTGCCACTGAAAAACAAACTTCCGTAATTCAGAAATCTGAAGAAGAAGCCCTACTCGATTTGAACGCTGATATTGTCCGCTATGAGAAAAATTTCCTTTCCGAACAAATCGAAATTTTAGATTGCCAGAAAAAATATTCCTCTACGGAAAATTGCATTTCCTGCGAATTAACTTACACCCTGAAAGGGGAAATCGGTATGCCTTCAGAATTTTTTCCGGAAAAATAAAACAGGACGGAATTTTCCGTCCTGCTTTTCGTGTTAAAGCTTAAAACTTAACTTGCTTTTACTGGGCAGTCTGTGTCTGCCAGAATCTTAACAATCAGTTTCATGATGTTCAGTGCATCAGCTGGTTCAGCTTTGCCGTTTACATCGATATCGGAATTAGTCTTACCCTGAGGAGTAATTTCAGATTTACCTAAAATATTTCTGTTCAGTAAGATAACGTCCAGAATATCTACAGCATCGTTGCAGTCTGTGTCGCCCCACTTAGTAACTTTTGTGTCACCGCCACTTGTCGGGTCTTTGGTTTCATCTGTGTTGCTTGTCGGGTCTTTAGTGTCATCACCGGAAGGCGGTTCTGTCGGCTTTACATCGGGTTTGTTTTCAAGTGAACCTTCGTCTTCTAAGAAGGAAGATACCCAAACTAATGGAGCATTCCAGTTGATAGTGATTTCGTTTACAGACCATGCGTCGTTCTGGTCATAGTAGCACTTCTGCGGTGCGAGTTCACCAATCTTGTAGCCTGCGCCCTGAATCATCGGGTCATTCATGTTAGAGTTAGGTCCGCCGGACAGACAGCCGGAAGGTGCATAAGGCCAGCCAGCCTTCATCTGAGGACACCAATATCTGTGGTGCGGATAGTCGGTTGTGTCAGTTCCCCAGCCAGTAACATAGGAATTTTCCATTGCGTTTCTGCCGAGTAAGTAGTCCATGGAAGAAGCTGTGCCGTTGAGGTACTTCACATCGCCGGATAAATCATAGGCAAGACCCATAACAATGGCATTATTGGCTACCATGGAGTTAGAACCCCAGCCATATGCACCCTTCATGTCAATGGTCTTTTCCGTTGCGGTGTCGCCGTCAATTACAGTCACTGTTGCAGACAAATCCTGTCCTTCGTAGTTTGTGCCGTAACCGGATTCAGCAATTACATCTACATAATAGTCTGCAGCTGCCTGTACAGCTTCTGTCGATTTCTTGTATTCTTCAGCAGTAACTGCCTTTTCATTCAGGGCAAGAGACATTGTGCCTAATGCTTCCAGAGTTCCCCATGTGAATGCTGTCGGGTCGCCCTTATTTTCACCGCCAACTACATGTGTCGGTACAGTGAATGCTTCACTATATGCTCTCATGTCTGTGCCGTAGTCGTCTTTGCCAGTGGTGATATACAGTTCTGTTGATGCCCAATAAAATTCGTCAGATACCTGTGTATCCCCGTAAGGACCACCGCCCTTGTTCTGATCTAAAGGCGCAAACATGCCGTCTTTCGTGTAGTCGCCGTCAACGTCAGCGTAAATATCGCCATATTTTCCGGTGAATTCTGCCTTTGCAGCGGAATAAGCCTTTTCAGCAGCAGCAATATATTCATTTGCTTTTGCTTCATCATACGGTTTCAGCAAACGTGCCAGCTGAGCCCATGCTGCAGCAGCGTTCAATGTTGCGGCATATGTTACCGGCTTAACAATACGCTTCGGGTTGGAAACTTTTGCGGCTTCTTCAGTTACGCCTTCTTCAATATAAGGCATTACGCCAAGTCCTGTCCACTTGTAGTCATGAATCTTGTGGTAAACCATGCCGTCATCTCTCTGCATTTTTTCAAAGAAATCAGCTTCCCACATTAATTCGTCCAGAATATCCGGAATGCCGTTGCCTGCTTCCGGAACTTTTACTGTACCGGAATTATCAGCCCATTTCGCATCATTGCCTGTTGCCTGCGCACGTTCGAATGTATTTGCCAGTGTCCACATGGAAACACCGCCATTGACAACGTATTTACCATAGTCGCCGGCATCGTACCAACCGCCGGTTACGTCGATTGATTCGGAATAATTCGGTTCTGCTGTGTAAATGTATACCCAACCATGGTCACCTTCAGACTCGGGGCAAACATACGCTGTATCTGGGTTGTGTCCTGCTTTACGTCCGAGTGTTCTGTCAGCATCGTGTTCACGATTCGAATAATGACCCTTGGAGTCAGAAATATACTGGTCACTCAAATCCACGCCGGAACGGTTCAGATAGTAGTAGTTCATGGCATCTGTTACTAAGCCGTCATAAATGTCATTGCCAATGTCGAACGGCAGAGAAGTTTTGCCATTTGCAACAACTGTGTAGCCTGTGCCGGGTGTAGTAAATTCAGAGAAATCTAAAATCTGTACATTTTCGCCAGCGGTTGCATCTTCGAATGTTTCGCCGGAAGTACCGGAATATACAGTTGCACCGGAAGAATCTTTTACTTCAAATGCTGTCGGAGCTGTGCCAGCAGGAACTTCTAAAGTGGCTTTCTTTTCCAGATTCGGATAGAAACCTACCTGATTCAATACGAGGTCTCTTTCTACCTTCGGGTCATCAGGCTGATAGTCATTTTCGTCGCCTGACATGTCAATCATTGCCAAGTTATCAAACTTGATGATTGTGCCTTCTGGGAAGCAAACAAAAGGCGTATATTGACCATCACCGCCGAAATGGAATGTCCATTCTACGGTCTTCTTGCCCTCAGGCCAGTTGCCCTGTACATTGTCATTATTCATAAATTCTTTATCAATAACGAACTCGTAGGACTTTGTCACCCATTGTTTTGCTGGAAGTTGTTCATTCTTCCATTTGTCCCAGCCTTCATAATACTTCACGTCCCAATTGTTCTGGTCGTTTGTGGTCTGCTGTCCGTTCTTTGTCTTTGCATTCATTAAAGCAGTAATCAGGTCATCCTGAGACATGCCTTCCTGATATGTTTCCAAATCCAGAAGGTTACCGTTTAAGTGCCAGTATTCTGCATCGTCGTTCGTTACGTCACCGAGTTTGGAATACATATACCCTGCATTTGTTGCATAAACAGAATATGTCACACGATATGTATGTCCATAAGTAATGGATAACTGTCTGTGACGGAACTGGCAGTCCCATCTGTCTTCACCGCCGTTTTGCACACCGCCGGGGTTCTTAATCTGAATTGCGTACACACCGTTGTTAATTTCGAATGCCATAGATGCTGTGCCGTTTTCGCAAATATGCCACGGCAGACCTGCACCCGTTTCAAATGTACCTTCACCAAGCATTGACCCTGCAAACGCTGTCATGCTGGCTACGGATGCTGCGGAAGAAGTCGCTACCATTGCTAACGCTGCTGCGCCTGCGGCAAACTTCTTTCCAAACTTAAATTTACGCATTGGAAATACCCTCCCATTAAATAAAATAATAATTTATATCACGCCTATCAGTGCAAACAGGCATAATAACCATGTTGAATTTTTTTAAAAACTCTGTCAATTCTATTATAGTATATTTGCACAGAAAAGTAAAGAGGTTTTTTGCATTTTCGGAATATTGTATAAACTCTGTACTTCAATTTTGTGCATTTTCACTAAAATCAGCCAGTGAATGGCAATTTGTCAACAATTCCCACAATTCTCTTCATAATCAGTAACGCATCTGCCGGAGCAAGTGTTCCGTTTGCATCAGCATCAGCTGCTTCTTTGCTTTTCAATTCCGATTTCCCTAATAAGTTTCTGTTCAGCAATATCACATCTAAAATGTTAATGTCGCCGTTCATGTCCACGTCACCGCATTCTATTTCGTCTGTCGGTTCATTGGTTGAATCTTCTGTCGGGGCGTTCGTGGGTTCGTTTGTAGGGTCATCTTGCGGTTCTGTTGGTTTCGTTACGGGATTTTCAGAAGGCGTTGTTCCGTCTGGTTCAGTTCCGTAAATTAACGTTCCGCCGTCATACATCGTAATATATGGCGTTAAGGCTTCCGGAGATTTTAATAAATCCTGTCCGCCTTCCTGTAACCCCTGGAAAGAATAGTCATTCGTCGGATCCCATGCTCCCGCCGGTGCTGTGTCCGCTACCGCTATACGAATTTGTGCTTCTGCTCTATGTTCCGACTGCCCTGTTGGCATGACTACAGAACCGTCATTGAAACTGATTTCTACATAATAAATATTATCTTTATATTGTATCGGTTTCGAAACGCTTAATGCGCCTTCATCTCCGGCGTGCTGGTCATAGCCAATAGTCACTTGTATGTCATCTACTGTTAATCCCGCATCTAATACTTCCGATACGTCAAAATAATATCTATAAGATAAATCTTTGACTACCCGTGCAGGCCATGCAGAATGATTCATTGCCCAAACTTGAATTTGCGTGTAGCTTGCCTGATTCTGCTGAATCACTGCCGCTACTTCAAATTCATTCCATTTCGGTTTTTCTTCCGGCGGAAAATCTGCTAACGGTTCGCAGTCATAATCATCTACCATTGCACATAATAACGCCGTATACCCTGCATTGTAATCAATTGCGACTTCCGTATACTGATATTGTGAAACAACGTCCATGAATGTGCCGTCTTTACTCGGTCCGCCCTCTAATGCTCCATATAATGTATGTGCATATTCCGTCTGCCAACCTTCCGCTTCCGTGTCCGCTGCATCGAGTCCTAAACTTTGCCAATGGTCATCGTGAATCCCTGAAGCCGTCCGGTGATGAAATGTTTTCGGGTTATTCTCGCCCATGCCCTGCACATAACATAAATTTAAATCATTGTTTCCAAAGCAGTAATCTAACTGTTCTTTCGCCCATTGATTATATTTTTCTGCTTTTTCCGGTTCGTCTTTGAACATCACATCGCTTGCTAATTTCGCAATCCATGCCGTTGAAGTCACATGCCGTAAAGATCCCCATTCCATTAACCACGCTAAGCCGTCCGGCGTGTATTCTACTTTCTTTCCGCCGTACCCGTCAATCCAATATTGCAAATGGTGGTCAATCTGGTCTTTCCATTCCTGTTTTCCGGTGTTTTCATAATATAACAAGGCTGCTCCCTGTAATGCATCGTCCCAGCAAAAGCCCCATGTATATTTCCGTTCCGTGGACTGCGATTCCGTCGCTAAATTCGGAATGTATTCATCGCATTTGTCTAAATATTCCTGTTCCTGCGTTGCCCGATAAAGCCAGTTCGCCGCATAAAATAAATCATCAAAATAATCCGTTGCCGGGTAATATTGTTTCTGTTCGCCCTGGTCATCATTGCTTCTCGTTTTGTCCGATAATTCGAATAAACTTTTCGCATGTTTCAGATAACTTTCCGCAAGTTCAGGGTTTTCTTCTTTGAACGCAATAGACCCTGCTGCCATTGCAGCTGCCATTTGCGCCGTAGTGGAAGTTGCCGTAATTAAATCATACGGGCGTTTGTCGTCTCCGGTTGTCAACTGATACTTCCGCATGTAAACTTCCGCACTGCCCCACCATTGGTGGTCGAATCCGTCTCCGATTGTGCCAACAACTGCATCGCCTTTATCACAGCCGGCAACATAATCTAAACCCCACTGTAAATTATTCATGTACAGTTCGTAAAGTCCTGCTTTCTTGAGGGCATCTTTGTATTCAATCACGCCCCATGCCATAATTGCTGCCGTGTAGGCATTCGTCAGGGCGAATTTAAAATGATCCCCCGCATCAAACCAACCGCCAGGCACTTCATCTGTCAGCATGGAATCCGCACGCCATGAAACCATGTTCCAGTCCGGTAATTCTCCGGCTTGCTGTACTTCATAGAAAAACATGGATTTCTGCAACGCTTCCGCATAATTCACGTTAAATTCTTCCGCTTTTACAGGCAAATCAGCAATTTGCTGCATTGGTGCGCTTAAGGCTGCCGCACTTAAGGCAACGCTTGCGATTCCTGCGAGTAATTTCTTCATAGGAAATTTCCCCTCTCTGAAATAATTTTCTTTACTTAAGTTTACCATAATCAATTGCTTTTGTCAAGCGGTTTTTCATAACTTTAGTAAAATTTTTCACAGTAAAAAAATCCCCTGCCGGAACAGGGGAATAATTTACTGGTAAATCAGTTTACGCTTTAAGGCGAGCAAGTCAAACACGTTGATTACACCGTCGGGGTAAAGGTCACAGCTTTCCCAGTTGGGGAGCGTTTCGCCGCCGAGAATGGCTTTTTGTATTGCCACTACATCTGCAACAGCTAATGTTCCGTCACCGTCTGCATCGCCCTGAATGGGTTCTGTCTTTGGCGGTTCGCCGTCGAGAGCTTCAAACTTGAGATAATTTTCTTCTGCATAGGCTTGTGCGGTAGAATTAGGATATCCATAAATAGTAGCATTATAGGGAACTATGTAATCGTCTATTTCACATGTTGGATTTTTTATTGTGATAGAAGTTAAGCTCTTACAAATCGAAAATGCCCTATATCTGATGCATTTTACATTATTAGGTAAAATGACAGAAGTCAGATTTTCACAATCTTCAAAAGCTGAATCTCCGATAGTAGTCACTGTTTCTGGAATAACAAGTTCTCCTGTACATGTAATTGGATTTGAAGCAATGACTACTGAACCAGCAATAGCAACTGGATTTTTTTCTAATTGTGTATCCAACCAAGAAGTACCTGAAAAAGCATCACTTCCAATGTTGGTTACACTATCTGGAATTGTAATAGAAGTCAAACCTGCACAGCCCTCAAAAGCATCATCTCCAATTTCAGTCACACTATCTGGAATTGTGATAGAAGTCAAACTTGTACAATTATAAAAAGCAGACTGCCCAATACTTGTCATACTGTCTGGAATGGTAATAGAAGTTAAATCATCACAATATGAAAAGGCATATTTCGTAATAGTAGTTACACCTTCTGGAATCACAATATCTCCTACGCAGTTTTTCCGACTCGAATCAATGATGATAGAATTGACAGCGACAAATGGATTTTCTTTTAATTGTGCATTAAGCCAAGGTGTATTATAAAAAGCATGTCCTCCAATATTGGTCACACTATCTGGAATTATGATAGAAGTCAAACTATCACAATTATAAAAACCTTGCTCCCCAATATGGGTTAGGCTTTCCGGAATTGTCACGGAAGTTAAATTAGTACAATCTTCAAAAGCTGCTGCTGCAATCGTGGTTACACCTTCTGGAATTGCAATATCCCCTGTACAAGTATCTGGATTTGAAGCAATAACTACTGAACCAGCGACAACGAACGGATTTTCTTTTAATTGCGCATCAAGCCAGGGCGTATTTTCAAAAACATTTCTTCCAATGCTGGTCACACTTTTTGGGATTGTCACAGAAGTTAAACCAGTACAATTATAAAAAACACCTTCTGTAATAGTGGTTACACTATTTGGAATTGTTACAGAAATTAAATTATTAAAACTGGAAAAAAACCCTCTTTCAATACCAGTCACACCATTTTCAATAATCACCGTTTTTACATTCTCTGTTTGAAGTCGTAGTCTTAAAGTCTCACCACTGGAGGATGATTTTCTATTATAATTAGTATAAAGATGACCTAACTCACCTGTTCCACTGATAGTGAGTGTTCCTGTGGCTATATCAAATTTCCACTTGCCATCTGCACCCCAAGGACCAGCAGTAAGAATTTCTTCTCCGTCCTGCACTGTTACTTCATAATTTGAACTTGATGTATCACTTTCCGCCGCTGAAACTGGAATACTCATCATTCCTACACTCAGTACGGCACACAATGCAAGCAATATTTTCAGTTTTTTCATGAAAATCAAATCCTTTCTGTTTTAAAATGAATACAAAAAACCGTATCTTAACAGCACAAAAACACACCTGTTAAGAAACGGCTTGATTAACATATTTAATTGAAAAAATGGGCGTAATTAGGTCATGTCTGTCTGTCTGTCTGTCTGTCTGTCTGTCTGTCGTAGTTATAATATAATTGCATGACCTTGTCAACCCCTTTTCGCAAATTTTTTGAATTTTTTAATTCATAATTTAATTATAGCACATTTTTCCGAGTTTGTCAAGCCCTTTTCAGAAATTTTTTATTCTTTGATTTTCGCTTGACAAATCTGTTTCTTTGTGTTATACTGAATTGTAGCGATAATCTGGTATATTCTGCCTTCGTCAGGGCATACTTTTCCTGAAAGGAAGTGTGCATATGGATTGTCATAATTTAGGCGAATATCACCCCCCTGAAGAAATTCCTGAAGAAGAAAAACCCGACGAAAAATTACTTGACGAAAATGCGTTGATTGAAGATACCGGAAGTATTCGCCCCGCAAACGCAAAGCATTTAATTCACTGCTTAACAATTATTGGACAGGTGGAAGGGCATTTCGAATTGTCCTCCCAGAATAAAACCACTAAATATGAGCATATCATTCCGGCACTCGTTGCCATTGAACAGGACAGAAGCATTGAAGGCTTGTTAATTTTACTGAATACTGTCGGTGGAGATGTGGAAGCCGGTTTAGCCATTGCGGAACTCATTGCCGGAATGCTGACACCAACTGTTTCGCTCGTTGTCGGCGGTGGGCATTCTATCGGCGTTCCGCTTTCCGTCAGTGCGAAAAAATCTTATATTGTTCCGTCCGCTTCCATGACCATTCACCCCGTCCGCATGAATGGAATGATGCTCGGCGTTCCGCAAAGTTTCGACTATATTTCAAGAATACAAGACAGAATTATTCAATTCGTCACGAAAAACAGCCACGTTCCCGAAAAAAAATTCCGTGAACTAATGACCAACACACAAGAACTCGCTACAGACGTTGGTTCAGTCATTACCGGAAAACAAGCCGTGGAACTCGGTCTAATTGACCAAATCGGCAGCCTGAGTGATGCCATTTCTGCCTTATATGCATTGATTGAACAGTCTCCGGTGCGCTATCCGGATTAAAGGCACTCTCTGTGCCTGTACATATTTTTATAATTTAATTTTAAATTTAAATTAAATTTAATTTTTAAAGGAGAACTACTTATGTCAATTTTAGATGCGATTTTTCAAGGAATTATTCAGGGCTTAACGGAATTTTTACCCGTTTCCAGCTCCGGTCATCTCATGCTTTACGCCCATATCACCGGAAACGCCGGAAATGAAAATAATTTCCTGTTTTCCGCTTTTCTGCACCTCGGCACTTTGCTTGCCACCTGCCTTGCCTTTAAAGACACTGTTTCCGCTCTTTTTAAAGAATGCTTAGCAATGCTGAAAGACCTCTTTTCCGGAAAACTCATTCAAAAAGGGTTAGGCTCTCCTGAACGCCGTATGATTTACATGCTTTTGATTTCGTTAGTGATTCTCGTGCCGTTTTATTTCTTCCGGGATTTCATTGAAGGCATTACTGAAAAATATTTAATCGCTTTAGGGGCGTTTTTTCTGTATACCAGTTTTATTTTATTTCTTTCCGATAAATGCAAAAACGGAACAAAAACGCCTGCTACTTTAACATGGAAAGATGCTTTGGTGATTGGATTATTTCAGGCAATTGCCTTGCTTCCTGGCGTTTCCAGAAGTGGTTCAACGATTTGCGGCGCATTATTCGTCGGCACTGACCGTGACACCGCCGTGAAATATTCTTTCATGCTGGGTATTCCAACAATTTTAGCTGGCTGCCTTGTGCAAATTAAAGATGCCGTTGATGCGAACGCTTTACCCGTTAATGAAATTCCCGTTTATCTGATTGGCTTCGTGGTGGCGGTATTCGTGGGAATTGCTGCAATTAAATTAGTTGACTTACTCGTGAAAAATAATAAATTTAAATATTTCGCCGTTTATACACTCGTTCTCGGTTTAACCGTAATCGGCTGGAGTATCGCCCATTAACATATTTTTAATCAAATAGAAAGGAACTCAAGTGGCTGAATCGAAAAAAAAATCCGGTGAAAAAAAATCGAAAAAATCTTCACCGAAAAAAACTAAATCTTCTATGCCCTCTATTGACACTCCCCCCACGGAAGAAGAAAAAAAACGTCAGGAAGAATTAGAAATTCCTGCGAGAATTTATTCCGTGTGTCTGTTCGCTGCGGGCATTCTTGTTACTTTGTTGATTCTAATTCAAGGCAGTGCCTTATGGAAAGTCATGCATGAATGCATTAAAGGGCTTTTCGGCATTCCCTCTGTAATGATTCCTGTAGGGCTGTTCTGGTCTGCATTTCAGATTGACCAGAACAAAAATAGCAATATTCTTGGAAAACAAGTCAGATTTTTAGCCTTAAGCATGGTTTTCTTCTGTGTTTTCATTGAAATCATGTTCGGAAAAGGCAGAATCCTTGATTTAGGATTCGGCGAAAGCTGCGCCCTGCTGAAAGAAGAAGGCATTGCATGGCATGGCGGCGGCATGATTAGCGCAATCGCTTACCCAATATTAATGATTTTCGGCGATATTGGTTCTAAAATTATGATGTGCCTGCTGTTATTCGTTTATGCAATGCTGACCAGTAAAAAAAATCTTTCCGATTTGTTCGGCATTTTACACAAGCCTTTTGATGATTTAGCGGCTTTACTCCGTGAAGAAAAAAAAGATTATCAGCTTGTTTCCGATTACGAAACTGAACAGGAACAGAACAGCTTACAAAAAGAACAGGAAGCCCTTTCCATTGCTGCCCATTCCGCCCCGAAACCATTACCGAATACGTTTTCTATGGATATTCCCGTTAGTGATACTCCAGCTGTACCACAAGCAAAAGGAATGGAAGAATTTTTCCACATGGAAAACGATTCCGGAAAAGAAACTAAAGTCAAAGTCAGACGGAAATCCAAATCTTCCGAACCGGAAACAGACGGCAATCAACTTGAATTATTCCCTTCTTTAGAAGACTTAATTAACCACGCTGCGGAAGCCCCTGCCAAAAAGAAAACTAAAGAAGAACAAAAATTAGATTCTATTTTAGAAATTGCTGATGAAGCGGCGGAATTTTCCGACAGAATGCAGAATTTAGAAGGGAATTATCAAATGCCGGAATTGGATTTTCTCGAACAGGGCAACAGTCACAGTAATGACCCCGATTTAAAACAGGAACTGCGCAACCATGCCAACCAGTTATGCGACGTATTGAAAAGTTTCAACGTGGAAGTCAATATTGTGGACATTGCCAGAGGTCCTTCTGTAACTCGATATGAAGTACAGCCTGCCCCGGGGGTGAAAGTCTCTAAAATTACTAATCTTTCTGATGATATTGCTTTAAATCTTGCTGCTGAAGGCGTTCGCATTGAAGCTCCTATTCCTGGAAAAGCTGCTGTTGGTATTGAAGTTCCTAATGCTAAAAAAGACACTGTTTCCCTTAGAGAACTTCTTGAAACACCGGAATTTCAAAACGCTAAAAGCAAATTAACGTTCGGCGTGGGAAAAAATATTGCTGGTGAAGTCATTCTCGGCGACATTGCCAAAATGCCCCATATGATTATTGCGGGGGCTACCGGTTCAGGGAAATCTGTTTGCACAAATTCTATTATTATGAGTATTTTATATCATGCTGCCCCTGACGAAGTGAAATTAATTTTAATTGACCCTAAAATCGTAGAATTTCGGGTTTATGACGGCATTCCGCATTTATTGATTCCCGTTGTGACTGACCCGAAAAAAGCCGCTGGTGCGCTGAATTGGGCTGTTCAGGAAATGCTCCGCCGTTATGACGTTTTCGCACAAAATTCCGTTAGAAATTTAGAAGATTACAACCGCATCTGCACGGAAAAACCAGAACTTGAATTGTCAAAAATGCCGCAAATTGTCATTTGCATTGACGAACTTGCGGATTTAATGATGACCGCTTCTAAAGAAGTAGAAGAGGCAATTTGCCGTTTAGCACAACTTGCCCGTGCTGCCGGAATGCATTTAATTATTGCCACGCAAAGACCAACAACAGATATTATTACAGGTTTAATTAAAGCAAATATTCCCAGTAGAATTGCACTTTCCGTCATGTCACAGGTAGACTCAAGAATTATTTTAGATACAGGCGGTGCGGAAAAATTACTCGGTCATGGGGATATGCTTTATCTTCCTAACGGTCAGCCTAAACCTATTCGGGTTCAGGGGTGTTACGTTTCCACACAGGAAATTGAACGGGTCGTGGAGTTTATTAAAAGTCAGTCTGCTGCACCGGAATATGATGAATCTGTTGAATTAGCCGTCAATCAGCTTGCCGTTTCCGGTGATAAGAAGAAAAATTCTGCTGAAGATTTTTCCGCTTCCGGAGATGAAGAACTAATTGAACAGGCAATAGAAGTTGTTGTTTCCGCCGGACAGGCTTCCACAAGCAATTTACAAAGAAGATTGCGTTTAGGTTATGCCCGTGCTGCCCGCATTATGGACGAATTAGAAGAAATGGGCGTAATTGGTCCCTATGAAGGCGCAAAACCAAGAAAAGTTTTAATTTCTTCGTTCGAACTCGAACAGAGAAAACTTCACAAGAAAGGAATGTAATTTCATGGCTCAGCAAAAACCACGTGAAACAAAACTCAAAGATAAAATTATTTACGCAATTGTTGTTGTGATTTTAACCCTCGTTGCCTTAATCAGCGGAAAATATACTTCCGAAAATTCCCAATCTTCAGAAAATATTACTGTTTCTGATGCGGAATTTCAGATACATATGATTGATGTCGGGCAGGGCGACAGCATTTTCATTCGAGCTGATGACCAGACAATGTTAATTGATTCTGCTGAATCCAGTGAAGGCGAAACAATTATTCAATATTTGAATGCGCAGGGCGTTTCCGAATTGAATTATGCCGTTGCTACACACATGCACGCCGACCACATCGGCAGTTTCCCGAAAGTGTTCAATGCCATTAAACCGCAAATTATGCTTGAACCTGTTTTTCCGGATGATTTAATTCCCACAACGAAAACTTATGAAAAATATTTAACCGCTGTGGAGGATTCCGGCGCAGAATATAAGGCGTTAAAAGCCGGAGATTCTTTTACACTCGGAAATGCGGAAATTTCCGTTTTAGCTCCGGTTTCAGAAGAGGCTAATTCTTTGAATAATACTTCTTTAGTGTTACGAGTGCAATATGACGATATTGTTTGTTTATTTACTGGTGACATGGAAACACAAGAAGAAAAAACTTTACTGGAAGCCACTGACCCTTCATTATTGAAAGCTACTTTCCTGAAAGCCGGTCATCATGGCAGTGATACTTCTTCCGGCGAAAAATTCCTTGAAGCCGTTCAGCCGGAATATGTCGGCATTTCCTGCGGTGTAGATAATAAATACGGTCATCCGGCAGAAAGTACCCTCGAACACCTCCGGAATTATACAGATAAAATTTATATTACTGCACAACAAGGTGATATTGTTTTTCTTTACGACCACGACACGAAAACTTGTAACGTTGTGACAAGCGGTAAGGAGTAAAATTGCATGATTTACAGTGTTGACCGTTTCGAAGGGGAATATGCTATACTGGAACAAAATTCACAATGGATTCACGTGCGGAAAGATTCCCTTCCGCCGAATGTCAAAGAAGGCGATTTACTGGAATTTTCCGGCGAATGGCATATTTTACAGGAACAAACCAATTTCCGGAAACAACTTCTCGCCCAACGCCGGAAAAATTTACTGAAAGGAAATTCTTCATGAATGTGCTGATTATTGGCGGCGGTGCCGCAGGGTGCTATTGCGCTGTTCATGCTGCTGCTTTCGGGCATCATGTGCGGATTCTGGAAAAAAATTCCCATATCGGCAGAAAATTACGCATTACCGGAAAAGGCAGATGTAATTTAACAAATGATTGTGATAAAGAAACTTTAATGAACCACATTCCCCGTAATAGTAAATTTTTATACAGTGCGTTTTCCGTCTGTCAGCCGAAAGACGTTATGCAATATTTCGAAAATGTCGGTGTTGCGCTGAAAGTTGAACGAGGAAACAGAGTTTTCCCCGTTAGTGACCAAGCCGCTGAAATTGTGGAAACTTTTTCTGAACAGCTGAAATTGCAAAATGTGAAAATTATTCAGGATAAGGCTTGTTCTTTACTGATTGAAAATCATATTTGCAAAGGCGTTCAGGGCGAAAAAGCATTCTATTCCGCTGATAAAATTCTTTTAGCTTCCGGCGGTGCGACTTATCCGGCAACGGGTTCAACTGGTGACGGCTACGCCCTTGCACAGCAAGCAGGGCATTCCATTACAAAATTAAGTCCTTCCCTCGTTCCGCTTGAAACACTCGAACGGGATTGCGCTGAAATGATGGGCATTTCTCTGAAAAATGTCCGTCTTTCCCTGCACGCCGGAAAGAAAATTCTTTTTGAAGAATTAGGAGAAATGCTTTTCACGCATTTTGGCGTTTCCGGTCCTTTAGTGCTGAGTGCGTCGGCACATCTTCCTGAACAGGAACAATGCAGCATTCACATTGACCTTAAGCCGGCACTCACTCCGGAACAGCTTGATTTACGCCTGAAAAGGGAAATTTCCGCTATTCCTAATCAGCAAGTTTCCCATTTATGCAGAAAACTTGTTCCGGCGAATATGGTTCCTTCACTGCTTGGCAGGTGCGGGCTTTCCCCTTATCTGAAAAATCACAGCTTAACGAAATCCCAACGAATGCGCATAGGGAAAGAATTAAAAGATTTTTCTTTCACGATTAAGGGAAAACGACCAATGGCAGAAGGCATTATTACTCGTGGGGGCGTTTCCTGTCAGGAAGTCAACCCGAAAACAATGGAATCCCGTTTATGTTCTCATTTATATTTCGCAGGGGAAATTTTAGACGTGGACGGTTACACGGGCGGTTTTAATTTGCAGATTGCCTTTTCAACAGGGTATCTTGCCGCCATGAATTTTTAATATGCAAATTATTTAATCCACAAGGAGTATGATTTAATTTTATGAAAACAATTAATATTGCTATTGACGGTCCGAGCGGTGCCGGAAAAAGCAGCATTTCTAAAGCTGTCGCTGAAGAACTCGGTTTTATTCACGTTGACACGGGCGCAATGTATCGGGCAATTGGTTTATATGCCCTCCGTCATGACTGCATTTCCCCTGAACAAATGATTTCACATCTTCCCGAAATTCACATTGAATTAAAATTCATCGGCGGCGTGCAAAGAGTTTTACTTTGCGGGGAAGATGTTACTGATTATATCCGCAGTCCGGAAGTTTCCATGGCGGCTTCTGCTGTTTCCGCTATTCCGGAAGTCCGTGCGCATCTTCTCGATTTACAGAAAAAAATTGCCTCCGAAAATAATATTATTATGGACGGCAGGGACATCGGCACAGTCATTCTTCCTTCCGCTGATTTGAAAATTTTCCTCACGGCTTCCGCTGAAGAACGTGCTTCCAGAAGATATTTAGAATTAAGAGAAAAACCGGATTGCCCTTCTTATGAAGAAATTCTCAAAGATATTCTCCAGCGTGATGAAAACGATATGCACCGTGAAACTGCTCCGCTCCGTCAGGCAGAAGATGCAGTTGTTATTGATTCTTCTGATTTAGGATTTCATTTAGTGGTGGAAACAATTACTCGCTTAATTAAAGAAAAACTTGATTGAGGTCTGCATGATGATTTATACATTTGCTATGCTTGTTACCAGAGGTGTTCTGCATTTATGGTATAATTTAAAATTCGAAAATCGTCAGTATATCCAGAAAGGAAAGCCTTACATTTTCGTTTCCAATCATCGGAGTTATCTTGACCCCGTTCTGGTTGCCCTTGCCGGTTATGGAAGATTCGGTTTCATGGCGAAAAAAGAACTTTTCGAAGGGAATAAGGCTTTCGCCTGGCTGATTCGCTGGCTCGGGGCTTTCCCTGTGGAACGTGGTTCAGGGGATATGTCCGTCATTGAAACTTCTTCTAATTATATTCGCAACGGGAAAAATTTACTTATTTTCCCAGAAGGCACACGCAGTAAAACCGGACGTGTCGGAAAAGGAAAATCCGGTGTTGCTTTAGTTGCCGCCCGTGTGCATACAGATATTATTCCCGTTGGCATTAATTTTTCCGGCGAAAAATTGCACTTCCGCAGTAAAATTATCGTCCGTGTCGGAAAACCTATTCCGGCGGATTCTCTCCCTTCAACAGAAAATCTGTCCGAAAGGGAATTACTGAAAACCCTCCGGACAGAAATTATGCCGCCAATTATGGACAGTATTCACGCACTCGTGGACGAACCGGAATAATTCATGACATTTCCGGCATGACTTCCGGCGCATCGTTGTAAATTTCCGTTGATGTTTCTTCTTCCGGTGCGCTGTCCGGTTCAATAATGACAGGGGCTGTTTCCGGCGCATCGGCAAATTCCGCATTCGGTGCATTCTCTTCCGGAACGGAAGTCGTTTCTTCTTTTCCGCAAGCGGAAACACAAACTGCAACACTCATCAATACTATTCCCACAAAAAATAAAATTTTTTTCCGCATAAACTAATTTCCTTTCTTGTTTTGACAATTGTCTCACTCTTTCGAAATTATAACATATTTTTTTCAAAATGTCAACATCATTAAAACAGAAAAATTTTTCATTAGCACTTGACAAACCCGAAAAAATATGCTATAATAAACTATGATTCATCATTTTTGAGAAGAAAGCAGGCGGTTTCTTTGACTATTCACGTTGCTCAATCTGCCGGTTTCTGTTTCGGGGTCAAACGGGCTGTGAATATGCTTAATCAAGCCCTCGAACAGCATAAAACCGTGGCTACTTTAGGCGAAATTATTCATAATTCAGATGTCGTCAACGAAATGAAAGCAAAAGGTGTTCGTGTCATTCAGGACGTTTCCGAACTTTCCCCCGGCGAATATGTGGTCATTCGGTCGCATGGTGTCGGAAAAAAAGTCTATGACCAGATTCAAGCCCTTGGAAATCCTGTCATTGATGCAACTTGTCCTTTCGTGAAACGGATTCACCAGATTGTCGCTAAAGAAACAGCACAAGGCAGCTTTATTCTCATTGCCGGTGATGAAACACACCCGGAAGTACAGGGTATTATTGGTCATTGTCAACAAAATTATTTTGTTTTCAAAGACGAAATTGTGCTAAAAGACTTTTTTCAGAAACTGGAAAAAAACTTTCCAAAAACACTTGCAATTGTTTCCCAAACAACGTATAATATTAACAAGTGGCGGAAGTGTCTGAAAGTCCTTCCCGAACATTTGCCTATTACTATTTATGAAACAATTTGCAGTGCAACTGAACAGCGGCAGTCCGATGCAGCTGCCCTCGCTTCAAAGTCAGATTGCATGATTGTTGTCGGCGGAAAACATAGTTCCAATACAGTGAAACTTTTCGACATCAGCCGGAAATACTGTAAAAGCTATCATATTGAAAATGCGGACGAGCTTGACACTTTAGACCTGTCTGGTGCTGAAACAATCGGCATCACTGCTGGTGCTTCCACACCGGCACATATTATTAAGGAGGTAATTTTTACCATGGAAGAAAATCTGAACAAAATTCCGGAAACGGAAAAAGATGCTGAAAAAGACATTGATTTTGCTCAGGCAATAGAAAACGATGATTTCGGCAAAAAATTAAGAAGTGGCGATAAAGTGAAAGGCTATGTCATGTCTGTTAATAATAGCGAAGTCATTGTTGACCTCGGCGCAAAACAGACTGGTTCCGTTTCAGCAAATGAACTGACTAACGACCCAACCAAAAAACCCGCTGACATTGTAAAAGTCGGCGATGAACTCGACTTAATTGTCATTAAAGTTAGCGACCAGGAAGGCATGGCTGCTCTTTCCAAAAGAAAAGTTGATGAACAGGCTGGAATTGAAAAAGTCATCAAGGCAAAAGAAGAAAATGCAATTCTGGAAGCTGTTGTTAATACGATTGTGAAAGGCGGCGTAAATGTTTATTACGAAGGCGTTCGCATATTTATTCCGGCATCACAAACAGGCTTGCCCCGTGAATCTACCCTTGAAGAACTGAAAGGGCAAACCGTAAAATTCGTGATTCTGGAAGCCCCCGAAAGAAAGAAAAGTGCTGTTGGTTCCATTCGTGCCGTTGCCCGTCAGGAAAGAGAAGCCGCTAAGGCTGCTTTCTGGGAAACTGCCGAAATCGGAAAAGAATATGAAGGTGAAGTAAAATCTTTAACCAGCTACGGCGCATTCGTGGACTTAGGCGGAATTGACGGTATGGTGCATATTTCTGAACTGTCCTGGAACAGAATTAAACACCCAAGTCAGGTTGTTTCCGTTGGTGACATGCTGAAAGTGTACATTAAAGACCTTGACCCCGAAAAACAGCGCATTTCCCTTGGTTACAAGAGAACTGAAGATAATCCGTGGGAAAAATTCAAGGCTGAACATCACGTAGGCGAAATTGTTACAGCGAAAATCGTTTCCATTGTTTCTTTCGGTGCATTCGCACAGATTGCGGAAGGAATTGACGGTTTAATTCATATTTCCCAACTCGCTAACCGCCGTGTGGAAAATGTCAGAGACGTTGTTTCCGTTGGTGACGTGGTGAAAGTGAAAATCATTGGTATTGATACCGAAAATAAACGGATTTCTATTTCTATTAAAGAAGCTGAAAAGGATTCCGGCGAAGAATAAAATTTAAGCCCTGATGTGACTGCATCAGGGCTTTTTTCAAACTCGTTCAACTTTCATTAAATTAGTCATTCCTGAAATGCCTAACGGCACGCCTGCTGTAATCACGACTAAATCGCCTTCTTTGACATAGCCGAGTTCTTTCGCTGCTGCAACCGCTTTCGCAAAAAGTGTGTCAGTATTATCTTCTTCATCAATAATATATGGCGTAACGCCCCAGCTTAAATTCATTTTCCGCTGGTTCTGTTCGTCTGTTGTACAGCCTAAAATTTGCACTGCCGGACGGAATTTAGAAATTAGCCTTGCGGTTTTCCCTCGTTTCGTCACGGCAATAATTGCATCAGCATTCAAATCATGCGCTGTTGTCACTGCTGCATGGGCTATTCCTTCATCAATGGAAACATTGTCGTTTTCTTTTCGGGAGGCAAATTCATGCTTGTAATCAATATTTCCTTCTGTTGTGGAAGCGATTAAATCCATTGTCTGCACGACTTCCACAGGAAATTGCCCTGCTGCCGTTTCTCCGGATAGCATAATGGCACTCGTTCCGTCATAAATTGCATTCGCTACGTCAGTAATTTCCGCACGTGTCGGACGTGGATTGTTAATCATCGATTCTAACATTTGTGTTGCAGTAATCACTTGCTTTCCGGCGTTGTAGCCTTTCTGAATTAACTGTTTCTGAATTGCCGGAATTTGTTCAAACGGAATTTCAACCCCCATATCGCCACGGGCTACCATTATTCCGTCTGCCGCTTCAAGAATTTCATCAATGTTGTTCACGCCGTCTAAATTTTCAATTTTCGCAATAATCCGCACATCAAACCAGCCTAAACTTTCCGTGAAACGCCGTAAATAATTAATATCTGCCGCCGAACGAACAAAACTCGCCGCAATGAAATCATATCCCATTTTCGCACCAAATTCTAAATCGTTCATATCCGCATCGCTTAAATAAGGCATGGAAAGCCTTACTCCCGGGACGTTAATGCCTTTATTATTCGACAGCACGCCCCCGTGGATTACCCGACAAATCACGTCCGTTCGGGTAATTTTTTCCGCTAAAAGTTCAATGACTCCGTCATTAATTAAAATTCTTGTGTTTACGCTGACATCTTGCGGAAGATTTCGAAAAGTTACACTGCCAATTTCATTCGTGCAGGGAACGTCATTAATGGTTAAAGTATACATATCCCCGTCATAAATTTCCACTGGCTTGTCATCAACGAATTTTCTAAGCCGGACTTCCGGTCCTTTCGTGTCAAGCATCGTGGCAATCGGTAAATGCAATTCTTCCCTTAACTGCACAATCTGTTCAAACCGTTTCTGATGTGTGCCGTAATCCCCATGCGAAAAGTTAAACCTCGCTACATTCATTCCGGCTAACATCATTTTCCGCAGAATTTCCGGTTCATCTGTTGCCGGTCCTATGGTACAGACAATTTTGGTTTTTCTGTTCATTTTTCACCGCTCCATTCCAAAAATACTATCTCTATTTTACCATATCTGCACAGAAATTACAAGTTGATTTCCTGAATTTTCTGTAAATTTTCTATTCAAAATGCTCTTGCATTTTTTTCAGAAATATGCTATACTAATAGTATCTTAATTCCGAAAGGAGATGTACAATTCATGAATCCACTCGCCTTAATGCAAATTAAGCCCCTGTTGGAAGGATTTCAGGAACGTCACCCGAAATTTTTACAATTTTTCCATTACGCCGGACAAAATGTAGAAGAAGACAGCTTAATTGAAATCAGCGTCACTTCTGCCGACGGTCAGAAAGCCATTACCAATATTCGCCTTACTCAGGAAGATTTGGAACTTGCTGAAAAATTAAGAGAACTAATAAAATAATTCACAAAAAAAATTCATTTTTTTTGTAATTCCCCTTGACAAATGATGCAGAATATGTTATAATAATTACTGTTGTAAGAAACATATCTGCTGATGTGGCACAGGTGGTAGCGCAACGCCTTGGTAAGGCGTAGGTCACCGGTTCAAATCCGGTCATCAGCTCCAATTCAATTGGAAAAACAGGCATTTCTCTATTCGGAAATGCCTGCTTTTTATTTTCTCAAAACGCCGGAAATAAATTCCGGTTTTTTTTCATGCGTTCCCTCTTCTGACAAATTTCAACATCAGGATTATGCTATAATCAAAATATAAAGATACAGAAGAAAGGACTTTTTCGCATGAAGATTCATTACAATACGGATAATGCACAACTTCTCGTTTTCCTTGACGGAGAACTTGACCACCATCGCAGTGCTTTACTGCGAAATGAAATTGATTCCGCTGTATATGCCCACATGCCTGAAAAACTAATTTTAGATTTTCAGAATGTTTCATTTATGGACAGCTCCGGAATTGGGTTAATTATGGGAAGATATAAACTCATTCAGCCTATGGGGGCGGAAATGTTCATTCAAAACGTTTCCCCGTATATCAGCCGTGTTCTTCGCCTTGCCGGAATGGAACGCCTTGCTAAAATTTCTGAGGGGGTGAATGCATGAAATTTTTAAACGAATTTCGGTGTGCGTTTCCTGCCCGTTCACAGAATGAAGCCTTAGCCCGTGCTGCTCTTTCTGCTTTTCTGATTCCGTCCGACCCCACCGCACAGGAACTCGCCGATTTAAGAACAGTCATTTCAGAAGCCGTGACGAATGCCATTGTTCACGGTTACAGGAATTGTTCCGGTGATGTCAGTCTCTGTTTAAGAATGCTCCCTGAACGGACAATTTACATACGGGTCAGCGATAAAGGCTGTGGCATTCCCGACATTGAAAAAGCAATGACTCCTTTGTATACTTCCGCACCGGAAGAAGAACGTGCCGGACTTGGGTTTGCCATTATGCAGGAATTTACTGATTCACTTCATGTGCGCAGTACTTCCGGAACAGGCACAACGCTGATTATGCGAAGAAAACTCGGTACTCCTCATGAACAAGACTGATTCCCCTAAACCGGAAGACCATCTCGGACTGGTTCATTTATGCGCAAACCGTTTCCGCAACAGGGGGATTCCTTACGAAGATTTATATTCCGCCGGCTGTGAAGGCTTAGTCAAAGCCGCTAAAGCATTCGACCCCGAACGGGGAACAGCATTTTCAACGTATGCTGTCCCCGTCATTTTAGGGGAAATTCGGCGGTTATTCCGTGAATCCGGAACAGTTCACGTTTCAAGAGGTTTACGGGAACTTGCCCGACAAGTGCAGAAAATACGGGAAACTTCTTTGCAGGAATCCGGAATTGACCCTCCGCTTTCCATGCTTGCGGAATTGACTTCTTCCACGCCGGAAGAAGTTTCATTAGCCCTTTGTGCCGTCAGTCCGACAATTTCATTAACTGCGCCAGATGATGAAGAAATGCAGATTGACATTGCAGTGGAAGCCCCTGACGAACAAATCAGCGACAAAATCGCCCTTCAGCAAGTCATGCACACCCTCGCCCCGAATGACCGCCGTTTACTTGAATTGCGCTATTATCATAATTTAACACAAGTCAAAACGGCTAAATTATTAAACATGACACAAGTGCAAGTTTCCCGCCGTGAAAAAAAATTACTCGCTTATCTCCGTCAGGAATTATTAAGATAATATGCACCGGAATGCCGTTGGTAATGCGCATTCTTCCGGATTTACCCATGAAAATTCTTCACTTGCTTTTCCGCATTTGAGAAAAACGCCTTGCATTTCCCATGTGATATGCGTGAAAATATGTTTTCTTTGTATAATTTTTAATAATTCTTCCGGCTGGACATGCCATTTTTCCGCCTGCTGAATGCTTTCTTCCGGTGAAAATTCTCCATTCACGTTAGGCAATTCCCATAATCCGGCTAATAATCCTTTTTCCGGACGTTTCCGGACGGCAATTTTATGTTCATATTGCAGAACAAATACAGTTTTGTATTCTGTTCTGCGTTTTTGTTTCTTTTCCCGAACGGGCAATTCTGAACAATAATTTTTCCGGTATGCCATGCAAAATTCATTCAGCGGACAAAGTTCACATTCCGGCGTGCCTTTCGGAATACATACTGTTGCACCTAATTCCATTAACGCCTGCGTTAAATTAGCGGAATGCTTTTCGTCGTAAATTGTTTTCAGCTGCTGTGTGAAATCTTTCTTGACTTGTGGGTGAAGAATATTCCGCCTGTCTTCTTCTAATCTTGCCATTACCCGCAAAACATTTCCGTCTACTGCTGGTTCAGGTAAATTCCAGCAAATTGAACTAATTGCTCCTGCTGTATATTCCCCAATTCCGGGAAGAGCTTTAATTTGTGCATAAGTTTCCGGAAATTTCCCTTGATAATCATTCATAATGATTTTCGCTGTTTTCTGCATGTTCCGCATTCGGCTATAATACCCGAGACCTTCCCATAATTTCATTAATTTTTCTTCCGGACAAGCGGCTAAATCAGCGATTTCCGGCAATTCACGCAAAAACCGTTCATAATATTGCTTTACTGCTTCTACTCGTGTCTGCTGAAGCATAATTTCAGAAACCCAAATATGATAAGGGTCATTGTCTGCCCTCCATGGCAAATTTCTATGATGTTCTGCGTACCAATTCAGCAGCGGAAATTTAATTTTTTCCGGAATCGCTTGCTTTTCCTGAAAAATTTTCCGCATTCGCTGAATAATTTTCTGATAAATGGGAATCATGTGCGGTTCTGTGCAAACTTCCGGTATCAATTCCACATTCAGCCAGCGAATATTTTTATTTTCGTCCGGTTTTTCTGCAATGAATTGATTTTCCGGCGCAATCAGTCCGAAAGTAATATTATAATGCATGTGGGCTTTTACTATTTTCCCGTGCTTTTCATGTTCCGGCACGGCTAATTCATCAATGGAAAGAATGTCTTTCGTGAAAAAATTCACTTCCTGCAAAGAACTTTCTTCTTTGACTTCCCGTAACGCTACGCCGGATAAATCTTCTTCCCCGTCAGCATGACCGCCAAGCCAGCCCACTGACTTATAAATTAAATGATATGCCATTAACACTTTTTCTAAATTCGGCGATAAGACTAAGCCGGAACACGTTATATGTCCGGCTTCGCATGTTCTGGTTAAAATTTCTTTTCCATATTGCTGAATTTGCTTTAATAATAATTCTTGTGCGTGCTTTTCCTGTTCGTTTTCAGGGGAAAATTTAGCAATTTGTTCCGTTAAGTCCATGTTTTAACCTTTCAATTTGATTCAATGTCATGTAATGTTCGCATTCATGCCGGTTAGGTCTTCCCATAAGTTTCCGTAAAGATTCCCGAACATCTCCGTTTTCAAACAGTAAATGATGTAATTCTTCATTGATTGGCATGGGAACATTTAATTTTTTCGCTAAACCGTATGCCGCTTCACAGCAATAATAGCCTTCTACTGTGCCAATTTGCTTAATGGCTTCTTCCGGACTTACGCCCTGCCCGATTAGTATTCCAGCCCTTCTGTTCCGGCTGTGCATACTCGTGCATGTAACAATTAAATCCCCTAAACCACTCAAACCGGAAAATGTATCCATTTCCGCCCCGCAGGCTAACCCTAAACAGGTAATTTCATGAATGCCCCTCGTCATTAACGCCGCTTTCGTGTTGTCTCCGAAACCTGAACCGTCACTGATTCCGGCAGCTAAAGCAATAATATTTTTCATTGCTCCGCCAATTTCACAACCAATGACATCAGTATTCACATATAATCTTAACATTCCGCAAGTGAATAAATCCTGTATATATTCCGCATATTTCACTTCTTCACTCGCAACTGTTACCGTTGTCGGAATGCCTCTGGATAATTCTTCCGCATGGGAAGGACCTGTTAATACTACTACAGGGTGATTCGGACATTCTTCATGAATGACTTCACTCATTCGCTTATATGTTCCGGCTTCCAGTCCTTTCGCCGTGTTTACTAAAATTGTTCCTTCTGTCAAATAGGCATTCGCTTCTTTGACCACGCCCCGAAGAAATGAAGTCGGTATGCCAATAATCACAACTTCTTTTCCGGCAATACTTGAAATGTCCGTTGTCAGCAAAATATCTGACGGAATTTTCACCCCGGGGAGTTTTCCGGAAAGTTCCCCTGTTTCCCGTATTTCCTGAATTTCTTCCGGAAATTTTGACCAGACAGTCACGTCATGACCCATATTCCGACACATTACCGCCAACGCTAAACCGAACGCACCAGAACCTAAAATACTGATTTCTGCCATTTCTAAAACTCCTTTCATGATGTTTTACTTGTTAGTTACCTGTTAAGCAAAAATGTTACAGCATTATTTAATTTTTTTGCCTTTCTGACCGATTTTGCTTTCCGTGCCGTTTTTCAGGCGTTCAATATTCGCCCTATGCATGAAAACAATCATGCCCGCCATAATGCACAATACCCCGAAATGCAGGAAAATTTGCGGTAAAGTAAATTCCTGATGATGTATGTCTTCCAAAAAATATTGCACCGCAAACGTCACGAACGGGCAACAAATTGTTGCAATGATTGACGACAGACTGACATATTTTGAACTGATTAAAATTATTGCGAATATGCCAATTAATATACAAAATACTCTCCAGTCCAAAATTAAAAATATTGACACCCCGACAAGAACGCCTTTCCCCCCTCGGAAACCGTGATACAATGGGAAAATATGCCCCATCATGGCGAATATTCCTGCAATGCACCCTAATAAATATAAATCCGTTTCCGCTCCGGCAAGCATTTTTCCAAAAGTCTGGCTTAAGATAACGGCAATCATGCCTTTCCCTAAATCCCCGATTAACGTGAATAAAGCACAGCCCTTTCCAAAACATCTGAGTGTGTTCGTTAATCCGGCGTTCCCACTTCCGAAATTCCGTATATCTTCATGTTTCAGTAATTTTACAGTTAAAATTGCTGAATTGATACTTCCCATTAAATACCCGATTACGGCGGAAATGATATAGGCTAATAGTTCCATTTCTTCCTCCTGTCAGTCGTCATTCCTGTTTCGTTCCCGAATAATCATGCGAATTGGCGTTCCCTCCATGCCGAACGTGGAACGTATCTGATTTTCAATATACCGCTGATAGGAAAAATGAAACAATTCTGCTCTGTTGACGAATAAAACAAATGTCGGCGGTTTTGCGTTCGCTTGTGTCATGTAGTAAATTTTTAATCTTCTGCCTTTGTCTGACGGGGGTTGAACTCTTGCTACTGCATAGGCAAGAATGTCATTCAGCATTCCGGTGCTGATTCGCATTGTGTTCTGTTCGTAAACATGCTTAATTAAAGAAAATAAATTTTCTACTCTTTGCCCCGTTTTCGCCGAAATGAAAATAAATGGCACATAAGACATAAAGCTAAAATCATTTTCCAGTTTTTTCTGGTATTCCTGCATAGTTTTATCTGTTTTTTCTACAGCGTCCCATTTATTCACGGCAACAATGCAAGCCTTTCCTTGTTCGTGCGCATATCCTGCAACTTTGGAATCCTGTTCTGTAAAGCCAACGGTTGCATCAATCATCATCACACAAACGTCTGCCCGGTCAATTGCCATGTACGCCCGTAAAACGCTGAAATGTTCAATTTTTTCTGTAATTTTGGATTTCTTCCGGATTCCTGCCGTATCAATGAAAATATAGCGGTTTTCTTCCCGTTCAATAATGGTATCTGTCGCATCTCGTGTTGTTCCGGCAATGTCGGAAACAATTACTCGTTCTTCTCCGGCTATCCGGTTAATTAAAGAAGATTTCCCTGCATTCGGTTTTCCGATAATGGCAACCCGAATATCTGTTTCTTCAATTGTTTCCGGTTCTTCCTCCGGAAAATAACTTAAAATTTCATCTAACATGTCCCCCGTTCCGTGACCGTGTACGGAAGAAACCGGAAACGGCTCTCCAATGCCTAAATTGTAAAATTCATACACGTCCATGGGAACTTCTCCGAGCGTGTCGCATTTATTCACGGCTAATACAATTGGCTTTCCGGATTTCTGCAACATTTCCGCTACAGCATAATCATTCGCTGTTACTCCGCTGCGTACATCAGTAACAAAAACAATTACGTCGGCGTGGTCAATGGCAATTTCCGCCTGCTGGCGCATTAACGTTAGCATTTTATCTTCTTCTTTAGGTTCAATTCCGCCTGTGTCCACAACCATGAATTTCCGGTTCCGCCATTCGCATTGGGCGTAAATTCTATCCCGAGTTACTCCCGGGGTATCTTCCACTATGGACAATTTCTGTCCGATTAACTTGTTAAATAATGTCGATTTCCCTACATTCGGTCTGCCCACTACGGCAACTACTGGTAATGGCATAATTAAAATTCTCCTTTCAGTATTCATTCCCTAACAGGGCATCTAATAAATTCCAACCGTCATTTTCCGTAATTTGTATCTTTGTTTGTAATTCCCTTTCCACTTCCGGAATATGCACATCGTCTAAAAATACATCATCATTTTTTCTAATCATGCTGCCGGATAATAATAATTTTTCCCCTAAAGGCTTATTTTTCAGCTGTTGCATTAAATCCTGTGCAGTAATCAATCCTGTAACCGTAATCGTTTCCCCGAAAAAATTATTTTTTATAGCGTAAACATGACAATGCAAACCGGAAAATTTCTTTTCCGCCTCCTGTACTAATGCACAAATAAATGCATATGCACTTTTTCCCGTGGCAATGGAAACTTCCCTTGTATGCGGTTCCCATTCCGCACAATCTGCCGCTTCATGAAATTCATCTGCTAAAGAACGCAGCATACCCACGCCGTTTTCATATTGCGGATATTCTTCATAATATTCTGCTTCCGGTATACTTCTTTCCGCTAACAGAAAAAATTCATCTGACGGAAAAACAACTCTCGTTCCGAATTTTTGTAAAAATTTTTCCTGATAGCGTTCAATTAAATCAATTGCTTCTCCGGCACTGTTCCGGTCAAAGCCTTTCAGCGGATAAAGCCCTTCCCGAAATTTTGACAATCCAACCGGAACAACTGCAACACTGGTTAAATTCGGCATCATTTCCGCTAAATCGTCTAAAGTTCTTTGTAGTTCTTTCCCGTCATTCAGTTCCGGACAAAGAACAATCTGACAATTTAATTGTATTCCGGCTTTCGCCATTTGCCATAAAAATTTCAATTTTTCTCCGGCAAAACGGTTATGCATCATTTTACAGCGTAATTCTGGGTTCGTCGTATGCACGGAAACGTTAATATTTAATTTCATTTGAATAATTCTGTCCACGTCTTCCTGTGTCATATTCGTTAAAGTCACATAATTCCCCTGTAAAAATGACAGTCTCGCATCATCATCTTTAAAATATAACGTTTCCCGCATTCCTGGGGGCATCTGGTCAATGAAACAAAATACACACTTATTCTGACAGCTTTGTTTTCCGTCCATTAAAAAACTCGCAAATTCTAATCCTAAATCATCATATTCCCCTTTGCGAATGATAATTTTTCCCTTTTGTTCAAGTTCTAAACAAATTTCAGATTCTGCCGCATAATACATATAATCTAATACATCCCGAATTTTATGTCCATTCATGGAAATCAATTTATCTCCAATTTGCACTTTCGCCCTATACGCTGGAGAATATTTCACTACTCCTGTTATTTCAACCAAATTTTCACCCCCAAAAATAAAAGCAGAGAGAAGCTCCGCCTCTCTCCGCCTATTCTTACAGAACGTCAATTTTCAGTACTTCTACGCCCTTATAATAGCCGCAGTTTTTACATACCTTATGCGGTGCTTTCAGTTCGCCGCAATGGTCACATCTGCTCATCGCAGGTGCATCTAATTTCCATACGGCACTGCGTCTCTTATCTCTTCTTGCTTTAGAAGTTTTTCTCTTTGGTACAGCCATTGTCTGAACTCCTTTCTGTTGGATTATGTAAATTCAATTCTGCCGCCGCAATTGCATTCCGTCAGGTTCCTGTCACAGCCACACACCGGACATAAGCCTTTGCAATCTTCTTTGCAAAGCATTTTCGACGGTAGTTCCAGTAACAGGTCTGCTAATGCAATTTCTGCAATATCAATGCTTTCCGCTTCGGCAATCACATAGTCTTCTTCATTGTTCTCGTCATTGACAGAACGAACAACCATATGTTCCTTGTCATAACTGAATGCCTGTTCTGTCTCTTTCAGGCATCGGTCACACGTGACAAGCAGGGAAAATTCAATATGCAGTGTTAAAACTACTGCTCCTGCATGATTGTGAATTTCTCCGTTAATCTGCACAGGTGAGGAAAATTGATAACCTTTCACTTGCTCCAGCCGTTCTTCAGGAATGGTCAAAACAATTTTTTCAGAACTTCTCTCTATATTCAGAATATGTTTAATTTTCATCTGTATCCCTGCTTTCTGTTATCGTTGAAGCGTTAAAACATCACAGATTTAATTATAACAGATTCTGCCCCGCTTGTCAAGTATTTTTTTTAAATTAAAGATATTTTGTTACAGATTCCGGAAGTTCGGAATTATCTGCTGAAACAGTGAAAATAACAGCTGTTTCCTTTCCGGTTAAAGCGTCAATTTTAGCGAACATTTCACCCAGTGCATCAAAATCAGCTCCGCCGATTTTCAGAATGCCGTCAACGAAAATTTCCTTGATGTCATAATTGCCTGCTAACATTCCGGCAATAAATCCGTAAAATGCTTCATATCCGGAAATGTCAAACTGTTCAACGCCTACCCAACGCACCTTGTAACTAATGGAACGTCTCAGCGTTTCGCCTTTTTCAATACAAACAAGACAGCCGTTTGTTTCAGCAACTGCTGTGCTGATCCGGTTAATTAAATTTTTAGTTTTGCCTGTGCCTTTTCTGCCAGTAATAATCTGAATCATTGTTCATAACTCCTCTTAATTATTTTCATCAATTTATCAATAGCCGAGTTTTTTCTCTAACTCTGCTTTTGCGCCCTCATAACCAGGTTTACCCAGTAAGGCAAACATGTTCGACTTGTAACTTTCCACACCAGGCTGATTAAACGGGTTTACCCCTAATAAATAGCCCGATACGGCGCAAGCCTTTTCGAAAAAGTAAATTAAATACCCTAAGCTGTATTCGCTGCTGTCTTCTAATTCAAGAATTATATTCGGCACACCGCCTTCTGTATGTGCGAGAATTGTTCCTTCAAACGCTTTCCGGTTGACAACAGACATATTCTGACCGCAGAGGAAATTCAAGCCGTCTAAATTCGCTTCATCTTTTTCTAAATAGAAATCTTTTTTCGGCTTCTGAATATCCACGATTGTTTCAAACATTAACCGTGAACCTTCCTGCACGTACTGCCCCATAGAATGCAAATCCGTTGAAAAAATGACTGATGCCGGGAAAATGCCTTTATGGTCTTTTCCTTCACTTTCACCGAATAATTGTTTATACCATTCGGACATCATTGCGAATGCAGGGTCATAGGAAACTAATAATTCTACAGATTTCCCTTTCCGGTAGAAAATATTCCGCAATGCTGCATAACGATAGCAGTCATTTTCCGCAAAATCTGCCATATAGGCGTTTTGCGCTGCTCTTGCGCCTTCCATTAAGCGTTCAATATCACAGCCAGCCACGGCAATTGGCAATAATCCGACAGCAGTCAACACTGAAAATCTTCCGCCGACATCGTCCGGAACAACAAATGTTTCGAAACCTTCTTTATCTGCTAATTCTTTCAATGTTCCTTTTGCCTTGTCTGTTGTGGCGAAAATATGATTTTTCGCTTCTTCTTTACCATATTTTTCTTCCACAAGCCGCTTGAATACTCTGAACGCCAATGCCGGTTCAGTTGTTGTGCCGGATTTGGAAATGACATTCACGGAAATATCTTTCCCTTCACAAAGTGAAAGAATTTCATTCAGATATGTTGGGTGAATATTATTTCCCACGTAATAAATATCCGGCGTATCTTTTTTCATATTATTATAAAACGGGGATTTCAGAAATTCAATTGCTGCCCTTGCCCCTAAATAAGAACCGCCAATGCCGATTACAATCAGAATTTCAGAATTTTTCTGAATTTTTTTTGCCGCCGCCTGAATACGGGCAAATTCTTCTTTGTCATAATTAGTAGGCAGTTCTACCCAGCCCAGAAAATTACTTCCTAAACCGGTTTTTTCATGTAACATTTTTACAGCAGTTTCCACTTGCGCCTGCATACCTGTTAATTCGTCTTTTTTCACGAAACTTTCCAGATATTTTGTGTTCAGTTTCAACGCCATTCTAAATCACGCTCCCAGAAATTTTTCATTCAAAAATTGCAGGACCATGTCCCACTTTTTGCCTTATTTTATTATACCACGAATTTTTCATCTTGTCAAGTGTATAATTAAAAGAGAAATCAATTTTTAAAGGAGTTGACCGTTTATGCGCCGGAAATTTTTCATTTTCTGGATAAATTTTCTGTTCATGATGATTTTTTCGCCGATTTCCGTTCACGCACAGGAAAATGAAACGGCTTTCGTGCTGTTAGAAGCGAACACGGGAAATATTCTTCAAGAAAATTATGCTGAAGAAATTCGCCCTGTTGGTTCTCTCACAAAATTGATGACCGCTTATTTAACGGCAAAGGCTATTGAAGAACAAAAATTTTCCCTTGATACAATCGTAACTGCCGGAGAAAGTGTTTCCGGTATGCGTGGGGCGGTTGTCTGGCTGAAAACTGGTGATACAATTTCCATTCGGGAATTACTTCTTGCGTTAATTGCCGGAAATGCTAATGATGCCGCTGCTGTTCTTGCGGACAACATTTCCGGAAATGAACAGTTATTTATTATGGATATGAATGCAATGGCTTTCGATTTAGGCATGAAGTCCACGAGGTTTACTTCTCCACAAGGATTCGACGACGAACAAGCGTATTCTACAGCGCATGATGTGGCTTTACTTTGTCAGGCGGTTTTGCAATGTCCTGCCCTTGAGGAATGCTTAACCACATGGAGAACATTCATTTTAGAAAATTCTGTTGAACTCGTTAATGAAAATACGTTTACCAGAACAATGAACTCTTGTCAGGGACTGAAAGCGGCACATTCTTCCGATTCCGGTTACTGTCTTGCCGCTGCTGCTGAATCGAATGGAATGTCCTGCATTGCCGTTATATTAAACGCTCCCGACGAAGATAGCCGCTTTACTTTAGCAAAACAATTGCTTAATCAGGGATTTTCTCAATATCAAGTAACCCTTTCCGGATTTTCAGAAGAATTTCTCCAGCCCCTGAAAATTAAAAACGGCACGGAAACAGCCGTTCTTCTGGAATTGTCATTTTCTCCTTCGTTCACTATTCCTGTCGGAACACAATTAGAAACTGTTACTGTTTTACCTGAATTTGTTCAAGCTCCTGTTCATGAACATCAGCAAGTCGGAACAGTTTATTTCTATCAGGGGAAAACTTTACTCGGACAAAGTGCCTTATTAACTGCTGATTCCGTTCCGGAAATGACTTTCCCGCTTGCATGGAAAAAATTACTTCATCACTTATTTTCTTAAATTAAATTTTCAAATAAAGAAGTGGGCTTTCGCCCACTTCCTGCAAACATCTTAAATTCTGTTCTTTCTATTCTGTTCTTAGTCTACGATATACTTTGCAATCTGTGCAAAGAGTTCTTCTGCATCTTCTGTATGCGCACGCAGTTCTACAGCCTCAGTTAAATCAAGACTGTAAATTCCCATTAAGGATTTTGCGTCCACAATGTAGCGACCACAAACAAGGTCAATGTCAAACGCAAACTTTGTAATAATATTCACAAAGTCCTGCACGTCCGGGAATGATACCAGTTTAATGTGTGTAATTGTCATAAATACTACCTCCAAAAATTGTTCTTGTGCGGATATTCTTTCTCTTTTTTCCTTGTGTACAGCTTTTTCGGCTGTAACTAAAGCATATCACGAATCTTGAAAATTGTCAAGTGTTTTCGGGAAAATTCAGCATTTGAAACAAGACTGACGATAGATTGACGATTTTTTTCAACATCTTGACATAATTCAGTTTCTGTGTTATAATTGCAGTAAACTCTTGAAAAGGACTGATCTTCATGCAAGCCTATCTTAAAACATTCGGCTGTAAAGTCAATTCCGCCGAAACAGAAAGTATTACTGCATTACTGAAAAATCATCAATGGGAAATTGCTGATTCTCCTGAACAGGCAGATGCCATTATTGTTAATTCCTGTACGGTTACCGCCTCTGGCGACCAGCGTATGTTGCAAGCCCTCCGGAAATTCCGCCGCTGTAACCCGAACGCCGTTATTTTATTAACTGGCTGTTATGTACAGGCTTTTCCGGAAAATGCTTCTTCTTTACCGGAAGTGGATATTCTCACCGGAACGAAAAACAGAAATCAAATTCCGCTTTTACTGGAAAATTTTTTCCGGAATCCACAAAAAATTTACGCTGTGGAAAATTTCCTTTCCGGTGAAATGTTCGAATCACTCCCGCAAGGAATGGATTCTTTTCATACAAGGGCGTTTCTGAAAATTCAAGACGGCTGTAACCGATTTTGTTCATATTGCATTATTCCTTATGCAAGGGGCAGATGCCGTTCAAGAAAATTATCTGAAATTCAGGAACTTTCCCGAAAAATTGTTTCTGAACAGTATCATGAAATTATTCTTTGCGGAATCAATCTTGCCTGTTATGGGCAGGAATCCGGTTTAACTATTGTTAATGCCGTTCAGGCGGTTGCCGATTCCGGCGTTGAAAGAATCCATTTAAGTTCACTCGAACCGGACGGCTTAACCGTGGAAGTCATTCAACAATTAAGCGAAATTCCGCAATTATTGCCACATTTTCATATTTCCGTGCAAAGCGGCTGTGATAAAATTTTAACAGCTATGCGCAGACATTATTCCAGTACAGAATATGCTTCTCTTCTGGAAACAATCCGGAAATTCTTTCCGGAATGCGCCATTACAACAGATATTATGGTGGGTTTCCCTAATGAAACAGAACAAGATTTTCAGGAAACGCTTGCTTTCGTTCAGGAAATGCAATTCGCTGAAATTCACATTTTCCGCTATTCTCCCCGTTCAGGCACACCTGCTGCTTCTTCTTCCGGTCAAATTCCGGAATCCGTGAAAAAAGAACGTGCAGAAAAACTTTCTTCCCTTGCGGAAAAACTTCACCAGCAATATTTACATTCCTGTATCGGGAAAACTTTTTCCGTTTTGTTCGAACGGCAGAAAACGCCTGATTTTCATCAGGGACACGCTGAAAATTATCTTCCTGTTCTCGTTCCGGCAAATGCTGACGAAAATTTCCGGAATTGCATTTTCCCTGTAACAATTACCGGAATTGAACAGGGAAAATTAATAGGTGTCATTCAATTTTCTAAATGCCCGAACTCTTCCACGAATTTTTCCAGTGCCGGAAAAGATATATCATAAACTTCCTGCATTTCTTCTTCAGAATCTAAAGTTTTCTTCACTTTCCGGATACCAATATAAATATCTTCGTCGAATGGTTCGTCCCATTCTAAATATTCCGCAAAATTCGTATCTTTCAGGAAAAATCTTACGCCTTGTGTTTCCTGATAATTTCCGAATGCTTTTTCTAAATTATCAAGATTATTTTCCGGAACAATCAATTCATCTGCATCAGCATCAGAAATAACTAAAACTGCTTCTCCTAACTGAAATTCTGCAAATAATTTCGTCTGGTCGCCTGTATAATTATCATTTTCTGAACGGCTTGCCGAGGCGGGCATATAATACACATCTACGGAAATTTTTCCGTCGCCGTTTTCGTCTTCAATGTAGCGTTCGAATAATTCTTCTATTCCTTCTGAACACGCTGCACTGAAATAATCATTGTCAGAAACTAACAAAATAATCATGTCCGGCTTGACTGTTGTCACAATTTGCCAAACTAATATCCCCACTAAAACAAGAAAAATTCCTGCAATCCACATCCACCACTGATTCAAGTAAACAAAATTAGCAATTTTTTCACCGAATGTATATTTTTTCTGTTGTTCCTGTTCTTCATGAATGGTCTCACTGGAATCAATGACACCTTGTTTCAGTTTCAGTAATTCTTTTTTCTCTTCTTTTAGTTGTTCTTCATAATTTTGCCGTTCCTGTTCTTCTTTCAGGCGTTTTTCTGCTAATAATTTTTCCGCTTGCTGTCGTTGTTGTGCTTCCATTTCACGGGCAATTTCTAAAACGCTTTTTTCTTTCTGTTTTTCTGGTTTTTCTTTTTTTGCCATGTTCACCACTCCTTGCTAAAAAAGGCGGATTCTTTGCCAATCCGCCTTTTTGTTCTGTTGTTTAATTTTCCGCAAGCGGTTTCATTGTCGGGAATAATAACACGTCACGAATAGAACTGCTGTCCGTTAATAACATGACTAATCTGTCTACGCCGAACCCTAAACCACCTGTCGGCGGTAAACCATATTCCAACGCTGTTACATAATCTTCATCAACCTGACAATTCATATTGCCCTGCGCCCTTTTGGCTTCTACCTGCCGAACGAATCGTTCTTTCTGGTCAATCGGGTCATTCAATTCAGAAAAGGCATTTCCCATTTCCCTTGCGTACATGAAATATTCAAACCGTTCTGTAAATGCCGGATTAGTCGGTTTTCTTTTCGCTAAAGGCGAATTTTCCACCGGATAATCATAAATAATTGTCGGCTGAATGAGTTTTTCTTCTACGAATGCATCGAAAAAGGCAATTAACACATGTCCTTTTGTTGCATTTTTCCCTTCTTCTACTTCAACATGATGTTCTGCCGCACATGCCCGTGCATCTTCATCAGTTTCCCATTCGGAATAATCTACACCGGCATATTTTTTCACGGCTTCCACCATGGTTAAACGTTCCCAAGGCTTACCAATGGCAATTTCCGTTCCCTGATAAGTAATCACATCTGTTCCGCAAACATTTTGCGTAATGGTTTTATACATATCTTCAATTAAATCCATCATGCCGAAATAATCTGTGTACGCCTGATACATTTCTACAGAAGTAAATTCCGGATTGTGGGAAGTGTCCATGCCTTCATTACGGAAAATTCTGCCCACTTCATAAACTTTGTCAAATCCTCCGACAATCAGCCTTTTCAAATTCAATTCTGTTTCAATCCGCAAATACATATCCATGTTCAGCGTGTTATGATGCGTAATAAAAGGTTTCGCTGATGCGCCGATTTCAATTGGCAATAATACTGGAGTATCTACTTCCACATAACCTGAATTATCCAAATAATTCCGGATTTCCCGCATAATCTGGCTGCGCTTAACGAAAACTTCTTTTACTTCCGGATTGCAGATTAAATCTAAATATCTCTGTCTGTATCGGGTATCTTGGTCTTTTAAGCCGTGCCATTTTTCCGGCAAGGGTAAAAGCGATTTCGCTAAAAGAGTTACGCTTTTCGCATGAACGGAAATTTCCCCTTTCTGCGTCCGGAACACATAACCTTCTATGCCTAAAATATCACCAATATCCCATTTTTTGAACGCTTCAAACGCTTCTTTTCCGATGTCGTTCATACGAACGTAAACTTGCATTCTGTCCGTATGGTCACGCACATCAATAAAATGCGCCTTGCCCATTTTCCGCCAACTCATGACACGTCCGGCAATGTATACCGTTTCTTCTTTGATTTGGTTCAAACCTGCCTGAATTTTCTCTTCGTCACCGTCGGCAGAAGCGAAAACAGCTTTTTCTTTCTGTTCGTACTGTTCTTTCAGCTGTGCATTTTTCACGGAAACTGGATAACTCGTTAATTGAAACGGGTCTGCGCCTTCTTCTTTCAAATGGTTCAGCTTGTCTAAACGAATTTGCCGGTAATCCGTAGTATCAATGATTTCCTGTGTGTTCTGTTCTTCCTGCATTGGTTCACGCTTCTTTCTGAATTTCTCTGGCAATGTCTAACACTTCATATTCAATTTCGCCTGCTGGGGCTTCCACAATGAACACATCTCCGATACGCTTTTTTAAAGCTGCTTTCCCGATGGGCGATTCGTCAGAAATTTTATGTTCAAAATAATTCGCTTCATTCGTGCCGACAATTTTCCATTGTTCCGTTTCGCCTGAACCAATTTTCCGGATGGTCATGACTACGCCAATGTCAATTTCTTCTAAGTCTTCTCCGGTATCTTCCACAATTTCCGCATTGTCCAGAATATTTTGCGTTTCGGCAATTTTCGCTTCCAGGATTGCCTGTTCATTTTTCGCTTCATCATATTCTGCGTTTTCGGATAAGTCACCGTAAGAACGGGCTTCTTTCAGTTTCTGTGCAACTTCTACACGCTGTACATTGATTAAATGGTCAAGCGTGTGTTTCAGGTTTTCGTAACCCTCACGGGACATTCTTTTCTTTTCCATTAAAGAAAACTCCTTTCATTCATCAGGGAAAACCCTGTAATTATTTAATTATAGTACTTTTTCCGCAAAATGTCAAGCCTGTTTCCGGAAACTGATACACATTCCTGCCAACATCCAGAAAATCGGCGTAATCGTAATACTTCCCGCTCCGAAAAGCATTAACAATAAATAAACAATTACGCTGCTGCATACGCCTGCACAAAGCCAGTTTTTTTCTTGTTTATGCGCTTGTATTCCTCTTGAAATAGTTAAAATCATGAGTGCTAAAAATAAAATTAACATTGGAATACCCATTGTTCCGGCAATTTGCAGATAGCCATTATAACAGCGGTCAAATACATTCGGATTGCTGGGAATTTGCGGATTCTGGTATAATTGCGGATAAACGAGACTATCTTCACCACTTCCGGCAAGCGGATAGCGGGAAATAATTTTCAGCGTATTTTTCCATAAATAAGCATATGTTTCCGGAATGCTTTCTATGTCGAAACTGCCATTCGGATTATTATTTTCATTTTTCACATAATAACCGCTAACCGCTAAACGATAAGAGGCATCTTCGAAAATAATTGCTCCGTCGTAACATTCTATTGTATTCGGCACTGCCTGCTGACCGCCTTCTTTAATTGCGTATGTTCCGTTCAAAGAAGAAGAAAAATAATTCCACCCGAATCCTATGATAATTCCTAAAAGGGAAATTAACAGGCAAATGGCTGATTTCTTGCTATTTTTCTGCATTAGTCCATAAACTAATGCAATGGCTACAGCGAGAATGACTCCGATAATTCCATGTAAACATTGTGTGCGGATTGCCGTCAACGAAAAACAAATGATACAGCAGTTATCTAATAAACGAATTTTTTTATTTTCCGTGAAAATAGATTCTATCAACGCAAACACTAACAAAACAGAAAGCAATATTGCTAAAAATATTGGACTTCCCGTTAAGCCTGACGGCAGAAAAACGTTAAAGATTAAAATTGGTTCTAAATTTCGATAATATGACGGAAAACCAATCGGCAACATTTGCAGAACGCTCCATAAACATTCCACAAGCCCTAAACATAACATGCCGTGTAATAATTTTAAACGGTTTTCATTCGTGCCTAACTGCGCCCCTAACAGAAAAAAGCTCCCGTAAAAAAACAAAGACAGCCAACCTTCATTTCTTCCGTCAGAACCAAACAGAGAAATGCTGTAGAAATAGGAATTATACAGGCTGACAAGCCCCCAAATTAACATTCCCCCTAACAGATACGCCGGTAAATATAACGCTTTCGGTGTTTCGTCTTTCATGAACCCGATAAACATAAATACTATCGCAAATACGCCTGTTATTGACAATGCCATTCCCGGAACGCTGTACACTTTCATAAATTCTAATAATACACTGAATAACGGCATTAAAATTAAAAATCCTGTTAAAATTTTTAAATTAAACTTCCAATAACTTTCTGGTGTCATGTTCAAAATAAAATTCGATTTTTCCGTTGTGTTGAAAATCGTTTTCGCCGTTTTCGGCATAAAAAATTCACCGTTACTGAAAACTGATAAAAAGTTGTAAAACAAACTTTTCTGTTTCATTCCTTGTTCATTGTGTCCGTTTT